>NZ_SJDS01000098.1:0-270 GCF_004332175.1 Lysinibacillus sp. OL1 | reverse complement strand
TGCTGCACGGCGGTGCGGCCTTCCTGTTCGGGACCGGTGTCGCGGCAGCGGGCGGCGGCTTCCTGGTGATTGTCGGTGTTGTCCTTTCTGCCCTCGCATTTCCGGCATTCGTTCGCTACAAGGTGGGACGCGCCGTCTGACGTCCTGGTTAACCGGTCGCGCGTGGTGGAAACTGGAACGTATGACTGCGCCGCACAGCACGGGTAGGGGAGGGTTCGAGATCCGTGGTGGAGGCTATCGAGCCGAGATCGCCGCGGCCGGTGCCGGGTT
>NZ_SJDS01000097.1:0-270 GCF_004332175.1 Lysinibacillus sp. OL1 | reverse complement strand
CAGGAGCATTACCACTGCCAGCGTCACTACCGAAACCCAGAAGATCCAGAGATAGGTGGCCGCGCGGGTCAAACCCGTCCATTTCGGCGGGACCAGAAGATTCGCACGAACGACCATGCCGGCCGCGCCACCGGTGAGATCCCCGGTCTTGCGGATCACTTCGGGAAACGCCACAGCGACGGCGAGGGTAACGAGAGCCAGATACAGCCCTTTGATCCGCAAGGAGGGAAGCCCGACGAGAAGTCCTAGTACGAAACACAATACGACTGC
>NZ_SJDS01000096.1:0-270 GCF_004332175.1 Lysinibacillus sp. OL1 | reverse complement strand
CAGCTCCGGACAATTTCGACGCATTGAGTACCTAAACGGCCACGAGACTAGACCGAGAGGGACTGTCCCGGGAAGATCAGGTTGATGTTCGGAACCTGGCTGGCGAGGTTCTCGAGCGAGATGCCGTGTGCAGCAGCGATCTTCGACAGGGTGTCGCCTGCCTTGACCACGTAGTTGCCGCTTCCGGTGCTTGCTGCCGGAGCCGACTCGACGGAAGCCTCAGCGGTGACGGGGGCGGCTGCGGCCTCGTAGTTGCCTGCGGTGGTGCCG
>NZ_SJDS01000095.1:0-271 GCF_004332175.1 Lysinibacillus sp. OL1 | reverse complement strand
GCTCATCGCCGGTCCCTACGCGCAGTGGACCGACAACTACTCCGACGAGCACGGCGACATCCCGCTCGGAATCTTCTGCCGCGCTTCGCTGGCGGAGTTCATGGACGAGGAGCGACTGTTCACCGAGACCAAGCAGGGATTCGACTTCTATCACCGCAACTTCGGTGTTCCCTATGCTTTCGGCAAGTACGACCAGCTCTTCGTCCCCGAATTCAATGCCGGCGCGCTGGAGAATGCCGGCGCCGTGCCAGTCCTCGAGGACTACGTCTTC
>NZ_SJDS01000094.1:0-271 GCF_004332175.1 Lysinibacillus sp. OL1 | reverse complement strand
CAGATCGTCGGGATTGGCTACTTGTCTTTCGGGCTCATCGCTCTGATCGGTGTTGTGCTGTTGCTGATCATTCCGGCTGTGTGGTCCATCGTGATCCTGGCAATAGGTGTTGGCGGTGTTGTCGGCCTCTTCCTGATCACTCCCCCATCAGACACGGCGCCTCACGACTGACCGGTCCGCATCGGACCAACCCGGTATCGGAAGCTTCCGATCGACAGCGCACCCCTCCCCTCCCCTGATTCGACCCTGCGGCCAGCTCGAGCACGACGAG
>NZ_SJDS01000093.1:0-271 GCF_004332175.1 Lysinibacillus sp. OL1 | reverse complement strand
AAGCCGGACCTGCGCGTTCTCGACGAACCTGTGTCCGCTCTCGACGTCTCGGTGCAAGCGCAGATTCTGGCGCTACTCGACGAGTTGCAGCGCGAACTGGGCCTGACCTATCTCTTCATCTCCCACGATCTTGCGGTTGTTCGCCAGATCAGCGACGTCGTCGGCGTCATGCAGGCCGGGCGATTGCTCGAAATCGGCACTACCACCGAGATTTTCGACAATCCCCGAAACGAGTACACACGCACACTTCTCGAGGCGATCCCCGGGCGGG
>NZ_SJDS01000092.1:0-271 GCF_004332175.1 Lysinibacillus sp. OL1 | reverse complement strand
ACTGGCTAATTCGTTGACCGCCATGGCCAGTGCACAAGGAGCCAACGCCCTTGCCTCCTTGATAGGGGAGGGGCTCGACGCAGCGTCCTTCTTCGCCTCCGGGGCACACCAGAACTACAACTCTCTCGTCGTCGACAACGCTGGCCGCAACGCGATCCAGTGGATCTCGGACTGGCTCAATCTGCAGATCGGACGCGCAGCATGAGCCGGTAACCCGCCCTCACTCCGACATTTCGAAGAAAAAAATCTAACGATCGACCCCTCCTGGAGG
>NZ_SJDS01000091.1:0-272 GCF_004332175.1 Lysinibacillus sp. OL1 | reverse complement strand
GCCCGAGCGCGGCTGGGACGACTTCAAGGGGCTCGATCTCAAGGGCAAGGTCGCGGTGTTCCTCGTCAACGACCCCGATTTCGAAGCGGTCGCCGGCGACGATGCGAAGGGCAAGTTCGGCGACCGGCGGATGACCTATTATGGCCGCTGGACGTACAAATACGAGGAGGCTGCGCGGCGTGGCGCGGTCGGCGCGCTGATTGTCCACGATACGCCGGGCGCTGGCTATGGCTGGAACACGGTGATGGCACCGGCCGGCGAGAATTACGATA
>NZ_SJDS01000090.1:0-273 GCF_004332175.1 Lysinibacillus sp. OL1 | reverse complement strand
GGGTCAATCCGTTGGCGATGATTCCGGTCAGGACGGCGCCGATGACGGTACCGATCACGGTGCCGCGACCGCCGAAGAGATTGGTGCCACCGAGAACCACCGCGGTGATCACGGTGAGCTCGACTCCCGTTGCGGAGTTGGCCGAACCCGAGCCCAGTCGAGCCGCGATCAGCAGTCCCGCGATGCCGGCAGCCAGGCCGGTGAAGACGAGCGTCATCATGAGCACACGACGCGTGTTGACGCCGGACCGTCGCACGGATTCGACGTTGGATC
>NZ_SJDS01000089.1:0-273 GCF_004332175.1 Lysinibacillus sp. OL1 | reverse complement strand
ATTCGCCGGCGATGACGATGTCGCAGGCAAGCGCCAACTCGCAGCCGCCGCCGAGTGCGAGGCCCTCGACCGCAGCGAGGACCGGCTTCGGGAATCGGCCCAGGTCGGCCCAGATGGTGCCGCCCAGCGCGGCTCGATCGCCGAGCAGCGACTGGTCGCGAATGGCGTCGAAATTGGTGATGTCGGCTCCGGCGCAGAAGATCCCGCCGGCGCCGGTGAGCACGATGGCACGGATCTCGTCGTCGTGCCGAGCCGCGACGAGCTCGGTGTTCA
>NZ_SJDS01000009.1:0-210960 GCF_004332175.1 Lysinibacillus sp. OL1 | reverse complement strand
TACATTATCTCTAACTATATATAAACAAAGAATGAGGTGTACTAAATAGTGGGAAATACAAAAATATGTCTTGATAACAACAAAAAATGGACAGCAATGATGCTTCCAGAGCATCTTGTAGAGATTAAGAAGTGGAAAGAGGAACAATTTTACGATAAAAAGCGAGAATTAACGGAGTGGGAACTTGAAGAAATAGAACAAACCATCCAGCGTGCTTGTAGGATGCAAAAGCTTGTGAGATTGACATTGTGGGACCAAAATAAATTGCATGATGAGGTAGGCACAGTCACTGGTACTGACGTTTATAAAAAAGAGTTGTTGTTAGACACTGATTTTTCAATAAAACGCGTTACATTCGATAACATTCAAAAAGCTTCCATAGTAGACGGCGATGATAAAAAGAGAAGATCGCCAAGTACTTTACGAATTTATAAAACTAGACATGGCGGTCAAATCATTGCAGCGTGATTATGACAGCTTAACAAATCTGAAAATGGGCAAAGTCTACATCAATATTGTAGATTCACTTTTAAAGGATATACGAAACGATTATTACAACAAAAAGCGTTTTTTAGCTAAACAAAAGATTGAGGTAGTAAGATGGGTGAAAATAAGCGAGCATTTTAGCGAGGTAACAATAAAAACAGCTGGAGAAGATGAAGTGCATCAGTATGCCAACCAAGCACTGAAAACTCATACGGAAGAGTTGATATTTACTTACTTAAAGGAGATAAATGATAATGCCAATTCTAAAAACTAGCTCTGTTCAAATTTTATTTGGAAATGGAGATGTAGGTGTTCGTATAGTTGGAAATAAAAAGCTAAAAACAGGGGCCGTTCAATTTACCAGGATTGACCCTGTACCCATTGGCACAGAATTAGAAAAGGGTGAGATGCTAAGTTTAAATGATGCACCTGTTACGCTTGGCTTTAATAAAGTAGAGAGTTTAGATGTAGTAATTAACCAATTAATAAAATTAAGAAACATTATAACTGGTGAAAATGAAGAAGAAAGGTTGACAGTGCAAAAATCATGAAATAAAAGGAAGTTACTCAAAAAAATGAGTGACTTCCTTTTATTTAAAATAACTTTATTTAATCAAACCGAGTTTCTGTTCTAAAGTTGTACGTTCGACTAATGCAGATACAACTTCTTGGTCCGCATAAACTACAGTAGATTGGATTTTCTCCATTTCTGATGGTTTAAACTCACCTTTATCAAACATATCAGCTGCCTCTGAGGCCGCACGACTACGAGTTAAAATAGCGCTTTGTAAATCTGATAAGTAGTTTTTGAGTAATTTTTGATTTTCTTTAGATAATTCTGGCAGTTCAGTATTGCGGATTTTATTACCTAACCCTGTGTAATATTTTTCTAGACTATTTAATGTTTCAAAAGCTTTGTATCTATCAACAGTGCCGTTACTCACGCCTTCAAATGTCGTTACCCAATTGTTAGTCCAATGCTTATCATACTCATCTTGAAAAGCATCTAAATGGCCAACAATTTCATTTTTGTAGATTTCTACATCCTTATTATTTGTTTCTTTTTCTTTTTCATTTGTTTCATTTTTAGTATCTTTTGTAGCATCACTATTGTTTGCAACAGTCTCGACTTTATCATTCTCTTTTTTAGGTTCTTCGCTATCACTAAGAGCACCAATAATAATACCTAGTACAATTAATGCAATAACACTTCCGCATCCGAATTTTAAAAACTTCTTCATTTGTATGGTTGTCTCCTTTGAAATGTGTGTATTTTATACCATTAAATTGTATCAATAATGGAAGGTGTTGTCAGTATAGTAAATGACTTTCTTCTATTATATATAGATAATTAAGAGGGAATCTGTCGAATAATGTCATTACAAGTGTATATACTCTGTACTACGCCCCCTGATTTGCCCCCTATACTAAATTCACATCTGATTATTAAAGAATTAAAGATTAGTAGATAGGTTAATATAGAAAACTCAAATGCAGCTAAAAGCACATACAAATCCCACGCTAATAAACGAGTAATTATTGGTTAAATTTTTAAAGTATGTGAGGCATTAAGTAAGGAATAATTCCATCGTAAACCTCATATAAAAGTAAAAATTAATATCTTGTCATAAAATATTCAAAAAATTTAAACTTTTATTTCCTGATTGGATAGATTGTTTTTTGGGCATTTTTTACAAAGTTTTATCAATCTTTGTTTAAGGAATTTGACCTAGATTTGTAAGAAAGGCTATGAGTACTTAACTAACCAAAAGAATGAAGCGCAGAAGGAATAAATTTAGTAGTAGTTACTGTTACTATGAGGATTTAAGAATCGTTTAAGTAATAAAAAAAGCTAGTCCTGATAGTTATAACAGGACTAGCGTTTCTTATTAGTTTGAGTAGATTGTTGCAAAGTAAGGTGCTTGACCATGTCGGAAATAGGTTAACAGATAGCCATTTTTTTGTACAATTTTGCCATTTGCGAACTCTTGGTAGTCAAGAGCATGAGGGATAATCAAGGTATGCTTAAACAATTCTTTTTCTGTTAACTTAAAGTTAGCAAATTCCTCGCCTGCGATAGCTGGATCTTCTCGTAAAGCGTGATAAAGGGCTTTTTGTTGCTCTTCTGTAGGACGCTCATTCCACCATAGCTTCCGTGGTTGGAACTGCTGAGCCATTAAATAATCAAGTTGCATTAAACTCTGGACAATGTTTAAATTCACATCATCAATCGTTTCTAAAAACATTAATAAACGACGGAATAAATCCTCTAGCTGATGGCCAATACGAGACCAACCTTTTGTTTCCCAATATGTTCCGAAGTTTTGGAAGAAATCAAATGGTGTATCAAAGACCTCTGTAACCAAGTATTCAATCGTATGATCCATACGGTGATCATTCCAATACTTTTCAAGAACATCCTCTGCATGTTTAATGCGAACGATATCATCAAATGTTAGAACATTATTTGAGAAGATTTCGTAAGGAGATAGATCCACATAGGTATAGCCAAACTTTTCGGCTTCTAATCGAAGTCCAGTGCCGCGTAAAAGTTTCAAAAATCCAAGCTGTAATTCCTCTGGCCGCATTGCAAAAACGTCATTAAATGTTTGACGAAAACTAGCGTAATCTTCCTCTGGTAAACCAGCAATTAAATCTAAATGTTGATCTATTTTTCCGCCATCTTTTACCATAGTTACTGTTCGCTTTAGTTTTTCAAAGTTTTGACGGCGTTTTACAAGGGTATTTGTTAAATCGTTCGTAGATTGAACACCTATTTCGAATCGGAACAAACCTTTTGGTGCATTATCATTTAAGAATTGGATGACTTCAGGGCGCATTATATCAGCCGTGATTTCAAACTGGAATACAACACCTGGTTTGTGTTCATCGATTAAAAATTGGAACATTTCCATTGCATAGCTACGACTGATGTTGAAGGTGCGATCCACAAATTTAATTGTACGAGCCCCATTATCCATTAAGAAACGAATATCCTCTTTTATTTTTTCACGGTTAAAGTATCGGACGCCAACTTCAATAGAAGATAAACAGAATTGGCAGCTAAATGGGCAGCCTCGGCTCGTTTCAATATATTGAATTCGCTTTCCTAGATAGGGAAGATCCTCCTCAAAACGAAAAGGACTTGGTAATTCGCGTAAATCAATTTTAGGAGGCATAGCGTGAATCTTAACTTTCTCGTCCTCTAAATAACAAATACCAGGAACATCTTCTAACAATATTTCACCATGGAAGTAGCGCAGTAATTGTTTAAATGAGGTTTCACCTTCACCCATTACAATGAAGTCTACCTCAGGTATTCGACGTAACCAATGGTGGCAATCATAAGATACCTCAGGCCCCCCGAGCAGAATTTTAACATTTGGACAGACAGTTTTTAACATCTTGATAACGTGTATGGTTTCTTCGATGTTCCAGATATAGCAACTAAATCCAACAATATCAGGTTTTTTTTGGAATAAATCTGATACAATATTAAAAGCAGGGTCTTTAATAGTATACTCTGCTATAATTGGATTAAACTCCGGTAAAGCTGCACCTTTTAAATAACGCAATGCTAAATTTGTGTGAATATACTTTGCATTCAAAGTAGTTAAAATAGTATTCATGCGATAATCTTCCTTTCAACATCCTATTGTATCAGTCAAGTATCTGACATACAATATAATTCTTTTTACCTATTTATTTTGTGAACGGTTCGTGAAATAATTTAAAATACTTAAATTTACTAAATTTTGTAATAATAGAATCGTGCTGTCATAAAGTATAGTAAAGGCTCAAAATTCGATTTTAGAGGTTTTTTACTCTTTTGAAAGGTTCGGTGAGAAAGTTGAAGCAAAATGATATTAATCAATGTTTTGGAAATCTTATGAAAAGTACTTCGTCACCAACACTTATACTCAATAAAGCAGGGAAAATTTTGAACGTCAATGAGGCTGCTATCAAACTTTTCAATCTTAATTTAACCTATATTGGCTATTTAGCTATGGACGAGCCATCTAATTTTAAATGGACTAAGTTCGTCAAACAGTTACAGAATGATTTACGTTCAGAGGAAATTTTCAATATTCGCACAGTTGGAAATGAATACGAAATGTTATCTTTCAAATGTTTTTACGATCCCAATACAGAGGAAATTGTTGCGCAAATTTCAACATTAAATGATGATGTTGCCCATAAATTATATGTTAGCCAAGCACATGAAAGAGCGCAATCTTTTAATGCCTACGATTACTTACCTTATGCTGTTATTGTTAGTGACGCTAGCGGTATTATTCTTGGGCTTAATAAATATGCCGAAATGTTTCTGAAAGTTGAAAATTCACAGCTCCTTCATAAAGCACATCAGCATATATTTGATTCATTTACATTAAAAAAAGGGCAAATTACATCCTACCTTTCTAAGTTAATGGGTGAAAAACATGCAAGCATTCATGTAGTCGATGAAACACAAGTGAGCAGAACTTGCTATTATGAAATTTCAAGTATTTTTGACGAATACAATAATATTATTGTCACTGTAATTAATGATGAAACAGAGAAAAAGCAACTTCAGCATAAAGTTGAGCATCAGCAAGCATTAAACGTGGTTGGACAGATGGCTGCGAGCATTGCACATGAAATACGTAACCCATTAACCTCTTTAAAGGGTTTTACTGAATTACTAAAGTTAAATGCTGATGATGAATCACGCATGTATCTCTCTGTTATTGACAGTGAGCTTCAACGGATGGAGCAAATTTTATCCGAATTATTAGTATTATCTAAGCCAACAACGATGAAAGTGGAATTATTAGAACTGGATCATATTGTAAAGCAAGTCATTGAGTTTATGCTACCAGATGCACTCATGAAAAATATTATGATTCAGTATATTTCAACCTCTACTCAAGTCTATATTGGTGGCAACGAGAATCGACTAAAGCAAGTGCTGATGAATTTAATTAAAAATGCAATGGAATCCATGAATAATGGTGGTACGATTACCGTCGAAATGGCAACAAATGACTGTGCGATTGTCGAACTGATGATAAAAGATGAAGGTGTTGGTATGGACAGCACGACACTTCAAAACCTATTCCAGCCTTTTTACACGACAAAATCAACAGGGACAGGACTGGGCCTTGCTTTCGTGAAAAAGGTAATTGAAGAACATGAAGGTGTAATTGGCGTTAGTAGTGAACTACAGAAGGGGACATGCTTCCATCTGCAGTTTCCAATTTACACATTTAATCAGATGGATACAATGGAAGTATCCACAAAGGATTCTGCTTATTTAGTAACATAAAGAAAGTAAAAATGGTTCCATAATGGACAACAAAACCTTCTAAATCATATATTGCTTTTGACAATGCTTTTCTAATGTCGCTATAATGTCATGTATAAAGAGCGAAGTGAGAGGAAAAGAATATGCCGTCAGAAGATCTAAAACAATCTTTAAAATTATATATTGTATTATCACGTGCACTAAAAGCAATTAATGAAACAACACATCAATTATTTCAGGATAATGGTTTAAACCCAACTGAATTTGCTGTTCTAGAACTTCTCTATCATAAAGGAAGACAGCCATTACAGCAAATTGGCAATAAAATTTTGTTAGCCAGTGGGTCTATTACGTATGTCATCGATAAGCTGGAGAAGAGAGGTTACTTATTAAGAGTATCTTGTCCTGCTGATCGTCGTGTTACGTATGCAGAAATCACCCCTGAAGGTGAAGCTTTTATGGGAGAGCTGTTCCCAAAACATGAACAGCATTTGCATGAATTAATGAGTGTACTATCCCCAGAAGAAAAAGAACAAGCGATTACGTTATTGAAGAAAATTGGTCTTTCTATAAAGGACCTATCTTATTAAAAAAGTTGTCTCATTGATTTGAGACAACTTTTTTATGATCAAATAGAAGGACGATAGACTTTGTCTATCGTCCTTAGCATTTTATTATTTTTTAGATATAGTCGCTGCCATATTAAGCATAGCATCTGTTAAATCCTGTTCATCATTATCATGAATAGTTAATTTTGTAATGAGACCATCTTTCTCAAGGACGACTCCAATTACTTTCTCAGTGTCGAAGTCCACAACATAACCCTCGATATTTTGAACATCTTTGAATGCTGCTAATTCCTCAGCAGTTAGAGCTACTGTTTCACCTACTGCGTTCATATAATCTTGCATAGTTGTTTTTACTTCTTCAAAGCTTGATTGTGAAGCTTCAATTGTTTCAATACGCATAAACACTTCGTCATCATCATTGGACACTAACATGTCTTTACCAGGCTCTTCTTGTGTCAGTGTAAATCCAGGAAGCTGTTGTAGTTTATAGCTTTGATCAACACTTGCTGATTCAGTTGCCTTTTCTGTTTTATCTACACCATTTTGGACGTATTTTACATCTTGTTGAGGCTGTTTAGAAGCATCCTCTGTATTTGTTTCATTGGATGCAGGTGTCTCTTCTTCTTCCTCGTTTGATTCACCTGCTGTATCATCTCCAGATGGTTTTTGATCGGCAGCAGTATTTGATGGCTCATTTTGTTGAGCATCTGAATCCCCTGTTTTATCAGATGTATTACAACCTACAACTAATACGGCTGTTAGTAATAATGCAAGAATAGAAATTAATTTTTTTTGCATAAAAAACCCTCCTTTTCTAAATTAAACGTTAGTAAAGATAAAATGTTTCCAAATATTAATGTTATGATGTTAAAGGCAACACTAAAAATAATAATAGTACAAAAACGACATGAGCTACAATAACAAGTGGCATACTTTTACGCCATTCATATAAGAAGCCCCAAACAATGCTTGTTACCAATGCAGCAATGACACCAAGCATAAATCCGCTAAGGGCAATTGATACAGCACATAATACTGCGGTAACTATGACAGCCAGCGGAGGACGCATAAAACGTTTTAACTGTTGTTGGATATAACCACGCCAAAATAATTCTTCACCTATGGCGACGATAAATACGAGTAAAACATAGTGCCAAATATTTTGTGGTCCGTAGCTTGCTAAAAATTTTTGAACGGATTGTACTAAGTTATTATTAATATATGGAGCGAGCCAGTAACCAAAGCGAATAATACCATATGTGATGGTACCGTATCCAATACCGAAGAGTAAAAATTGCCATGTAGGTAATTGATCTTCAATGGAGCCAGCTAAAATGGCAATGGCAATACATACTAGTAAAGTGAATGCATACATGTACCAAAATACAGCTTGGTTAGCAAAGGTAAAAGCAAGCATGCCATAAACGAATAATAAAGAAAGGAGAAATAGTATTGTTTGTTTCGAATTTGTTAGCATATTCGACCTCCATACCTTAATCTTATCAAAAAAATAGTCCCTTATCATCTATTAAGACAAATAGGGACTATTCAGACTATTAAGCTTCATTAGTATATAAAATTTTATATCGTTTATGATTGACGACCGTTTTTTCTTCAATTTCAAGGGAATCAAAATTCTCCATATATGTTAAATTAACGATCACCGAATTTTCATTTACCTTTTCTACAATACCTTGGAGACCATTTTTAAACTCGATAATATTTCCAACTTCAGCTATTTTCACAGACAGTCAGCTCCTTCATCGACTAATAATATACAGTTTGCATGAAAAATTGGTAAACGTAAAGCTTTTTTTAAATAATTCATAATTTATTACACAAATGAGGCAAAGAGAGGAATAAAGTTCATGGAAAAATACGAAAATATGCTTAAACAATTACAAAATGGGGAAAGGGAAAGTATTGAAATTCAAAAGGAAGAATTTTACGAATTTCGTGAAATTCTTGTAAAACACCCATTATTTAAACATTTCAGAGGTGAGGCCAAGCAAAATGGGCGAATTATCTATACTTATACTGAAACACCTAGAAGTTAATTTGTCGAACATTGTCGTAAGTTAATGCTGTAAGAAATGAAATATAAATGTATAATAATGGTATGATTATTTGTGTGTGGAGGGTTGTATGAATGGTCAATCTACTCTTGAAACAAATGGAACAAACTCGTGAGATGATGATTCGCTCAGGTGTAGAAAACGGGTTACAAAATGCAAAAACCATTCAACTGAGTCGCAGATTAGATCAGTTAATGAATACTTATTATAGACAGATGGCATTTGAAGAAGAAAAAGACCAAGAAAACTAAAAAAGATTGTTCCAGTATTCAGAGTAAAAAACATTTTAACATATATGTTTAAAATGCATTTCAATGGGGAATAACTTACTATGAACACAGCAACATTCTCATTTCCCCCTTTAGAGCAGTGATCCCCCAATCACTTGCTCTCTTTTTTTGCTTATTCGGTATATATGCCCTACATATAAATTTTAGTACAAGTTGTGGGAAGAGTTTGAATTATTCCATTCATTCACCTAAACTGAAAAGATAGAGAGTTGGACTCCCACGGAGAGTACACACATTCTAAAACAAAGGAGCATGTACATATGACAAAGAAACGTATTGCATTTATTGGAACTGGAGTAATGGGTGCTAGTATTATTAAGCATTTATTAAAAAATGGTCATGAAGTAACCGTCTATACTCGTACGCAAGAAAAAGCAGAGCCTCTTGTTGCTCTAGGGGCTTCATGGGCAAGCTCACCTGCTGAAGCATTTAAAAATCATGAAATTGCCTTTACAATGGTTGGTTATCCTTCAGATGTAGAGGAAGTATATTTTGGGGGAAATGGCCTCTTCCAAACAGCAGAACAAGGCAACATTGTCATTGATATGACGACTTCAGAGCCATCTTTAGCAAAGAAAATTTATATGCATGCTCAATCCATTGGTGTAGAGGCTTTAGACGCCCCTGTTTCAGGTGGGGATATTGGTGCACAAAATGGCACTTTGTCTATCATGATGGGTGGCGATCAGGACACATACGACAAGGTATTGCCCATTATGAAGCAATTTGGTGAAAATATAATTTATCAGGGTGAAGCAGGAGCTGGGCAGCATGCAAAGATGTGCAATCAAATTGTCATTGCCTCTGGTATGATTGGCGTGTGTGAATCACTAGCTTATGGACTAAAGGCAGGATTAGATTTACCGACCGTATTACAATCGATCTCTTCAGGTGCAGCAGGTTCATGGTCTTTAAGCAATTTAGCCCCACGTATGATAAAAGAAGATTTTGCACCAGGCTTTTATATTAAACATTTTGTAAAGGATATGAAAATAGCTTTAGATGAGTCAAACAAAATGGGCATCACATTACCAGGACTTGCATTAGCCTATGAAATGTATGAGAAATTAATCGCAGCAGGCTATGGTGATAATGGTACACAAGCACTCTTAAAGTATTATAAATAATTCTCGATGCGAATATGAATAGGAAACCTGAAGACTCCTTAAATGGAAGACCTTCAGGTTTTTTTGTTCTACTCTTTCCCGAAAAGTTGAGAATCCAGTGAGAAGTTTGATGCGCCTGCGAGAGCAAAGTAAAGAGCTATTGCACCTAAAGCTAAATCTAATTCATAACCAGCCAATCCATCTGCCCCGATAAAGCCGATGCTAAGTTTTGCTGTAAAGATCGCCACAATCATTGTAATGGTTAATAAAGCACCAAATATTCTTGTTGCTAAACCTAAAATAATTGCAATTCCACCTACTAATTCAATAATTGCCACGATATACGCCATAAATCCTGGTATACCTAGGCTTTCAAAGAAGTCAGCTGTATAGCTAATACCACCTTGAAATTTTTGGAAACCATGCACTGCAAAAATAACGCCTAGAACGATACGTAAAATTGTTGAACCAATATTTTGCATAATAAAGTAACTCCTTTTCTTTTTTTGCTTACAATTCGTAACTTAGTTTATTTTTAAAAACAACTTTTGTCAAGTAACTTAATGTATTTTTAGAACAGGCTTTTTAAAAAAGTGATATACTGTTAAATAGGAACTAATATACAAAGGGGGTAAGTGATTTGGATCAAAAAAATATTTGTCCACGATTTGAAAAAGCACTCATGATATTAAATCATCGTTGGAATACACTACTTATTTATCAGCTACTAGATGGTCCGCAAAGGTATTCGACTATTAAAAATCAGCTGAATATTAGTAGTCGTGTATTAACAGAACGTTTAAAGGAGTTAGAGACTGAGCAAATAGTGCTACGTACAGTAATTCCATCAACACCAGTTGTCATTGAGTATGAACTGACGGAAAAGGGGTATGCTATTGCACCCGTGTTAAAAGCGATTGAGCAATGGTCCTCTGAATGGGTGACAATAGATATAGAATGATAAAAAGGTATTCAAGCGAGGGGCTTGAATACCTTTTTTGATTTTACACAGAAAACAAGTGTTCAATTATCGACCATTTGGCAGTTATTTTTCAGTGAATTTACTGTTATATTGTAAATAATATTAATTTTCTTTAAAAAAAGGTATTTTTTATTTCAGAGAGAAATTAATTGTTTATTATAGAGAATGGAGAGGAGGGTTTTATGAAGAAGAGTACAGCTATAGACGTACAACATCGAAGTCAATTAGCCATTTATTTATCATTACCGATACTTTCATGGGCATTTTATGATTTTGCGAATACAATTTTTTCTTCAAATATAAATACAATATTTTTTCCCTTTTACATGGATGAGGTTTTAGGAACAAATGAAGTCATGCAACAAGTTGCGAGCACCTTTATATCTTATGCAAATGCCATTGCAAGCTTGTTGCTCGTTATCTTTTCACCACTTTTCGGTGTGTGGATTGATAACACAGGTTATAAAAAGAGATTTATTGTATGGTTTGCTTCCATATCTATTGTGTTTACGTTTATGATGGGAATATTTGCGAATGTACAAACCACTGTCAATTACTCTGGTGTGCCTCTTAGTTTATTTTTGGTAGTTGCAAGTTTTGTCATAGCAAAATTTTTCTTTAATTCAAGTTTAGTATTTTATGATTCTATGATGGGCGATCTAGGAACAAAAGAAGAGATGCCACTCATTTCAGGGTATGGTGTTGCAATTGGGTATCTTGGTACACTTTTTGGATTACTTGTTTACTTGTATGTTGGTAACAGCGATTTTCATCGGGCGTTTATTCCAACAGCCATTCTGTATTTACTCTTTTCATTGCCATTATTCTTAATTAATAAAGATACACCGATCCCAAAGTCACAACGGAAGTCCTTAAAGTTTTTAGATGGTTATAAAGAAATCATTCAAACATTTAAAGATATGAAGCAATATAAAGCAATCTTTACCTTTATGATTGCTTATTTCTTTTTAAATGATGCCATTGCTACAACGATTGCTATGATGGCTGTTTATGCGACAACAATTGTTGGCTTTAGTTCTGGCCAATTTATCGTTCTTTATTTGGTCTCTACTGTCTCAACAATCATTGGGTCACTTGCCTTTGGGTATATTACGAAATCAATAGGCGCTAAACGTGCCATTACAATTGTTGCCCTTATTATGATTGTTGCTTTGATATTCGCTGTTTTTGCTTCAGCACAATGGATGTTCTGGCTTGCTGGTAGTCTATTTGGTATATCACTTGGCTCAATGTGGGTGACATCTCGGACCTATATTATTGAATTATCACCGAATGAGAAACGTGGACAATTTTTTGGGTTGTTTGCTTTTTCAGGTAAAGTTTCATCCATTATTGGTCCAGCCATATATGGAACGGTTACATTGTGGATGAAGGATTATGGTACTATTGCTAGTCGTGTAGCATTATCAACGTTGATCGTTATGACTGTCGTTGGTCTATTGGTACATCTAAAAGTTAATGATAAAAATGGAAATAGCAAGTAGGAGAAATGTATTGCCTATGATACAATTGAATTATAAACAGATGTAGAGAAAGGAGCGGGGTTGCATTGGAACATAAAGGAATATTATTAGAAAGTGGCACAAATGAGCTAGAGATTGTTGAATTTGAAGTAGCAAACAATAAATTCGGCATCAATGTTATTAAAGTAAAAGAAATTATTCAACCGATCCCAGTAACGTTTATCCCACACGCGCACCCGCATGTAGAAGGAATCATTCAATTACGAGGTGAGGTATTACCTGTTGTAGATATGCTACGAGTATTAGGGATTCAAGGTGCTGAGCGTAATCCACAACAAAAATATATTGTAGCAGAATTTAATAAACAACGTGTCGTTTTCCATGTAGATAATGTAACACAAATTCATCGTATTTCTTGGAATCAAATTGAAAAGCCTTCAGATATGTATCAGGGAGGTACATCGCAAGTAATCGGAGTGATTAAACAGAATGAGCAAATGATTCTATTACTAGATTTCGAAAGAATTATGGTGGATATCAATCCTGCATCAGGAATTAGTGTGGAATCTGTTAAAAAGCTCGGTAAACGTGAGCGATCTGGAAAGCGAATTTTAATTGCAGAAGATTCACCGTTATTACGTAAATTACTGTTCGATACAATGAGTGAAGCTGGTTATGACAATGTTGAATTCTTTGAAAATGGCCGCGATGCTTATGAATATTTAGAGGGAATTGCAAAGAGTGGTAGTGACATAGCTGAGCATATTCAATTGGTGGTAACGGATATTGAAATGCCACAAATGGATGGCCATCATTTAACACGAAAAATCAAAGAGCATCCCGATCTTCAAAAGCTTCCTGTTATCATTTTTTCAAGTCTAATTACAGATGACCTTCGTCATAAAGGTGATCAAGTAGGGGCTGAGGATCAAATAAGTAAGCCAGAAATTGCAGAGCTCATTTTACGTGTTGACCAACTTATTCTGTAATCACCATGGCTTGATACTTCTCAATTTTAATAATGGGTATCCTGCAAGTATAAATAAATGAAAGTAAAGTCGGATGCCTGAATTAAGAGGGTCCGATTTTTTGTATATGTCCAAATAATATGAACAAAATAAATGGTAGATGCTTGAAGGATGTGATTATTTGAATGAATTAAAAACAGCTATTATTGATATCGGCTCCAATACGATCCGATTAGTATTATATCAATATGCTAATGAAGAGGGACTTCGTGAGCTTGGAAATATTAAAACGGTAGCACGATTGCGTACATATTTACAGCCCTCAGGAGAGATGTCTGATGAAGGTATTCAAGTGTTATCAGAAACTTTATTAACATTTAAAGCCATGCTTGAGGATTTTGAAGTAACAGATGTAAAAGCTGCGGCGACTGCGGCTATTCGACAAGCCACTAATCGAGACAAAATTATAGAGGAAATGAAAGAACGGACTGGTATCCAAATAGAGCTTTTATCAGAAGAGGAAGAAGCCTATTTTGGCTACGTTGCTGTTGCCTACTCCATGGGTACGAAATCGGCCGTAACGATCGATATCGGTGGGGGTAGTACCGAAATTACGCTGTTTGAAAATAAAGAAATTCAGCAATCACATAGTTTTCCTTTTGGGACAGTTTCTTTAAAGCAACGTTTTGTAAAAGGTGACATTATCAATAGTAGTGAGAAAAAAGAGCTTCTTACCTTTGTCAAAGAGCAGTTCCAAACACTCCCTTGGATAAAAAATGTTGCGCTACCTATTATCGCAATTGGTGGTAGTGCGCGGAATATTGCTCAAATACATCAGCAAAAGCATGATTACCCTATTGCCAGCGTTCATGGTTATGAAATGACAAAGGAAAATTTGGATGATTTAAGCTTATTTTTAGGGCAATTAAGCTTTCAGGAATTGAAACAATTGGATGGTCTCTCATCGGACCGTGCAGATATCATTGTTCCCGCATTAGAGGTATTTAGAGTGTTGATGGAGGTAGTTGGTAGTGAGACTTTCCAACTGACAAAGCGAGGTTTACGTGAGGGACTCATTATTGAACGGATTTTGCAAACAGATACGCAGGCATTTGATAAATATAATGTCTTTGAAGGAAATGCTAGAAGCTTAGCACGGCAGTATGGTCGGAGTGAAATGGAAGTAGATTATTTAATGCATTTAGCAGACCAATTGTATCGTGAATGTTGTCATTTAGGCTATTTGCAATATCATCCAGATGATTTGCATTTATTGGCAAAAGCGGCGAAGGTTTTTAATATAGGAGAGTATATCGAATTAAGCTCTTCAAGCCAACATACTTTTTATTTAATTGCGAATCAATCTATTGATGGTTTAAATCATTTAGAACGAGTAAAACTAGCACTTCTTGCCTCTTATAAAAATAAAGATTATTTCGAACGATTTGCTGCTCCATTTGCTACATGGATGAGTCGGGAGGAACTTCGTAAAATAAGAGATTTCGGAGCGCTATTAAAATTTGTCTATGCATTAAATGTTTCAAAACGCAACATAGTACATGCTATTGAAATGCACACCGAAGAAGATCATGTTCAGCTTAATATTTATGTAAAAAAGAATGCCGCGGCTGAAAAGTATCAAGCCAATCGACATAGAAAGCATTTAGAACGTGCATTAAAAATCCCAATGAAGATCAATTTTATTGAAGAAGGGTGGAACAATGGATGACAACTGAAGTAACGAAAAACGAGCTACATGGGGAAGAATTTTCCGAAAACTACAATCTATTGTTAGAGGAAATTGCAAAGCCTCAATATTATAATAATCGTGAATTAAGCTGGCTTGCCTTTAATGAGCGAGTGCTAGAGGAAGCAGAGGATATTAATAATCCTCTGCTCGAGCGTTTAAAATTTTTAGCTATATTTAGTTCCAATCTAGATGAATTTTTTATGGTACGTGTGGCAGGCTTACAGGATCAGGTACGTGCTGGTTTTCATAAGCCTGAAAACAAATCTGGCTTAACGCCGAAGGAACAGTTGGCCAAAATAGCAGAACGCACACAAGCATTAGTGCGACGACAAACTGAGGTATATAGACATTTAATCTATGATTTACTACCTCAACAAAATGTACATATTGCGGATATGAAAGATTTAAATAGCAAGCAAAAATCATTTATCAATGAAATGTTTGCAGAAACTATCTTCCCTGTTTTAACACCTGTTGCAGTGGATGCCTATCGTCCTTTCCCAACTTTACTTGGTAAAACTTTGAATTTACTAGTGCTGTTAGAGCAGGATGAGTCAGATCTTGAAAGTCGTGAAAAAGTGGCGATTGTCCAGGTTCCATCTGTGTTAGATCGCTATATAAAAGTACCGTCCGAAGAAGGAAAGACAGTTGTAGTTTTATTGGAGGATGTGATAGTAGCGCATATTGAAAAGCTGTTTTATGGCTATAGCGTAAAATCAGCACAAGCCTTCCGCTTAACAAGAAATGCAGATTTAACTATCCATGAAGAAGGGGCTCGAGATCTTCTTGTGGAGATCGAAAAAGAGCTGAAAAAGCGAAAATGGGGTCTAGGAAGCCGTTTAGAAGTTCGAGTTGGAGAAATGAACGAGGAAGTGCTGCAATACTTACTAGATGAATTCGAAATAGAAGAATCTGATGTATTCCATATTGATGGTCCTTTGGATTTAACGTTTATGTTCTCTTTTGTGAAAGGTATTTCAGTAGGTCGTGAGCATTTAGAATATGAAAGCTTTATCCCACAGCCACCTTTAGATTTACAGTCTGACGAAAATATTTTTGAAAAAGCACTTCAACAGGATATATTTTTCCATCATCCATATGAATCTTTTGCCCCTATTGTTGATTTTATTTCTGAGGCCGCTGTCAACCCGAATGTGCTGGCTATAAAACAGACATTATATCGAGTAAGTGGGAATTCACCGATTATTCAAGCGTTAAAGCTTGCCGCTGAAAACGGTAAACAAGTAACGGTATTAGTGGAGCTAAAGGCTCGCTTCGATGAAGAAAACAATGTGCACTGGGCAAAACAATTAGAACAAGCAGGTTGTCTTGTGATTTATGGGATGAATAATTTAAAAACACACTCAAAAATCACGCTAGTCGTTAGTCGTCGTAACGGCAAAATTGAACGTTTTGTCCACTTGGGTACAGGAAATTATAATGATGCTACTGCAAAAATCTATACGGATATGGGCATAATAACGACAGATAAAGAGTTTGGCATTGATGCGACAAATTTCTTTAACTACTTAAGTGGCTATACAGAAAAGCCAACCTTTAATCATTTAGTCGTTGCTCCATTTGATATACGAGATGAATTTATTCGTTTAATGGATGAGGAAATTGCCTGTCATAAAAAATATGGAAATGGTTTTATTCGTGCAAAAATGAATTCATTGACAGACAAAGATTTAATGATGAAGCTTTATGAGGCATCAATTGCTGGTGTAAAGGTCGAACTTATTATTCGTGGTATATGCTGTATTAGACCAGGAATCCCAGGTGTTAGTGAAAACATTACCGTAACAAGTATTGTTGGTCGTTTCCTTGAGCACTCTCGTATTTATTGGTTCCATCATAATGGGGAAAATAAAGTATATTTATCCTCTGCGGATATGATGACACGCAATATGATTAAACGTGTAGAAATTTTATTCCCTGTATATGCAAGTGAAGCAAAAACTCGTATTATTGACATAATGAATGCACAATTAATGGATACTGCCAAAGCCCGAATTCAAGACTCTAATGGTAAGTATCATTATAAAGAGTTTGATCGTAGCGAAGATCCATTAAATAGCCAGGAAATTTTCTTGAAGGATGCATTAAAGCCTACGCTAGACGAAGAATAGAGCAAACACGCTACTTAGTGAGGGATAGAATGAAAAAATGTAGAGAAAATGTAGCGCCATTTGCAGAATATCAACAGCTCATGCAACTAAATCCATTTGATGCAATCATTTGTTTGAGACAAGTTGATAAGACAGTGTTTGAGGTCGTTGAATTTAATGAAAAGCTATCGTCAATGATTGAGTTGGAGGATATAACAGCCAAAAACGCTGAGAACTTTTTTACTAAGCAATGCTGGCTGCAATTGTCGGGATTTCTAATTGAAGAAATCAATAAACAGCATACTCTAAAATTAGGTAACGGTCTTCAAGAGAAAACATTTGTGCTTCATGTTCAGCACTTTTCTGAATCAATAGTTGCCATTATTCTTCGAGCGACATCATTTGAAGAAAATCCCTATTTACAGTTCATTGAACAACATATAAGTCCAGTGTTAACGACAGATTTACAAGGTCGAATAATTCATCAAAATATTGCTGCTACTGCTACACTATCGAGAGAGCAGAACAGTCTAATTGGACTAGATATTTTTTCATTACTAGAAAGTAAATATCTCAATGAATTTAAACTATTATTTACCAAAACAATCGAAGGTTCAGCGTTTGGCATGCCTAAATGCTTATTGAAAGGTGATTTACTAAGTAAGGAGCCCTTTTATTTAAGAACGCATCCAACCTATTATAATGGTGAAGTTGTGGGTGTCCACCTATTTGTTAAAGATGCTAATTCATTTATGAATGATCATGAAGCATTCTATTACCTAGCACTAATGGATGAATTAACAGGTATTTGGAATCGAAAAGCTTTTAAGGAGCATTGGCTACAGCATTTAAATGATAAAAAGCAAGAGCATAAGCAAGCAGCAATTATTTTAGTTGACATTGACCGTTTTAAAAAGTTTAATGAATCCCTTGGAGAGAGCAAGGGAGATGATTTGATGCGTATGTTTAGTCATAGGTTACGGGAGCTTTGCTACTCAAAGTGTTCGCTATATCGATATAATAGTGACGAGTTTATTTTTGTGCTAAAAGATGCAACCATCCAAAAAATTGAACGAACTGCAAACTTGATTATGGACGTATTAAAACAGCCATTTATGATAGATGGACAGGAATATTTTATTAGCGTATCGATTGGGATTTCACTTAGCCCAGCAGATGGTAAAGATATCGAGACACTTGTACGGAAAGCAGATAAAGCTTTATTTTCTGTTAAAGAACATGGTCGTTCACATTACCGCTACTACCGTGAAGATATGACGGCCATTTTTCCAAACGAAGCATTGATGGAGGCACATTTACGTCGAGCAATTGAATTTAATGAGCTAAGTCTCCATCTTCAACCGCAAATGGATTTAGCAAATAATAGCATCGATAGCTTTGAAGCATTATTACGATGGAATAACCGTAAATTTGGTTTTGTCTCACCAGCACAATTTATTCCTATTGCGGAAGCCTCAGGATTGATTATTGAAATCGGTGATTGGATTATTGATGAGGTATGCCGTTACCAAAAAGAATGGCAATCGAAGGGATATCGTCCTGTACGGATTGCAGTCAATATATCCCCAAAACAGTTTAGAAAAGAAAATTTTGCCCGAAAAATTAAAACAGCTTTAAAGACATATGGTGTACCACCTGAATTATTAGAAGTAGAAATTACTGAAAGTTCTATGACAAATGTTCATGAAACATTTTCGATTCTTACAGAACTGAAGCAATTAGGTGTTTATGTGTCTGTGGATGATTTTGGGACAGGCTATTCCTCATTAAGTTATCTCAAGCGTTATCCGATTGATATTATTAAAATTGATCAGTCATTTATTGCAGATATAGCAAAGGATGATAAAAATGAAGCCATCATAAAAGCCATCATTTCGATGTCTCATAATTTAGGATTAGAGGTCATTGCTGAGGGAATTGAAGAACCAATACAAGTCGATTTTCTCAAACGCCATCGTTGTCAAAAAGGGCAAGGCTATTTGTATAATAAACCATTACCAGTTGAAACAATTGTACAACAATATTTTGTAAGCTAGAAAACGGTAGCACTTTCATCACAAAATAGATGAAGTGCTACTTTTTTATTTGCCGTTTTTAAGACCGTTTAAGACAATTGCTGTAAATTGCCCCATCTCAGAGGCTAGGTCAAAGTCTTCACTATGTATTAACCAATCATAGACATTGGCACGCATACAGCGCTGAATAAGTGTTTGTATGGTAGTAGCAGAAACATCTTGTCTAAATTCTCCTTGTTGAATACCTTCCTCGATATATGTGTTCATTATCTGAAAAATCTTACGTTGTGGATTGATTAAATAATGATCCTGTTCTACTTGGTTTGTCATAGCAGCCGTATACACTGTACGTAATAAATCCTTTCCCACAATATTTGTTAAATAGTTCATTTGCTCTTGATACACTAATAGTATTTTTTCACTTGCTGGTAATGTGGAATCAATATTTTTTTCAACTGTACGATAAAAATTATCAAGCTCCTTAAATTTTTCTAAAATAACATCATATTTAGATGGAAAATGTGTATAAAATGTCCCCTTTGAAACATTACATGCCTTCGTAATTTGTTCAACAGAAACATGTTCATAACCATGCTTGTTAAATAAAGCTAAAGAAGTTTTCAATAATTTTTCACGTGTTTCTAATGCCTTTTTCTGTCTGCTTGTGAGCGTTTCCATTAGCAGCTAATACCTCCTATATAAAATATTGTAAAATATCTTTTGTAAAAAAATATTCTGAAAATATTAATTTTTTAATTGACGAGATGGATTTCGATTGATTATGATTTAAATGACCGAAGTCAATGACTGCAGTCAATGAGATTATCTCGTTATTAATGTTACTTTAAAAAATGAAAGTTGGCTAGTAGATCATCAAGTTTTCTGTTGTATTTTCAAGGAATGGGGAGGTCACAATGAAGGAAAAATTAGGCTTTATTGGCTTAGGAAATATGGGTTTACCGATGGCTATTAACTTATTAAAAGCAGATTATCAGGTATATGGTTTCGATACGAATACGAAAGCAATGGAACAATTCACAGCTGCAGGTGGTTTCGCCCTTGAGACAGCTCTGGATATCGCGAAGCAATGTGATGTTATTATGACAAGCTTGCCTACCCCTCAGGTTGTAGAATGGGTTTATCAGTCAGAGCAAGGAATTTTACAACATGCAAAGAAAGGGTGCCTACTGATTGATTTTAGTACTGTTAATCCCGAATTGAATGATACGTTACATACAGAAGCTATAGCTTCGGGATTACGTTATTTGGGAGCACCTGTCAGTGGGGGTGTCATAGGGGCTATCAATGCGACATTAACTATTATGGTTGGTGGTGACACAGATGATTATATAAGTGCTAGCGAAATATTCAGAATAGTCGGTAAAAATATTTATCATTTGGGCACATCTTCAAGTATAGGAACGCGAATTAAATTACTCAATAACTTAATGATTGGCTTTTACACAGAGGCAGTCGCTGAAACGATTGTACTTGGCGAAAAAATGGGTATTCAGGCAGACACGCTCTATGAAGTATTAAACAATAGTTATGGGCAAAGCCGTATTTATGAACGTAATTATTTGGAATATATGAAAAATGATAATTATGAGCCAGGCTTTTCGACAAATCTACTATTAAAGGATTTGAAGTTAGCTAAGGAAATGGCGGATGAAGCAGGCGTATCGCTGCGAATCGGCGAAAAGTTAGTGGATCTTTATAGTGAAATTGCTCAGCAGGGCTATGGAGAAAAAGATATGTCTGCAGCTTATTTAAGCTTAAAGGAAACATGTAAACTAGAACAATTTTAAGAGGAGGAAATGGATATGACAACAGCACAAGAGGTTAAAACATTAACACATTTTATTGGTGGCAAATTGGTTGAAGGAAAAAGTGGCCGATTCGGTTCGGTATTTAACCCAACAACAGGTGAAGTCATTGCTAAGGTACCCCTTGCAACAATAGAAGAAACACAAGATGCAATCGAGCAAGCTCAAGCAGCATTTCCAGCTTGGCGTGATACTTCAGTGGCTAAGCGTGCAGAAATTGTACTAAAGTTCCGTAACCTTATCACTGAAAATATGGAGGAACTATTAAAAATCATTTGTACTGAAAGCGGTAAAACGATTGAAGATGCTAAAGGTGAAATTACACGAGGACTTGAATCTGTTGACTTAGCCATTGGTGCACCACACTTAATGAAGGGAGAATACTCTGTAAATGTTGGAGGTCAAATAAATGCTTATTCTGCAAAATATCCATTAGGGGTTGTGGCAGCAATTTCTCCATTTAACTTCCCTATCATGGTGCCTCTAGCACAAACGAGTATGGCCATTGCTGTAGGAAATGCGGTTGTTTTAAAGGCATCAGAGCGTGTGCCAATGACAGCATTGTATGTTAGTGAGCTTTGGAAGAAGGCGGGATTGCCTGATGGTATTTGGACAGTAATCAATGGTGATAAAGATGCGGTCAATGAACTTTTAGAAAACCCAGCTGTGCAAGCGATTTCATTTGTTGGATCAACACCAGTTGCAAAATATATTTATGAAACTGGATCAAAATATGGAAAGCGTGTTACAGCGCTTGGTGGGGGTAAAAATAATATGGTTGTAATGCCTGATGCCGACCTTGAACAGGTAGCCAATGCCTTTATTGGAGCAGCATATGGGGCAGCCTCACAACGTTGTATGGCGATATCTACCATTATGCCTGTAGGAAAGGATACTGCAGATCGTCTCGTGGAGATTCTGAAGGAAAAAATCGCGAATCTGAAGGTTGGCCCTTATACAAATCCTGATTCAGATTTTGGCCCTGTTATTTCTCAACAATCAAAAGAAGCAATTCTTACTGCAATTGATCGAGGGGAAGCCGAAGGAGCTTCAGTAATTTGTGACGGACGAGAACTTGATATTGTCAAAGAGTCTAAAGGGTTTTATGTAGGGCCTACATTATTAGATCATGTAAAACCAGGCATGGAAGTTTACGAGCAAGAAATATTTGGTCCAGCTCGCAATGTTGTTCGTGTAGATTCCTTAGAGGAAGCTATTACACTAATAAATAAGCATGAGCTAGGTAATGGTGTCACAATCTTTACGAATGATGGATTAGCAGCTCGAAAATTTACAACAGAAATTGATGTTGGCATGGTTGGTGTCAATGTACCAATTCCAATTCCTGTTGGCTACCATAACTTTGCAGGCTTTAAAGGCTCTCGCTTTGGTGAGGGGCATATGTTTGGTCCAGACCAAGCACGATTTTTCACAAAAACTAAAACAATTTCAGAGCGTTGGATGGCTGGTAATGCCTCTTCAGCATCCACATTTGCATTCCCAAGCAATAACGACTAATAAAACCTAGAGCTGTAGAGTTATACAGCTCTTTTTCTAAAAAAGGGGATGGGTGGGGTGTAAATGTTAGCGTATATTGGTCTTTTTGGTAGTTTAGCATTATTAGTTTATTTAACAATGAAGGGTGTAAATCTACTTATTTCAGCACCGTTAACTGCGCTGTTAGCAGCCTTAACAAACGGTCTTGCATTTTTTCCTCAAACAGCTGATAAAGATCAGGCAAACTTTCTAACGAGCTATATGGATGGGTTCACCGGATTTGTTGGTTCATGGTATTTAATGTTCATGGCGGGTGCCATTTTCGGTAAAGTCATGGAGGATACAGGCGCTGCAGATAGTGTCTCAAAATGGATTGTAGAAAAAATAGGGGTGAAATATGCCACATATGCTGTAGTTTTAGCTGCAGCAGTACTCACATATGGTGGTGTTTCAGTTTTTATCGTAGCCTTTTCTGTTTATCCAATGGCTATTAGTTTATTTAAACAAGCAAACTTTCCACGACGTTTTATTCCTGCTGCACTGGGCCTAGGTTCTGTCACATTTACGATGACATCAGCAGGCTCACCTGAGATTCAAAATTGGATACCAATTCCATACCTTGGTACAACTCCATATGCAGGTTGGCAAGTTAGTATTGTCGTGGCTATTTTTATGGCCGTTGGTGGCTCGCTTTGGCTGAATTGGATGATTAAACGCGCTGTTAACAAGGGGGAAGTTTTCATTGAGCGCTCTACCGATCCAGTAGCTGATGCAACACGTAAGCTACCGAGTCCCCTTTTGAGTCTTGTACCATTATTAGTTGTTTTAGTCATTTCTTATATTTTCCATGATTCACTTGGAACCTCTGCTTTAATTGTAGCCTTAACTAGTGGCTGTATCGTGGCTTATTTAGTGAGTTACAAATATGCAAAGTCAGTTGGTGCAACATTAGCAGCAGGTGCAATGGGTGCTATTATTGCCATTGCAAATACGGCGGCTGTTGTCGGTTTTGGCGGGGTAGTAAAAGCAACACCATCCTTTGTTGCAACTGTTGATGTAATGACCAATATCCCTGGCAGTCCGCTAATTGGAGGAGCCTTAGCCATTGCGGTTATTGCTGGTTTAACAGGTTCAGCATCAGGGGGACAAACAATTGCAATGCCCTTACTAGCACCGCATTATATCGAGATGGGTGTAGATACAGAAGCGTTGCATCGGACAATCGCTATAGCATCTGGTTCGCTAGATTCATTGCCACACGGAGGATATGTGGTGACAACCATCAATTCAGTATGTAATGAAAAGCATAAGGATGCATATATGCCATTTGGAGCCTTGACGGTTATTATCCCTATTATAGGTACAATACTTGCAATCATATTATTCTCATTAGGGATGTAGGAGGGATGAAGTATGCAAGGAAAAACGGTTTTTATTACAGGGGCAGCTCGTGGTATTGGTCTTGCTATGGCACAAGCATTTGCTGAGCAAGGGGCTAATGTTGTAATAACAGATAAAAATGAACAGCTTCTTGAGGAAGCCGTCGCACAATACCCCTCTTTAACTTCCTATATATGTGATGTGACAGAAGAACAAGCCATAAGAGAAGCCATTGATTTTACGATTCATAAATTCTCAACCTTAGATATTTTAATCAATAATGCAGGATTTCAACATGTGTCGCTTATTGAGGATTTTAAGACAGAAATTTTTGAGTCAATGCAAAAAGTGATGGTCGTTGCTCCCTTTGTGGCGATGAAGTATGCGTTACCACATATGAAGAAGAATCAATTTGGTCGTATTATCAATATGGCCTCCATCAATGGCGTCATTGGGTTTGCTGGGAAGGCAGGATATAATGCAGCAAAGCATGGTGTGATTGGGCTTACTAAGGTAACGGCACTAGAGGTGGCGACAGAGGGAATTACGGTAAATGCTATTTGTCCAGGGTATGTTGACACGGAATTAGTACGTAATCAGTTTATGGATTTAGCACAAACACGGGGAATTCAAGTGGAAGAAGTTCTTGAACAAGTGTTATATCCACTTGTACCGCAAAAACGTTTACTTGATGTCTCAGAAATTACAGGACTTGCATTATATTTAGCAAGTGATGTAGCAAAGGGGTTAACCGGCCAGGCCATTCTATTAGATGGTGGCTATACAGCTCAATAGCTTAGGAGGGAAAATATGATTCAAACAAAAACCATCTTTACTGTTCATTCACCAGGTACGATTGTATATGGTCGAGATTCATTTGAAGAAGTAGGAGAGTATGCGAAAAAACTAGGTTCAAAGGCATTAATCATTAGTGATCCAATTATGGACAGTTTAGGCTTTATCAAGAAATGCCATACACTGTTAAAGACCCAAGGGATAGACGTCGTTTCATATATAGGGGTGACAACTGAGCCAGATGATACGTATGTAGCAGAGGGATTGCAGCTTTTGCAGAAAGAAAACTGTGATGTCATTATTTCTGTTGGTGGTGGTAGCTGTATTGATACGGCGAAGGCGATTGCAGTAGTGGCTACAAATGGCGGCTACATAGGAGATTATATGAAAATGGCAAAGGTTGCAGCTAATGCACCAATTCCACACATTGCGATACCAACAACAGCAGGTACAGGCTCTGAAGCAACAGATGCCACTGTTATTACCAATACAAAAAGTGATGTGAAAATGATGATTAAGCAACCAGCTTTTATGCCCACTATAGCGATTGTTGATCCTATATTAACCATTACTTCACCTCCAGCAATTACCGCAGCAACTGGAATAGATGCATTGAGCCATGCCATTGAGAGCTATTTATCGCGTTTAGCTCACCCTTATTCGAATGTGCTCGCCTTATCTGCTATGGAATTAATTGTGAATAACATCGTAAGGGTTTATGAACATGGAGATGATGTTGATGCTAGGGAAGCGATGTCGTTGGGTTCGATGCAGGCAGGGCTGTCATTTTCAAATGCTTCTGTTGCCCTTGTACATGGAATGTCTCGTCCGATTGGGGCACTTTTCCACGTACCACATGGCATCTCCAATGCGATGCTTTTACCAGCTGTACTAGACTATTCAAAAGACGCTTGTATAGATCGATTGGCAGATTTAGGACAATTTTTTAATAAAACAAAAGAACGTCTATCGCAAGAGGAGCTTGCGCAGCTTGCTATTACGTCCATTAAAGATATGTGTCAGTATATGAAAATTGGCAATTTAAAGCAGTGGGGAATCGAGGAGCATGCTTACTATCAGGCCATTCCTAAAATGGCTGAGGATGCACTTGCAAGTGGAAGCCCTGGTAACAATCCGAAGATACCCACTTTAGAAGAGATAATGGAGCTATATAAAATTGCCTATACGTATGAGTTTTAATGATATTGGAGAGCTATTCAATCGAATGAATGGCTCTTTTATATTTTCTTAGAAAATAAACTCGCATTCTATAGAATTAATATGACATATCCGAGAATATATAGTAAACTTTTAGTGAATCATCATTCATTTTTAACAAAGGGGGAAATGGAATGTTGCAAGGAAAGACGATTATTATTACGGGTGGATCAAGTGGCATGGGGCTGTATATGGCAAAGCAGTTCGTGACTGAGGGAGCTAATGTTGTCATAACAGGTCGTAACGAAGAACGATTAGCAGAGGCAAAGAAATTTATAGCGGAGGCTGGCCCCTCAATTGAGACATTCCAAATGGATGTACGAGTACCTGAGCATGCTGAGGCTATGCTCGCATTTGCTATTGAAAAATTTGGTCAAGTTGATGGGCTTGTGAATAATGCAGCAGGTAACTTTATTGTACGTGCAGAAGATTTATCACCGAACGGCTGGAAGGCTGTCGTAGATATTGTATTAAATGGTACATTTTATTGCTCTTCAGTAGTAGGCAAGTATTGGATTGAACATAAGATCAAAGGGTCTATATTAAATATGGTAGCGACGTATGCTTGGAATGCAGGAGCAGGTGTGATCCATTCTGCTGCAGCAAAAGCAGGGGTACTATCATTGACGAGAACGCTAGCTGTTGAGTGGGGGAAACAGTATGGGATTCGGGTTAATGCTATTGCACCAGGTCCAATCGAGCGTACTGGTGGAGCCGATAAGCTTTGGGAATCAGAAGCAGCGGCAGCTCGTACACTAGATTCTGTTCCACTAGGCCGAATAGGAACACCAGAAGAAATTGCTGATTTAGCTACATTTATGATGTCTAACAAAGCAAGTTATATGAATGGAGAATGTGTAACTTTGGATGGTGGGCAGTGGCTCAATCAATATCCATTCTAAAAATGTTTGCATAACGACTAGTTGGGTTGACGCATACTAAGGGTAAAGAAAGGAGTTTTGCCGATGGGTATGTGGTTAATACCAGCAATTATTGCCATTGTGATCATTTCTGCTATTTCGTTTGTCTATACGTTAAAAATAGCTAAAATGACTTCTGAACGGAAATCTGAAAATGATACCCCTATTTCAGAAACGGTTGAAGAATATGCAACGATGTTGAACCCAATTGTTTGGGTCTATGCAATTTTTTTACTTTTTTTAGGGATCATGATTTTTTACTACTGGAGTAAGGCTGGCTATTAGTTAAGAACCATCTTCATTCGGTCGCGAAAAACTTGACTGGATGAAGATATTCTAAGTTTTTGCTGTAAAGGCTAAAATAATTCATTGTTCATGAAAACTCTTCTCGGCCTGGTCATGGTCATACATAGAAAAGTTGTGATATGATGAAAGGGAAGGACTGTTCTACACAGTGAGGACAGAAAAGGAGAAGAAGTTCATGATTTCAACTAACAGCAAAGACTTATTAGCAATGCCAATTAGTGATTTTATCATTTCCTCTGAAAAAGTTGCGCATGTACAAAGTGGAAATAGTGCGGAACATGCACTCCTTGTACTAACACGTACAGGGTACTCGTCCATACCTGTATTAGATTTGAAATATCGACTTCAAGGTTTACTTAGCATGAAAATGATTACCGAATCGATTCTTGGACTTGAGCATATTGAATATGAAAAGCTACCTGATATTAAGGTTGACTCTATTATGGAAAAAGAGATCGCTGTATTAAAGCTGACGGATACTTTCCAGCGTGCTTTGGATTTAGTTATTAACCACGCCTTTTTATGTGTAGTGGACGAAGATGGTACATTCGCAGGGATATTAACAAGACGTGTTATTTTAAAGCAATTGAAAAAATATATTTATCAAAAAGAGTAGTAGCTTAAGAGGGAACTCAGATGAAAATCATGAGGCCCTCTTTGCTTGTATTGGAGGTTTACAGATTGATGGCAACAGAGGCAGAAATTTTAAAAATCTTAGCTGAAGAACGCAATATGCGGAAAGCAGCAGAACGTCTATTTTTATCCCAACCAGCCCTTTCACAACGATTACAAACGATTGAGAAAGACTGGGGTGCACAATTATTTATTCGCTCACAAAAAGGTTTAACAGCGACACCTGCTGGTGAACAAGTTATTGCTTATGCAAAGGAAATGCTAGCCAAAAAGGAAGAAATTTTTGAAACGATTCAATCCTTAACGACAAAAGTAAACGGGACATTGAAAATTGCTTGCGCATCCATTGTTGGGCAGAACTGGCTACCAAAAATCTTGCAGGATTTTGTGTCCAAATATCCAGAGGCTAAAATATCACTGATGACGGGATGGAGTTCTGAAATTGTGAAAGCTCTTTATGAGGGCGAGGCACATGTAGGTATTGTACGAGGCCAAGTTGACTGGAAAGGAGAAAAGATCCACCTTTTCAGAGATACTCTTTATTTGGTGGACAAAGAGGTTAAAACAATTGAAGATGTGTTAAAGACAGACCGTCCATTTATTCAATATAAGAGTGATTCCAACTATTATCAAGAAATTCAACAATGGTGGCAGCAGCATTTTGCTTCAAATCCAAGAAAACAAATTTTAGTGGATCAAATTGAAATTTGTAAGCAAATGGCTTTAAATGGGATCGGTTATGCGATCTTACCTTCTATTACATTAAATGACCACGATGCCATTCATAAAATTCCTCTATCAAATGATGAAAAAGAGTTTGGTCTTACACGCGATACTTGGCTAATTGGTTATGAATCCTCTTTTGAATTAAGACAAGTAGAGGCATTTGTTGAAGTAGTGCAGGATCATGCACGATGTTTGTTTGATTATACTAAATAGAATATCAGGCAGCTCTAGGTTGTTTTGGAGTTGCCTTTTTCATTGTAGAATTCTTAAGAGTTTATGAATATTAATGAAGATAACATAAGAAATGGAACAAAATGCAATATAAATCGTATAATTATGTAACCATCTATTTACATAAAAAGGGGTTGAGCTTTTGAAAAAGACAAAATGGACGGCACTGACCTTACTAGTCATGCTTGTAATGAGCTTTATCTTGCCTACAACTCAGGCGAGTGCTGCTGCTACACTAGAGGTGAAAGCAACAGCTGGTGTTTCTGGTAAAGCGAAATATCAATCAGTAGTACCACTTCAAGTTACAGTGAAAAATAATGGAGCTGACTTCTCAGGAGATATGGCGATTAATTCATCAAATTCTTATGAGGCAGCTTCAGCCCTTGTCGTTCCAATAGATATAGCAGCAGGAGAGGAAAAGACATTTACTTTCTATCTTGATGGTTTAGCTGACTATAGTTACTCGGACACAGATTTATTTGCCTTTTATGAGGGAAACATTGAAAAAGGAAAAAAGATTGCCTATAAGGGAACTAAACGTCTGCAATCAAATTTTTTAGATCCCTCATCAACATTCATTTATACATTAACAGATAAAAGTGATCGACTTTCAGCACTATTACGTTTATCAACATTTGTAGCTCAAAGTAATGTGGAAGTATTTAATATCAATCAATTAAAAGATTATACACTTCCAGAAGACTCGCAGGGACTTGCGATGGCCAATGTCATTGTTGTAGATGAAGTGGCTATTGCTGATTTAACACCGAAACAACAAGAAGCATTACTAAAATGGGTACAGGATGGTGGTACCTTACTTCTAGGTGCTGCTGACCAAATCAATGCTACAGCAGGGATTTTTAAAGAGTATTTACCTTTGTCATTATCACAAGAAACGACTGCGATTTCTGCAGAAGCTTTATCTAAATTGTCAGGTGGCGGCATTTTTACACAGCCGATTTCAGTTTACGCAGCTACTAGTAGTGAAGGAAGTTTACCTGTACTAACAGAAAATAATGCAGTGTTAGCAGCAAAGAAAAAAGTGGGTAGCGGGGAAGTGATTCAAACAACCTTCTCTTTAGGTGATCAACCACTTGCTTCTATGGACGGCTACGGAGCACTTTTAGCCAAAGTGATGAATATTCAAAGTATTTCACAGCAAGGAATGATGAGACAGGGACAATCTCCTCTCGATCAAATATCTTATGAGCTTCGTAACATTAATGAACTATTTCCATCTTTCGAAGTATCAGTGAGCTATATGCTAATTGTCATTATTCTTTATATTTTAATAATCGGGCCAATCCTTTATTTTATCTTGAAAAAAGCGGACAAGCGTGAGCATGCATGGTGGATAATACCGTCCATCTCTGTTGTTCTTTCCATTGTTCTCTTTATTGTCGGAGCGAAGGATCGTATTGTACAGCCACAAGTTCAACAATCTGCATTCTATAAAGTAAATGAAGACAATAGTGTAAATGGCTATTATGTAGAGTCCATTCTAACGAATCGCAGTGGGGATTTTGTGGTCAATGCTGACCAAAATACAACTGCCGTTGCATTAAGAAATTATAATAACTTCACAGGCACGATGGGGCCATTACATGAATCTTCTTATATAAAAGAAAATGCTAGCGGTTCAACACTAACATTACGTGATTTAAGCTACTGGTCTGTGCAATCCTTTGGTGGAAAAACATCAGCACAAAATATCGGGAAGATGGATATAGATATAACACTGAAAAATGAAAAACTAACAGGAACAGTTAAAAATAATTTCCCGTTTGCATTAAAAGATGTCACATTAATCTCAGGTGTGAAAGAAGTAAAACTAGGTGATATTGAAGCAAACGGAACATTACAGGTAAATAAGGAACTGAAAACAACGGTTCTTCAAAAACCATCTATTTTCAATAATTATAATTATAGTTACCCATCGAAAAAGGATGAGGTAGACCCAATGCGGATTGAACGAATGAAAACTTTAGCATTGCCGCTTGTCGAAAAGGATAACCAACCAATACTTACAGCTTGGACAGATCAAGCGGTGGTAGGAGTTGAATTAGAAACAAGTGCCAATATGTCACCAATTACGATGCTTGTTCAACCATTTAAAGGAAAAGTTGAGCTAACAGGTCCATTTACAATGAAGCGTAATAACTTCTCGTATTCAGTAGAGCCACTATCAGCAAATGGCTATTATGAAAAGATCGAGGAAGAATTGAATAAATGGTACCTATCTGAAGGGTTGTACGAAGTAACGATGACCATGCCAGATCAATTTATGGATGCCGTTGAATCACTTAATGAGCTGACAATTTCTAATAAGGATGTCTCACGTATGCAGCTATCCATTTGGAATAATGAAACGAATATATATGAGCCTTTAGTCGATACAAAGCAAGTGTTTACAGACAAGGTTTCAACATACTTTAATCAAGATGGAGAGCTTCGAATTGAAATCAAATATGGTCCCGATCCATCAGGAGAACAAACGAAATTACCAGACATAGAGCTGAAAGGAGTGGCAAAATAATGATTGAAATTCGTGATTTAACGAAACGATACGGCTCCTTTACAGCATTAGATCATTTAAACTTATCTTTAGAAGAAGGCGTTGTATTTGGATTTGTTGGCGCAAATGGAGCAGGGAAATCAACGACATTCTCTATTTTAGCGACCCTATTGTCACCGACTTCAGGAGATGCTCTGATAAATGGCAAAAGTGTTGTGAAGGAACCTAAAGAAGTTCGAAAGCAAATTGGTTATATGCCCGATTTCTTTGGTGTATATGATCAGTTAAAAGTAGATGAATATTTAGATTTTTATGGAGCGAGCTACGGTATCCAATTAGCAGAGCGTCAAGTGTTAATTCCACAATTATTAGAACTAGTGAATTTATCAAGTAAACGCTATGAATATGTTGATTTATTATCACGTGGTATGAAGCAACGCTTATGTTTAGCTCGTGCACTTATCCATGATCCAAAGGTACTGATTCTAGATGAACCTGCATCAGGACTAGATCCACGTGCTCGTGTGGAAATGCGAGATATTTTACGAAATTTAAAGTCTATGGGAAAAACAATTTTAATTTCGTCGCATATTTTGCCTGAACTTGCTGAGATGTGTGATGAAATCGGTGTTATTGATAATGGTAAATTAATTGCACATGGAAATGTAGCCGCGATTCAGGCTCAGCTACAAGGAGAAAAGCGTATTGTATTAAAAGTGACAGATCAATTGGATGCAGTACGAGCGTTTTTAGAGGAAGATCCGCATATTTCATCAATTGATGTCATTGAAAGTCGTTTAGAAATAGCCTTTAACTATCGAGGAACAGATGCTGAGCAGGTGGCATTGCTAAAAAAAGCTATGCTTACAGATTTACCAATCTATGCATTAAGTGAAGAAGAGAAGGATTTAGAGGATGTCTTTATGGCGATTACGAAGGGAGCGGACAATCAATGATGGAAAGATTTTATAATCCAGTACTTGTTAAAGAATTGAAGTTACGCTTCCGTTCTTTTAAAAGCTTTTCAGGTTTAATGTTTTATTTAGCTGTACTGTGTATTTTCATTGCAGGGTTTTTATTGCTTACAACTGAATTTACTGGCAGAGGCTTCTTTAGACCAGAGACAAGCTTTATGATGTTTGCTGTGCTAACCATCTTGCAAATGGCATTAGTTCTTTTCATTACACCAAGTTTGACTGCAGGTGCTATCAGTAGTGAGCGCGAAAAGCAAACATTAAATATTTTATTAACAACGACACAAAGTTCTACACAAATTGTTATTGGAAAATTACTATCCTCCGTAGCATTTCTAGTATTGATGCTGGTAGCAGGATTACCACTATACAGTCTAGTGTTTCTATTCGGTGGTGTGTCGCCTTCACAGCTTATTTCTATATTTTTATTTTATTTAGTCACTGTAGTAGCAATAGGTAGTATAGGCGTGATGTTTTCTACGATTACTAAGAGGACTATTGTTGCCATGATTGCCACATACGGCTCAATCATTTTCTTAGGAGGTATTACAGCATTCTTCTTCTTTTTAACAATGGCCTTTCATCAAATGGGCAATGCCATTGGAACAGGTGCCTCCTTTATGACCTATTTCTGGGCATCTATTAATCCAGGTGCCTTGATGCTGACACTTATTTCTCCAGAGATGGGGGATGCATTAGCAGAGCTTTCGGGTGTAGAACTACCTGTATGGATTACTTATTTAATTGCTTATGTATTCATCATTGTGCTTTGTTTAACGATTGCGATTAAAAAATTGCGTGCCAACATGAAAAGTAACCGATGAGGAGGAATTGGTATGGAGCGTCGTAAGCAATTACGAAAATATATTCAGCGTGCAAAATCGAGATTAACTCTTGAAAGAAGCATTCCCATTGCACAATACGGTTTGTTTTTGGCATTGCTTTCGAGTGCTTCTCTCGTACTTATTTCCCGACTATTTGTCTGGCCATATTATCGCCAAATAGCATTAGGAGCCTTTATTACCGTTATTATTGCAACCATTGCTTATATTTGGTGGAAACGGGTCAAAGAGAAAGAGGCATTGCATAAACTGGATCATTATTTCTCACATAATGAATTAGTGACAGCTTTATCATTTAAAGATGATCAGGATCCTCTTGTTCAATCATTATTATCGAAAGCTATCCAAAATGCTGAAAAAGCTTTCGCAGACTTTAAGGCTCGAAAGAAAAATTTATTTCGTCCAAAGGCGTTTATCGGATTATTTATTACAACAGTTGTACTAGCCATTCTTTATATGTTCCCAGCAGCTACGCAAATTGAAGCGATAGAGGTTGAAAAGGAGCAAGCAGTTATCGAAGATATGAAGAAGGAAGTTGCTGAATTAGAGAAGAAGGCGGAAACAAAAGAAGTAAAGGAGCAATTGCAAGAACTTCAAAATACTTTAAAAGAGGCTGAAACAGCAGAAGAAGCTTTACGAGAAGTTGTCAAAAAGCAAAAGGAGCTAGCATTAAAGGAGCAGCAATTAAAGGATAAACAAACGGCTAGTCAAGATGGCACAACAGAAGGCCAAGGATTATCGAAGGAAGAGGTTGAGCAGCTAAAAGAGCTTGCCCAAATGCAGCAAGGGCTGACAGAAAATGCAAATGCCACACAAACTGCTATGAGTAAACTTGGTAAACCAGCAAGTAACTCCTTACAAAATGCAATTGCGAGTGCCAATAATGCCAGCAGCCACAATCAAAACAGTCAACAGTCATCTGGTAATTCCCAACCTAGTAATCAACAAAGCCAGTCTAGTCAAAATAATGCTCAAAGTGGTTCTCAACAGCAAAATGGTAGTAGCCAGAGCAATGGTCAAGGGCAGGGCCAAGGTCAAGGACAAGGCCAAGGCCAGGGACAAGGCCAAGGCCAAGGTCAAGGACAAGGCCAAGGACAGGGACAGGGTCAAGGACAGGGCCAAGGCCAAGGTCAGGGACAAGGTGGTCAAGGAGCAGGAAGTGGCCAAGGCGGTCGGAATTTGCTAACGACACCGAATCGAATAGGTGGGGCAAGTGAGACATCAGTAGATGGTGGCGCATTAGGAGATGGTTCCCATGTATCTGAGCAACAAGGAAATGGTCCGATAACAAAAGGTTCTATTCGACCTTATGAAGAAGTAATTGGCTCTTATAAAGACAGCTATTTAGAGAGTTCAGAGCGCTTACAATTACCGAAGGATTTACAAAATGTCGTGCAATCTTATTTCACGTCAATTGAGTCGCAGTAGGAGGAAAAGAAATGGCCTTTACAGAGCAACAGTATGTAGATATGAGTACGAAATTACAGCAAGTTAAAGAAGAAATTCATCGCTTCATTGTTGGACAGGAAGAAGCAATTGATTATACCCTGTATGCAGTATTAGCGGATGGTCATGCATTGTTAGAAGGTTTACCTGGTTTAGGAAAAACGATGTTAATTCGTACCATTTCAGAGGTACTGGATCTGTCGTTTTCACGTATTCAATTTACACCAGATCTTATGCCAGCAGATATAACAGGTACGAGCATGATTGAACGTACACCCGATGGGAAGCAGCAATTTACCTTTCAACCTGGGCCAATCTTTAGTCAAATGGTATTGGCTGATGAGATAAATCGCGCAACACCCAAAACCCAAAGTGCCTTGTTGGAAGCAATGGGAGAAAAAACGGTAACCATATTAGGGGATACAAAAAAAATGGCGAGACCATTTTTCGTGTTGGCAACTCAAAACCCTATTGAAATGGAAGGAACATACCCATTACCAGAAGCACAGATGGACCGTTTCCTTTGTAAAATTCTTGTACCCTATCCAGAAAAAAGCGAACTTATGGAAATTATGAAGCGAACGACAGGTGCCCAGGAAATTGGTTTACAGAAACAGATGGATACAGATGCTCTCATTCAAGCTCAGCAAATGGTAAAGGAAGTGATGGTTGCTGATGAAATGCTAGAGTATGCAACTGATCTAGTAGTGGCTACGCATCCTGAGAGAACAGATGCGCTTGATGAGGTTAAACAATATGCAATGTATGGCAGTGGTCCACGTGGTTTGCAGAGCTTAATCAAATTGGCAAAGGCAAGAGCTTTAATGAATGGTCGTTTTCATGTTTCTGTAGCGGATATTAAATCTGTTGCTAAGCCTGTTTTACGTCATCGCATGCTGTTGAATTATGAAGGGGAGGCTTCAGGAAAAACAGCAGACGATGTGATTGATGTTATTTTAGAAAAAGTTCAGCAAGGTATTAGCAAGTGACAGCAAAATACTTATTGCCCGAAGACTGGTTAGCGAAAATCAGTCGCTTTCAAGTAGCGACGGCCTCCAAACTACGCGGGCAACATAAGGGCTCGCACCGTTCTCAACGCTTCGGGGCATCCCTTGATTTCTCGGATTTTCGAGAATACCATTTAGGAGATGATGTACGCCAAGTGGATTGGAACGTCTTTGCTCGTACAGATAAATACTTTATAAAAAGGTTTTTAGATGAGCAAGAGATGCGTGTACATATTCTACTAGATGCTACCAAATCGATGGGGCAACATGCTAAGTGGTTATTTGCTCGTCAAATTGTGGCCTCCCTCGGTCTAATGGTATTAGGTCGAGATGATCGTCTATCTTTTTCTTTTGTCCAAGATGAAGTGAAGCCACCATTTCGACGGAAGGGTACCATGTATCGCCGAGCTTTTTTACAGCTAGTAACAGATATAGAGGAAGCTAATTACTCTAATCGTTTTGCCAAGGATGCACTTAAAGCTTTACCTAAAGATAGTACCGTATTATTCATTGTTACAGATGGATTAGAGCCAATTGAGGAATGGGAACAGCTATTAAAAAGGCTACCACGCTATGCTGGAGATGTTCGCATTTTGCAAATTGTAACGCAAGAAGAACTGTCACCAAATTATTCGGGTGATGTACGTCTCCTTGATCGTGAAACAGGTAATGATGTGAATGTGACGATGTCCTCTAAAGTATTAGAGTCCTACCATGCAAGACGCATACTACATGAAGAAGAATTTGAAGCCATTTGCCGTCGCTTTGGTGTTCGAAAATTACAATTGAAAGTGGAAGATGGATTGCAACATGCGATTTTCCAGCAATTATTAAAAGCACATTGGATTAGGTGAGGTGAGCCGTATTGGGCTTTAGTCAAATTATATTTAGCTGGACGGCCATCATCCCGGTCATTGTCCTACTTTATTATTTCTTTCGAAAAAAATATACAGATCAAACAGTTTCTTCGACGCTTTTTTGGTCGGAGATTATGCAGGAAACGCGAGTATCGCCTTATTTAAAGCATCTACAAAAAAATGCCCTACTATATTTACAGCTTCTTGCTTTAGTGCTACTTGTTTTGGCATTGATGAATCCTTATATAAAAAAATCAACCATGGTTGGTGCACAAACCATATTTATTGTAGATACTTCAGCCACAATGCTGGCAGGTAAAGAGCAATCAACCTTTGACGCTCATAAACAGGAAATGCTGAACTTGATGAATGAATTGAATGGTCGACCTGTCACATTAATTACAACTGGTGCTGCACCAAAAGCTGTTTTACAGCAAGAAACAAACACGAGTGAAATAAAAAAAGCTATTCAAGATTTACAAATAACCTATGAAACTGCTGAAATGAATAAGGCGCTGGATGTAGCACAGGCATTTGTGGGCGATACACCAACTTCTATCTATGTTTTTACAGATACACTTGATAAAAAGCAATTACCGATGGACAAGGATTCTGTGAAATGGCTAGTAAGAGGTGCTACAAAAGACTTAACAAATATCGCTATCACCCGCTTTGCTGCTACGACAGATGGACAAGCTACGCTGGCACTTGTACAACTCCATAATGATACAAATACCGAGCAAAAGGTAACACTCGCATTGAATAATGCAGAGGGTGAGGAGCTGGTAGCAGAAAGTGTCGTTGTGCCTCCAAATGAAGCCATTACGAAAACATTTAAAGATTTGCCTTTAGCAAAATCCATGACAGCTATTATTGATGCAAATGATGATTATGACATAGACAATCAACAAACAGTTTTACTACAAACGACTACGTCAAAAATTATTGTTGATCAAGGCTTGCATCAACTGATACAGAAAGGTTTTCAAACAGTTAGTAGTGGCGTAAAAATCGTCCCTTCCTTGCAAGTAGCTGACAATCAAGATGCTACCATAATCACAAACCAATCAGCCTTATTGGAAAAGATGGACAATCCCCTCGTATTATTTGGTCGTGATGATGCAGAAAAAGTAGATGCGAATGGGACGGTAAGCACTAGAAGTGATGCATTATTTGCCTTTAGTGAACTAAAGGATGTTTATGTTAGTGCTGTTTATCCTGGCTTTGCGGACTATGAAACGATTGCTTCTGTTGGAGAAGAGCCGTTCATCCAACGCTCCCCAAAAGGAGATATCGTTGTTTTAGCCGATATTGCTGATACAGATTGGCCTTTACATCCATCATTCCCACTATTTCTATGGAGTACAGAGCAGCAGCTAACAGAATCAGTTGGGTCACTTGGGATTTTTTCACCCAATGAACAACGTGCAGTTGCTTTAGCGCAAGGAGACTGGAATGTTTATTCGCAAGAAGACGAGTTTCTTTCGTCTGTTACGAAGGGGATGCTAACTGCGCCCAAACAGCCAGGCATTTATATGGTACGCTCAAATAATGAGGAAAAACAATTGATTGTCCAATTGCAAGCACAAGAACGTGTCATTGAACAAGGAACAAGTTTTACATTAGGTGATATTTCAGACAATGGAAAGGAAGAAGTGTCGATGACCTCTTTCGTGCCTTGGCTAATTGTAATTATTTTACTATTGCTTGTTTCAGAGTGGGAGGTGCAACGACGTCGTGGATTTACGAATTGATATGCCGTTAGTATTGTTGTTACTCCTTCCATTATTCTTGTATTTTGGATGGACATACTTTCATGAGCGACAGCGACTTAAAAGAAGTCATATTGTTGTACTTACTATTCGCATAGTGGCAGCAGGCTGTTTAGTTTTTGCACTCGCAGGTCCATATCTATTATTACCAATCAAAGAAGAACAAATTATTTATTTAGTAGACCGTTCTGCTTCTATGAATGGTACGGAAGATGAGATGGTTCAGTTTATACAGGAGAGCCTCCAATCAAAAAAAGAACCACAGCTTGCGGGCATTTATTCATTTTCCTCTACTTTACAAACAGAGGCCATTTTATCTAAAACATTAAAGGAAGTACCGAAACTAACTGAAATTAAAGCTACCGATCAAACAAATATAGAACAAAGTCTACAGCTTGCTTCAGGGATTATAGATCCTAAAAAAGCAACTCGTCTTGTGCTATTAACAGATGGTAATGAGACAAAGGGCGATGCTTTAGAATTTGCTACGAAGTTGAAAGGCTCTAATATTAGTGTGGATATTAAGCCTTTTAGTCAACCAGTTGTCAATGATGTATCACTAAAAAGCTTTGTATCCCCTCAGGTTGCTTACGTTGGAGAGCAACAACAATTAGTGACAGACATACATGCAACATCAGCAGGCCAAGGCGAGCTATTACTATATGAAAATGATGAGCTTATTCATAAAGAGGCAGTTGAGCTGACTGAAGGCACGAATGTGTTTACCTATAAACATGCAGCAACAGCTGAAGGACTTGTAAAATATGAAGCCGTTGTTCAAGTTGGTCAGGATGCCATTTTTGAAAACAATAAGTTAACTAGTGTCACAATGGTTCAAAGTGAACCACATTTATTAATCGTTAATGGTTATGAAACAGCTTCACCCATCGCAGCAGCACTTGGTAGTCAATCCATTGCCTATGATGTTGTAGCGCCCGACAGTCTACCAAATGAACTGTCCAGCTATTTGCAATATAATGCTATTATTTTCGACAATGTGCCAGGTCATTTAGTGGGTGAAGCAAAAATGAGTGTTATTGAGCAAGCAGTCAAAAACTTTGGGGTTGGTTTTACAATGGTGGGTGGAGAAAATAGTTTTGGTCTAGGCGGCTATTTTAAAACACCGATTGAAACCTTATTGCCAGTGGAAATGGAAATTAAGGGCAAAGAGCAATTACCTTCCTTAGGGTTAGTGATTGTACTTGACCGTTCTGGCAGTATGCAAGGCTCGAAGCTTGAGCTTGCTAAGGAAGCAGCGGCACGTTCTGTTGAGATGTTGCGAGACGAGGATACATTAGGATTCATTGCCTTTGATGATCGTCCTTGGGAGATTATAGAGACAGGGCCTCTTAGCAGTAAAGAAGAGGCTGTGGATACTATTTTATCAGTAACACCTGGTGGGGGAACAGAAATCTATAGTTCATTAGCTAAAGCCTACGAGAACCTTGCTGATTTAAAGCTCCAACGTAAGCATATTATTCTCTTAACAGATGGGCAATCACAGGCAGGGAATTATGAGGATTTAATTACTGAAGGAAAAGAAAATGGTATAACCTTATCGACAGTAGCGATTGGACAAGATGCTGATGCGAACTTATTAGAAGCGCTTAGTGACATGGGTAGTGGACGTTTCTATGATGTCATAGATGAGCAAACCATTCCGTCTATTTTATCTCGTGAAACAGCTATGATTTCCCGCACCTATATTGAGGACAATCCATTCTATCCAGCAATTTATAATGCAGCAGGATGGAACTCGCTGTTTGCAAATGGGGTCCCACAAATGAATGCATATATTGGGACAACGGCAAAACAGGGGGCTACTGTTGTAGCAGAAAGCGAGAAGGAAGATCCTGTGTTAGCGCAGTGGCAATATGGTCTTGGTAAAACATTTGCCTTTACATCTGATTCAACGGGTAAATGGACAGGAGATTGGGCAAGATGGCAGAATTGGGGAGCATTTTGGCAAACACTTATTTCTCAGATGCTACCAAGCTACAATGATGTAGCCTATGATGTAAGATTGGAAGCAGATGGTTCCTTTATGATTACAGACCCTACAAATGAAGCTGCATTTTTAGATATTGTAGCGGTAAATGAGGCAGGGGAGGAGCTAGAAACACAACTTGAAACCATTTCCGCATCCCAAGTTCGAGCTGTAGTACAAGCTGAACCTGGATTAATTTTCTTCCGTGTAGCAGATGAAAAGAAGGCCATTTATCAGGCAGGGCTAAGTGTTCCTTATAGTGCTGAATACGAACTACTCCCTGTAAATAACCAACTGATAGAAGAGTTAACTAAACGAACAGGAGGCACTGTTTTAAAGGAACCACAAGATGTTTTCCGTGACTTTACGACAAAAGGAGCAGATCGGCAAAATATTGCCACATGGCTACTCTTAGCAAGTATGCTTCTTTTCTTTATTGATATTACCATAAGACGCTTTGGTTGGAATTTCCTAACGAATGTGAAGAGAAAAGAGCCGCTGGTTGAGGAAAAAACTATACAAGCAGAAGATACAAATGTAGCACAGTTGTTAAAAGGCATGAAAAAACGATCTTAAATAGAGGAAGCAGTGCAAACTCGAATAGTTTTGCACTGCTTTTTTTATGTTGCTTGAAATAGAGAGTTATCCCCTTTGTAGAGAGGGGAAGATGATCTACAAAGTGGACTCTTTGCTCATAAGGAGGAGAAAGGCGCTCCAAATTGGACTGCCCGCAGCTCAATGAATGCTCATAATCCAATACCTCTTAATAAAGAGAAGAATTAAATCTCTTTACGAGCTCTGTTTTACGCAAGCTACTCGCAACCATTACACCTAAAATAGCACCGATCGTACTTGATGTTAAAAAGGCTGGTAGGAAGAAGAATGCTGCTACAGATGTTCCCATGAATAATTTTGCATAAGGGACGGCAATAAGTGAAGCCAGAATGCCCGTTCCGATAACCTCTCCGATACCAGCTAACCACATTTTATTGCTATATTTATAGGCAAGAGCAGCACAGACCGCACCGATGATACTACCAGGGATAGCTAGTAGAGAGCCTGTTCCAGTAAGGATACGAATGATGGCAGTGACAAAGGCAACTATAACAGTTGGTACAGGCCCAAGTATAATGGCTCCTATCACATTAATCGCATGCTGAACGGGGTAAGCACGTGCGATGCCTGTTGGGATGGATACGAAAGTAGAGCCTGCAACAGCAACGGCTACTAATAAAGCCATGACTGTTAATTTACGAATTGACATAAAGTTCACTCCTTTTGGTAAAGTTCGTGAGGAAAAATAAAAAGGCCACCCCCTTTAAACAATAGGAAGCGGCCTTGCGTGTATATAGTGACAACAGCAAGTAGCGCCACTTCCCTCCGCTAGTGTGAACTAGATCAGGTTCAAAGGGTCCGTATATTATCATATACGTCTCAGCCTTTTAAAGACTCCCCTAGTGGTTAAAATCATTCAATTTTGTGAATCAACAATAATGTACCATACTGCTAAAAATAGTCAATGATTTTTCAGACTATTTTGTATCGGGATGCATTAAATGAGGTGCTTTTTTCACTGTCCAGATGAGCGCAAGGAAGAAACAGGCTAATAATATGATAGAACCGAAAATATATGGGCTATTCATATTCCAGTCAAATAATAAACCTGCCAAAGCGGGTCCAATCATATTTCCGAGGCTCATATAGGCATTATTCAAGCCCGCAGCAAATCCCTGCTCTTTCTCTGCAAGCTTTGAGATGAGTGTATTAACAGCTGGACGAATTAATGTCGTTGCTGTAGAGAAAATTGTTGCTACAACTAAAATAAGGGCAAAGCCAGAAACAAATAATATTAAGAAAATAGCAACGGATGCAATAAATAAATTTACTAGTACTACTTTCATTTCACCATAACGATTGAACAGTGGTGTAATAATAAACATTTGTACTACTACTCCAAAAGCACCACCAACAACTAATATAATCGCTATATCTACAGGTGTGTAATTAAACTTTTCTGTCACAAATAATGACAATGTCGTTTGGAAATTTGCAATTCCAAACGAGAACACCAGCATAATTATGAGCATAACAAAATAAGGCATATGTATGGAACGTGCCATTTGCTTCGCCAGATTGTCTTGCTTTTGTTTCTGTTGCGCAGTGTTTGGTTTGGTAGAAGGTAATAAAAAGTAAGATAAAATAGATGCTACGATGGCTGCAGCTCCAGCTGTGAAAAATGGGAAATGTAAGCTTACCTTTGCTAAAAAGCCACCAATACCAGGTCCAATCATAAAGCCAAGAGACATAGCGGCACCCAACATCCCCATACCTTTCCCACGTTCTTCATAGGTTGTGACGTCAGCGACAAAAGCCATAATAGGAGGTGCAACAAATGCGGAACCTAGACCACCTAAAAATCGTGCTAAAAAGAGCATCCATACATCTGTAGCAAGGCCAAATCCGATTTGTGCAAGACCTGTTACGATAAGACCGAAAATAATTAAATTTTTTCGTCCGTACTGATCTGAAAGATTCCCAGCAATAGGAGAAAATACGAATTGAGCTAAGGCGAACGTTGCGATTAGCATACCTAGAACTTGTCCTGCTGCACCAAATATTTTTAAATACTCTGGCATGACAGGAATAATAATGCCAATACTTCCCATTGCGATAAACATATTAAACATTAAAATATACAAAGCCGCCTTATTGGACTTCTGCTGGGTCATCGAATGAACCCCCTTTTTGTAATCAAATATAGTACAGTCTATCATAAAGAATTATTGCTTGGCTAATAGTTAAGATTATCGTACTGGTTCTATATTTAGAATGGTTTTCCACAAAAGTTTTCATCCGCGCACCTATGCATGAAGAAATAATAGATGTTAGTCATAAAAATTGAGGGGAAAAGAAGCTATGGGGATAAATTAGTAAAGCAACAACAATCTATGGACTTCTCTTATAAAGTGAGAATTAAAAAATGTGAGAGTCTGTCTGTAATGGCATAAAGCATGGCTATAAATTGTAGCGATGTTATAGCGCATCAGAAGGAATATCACAAGAATACTGATGTGAAAATCTATTAAAATTCAGACAAAATATTTTCTAAATATAATAATGCAAATAGTCAATTGAAAATGTTCTTATTTAATAGTCAGTTAAATAAGAAGAGAAAAAAAACTAGCGAATTGATGTAAAAGTCAATTCGCTAGTTGAATTATCGGATACCCATTTTAAATTCTAAAAATAATTCGTTGTATTTCCCTAAATAATCAGGTCCTAAGTTTTTGTAGACCTCTAATGTATCGCGTTGTTCTTCAGAAGGATAGTAGCGTTCGTCAGAAACAACTTCTTCGTCCATTAAGTCCATAGCTGCAAGATTAGGCGTAGAATAGCCTACAAAATCGGCATTTTGAGCACCTGATTCAGCACTTAGCATGAAGTTTATAAAGGCGTGGGCACCATCAATATTCTTCGATGTCTTTGGGATGACCATATTATCAAACCATAAGTTTGAGCCTTCCTCAGGTACAGCAAAGTCTAACTCTTCATTTTCATACATCATGTCAGCTGCTTGGCCAGACCACGTAAGGGCAACGGTTGCTTCATTATTGATCATTAATGGTGTAATTTCATCTCCAATGATTGCTTTTACATTTGGTGCAAGGGTGATTAGTTTGTCAGTAGCTTCACGAAGTTCCTGATCATCTAGTGAATTCAGAGAATAGCCAAGACTGTTTAAGCCCATCCCAATGACTTCGCGCGCACCATCTACTAAAAAGACTTTTCGCTTTAAAGAAGGGTCCCATAAATCATCCCAAGAGGAGAAGTCTAAGTCTCCAACAAGGCTTGGATTGTAGACAATACCTACTGTTCCCCAAAAATAAGGGACAGAATATTTATTGTTAGCATCGAATGGTAAATCTAAAAAGTAAGGATCAATATTTTTAAAATTAGGGATTTTCGTTTTATCTAAAGGAATCAATAATTCTTCTTCCTTCATCTTCTCAATCATATATTCAGAAGGGACAGCAATATCGTAGGCTGTTCCGCCTTGCTGAATCTTTGTCATCATAGCTTCATTGGAATCGAATGTTTCATAGATGACATGAATGCCTGTTTCTTTTTCAAATTCTTTTAACAAATCAGGATCAATATATTCTCCCCAGTTAAAGATGGTTAACGTGTCTTTTCCACTTTTACCGCCACCCGCACTTAAGGCATCAGCCGCATAGAATAAAAGTGCTGAAACGACAAGGATGGCGATGGTAGCTTGAATTAGTGACTTCATCGTTGCCCCTCCATTCTTTTACTCGTACGACTTGTCATGAAATAATAACCAACAACAACTAAAACCGTAACGAAGAATACTAAACCTGAAATTGCATTCACTGTTAGAGAAATTCCTGCGCGGGCCATTGAATAAATTTCTACGGATAGAGTACTAAAGCCATTACCTGTTACAAAGAATGTCACGGCAAAATCATCTAATGAATACGTAAGGGCAAGGAAGAAACCTGCAAAAATCCCTGGCTGAATATAAGGAAGAATGACACGCATCATAACGTCCTTTTTCGTTGCCCCTAAATCTAATGCTGCATCGATTAATGAGTTATTCATTTCTAGTAGCTTTGGTAAAACCATTAATACAACAATCGGTACACTAAATGCAACATGTGCTAATAAAACAGATGCAAAGCCCAGTTTAATACCTACCATTGTAAATAAAATTAAAAAGCTAGCCCCGATAATTACGTCTGGGCTGACGATTAAGACATTGTTTAAGGATAATAAAGTATTACGCATCTTAGAATCCTTAACCGTCACAATTCCAATTGCTCCTAGCGTACCAATAATAGTAGAAATGAGAGCAGAAAGTAATGCCACGATGACCGTATTTATTAATATAACAAGAAGACGCGAATCTTCAAAAACAGCTTGATAATGCTCCAAAGTAAAGGATTCAAAATTATTCATGGAGCCGCCACTATTAAACGAGTAAAAGATTAAATAGAAAATTGGAGCATAGAGAACGATAAAAACAATTGATAAATAGACTTTGGCTGAAGCAGATAGTTTGTTCATCGTACGCGACCTCCTTTATCCTTTTGTCCCGTAATTAGCATGATAATCACCATGAATAAAATTAAGAATACAGCAATAGTAGAACCCATACCCCAGTTTTGTGTCACAAGGAATTGCTGTTCAATCGCTGTGCCTAGAGTAATGACACGGTTCCCTGCAATTAAGCGAGTAATCATGAACAGGGATAAGGCAGGGATAAAGACAACTTGAATACCAGATTTAACGCCATCCATTGTCAATGGTAAAACAACACGACGGAAGGTTGTAAAAGCCGAAGCACCCAAATCCCGTGCTGCATAAATGAGCGTTGGGTTTAAACGATCTAAAGAATTGAAGATCGGTAAAATCATAAATGGAATAAAAATATAGACCGACACAAAGACAAAGCTAATATCAGTAAAGAGCATTTGCTTTGGATCGAAGCCAAATACTTCGATAAATGCATTAATAGGCCCGTATAACCCAAAGATGCCGATAAAGGCATATGTTTTTAACAAAAGATTAATCCATGAAGGAATAATAATAAGTAGAAGCCAAAGTTGTTTATGCTTGGTCTTCGTTAAAAAATAGGCAGTTGGGTATGAAATTAATAGTGTAAAGAATGTAATTAAAAATGCATACCAAAACGAGCTCAAAGTCATCTTTAAGTAAACAGAAGAGAAGAACGCTTTGTAGTTATCGAGCGTAAAGTTGCCATGTAAATCAAGCAGGGAATAATAAACAACGAGTGCAATTGGCGCGATAACGAAAAAGGCAATCCATAACACATATGGAAATAACGCTGATTTCGATGTTTTAGTTTGCATCTTCATCGTCTCCATACGATTCTAATCGTTTATCAAACTCTTCCTCTGTTTCGTTTAAGCGCATTACGTGAATTGCCTCAGGATCAAAGTCTAAGCCAATCTCAGTCCCTACTTCTGCTTTCTTCAATGAATGGACTAGCCACTCATTACCATCTTTATCGTATGTGGATAATTCATAATGTACCCCTCGGAATAATTGTGTATCCACTTTTACCACAAGTTTGCCTTTATCAATTGTTGTCATTTCTAAATCTTCTGGACGAATGACAATATCTATTTTTTCATTTTGCTTCATCCCTTGGTCGACACATTCGAAAACTTTGCCAGCAAATTCAACCTTGAAATCCTCAATCATCACGCCAGGTACAATATTGGATTCACCTATAAAGTCAGCAACGAAGCGGTTAATCGGTTCATCATAAATATCCACGGGTGTACCTGACTGCTGAATTTGGCCTTCACTTAAGACAAAAATTTCATCACTCATAGCAAGTGCTTCTTCTTGATCATGTGTAACAAAAACAAATGTTTTGCCAAGACGTTGCTGTAATTCACGTAGCTCATATTGCATTTCTGTACGTAGCTTTAAGTCTAAAGCTGAAAGTGGCTCATCCAGTAAAATTACTTCAGGGTCATTGACAATGGCACGTGCAATCGCGACACGTTGTCGTTGTCCACCAGACATTTCAGATATTTCGCGGTTACCATAGCCTGCTAAATTGACAAACTTTAAGGCTTCAGCTACACGCTCTTTTATGTCCTTTTCAGGAAGCTTTTTAATACGTAGGCCAAATGCGACATTTTCAAACACATTTAAATGAGGGAACAGCGCATAATCCTGAAAAACAGTATTTACTTGACGTTCATTGGCAGGAACTGCATTAATCTTTTTATCATGGAAAAATACATTTCCTGTTGTAGGTTCTGTAAATCCTGCAATAATTCGTAAAATGGTTGTTTTACCACAACCTGATGGACCAAGGAGTGTATAAAACTTCCCTTTTTCAAGCTCCAAATTGATATTTTTTAAAACGACGGTACCGTCGCTATATGACTTTGAAACATTTTCAAAGCGGATAATTGAATTGGTTGTCATGGATGCGCCTCCTTAAGCTATAAATAAGAATCTGTTGCGACAAGTAAAATTTTTGTTTCATCATCATGTGCATTAAAAATCTGATGATGGTCTGTCGCGTCATAGTAAAGTGCATTGCCTTCACTTGCGATATACTGTTCATTCCCTAATACGAGACGAATACGCCCTTTAACCACATAAATAAATGTTTCAGAGAGCGAAGGCTCAAACTGTTTGAACTCGCCATCTGCAGCAAAGGTTAAGAAAATGGGTTCCATTTCTTTTTCATTCGAAGTAGGAATCAGCCATTGAATTTCATATTTTTTTTCTTCCTCTGTATAGGTAGATTGATCTTCCTCTGTATAAACAACCTTCTGTTCAGGTGATTCATCATCAAAAAAGTCTTTGGGTCTCGACCCTAAAACTTCTAATATTGAAAATAATGTTTCAATTGAAGGTGAGTTTAGATCACGTTCTAATTGGGAAATATAACCTTTACTTAAATCTGTACGTTCTCCAAGTTCCTCTTGGGTAAGACCTTTTTTTAAACGAAGCGCTTTAATTTTTGCTCCTATTTGCATCTTTTCCCTCCTAAGAGAAGTTTAGCAATGATAAACTTTTGAAATATGAAGTTTACTTTAACGAAACTTTTAGTTTACTAAAACCATTACAATTATACATAATAATAAAAAATTTGCAATCGTTTTTCGTGAAAAAAATAGCTATAAAAAGTTGAAAAATGGGGTATAAATGAAAGTGAGAAAAATTTTGAATAGTGTAGAATATTATTGTCAAAAATAGCTTGTAGATAGACAGTAGCAATAATTCCAGTTATGGATTTGACGAATTTTTGTCAATCCATTTCAATCATCCAAACGGGCGGAGTTTACTTGTTTGAAAAACTGCGGTTACTCTGCTATCGTAGAAGACGAGTTCGCTAGTGCGAATGGAATATATAAACTACATATTTATTCGGAGGGATTTATTATGGCAGAACGCATGGTAGGTAAACAAGCACCTGACTTTACAATGGAAGCAGTACTTTCAGACAAATCATTTGGTAAAGTATCACTAGAAGATATTAAAGCACAAGATAAATGGACAGTTCTTTTCTTCTACCCAATGGACTTTACATTTGTATGTCCAACTGAAATCACTGCAATGAGCGATCGTTATGACGAGTTCGAAGACTTAGATGCAGAAGTAATCGGTGTTTCTACTGACACAATCCATACACACTTAGCATGGATTAACACAGACCGTACGCAAAATGGTCTTGGTGAATTAAAATACCCATTAGCAGCTGATACAAACCATCAAGTATCTAAAGAATATGGTGTATTAATTGAAGAAGAAGGTATCGCGTTACGTGGTTTATTCATCATCAACCCAGAAGGCGAATTAAAATACCAAACAGTATTTGATAACAACATCGGCCGTGATGTTGATGAAACACTACGTGTACTTCAAGCACTACAAACTGGTGGTCTTTGCCCAGCTAACTGGCGTCCAGGCCAAGCAACTCTATAATTTAAATAGAGGATTATGCGAAAAATTAAAAGTCCCCACGACAAGTTTGTGGGGACTTTTAACTGAATTTTTGTTTTGGGAAAGAGTTTTTATACCGTTATCTAAATATTTGAAGACAAACGATCTTTTAGAGGAGGATTTTTATGAAACTTCGTGAACAAATGCCTGAATTAGTTGGCGCAACGACTTGGTTAAATGGTGAAGTAACGAAAGCAGAATTAGTAGGCAAAAAACCAACATTAATCCACTTCTGGTCAGTAAGCTGTCATTTATGTAAAGAAGCAATGCCAGATGTGAACAATTTCCGCGATCAATATAAAGATGAATTAAACGTTGTAGCAGTACATATGCCACGTTCTGAGGCAGATACTGATTTAGACACAATTAAAGCAGTAGCAGCAGAGCATGATATTGTGCAACCAATCTTTGTAGATAGTGAAATGAAGCTAACAGATGCTTTTGAAAACCAATATGTTCCAGCATATTTTGTGTTCGATAAAGATGGTCAGCTGCGTCATATGCAAGCTGGTGGTAGTGGTATGAAAATGCTAGAAAAGCGTGTAAACCGTGTGCTAGATGAGATGCGTAACGCAGAATAATAATATGTTGAAGACGGGGATTAAGGTCCTCGTCTTTTTTGTTGTCCACCATTGACGAATTGGCTCTTGTTTTGACAATACATATCGCAGAGAATAGGCTACAATGGTGGTATAGTAGTTTTCGGAGGGATTTTTATGATGAAAAAAGAGTTTGCAGTCATAGGGCTTGGACGTTTTGGAGGCAGTATTGTTCGTGAATTAATGAGTCAGGGCGCACAGGTAATGGCCATTGATCATTCTTCAGAGCGTGTAGATGAGTTTGCTTCCATTGCTACACAAGCTGTTATTGCAGATTCAACCGATGAATCGGTGTTGAATTCATTAGGTATTCGTAATTTTGAGCACGTGATTGTAGCAATTGGGGAAGATATTCAAGCAAGTATATTAACAACAATCATTTTAAAGGAAATTGGTGTTGAGCAAATTACAGTAAAAGCTCAAAACGATTACCATGAAAAGGTTTTACGTAAAATTGGCGCAGATTTTGTCGTCCATCCTGAGCGAGATATGGGTATTCGTATTGCTAATAATATGTTGTCGAATACTGTTCTAGATTATTTAGAGCTATCAGATGAACACTCCATTATGGAATTAAAGGCTAATGATGCGATTGCTGGCTATTCCATTATGGATTTAGATATTCGCGCTAAATATGGCATCAATATTGTAGGAATTAAGCGTGGGGCTGATATTATCGTATCTCCACAGGCGAGTGACAAGATTTTATTAGGAGATATTATGCTTGTTATAGGCGCTGATGTTGATATAAATCGCTTTGTTAAAAAGGCCTTGAATGGGTAAGAGCAAATGACGAAACGCAGATGGAGACTTGTTATATTCGCTGGTATTTTATTAGTCGGTGCTTTTATTATGCAAAACAGAGAAAAAAGTGAAGATGAAGCTATTTCTCTTGTTCTAGATCATGCCACAGAAATTGACGACATTGAATTATTCCAAGGAGATCAATCACTATTTCATGCTACAGGCGATGAAGCACAAGACTTTATTGAGAAATATCCTTTAAGTCATGTAAGGAAGCTTTCCAAAAAGGAAAGAACTATTTTTGAAGAAAAGCCTGTATATCATATCGTTTATAAAATGCAGGATAAGCCTCTTTATGAGGTAGAAATATTAAAAGTGGCTATTAGTTCTGAACTTGATGAAGAGTTACAGCAAATGGTTTTTCGTGTGGATGATGCACAATATTTGGTTTATTGGGCAAAAGAGAAAAAGGTACTCGAACAATCGACCAACACGCAACGATTACTTGAACAATACGGGCAATAATGCAGGTAGTGATACAGCAATTCATGCTGGTCACTACTTTTTTATTCTATTTTTAAGAAAAATTGGAAAAAATATTTGATTTCATCGAGAGAGTTCGATTAAACTTTGACATAAAGAAGGGGGCTAGATGTAATGAAAATCATGTCAACTAATTGTGTAATCGAACAATTACAACCAGAGCATTTTACAGATATACAAAAACTCTACTCTAATAAACAAGTTCGAACTTATCTCGGTGGTGTTCCATCAAACAGCTATATAGAAGCATCTTTTAAAGGCATGCTAGAAGCGCCATTCCCTAATACATATTTATATATTACTTTAAAGGAGACAGGTGAATTTATAGGTCTTGTCTCAATCGATGAATACCATGATAAGGAGTTATATGAGCTTTCCTATCAATTTTTACCTCAGTTTTGGGGGAAGGGGTTAGCTTTTGAAGTGCTCACGCAGGTAATTCAGGATGGTTTGAATTATCTGAATATAGAATCTATTGTGGCAGAAACACAAACAGCGAACAAGGCATCATGTCGCTTGCTCGAAAAATTAGGAATGAAGAATGTACAGATGTTAGAAAGATTTGGGCAGGAACAAGCTGTCTATGAATTAAGTAAAAATAATCAACCGATAAGACAAATCATTGCCCTATCAGGTGGTGGGTTTTCTCAGCAGAACCCTTCATTTATCGATGAGTATATTTTACGACAAACTCAGAAAAATGAACGAGTTAAAATTTGTTTTATTCCCACAGCAAGTAATGATGCACAAGGGTATATCGAGAAGTTTTATACAGCATTCCATCATTGTGATGCAACCCATATCTTGCAAAAAGATATGCATGATAGAAGCATTCGAGAAAAAGTACTAGCGCAGCATATTATCTATGTGGGTGGAGGGAATACAGGTTATCTTCTTGAAAAGTGGCGAGAATATGGTTTTGATAAATTGTTAAAGGAAGCTTATCAAAAAGGGATTATATTAGCTGGCATCAGTGCTGGGGCAATGTGTTGGTTTGAAAAATGCTATAGTGAAAATACATATGATGATTTTGAGGAATGGAATGGCTTAGGACTATTATCAGGTACCTATTGTCCCCATTATAATGATCAAGAGAGAAGGAGGGCATTTGATCGCTGGATAGAAAATCATCCCACATTACAAGAATACACACTCATAGATACTGAGACACTCCATTTTAGGGATGAAAAGCTAGTAGCTAAAATTCAAACCTACTAGAAGGGACGAAGAAAAGTATGAGAATTCCAGCAAAACTAACACTGGGTGATGAGATACGTGTAATTGCTCCAAGTAGTAGTGTACAAGTTTTAAAAGTAGAGTTGGTTGAACAAACAATACAAAAGAATTGAGCATTGAAGTGACTATATTTTAGAAGGAGAGCGTGTTCAACATGATCATACGAGAAACAACCCGACATGACAGTGAACGAATTATAGCTGTTATGGCAAATGCAGAGGCATCAAATTTTATGTTATTTGGACCAGGTGAGCGCAATTTAGCACCTAAGCCATTTGGAGAGTATATAGACAAGTTATATCATAGTCACCACTCAGCTTTGTTCATAGCTGAAATGGATGAGCAGGTTGTGGCGTACTTAATTGTACAAGGCAATGAGCCGTCAAGAATTGCTCACCGTGCTTATCTTGTCATAGGCATACATAGTGACTATAGAGGAAGAAAAATTGGAACAGCTTTATTTCAACACGTAGAAAATTGGGCAATAGTGAATGGTGTACATCGTCTAGAATTAACCGTCATGGAAAATAATGAGGCTGGTGTTGCTTTGTATAAGAAAATGGGCTTTGATATCGAAGGAACGAAGCGGGCTTCGCTGTATGTAGATGGACAATATATTAATGAATACTACATGTCAAAACTATTGATTGGGAAAGGAACTACCGTATGACTTCAAAAATAAACATCGGCATTTATTCCCCGTCCTCCCCAGCAACGGTGACGGCTTTGGAACGATATGAACGTGCTAAAGCATTTCTCGAGAATAAAAATTTTCAAATAGTGACAGGTTCTTTAACTGGTAAAACTGATTATTATCGTTCAGGTTCGCCAAAAGAAAGAGCAGAAGAATTGAATGAGTTATTACGTAATCCAAATGTGGATATGATTATGTCTACGATAGGGGGCACCAATGCTAATAGCATGCTACCTTATATTGATTATGAGGCTTTTCGTCAACATCCCAAAATGGTCGTAGGTTATTCGGATGCAACGGCCGTTCTACTGGCACTTTATGCAAAGACGGGAATCTCAACTTTTTATGGTCCAGCCCTCGTACCTTCCTTTGGTGAGTTTGAACCATTAGTAAATGATACCTTCAAATTTTTTGAGCATTATTTCTTTAAGCCTCAAGCATTACCATACGAAATTCCAATGCCTTCTTATTGGTCGGATGAACCTGTTAATTGGCTAGAGAAGACAGTGGATAAAAAACTCAAGAAGAATGAATGGTTAGCGATTCAGGATGGGGTTGCTGAAGGAAGGTTAATTGGCGGGAATGCCAATGCCATGTATGGATTTATTGGTACGCCGTATTTCCCTAAAATTGTGGAAGGTGATATTTTATTAGTGGAGGACTGCTTAAAAAATGCTGCTGTTGTTGAAAAGAATTTTGCAATGCTAAAATTGCATGGTGTCTTTAACAAAGTTAGTGGGATTATTTTGGGGAAACATGAATGCTACGATGATTTAGGAACGGGTCGACAGCCATATCATATTCTACTTGAACAGTTGGATGGAATAAAGATTCCTATATTAGCAGAGGTGGATATTTGTCATACACATCCTATGCATCCAATTGCGATAGGCAAACGAGTAAGGATAGATGCCACAGCTAAGAAGATATACTGTTTGGAAAGATGGTTGTAATGATAAAGCCTTGCAAATCGTAGCAAGGCTTTATTTTCTAGAGGTTCCTATAATCATCATCAGTGATAGCGTACATTTTTACATGTTGGTATTGTCCCTTAACAAGCATACTTTTCCGTAATAACCCTTCAAACTGCATACCTGACTTCTCCATAACCTTTTGTGAGCCAATGTTTTCTTCAAAGCATCGTGCTTGGATACGTACTAAATCTAATTCATTAAAACCGAAGTCAATGAGTTTTTTTGTTGCTTCTGTTGTGAACCCCTTATTCCAAAAATCCTCAGAAAGCACATAGCCAATTTCCGCGTATCTATGGGTGTCATTAATCGTCACAAAATCAATCGTTCCAATAATTGTGCCTGCATATTCAATACCCCATAACATCAAATTACCTTGCTGATAGCCATTAAAAATTAATGCCATAAAAGCCTTTGTATCCTCTAAGCTCGTGTGTGCTTGCCATGTCACATAACGCGCCACATTTTCACTGGAAGAGTAGTCATACATTGCTTCTAAATCCCCATGTGTAATAGGTCTCAATAGTAACCTTTCCGTTTTCATAATTGGTATTTTACTCATGATTTACCCCCTTTAACAAATAGTATATAAAAAAGTCGACCCATAATTATGAATTAGGTCGACTTTTTATATTTATTCATTTTTGCAGCGATCACATTAAGGATAGCGCTTATCTGTTGCAGAGGAATCCTTCGTTTTGGTTTTATGTTGTTCATCTTTCACTTTTTCATTCAATTCTTCGACAGGTATTGGATCTACTGTTTTCATGTCCTCGTGTTTATCAAAAATGCTTTCTTTATCTGTATCCAATACATCAGGGTTATTCGTATTACGTGTTTTTGCCTGTTTTTTATTATTCATTCACTATCACCTCTTACTATTAACTTTCACTTTTTTACTAGAGTGTAAACATTTTATTTTGGGTGATAGTGTAAGCTAATTGTTTGTTGTCAGCGTCAATCCATAAGGACATAGCTTTTACTCGAATGATAATGAGTATAGTGAAACAGAGATGGCTATCATTTCTACCATTTTTGTTAGGAAGATATAGTGGTCTTTCCCTGAAGTGCACGTTCTTCCATAGCTGTGTCAAACTCTTTTTCAGATTTTGACACGACAACACAAGCTACGCCATTACCAATTAAATTTGTAACAGCTCGAGCCTCAGACATAAAGCGATCTACACCGATTAACAGCGCTATTCCTTCCACTGGTATCATTGGGAAGGCAGCCAAAGTTGCTGCTAATGTAATAAATCCTGAGCCTGTTACACCTGCTGCACCTTTAGAAGTAATCATTAAAATTCCGAGCAGTGTAATGATTTGAATCCAAGTTAGTTCCATTCCATATGCTTGTGCGATAAACAATGCAGCCATGGACAGGTAGATGGAAGTCCCATCTAGATTGAAGGAGTACCCTGTAGGAACGACTAAACCTACAACCTGCTTCGAGCAACCATAGTTCTCAAGCTTTCGCATCATAGATGGCAGAGCTGATTCAGAAGAGGAAGTCCCGATTACTAAGAAAATCTCATCTTTGATATAAGCGATAAATTTAAAGATGTTGAATCCAAAGAACTTTGCAATGGCACCTAAAATAAAGACAACAAATAAAAACATTGTTATATATACGGCAGCCATTAATAAACCTAGATTACCTAAAGATTTTAAACCAAAATTTCCAATTGTATAGGCCATTGCACCAAAAGCTCCGATTGGTGATATTTTCATAACCATACTTACAATCTTGAAGAATATCTCTGCTACTTGCTCAAAGAATGTGATGACTGGTTTTGCGGGTGCACCGATTGAGGCAGCTGCTAAGCCAAATAAAACAGCAGAGAATAGGACTGGTAATAATTGACCAGTTGCCAATGCACCAACTACATTTTCTGGAATAATACTAGAAATGAAGGCACCCAAGCCTTGCTCAGATTCAGCTGCAGCAGTTGTATATTTTGAAATATCAGCATCAGATGCACCTGATGTATCCAAGCCCGTACCAGGACTTACGATTAAAGCAACAGCAATTCCGATTGCTAATGCAATTGTGGAAACTATTTCGAAGTAAAGCAATGCCTTACCTCCGATCTTCCCGACCTTTTTCATATCTCCCATACTGCCGATTCCAATAACAACTGTTAGGAAAATAATAGGAGCAATTAACATTTTAATTAATTTGATGAATAAATCTGCTAAGATTTTCAAGCTGGCACCGAACTCGGGGAAAATGGCTCCGACAATAATCCCAAGTATGATAGCCACTATAACCTGAACAGTCAAATTTTTCAGTAACTTCATTTTTTGCTACCTCTTTTCTAAATTTTCTCTTTGATATCGCTTTCACTAAAAGTATCATAGCGAATATTTCTTTAAAAAAGAGATTTAGAAAATAAGAAACATATCGTTCATTAAGTACATTTACTTACATTTACATATAAATATAGTAATATCAATAACTATCTCTGTTATGGTACGCTATAGTTAATTAATTATTGTTATAATACAAAAACATAGAGTGATAATTAAGTTCTTTTTAAATTATCAGTTTATAATATTGTTCATTAAATTCAATATTTTCTGCTACTTATATCGACTAAATATGTTGTCAAAAGATTTTTTTGCAGATAATCTTAAAACTAAATATGTGTGCCACTGATTATGAGAATGCAAATTTGAAAGGAAGGAATTTTTTAATGATGAAAATGCCTGTGAACGGCAAAATACTGTTAGTGACATTTTTAATCATTGCACTCTCCTTTTTACTAGGTGGTATTTTTTTACTCGGTAACCTATTATCTGAACAGGAAAAAGATTTTGGACAGCGAGCAATGCTTGTGGCAAGAACTGTATCAAATGTACCAGAGCTTAGTGTACATCTGGAAAATGCCAATATAAAAGAATCTGCAAAAAATATTAATAAAATTGTAGATGGCATTAGAGTGATTCATAAGGCCGAGTATATTGTTGTAATGAATATGGAGCGTATTAAACTATCACACCCAGTAAGTAAGGAAATAGGAAAACGCAGTGAGTCGCAGGATTTAAACGCCGCATTTAGTGAACATTATTATGTATCAAAGGCACGTGGAGAATCGGGTGTTATGATACGGGCTTTCGTGCCAATTATTAATGATAAAAGGGAACAAGTGGGCATTGTAGTCGTTGGCTATTCATTACCAGATTTTCTGGAAATGTTACAAAGTTATGAGCGAGAAATTATGATAACTATTGTTATATCACTGATTTTCAGTATTTTCGGTGCCTATACACTAGGACGACATATAAAAAAACAAATGTTTGGGCTTGAACCTCATGAAATTGCAAAAATGTATGTGGAAAGAACAGAAACCTTTAATGCCATGCATGAGGGAATAATAGCGGTAGATAAGGAAATGAATATCACCATTTTTAATGAAAAAGCGGCCGATATTTTAGGTGTTACTAGGAAAATAGAGGACTGTATTGGACAAAAGATTTATGACGTTTTGCCTGATACCCGTCTGCCTGAAATTGTTGAAACAGCAACACCTGTTTATGATCAAGAGCTTTACATTAATCATCATAGTATCTTAAGTAATCGTGTACCTATTATTGTGAATGGAGAGCTAGTTGGTGCAGTTGCTATGTTCAAAGATTTAACAGCTGTGAAAAAGCTTGCGGAGGAAGTAACAGGTGTAAAGGCCTTTGTTCAAGCATTACGTGTACAAACCCATGAGCATAAAAATAAGATTCATACGATTGCGGGACTACTGCAATTGGGACATACAAAGCAAGCACTTGAATATGTTACTGTTACTACTGAAAATGAAGCCTCATTGACGAAGTTTTTAAATGAACGCTTTCATAATGAAAATATTTCAGGTTTGTTATTAAGTAAAGTAAGTTATGGAAAAGAACTGGGTATCGAGGTTGAAATTGATCGGAAAAGTCATTTTAAACGCTTTCCACCTCTATTAGATCATCATGATTTTGTTGTGTTGTTTGGCAATTTAATTGAAAATGCTTTTGAGGCATTAAATGTACTTTCTAAGGAAGATAAATATGTAGCCATCTCTGTAGACGAGCATGATGGCGTCTTAGCGATTGCAGTTACCGATAACGGGATTGGCATGACCAAAGAGGTGCAGGAGCGTATGTTTGAAAATGGATTTTCGTCAAAGGCTAGTGAAAATCGAGGCATTGGCTTGCATTTAGTCTATGAAATTGTAAGAAAAGGCAATGGAGAAATTGAAGTAACAAGTGAATTTATGAAAGGAACAAGTTTCTTAATTTTATTTGAGTTAGGAGAAGTATAGATGGATGTAATAAATGTCTTATTGATTGAAGATGATCCAATGGTACGAGAAGTGAACAGACAATTTATTGAACAAATCAAAGGTTTTTCATTAGTTGGCTATGCTAGCAATGGAATTGAGGGAATTCAAAAAATTAAACAATTAACCCCAGAGCTTGTCTTTATGGACATTTTTATGCCAGAGCAGGATGGCATTATTACGTTAGGGAAAATACGAGAAGAGCATCTTCATGTTGATGTTATTGCTGTAACAGCTGCGAATGATATGCCCACTGTGCAGCGAATATTACACTTAGGTGTCTATGATTATATTATGAAGCCCTTTACGTTTGAGCGGATTGAGCAGACTTTAAAAAATTATCAAAGCTATAGAAGGAAAATAAGCGGCATGCAAGATTTAACTCAGCATGATGTCGATCATTTAATGCAACAACGTCTTCCTGAACAAATTGTAGTAGAAACAACAGGAACGGATGCCATTCTTATAGAAGAACTCCCAAAAGGGTTTAATCGAGCTACCTTAGATAAGGTACTTGCATATATAAAAAAAAGTGGCGAGGCAGTATCAGCGGAGGAGGTATCAGCTTATATAGGTACAGCACGTGTTACAGCTAGACGCTATCTAGACTTTTTAGAAAAGCAGAAACTATTAAAAGTAGATATACAATATGGAAACGTAGGACGTCCTATTCATCGTTATTATATTTAATGATAATAGATTTATTTTAGTTCAATTAGATTAAAGTACGTATTTTAATAAGTTATGGTGAAAAGTGTACAGATAAATTCTAAGCGTCCTATTTCCTAATACATATCTTTAAATTCCTTTAAGGGCAACATCTAAAATTTTTGGATACCGAAGTTGTTGCGTATTGGAAGAGATCTTCATGACCATTTAAATTTTAAATAATTATAATTCAGATATTGTGGGAAGCAAGATGCTAAAGCACAAAAAATTATTCCCAAGACATAAATAAAGATGGAAAAAGCCCTGCATAAAGCAAGGCTTTTTTAACGTCAAGATTCGTTTGAGATTGTGTATAGGCTAAATTTAAATGTTATTTTTTATTAACAATTTTCTTGAAATAAAATCTTCACTTTTTTTCTAGCGAGTCAACATGCTCAGCAGTAGGTTTACCAGCTTTTAATAAGACTTTACTGCCCAGAAGGAAAAATCCTTGGATGAAGAGTAATAATCCTGTACCGATGAGTAGCCACTCAATAGCAATAATATCAGCAATTGGCCCGAAAATTAGCATTCCTAAAGGCATCATAGAGGTAGATATCATACTAAGAATGCCAAATACTCTTCCCATATAGTCACTTTCCACTTTTTCTTGTAATAACACCGTTGCAGGTGTATTAAAGATTGGCATGGCTATGCCAGTAATGGCCATGATTCCGAGGTACAACCAAAAAATAGGAATGACGCCGAGAGCCATTGTACAAAGACCAAATAACAAAGCAGATAATGTCATCGTATGCACTTTATTTTTAAAGCCACCCCATGTTGCGATTGCGATACCACCGATTAACATCCCAATGGCAAAGGCCATTTCGATGGCAGTCAAACGCCATACATCATTGCCAAAAGTTCGTGTAACTTGTAAAGGCGTTAAAAAGGCAGCAGGTGCAGCAAGCAGCATGAAAAAGGCAAAGAACAAGAATAATTGTTTCAAGAAAGCATGCTCTTTAATATAGATGAAGCCTTGTTTCATATCACTAAAATAGCCTGTTGTTTGTGGCTGATTAGCTTTTGCATGTGCAGGGATATGCAGAAATAATAAGAAGATAGCGATGGCAATAGCCGCTGTTGTCACATCAATAAAGAAAATGGATTCAATAGAAGCCATCGTTAATAATGCACCACTTGCCATAGGTGCAAGAATCATGATGAAGGCTTGAATACTACTATTTGCACCATTAACCTTCATTAAATGCTCTTCAGGCACAAATTGTGGCAAAATTGCGCCCACTGCTGGTGTTTGAATACCTGCACCAACTGCGCGTACGGCTGATATTACAAATAGTAGCCAGAGCTCATCATAGCCTATTAAAAATAAAATAGCTAGAATTAGCGTAGATAAGGCAATCATTCCATCTGCTAAAATAATAAGCCATTTACGGTTATAGCGATCTGCCCAGACACCAGCAATAGGTGCTAAGAAGAAGGTTGGTAAAAAGCCACAAATGATCGCGATGGTCATCATGCTGCCTGATTGTGTTGTAAGTGTGATATACCATGTAATGGCATATTGCACAAGAGCAGAGCCAAAAAGTGAAATCGTTTGACTACTTAAAAAAAGTATTGTGTTACGTTTCCAATGTTCCAATTTCGTCATCCCTTTCTAACAGTAGTGCCTGTGTGGAAAGTAAAAGACAACACAAAAAAAGAGGGGAGTAGAAGCCCCCTCTTTTCAAGTATTCCTAAAACAGACTAGACCTAATTCCATTTCCCTTGCACAGCAGGCAAAGCGTACACATATTTAATTAGTAAGATGAAATCGTAGTCTAATTGATGCTGTCATTGGGAATACCCTCCGTTCTATATAAGTTGTGTTGATTGTAGCATAAAGTTCATCTTTGCGTAAAGAAGGAATGAAGCAAAAACTAGGTTGAATTTTAAAAATATGGAAATTGTGAAATTCATCTAATAAAATGACATATTTATCGATTTCTTTAAAGGAAAAGTACGATTCATCGCCTTTTCAGTAGTTTTTAATGGTTAGTATACATATTTTGAATCTATCGGGAACGTTTGTTAGAGTTGAAACTAATTATCTGCTTCATTGATTCCGATAAAGTTGCTTTGGAGACGTGCATATAGCGAGTACTTGTCATATACTAAAATAGAAAAATAGCAAATGGAGGAAATATGAGAAAGAAAAATAGTAAATGGAGAATATTAACTTTAGTCGCGATGATTTTTGTGTTATGTCTATCGACAATCCCTACAAAGACTGCTTTGGCAAGCACGACACAGCCAAAAAGGGAAATGAGGGCTGTCTGGATTTCAACCGTTCTTAATCTTGATATGAAAGCAGGTATGACGAAGGAGCAGTACACGACTTGGACACGCCAAACATTGGATCAACTAAAAGCCAATAAATTCAATACTGTTATTTATCAAGTAAGACCAACAAATGATGCAATGTATGCCTCTGATCTAGCGCCATGGTCATCTTACATAACAGGCAAAAAGCAAGGCACAAATCCAGGCTACGATCCTCTTGCGATCATGATAGAGGAAAGTCATAAACGGGGTATGGAGCTGCATGCTTGGATGAATCCTTATCGTGTAACAATGTCTGGACAAAAACTGACAGACCTTGCTGCTGATAATGTGGCTAGAACACATCCAAACTGGGTTATCAAATATGGTAAGCAATATTATTTAAATCCTGGTTTACCAGAAGTTCAAGACTATTTAGTTGAAGTAGTAAGAGAGCTAGTAGGTAATTATGATATTGACGCAGTGCATATGGATGATTATTTTTATCCATATAAAATTGCTAATGAAGTTTTTCCAGATCAAGCAGCTTTTAAAAACTATGGTGCTTCCTTTAAAAAGGTGGAGGATTGGCGACGAGATAATGTCAACCGTCTTGTAGAAAATCTTTACACGGCCATTAAAGACACAAAACCATATGTTCAATTTGGTATTTCACCATTTGGTGTATGGCGCAATAAATCGCTAGATAAAACAGGAAGCGATACAAGGGCTGGTGTTAATAATTACGATGATTTATATGCAGACGTAAGAACATGGATTCAAAATGGCACAATTGATTACATTACACCACAGATTTATTGGTCAAGAACATTATCTGTTGCGAAATATGGAACGCTGCTAGATTGGTGGAGCCATGAAGTGCAAACCTACGCAACAACACACCCTGTGCATCTATACATTGGGCTTGCTGATTACAAAGTTGGCAATGATAGTGATGCAGCATGGAAAAATAAAATGGAGTTACCAAGTCAAATACTAGCGAATCGTTCGGAAAAGGTAGCTGCTGAGGGGCAAATGCATTTCTCCTTAAGAAGCTTTCAAAACAATAAACTAGGCTATGCAACGATTGTTAGTCAACAATTGTATAATTACACAGCACTGACACCCGAAACAACTTGGGATGATGACACAGTGCCGAACGTACCGACTTTTGTGCAAGTGACGAAGGAAGCGGCAGGTCGCAAGATAGAGATTATAGACGAAAATGAACCACAGCCACGCAAGTATGTCATTTATCGTTTTACAGGAAACAAAGAAGGTTCTTATGATGACCCTCGAAATATCGTGGATGTTGTTTATAATATGGATGGCCTCACTAAATTTGTGGACAAGTCAGCTCTTACTAAACATAGCTATACATACGGCATTAAGGCTGTATCAAATACAGGTGTGGAAAGCAAGGAAGTTTTTGTAGTAATAGAAAATCAATAAAAAGATTAGGATAAAAACAACCACTCACGCAAAGATTGCATGAGTGGTTGTTTTTTTTATTAATTTTCTTCAATATCTTTACGGTTTTTCTTTAACATTTTAGATAGCATTTCATAAACAATTGGTACAACAACAAGTGTTAATAGGGTAGAAGATAATAAACCGCCAATTACAGTAATAGCTAAGTCTTTGGAAATTAATCCACTACCGCCAGTACCAAGTGCCATTGGAATCATAGCACCAATTGTAGCGATGGCTGTCATCAGGATAGGACGTAAACGTGTTGCTCCTGCTTCAAGGATCGCCTCACGCATGGAAAGACCATCATGTTCCATATGAATGATACGGTCAACTAATACGATGGCATTTGTGACGACGATACCAATCAACATCAATAGACCCATCATGACAGATACAGAAATAGTTTGCCCTGTAACGAATAATCCAATGAATGCACCAATTACTGCGAATGGTAGTGAGAAAAGAATAGCGAATGGAGCTAAACCTTCTCCGAATGTTACCACTAGAATGAAGTAAACAATGGCAATGGCTGCTAACATCGCAATACCAAGCTTAGTGAATGTTTCTTGCATATCAGCAGCAACACCAGCAACACCAAGTGTTACACCTTTTTGTAAATCTAATTTATCAATTTTTTTATCAGCAGCAGTAGTGGCTTTTGAAATATCGTCACCGATAATCGTTCCAGATACTGTTGCGAAATATTCACCTTTTGAACGAGATAATGAGTTAAGTGTTGTACCTTCCTCAACATCTATTAGTTCTCCGATAGTCATTGTTGTACCCAATGCTGTTTTAATTTCAGTGGCTAAGACATCATCAAGTGAAGTCGCAGCTGCTTTAGCATCTCGTTGAACGATGACATCGATATCTTTACCATCGTTTTTCACGGTAGTTAATACTTCTTGTGATGTATTTGAATTTAATGCCATCACGATTTGAGCTGTCGTTAGCCCGTATTGAAGGACATTTTTTTGTTCAACTTTTAGCACATGCTCTACATATGGATCTTCATTATCAGATTTAATATCTTCTAAGCCATCCACTTCTTTTAGAGCGCCTTCTACTTGTTTCACAGCATCTCGAAGTTTATCTAAATCATCACTATACAGTGTATAGCTGACTTCGTTTGATGACATCGACATAGAAGAGAAGTTTTGAGACTTCCATTCTCCTGATTGCCCGATGTTAAATACATAGTCTTCAACCTCTTCACGAGCTTTAGGGAAGTCTTCCATATCCGGATCAAAGATAAGGTACATTAAGGCACCGCCAGCACCTCCACCCATCATCATTGCTGATGGATCGACATTGTTCGCATCTGTAATGGAAACTTGTAAAATATCAACATCTTTACGTTTCATTAATTCTTTTTCTACTTTTTCAACATTAGCTGCCGTTTCGTCAGCCAGTTCTCCCGTTGCAGGCGTATACGTTAAGTACATAACTTTTTCTTCTTGTGAGCCCATAAAACTAAAACCAATAAGTGGTGTTAATGCAAGAGAGCCAACAAGTAAAAGAATCGCAAGGACAGATGTAATAATTTTGTGATTTAATACTTTTTCTAAGACACCTTTGTACCAGATAGCAAGTTTACCAACTTCTTTATGTTGGCTTTCAGTCTTCTCACCGTATAACTTTTTACGGAATAAGAAGTGAGATAAAGCAGGTACGATTGTGATCGCAACTAATAATGATGCACCTAATGCAAATGTCATTGTAAGGGCAAATGGCATGAATAATTCGCCTACCATACCACCTACGAAAATAAGAGGAGCGAATACAGCGACCGTTACCAATGTTGAAGAAAGAATTGGTTTGAACATTTCAATTGTTGCTTCACGAATTAGGGCACGACCTGTAAGTTTTTCTTGTTTTAAGTGAATTCGTCGGTAAATATTTTCTACAACTACGATTGAGTCATCGATAACACGACCGATTGCGACGGTAATCGCGCCGAGGGTCATGATGTTTAATGTGATATCCATCCAGTTTAATAGGAGTAATGCCATGAAGATAGAAACTGGGATAGAAATAATTGAAATAATCGTTGATTTGAAATCACGTAAGAATAGTAAAATGATTAATACGGCAATTGCGCCACCAAAGACTGCTTTTTCGATCATTGTAAATACAGAATCTTCTATTGGGGCACCTTGGTCAAGAGAGATCTCTACGTTTAAGCCGTCTAATCGTTTTTCCTCATCCTTCATAAGGTCTTTTACTGCATTAACAACTGTTACGGTATTCGCATCTTGGCCTTTAACGATTTGAATAGCAATGGCATCTTGACCATTTGTACGTGAAACAGATTGCACTTTACCTTCTACTTCAATTTTTGCAATATCACCTAGACGAACGAAAGGTGAAGGATTCGTAGCTGAAGGTGTAACTGGAATTAATAAGTCTTTCAGTTCATCCACTGATTTTACCTTACCGTCTACTGAGACTGCTTGTTCCCCGACAGTAAATTGATATAAACCAAGTGACAGTGACATATCACTTGCTTGAATCATTTGTTTAACAGTATCCTCTGTTAAACCAAGTGCTGCCATTTTTTCTTCATCATATTTAAACGATACTTGTTCAATATGCTGACCTGTGATGGTAGCGGATGCAACACCATCAATCTTTTCGATTTTAGGCAGTAAAACATCTTCAACTGTTGAAGTTAAATCAACAATATCTTCCTTAGAGCTACTTACAGATAAAGCGACTACAGGCATCATGTTCATGCTGATTGCCATAATAGTAGGCTCTTGAGCACCTTCAGGTAGTTTAAGATTATCTAAAGCTGCTTCTAATTGTCGTTTTTTCTCATCCATATCAATTCCATAGTCGTATTCCACTTGAACTTGTGCTACGTTGGAAGAGGAAGTTGAGTAAACAGCCTTCACATCTTCTAAACTTTCTATGGATTTTTCGAACGGAATGGAAAGATCATTCATGACTTGTTCAGGCGTTGCGCCAGGATATACGCCCATGACAATTAAATACGGGATCGAAATATCGGGTATCGATTCCATTTTCATCCGTGTACCCGAATAAATACCAGAGACAGTGATGATAATTGTTAATAACCACACTGCCAATTTGTTCTTTAATACGAAATTAACTAAACCTTTCACCTTCACACCTACCCTTTATTGACTATCTAAATTCAATTATTTATACTAATGACTAATCGGTCATTTGTCAACGAAATGCATTAGGAGAGAGTTAAAAATATGTTAAAAAAGCAATTAATTATGGAGAAAGCGTTAGAACTGTTTTCTGAACAGGGTTTTGAAGCTACGTCAGTACAACAAATTACAGAACGCTGCGGGATTTCTAAAGGTGCATTTTATTTATCCTTCAAAACCAAAGATGAGCTTGTAATATCAATGGTTGATTACTATTTACAGCAGTTTATTACAGATGTTGACCAAGTAGTCAGAGGAACGTATAACAAAGAAACTGTTTTGGTTGAATTTTATAAAAGCATTTTTCAAGCATTCAAAGACCATTCCGCATCCGCACGTGTATTCTTTAATGAAAAGGTCTTTTTAACAAAAAAAGAGCTATTTCATAAAATAACAGCGTATGAAGCAGAAATGTCGAAATCAATTCTCTATATGCTTGAGCAGCTTTATCAGGATCAATTACAAGAAATGAAATATGATGTAATGTACTGCATAAAAGGATTTATGAAGAGCTATGCTGAGCTTTTTATTTTTTCAGATATGCCACTTGATTTAGAGCAATTAGCTAAATCTTTAGCAGAAAAGACAGATATTATTGCCCATCATACAACCATTCCATTTATTACAGCAGATCTTGTGCCGTTTATTGCAAAGCCGTGTGAGCAAGACGTGTCAAAAGATGCTTTACTACAATTATTGGAGCAAAATATAAATCATACTGAGGATTCTATAGAAAAAGAATCCATTGAGTTGTTAAAGCAAGAAATAGAAAATCCTACTTATGGTAAAGCAATCATTAAGGGGCTAATTGAAAATCTACGTGTAGACCCAGCGTATCATTGGATTGCATATGTAACTGCAAAATACTTTAATATTTGAACTCTAGGATAGAATTGTTCACGATTGGCGGTGAACAATTCTATTTTTAATGGTTTTTATCTATGAATGGGGGCATAGATTGCAAGGCCTCTAAAGCACTTGCGAAGGGTTCTTGAATCCATAATAAGCGCTCTAGAAAATCTTGGACTTCGATTGGTAATTTTAATTCCTGCTGCCAAGCTTTCTCTTTTTTCTTGCTTGGCTTGTAGTCTGAGTATAGTAAAAATAATAAAAAATGGCCGACAAAATAAAGATCGCTTATATGATTTTCAGCACGTTTTGGATTTTCAATCGTAGAGATATCGATTTGCTTTTGATAAGTGGTAGCTAGACCAAAGTCAATAATATGCAATTGTTGACCCACTAACAATATATTTGGAATACGTAAATCTCGATGTACAATACCATAATTGTGTAACTGTACAATTTGTTCTAATAGTTGCTTTGTAATAGCAAGGGATTGAGCGATTGTAAATTTGGCACCGTTCTGAAAAATAAGCTGCTCAAAAGTTTGCCCATTAACATAGTCCATGATAAAAAATGGGCTGTCTGAAATTGTTCCTGCTGAATGGATGGTAGGAACATAGGACAATGAAAGTTGCTGGAGTATGTGAATTTCTTGTTGAAATTTATGAATGGTTTTCTGGTGGTGACGATGTTTGGGGCGCAAGCATTTTAAAACAAATAGACTTGCTGATGAGCAATCTTCAATTAAATACGTACGACCATATGAGCCATAGCCAAGAAATTTTTTAAAAGAAAAATCGGGATGCTCTGCTATGTAAAGTTCCACAGCCTGGTCAAAACTTTTTTCGGAAAGTCGTTTCCACCACATTAGCTACTAAAGAAACTCATAGAGCTGAAAAAACTGCGTGAGCTTTTACGAGAGCTACGCTTATAATGCTTGTGACCATAATAATTATGTCGCTTTGAATACCTACTACGGCTACTTGATGAAGAATAATGGCGTTTGGATTTACTATTGAATAAGGAATGAAGAATTTTATCTAGCATAAAAACGCTCCTTTTTGATGTTGTTATTACTATATACGCAAAAATAAAAAGGAGGTTTCAAAAATAAAAAAGAAACTATGTAAATTTTACATAGTTTCTTTTTACGAGGTTAAACCTCCATAATAATCGGTAAGATCATTGGACGACGTTTTGTTTTTTCAAATAGATAAGGTCCCAAAACGTCTGTAATTTCATTCTTCAATTCTGTCCATTGAGGAGTTTTGCTTTGAATTGTTTCATTCAGATGACGGTTTAGCATTTTTTGTGCCTCGTTGATCATCGTACCTGATTCACGCATGTAGACAAATCCACGTGAGATGATGTCAGGGCCAGAAACAATTTTTTGGTTTTCCATATCAACACTTACAACTACAATCACTAGACCTTCTTCAGAAAGAATACGACGATCACGTAACACGATATTACCGATATCGCCAATACCATTGCCATCAATGTAAACATCTCCTGAAGGGATACGGCCAGCTACATGTGCTTCATTGGCACTTAGTGCTAGAACATCACCATTTTCCATAACAAATGTATTGTCTAGTGGAACATCGCAATCTTCAGCTAGATGTGTATGCATTTTTAACATACGGAATTCACCATGGATAGGCATAAAGAACTTAGGCTTCATTAAACGAAGCATCAGTTTTTGTTCTTCTTGAGATCCGTGACCAGATGTATGAATGTTGTTTAATGCACCATGAATGACTTCTGCACCTGCACGGAACAATAAATTAATGATTTTATTAACACTCACGGTATTACCTGGTACTGGTGAAGAAGAAAAGATAACTGTATCGCCAGGCTGTATTTGAATTTGACGATGTGTCCCGTTGGCAATACGTGACAAGGCAGCCATTGGTTCACCTTGAGAGCCTGTACATAAAATCATCACTTCGTTTGCAGGAAGTCGATTGATGCTTTGAGCATCAATAAATGTATCCTTTGGAGCAGTAATGTAACCTAGCTCACGACCAATCGTAATAGCATTGTCCATTGAGCGACCAAAGACAGCAATCTTTCTTCCGTATTTTACGGCTGCGTCTGTGGCTTGCTGTAAACGGTGAATATTTGATGCAAAGGTAGCAAATATAATACGGCTATCCACCTTACGGAAAATCTCATCGATACTTTTTCCAACTGTGCGCTCTGACATTGTGAAATTAGGCTTTTCAGCGTTCGTACTATCAGATAGTAAGCAAAGTACGCCATCACGTCCAATTTCAGCCATCTTTGTTAGGTTGGCTGGTTCACCCACTGGTGTAAAGTCAAATTTAAAGTCACCTGTGTGAACGATATTACCAGGTGGTGTTTTAACAACAATTCCATAAGCATCAGGGATACTATGTGTTGTTCTAAAGAAGCTAACAGATGTTTTTCTGAATTTAATAACATCCTCTTCTTTAATTTCAATGAGTTTTGTTGTACGTAGCAAGCCATGTTCTTCTAATTTATTACGTAATAAGCCAAGTGCAAGCTTACCACCGTAGACAGGAATATTTACTTGACGTAAAAGGTATGGAATACCCCCAATATGATCCTCATGTCCATGGGTAATAAAAAGTCCTTTAATTTTATCGACATTACGTACTAAGTACGTGTAATCAGGAATAACATAGTCAATGCCGAGTAAGTCGTCTTCTGGAAATTTAATACCGGCGTCAATTAAGATAATTTCATCTTGAAATTGAACGCCATAAGTGTTTTTGCCGATTTCGCCCAGTCCGCCGAGCGCGAAAACAGCTGCTTGGTCATTTTTAACAAACTTCATGTTTGTTAAATTTCCTCCAAGACGAAGTTCGGGCTTGCTTGTTCGTACTCTAAGTAGTTACCCTCAAGCAGTTGAATGAACTCGATGTTGTAGTTTCGGTCTTTTAGCTTTTCACGTACTTCACGTTCTGAAGTAGCTTCTAGGTATAGACTTTTAGTATTTTCGCGAACTGGAATCTCATTTGCATTTTCTTGATAATAAACTTTGTAAATCATAGTTTGCTCTCCTTTAATTGCGTACAATTTTCTTGCACCTTTGACTACTACCACACACGTGCTACAAGAAAACAACGAATTTCTTTTATTGAAGAAATGTACGTTTGTAATACTTGTATCTCAATGCTTCAGATGTGCACTATGTTATAAAATTGTATAGGAAGTAGTGAGACAGTGGTTGCGTATAGCCAAATAAATGCATTTCCTTTATATTATCACGCACTTCCTCTAAAATAAAGAAAAGCCCTTCAAATAATGAAGGGCAAATGTTAGGCAATTGATTTTTTTCCGAGTACGCCGCGAAGTTGCTTCAACAATTTCCGTTTGAGTTTCTTCAGCATGGCACATCACTCCTTAGGATCATTATAATTAAAATTATTGTCTATGTAAAGTCATTTAGCTTGAAAGGATAATATTTATGGAAAGGGTTAATAGAATGAACAAAATTTTATTTTTTGATGTCGATGGTACTCTCTATAACAGTGAAAAAAAGTTACCTTCATCTGCAAAAGAGGCACTTTTGACAGCACGACGTAATGGTTATGAATTGGCGATTGCTACTGGTCGAGCACCATTTATGATTGAGTCATTGCTAGAAGAATTAGAGATCGATACGTATGTTACCTTCAATGGCCAATATGTTGTCTATAAAGGTGAGGTTGTCTATACAAATGGGATTGCGAAAGATGAACTAGCTAAAATTATTGCCTTTGGTGAGGCGCGTAACGAACCGGTAGTGTTTTTAGATGATAAACGGATGATTGCCTCAGTTGGCGATCATCGTATGGTAGCTGAAAGCTTAGATACTCTTAAATATCCGTATCCAGAATTAGACTCATCTTATTATATGCAGAACAATGTATATCAAACACTTATTTTTATGGAAGAAAAAGATGAACCTTTATATAATGAAACATTCCCAAATGTTCAATTTGTACGTTGGCATCGTTATTCTTGTGATATTTTGCCAAAGGGAGGTTCGAAGGCTGCTGGTATTGAAAAGGTGCTTGAAAAAATGGGCATCACTTTACAAGATGCCTTTGCTTTTGGCGATGGCATAAATGATATTGAGATGCTACAGGCAGTTGGGACAAGTGTGGCTATGGGAAATGGCCATGAGCGAGTGAAGGCAGTCGCTCATCATATTGCAGACCATGTAGACGAGGATGGTCTCTCTAAAATAATGCGTAAGCTATCCATTATTTAAAAATGAAAAACAACTAGTTGCGAAATTTACAACTAGTTGTTTTTTATTGATTAATGGTCTATGCCATATTGACGGCTTTTATTTGAACACCTTTTTCCGAAAAATGTTGAATCGTCTTTTTGGATAGTGCGTCATCTGTGATAATGACATCTACGTCATCCACTGGACAAACTTGAATCGCTACATCTTTACTAAATTTTGAGGAATCTGTAGCTACGTAGACTTTTTGAGAGATAGAAATAATTTGCTTTCTAGTAATCGCTTCATCCAAGCTAAAATCAGATATGCCTTTTTCAATTGAAACGCCACTAGCGCAAATAAAAGCTTTATTGATATTAAGATGCTCGAAGCGAAATAAAAATTCATTTGATGTCACTGATTTTTCAGAATGGCGTACTTTACCCCCAAGCAGTATAACCTCAATGTTAGAGCCGATTAGATCAAATGCTACAGGTAGTGAATTTGTCACCACTGTTAGTTTTTCCTTGTCCAATAAAAATGGTGTCATTTGATAGGTAGTTGTTCCGCTATCAATGAAAATACATTCCCCATCTTGAACGAGCGAAGCACATGCTTTGGCAATGGCGATTTTCTCTGTTAACTGTTCGTGAAGTCGGTGATCCATTAGTCCTTCTACTGGCTCAATATATTTAACGCCCCCATAAAATTTTTCAATTTTTTTGTCTTGCATCAACTGTTGGACATCACGACGGATCGTTTCCATTGAAACGTTAAACTCTTTTGTAAGTGTTACTAATTTTACTACCTTATGTTGACGTATAAACTGCAAAATTTGGTGTTGCCTTTCTATCATATACATTTCATCACCTCTACTAGATATTTACTCAAAATAATCATAACTTTGTCAACAGTTTGTCAGAATTTACTCAACATTTACACAAATAAGCATTTTCCTTTACAAATAGTCTCTATACTGAAGCTAAGAACTGAGTGAGGTGACCCAAATTGTTAGAGCTAAAAAATATCTCAAAAAGCTATAAAAATAAAAAAGTTTTAGTAGATATCAATGTAACCATCGAATCAGGTGAGATTATTTCATTGCTAGGGCCGAGTGGCTGCGGTAAAACTACTTTGCTTAATATCATTTTAGGACTTGTAGATCCAACTGCTGGTCAGCTTGTCTACAATGGACAAGATATTTCCAAGCAATCAATGCAAGAAAGAGGATTTAATATAGTGTTTCAGGATTTTGCGTTATTTCCTCATTTAAATGCATACGACAATATCATTTATGGATTAAAAAATAAAAACGTGAAAATGTCCAAAGAGGAGATACAAGAATACATTGATTTTTTAGAGCTAGCTCCTCATTTGCATAAGAAGATTCATGAATTGTCTGGTGGGCAAAAACAACGCGTTTCCATTGCAAGAACACTCGTGATGCAACCTAAAATTCTATTATTAGACGAACCACTAAGTGCACTAGATGGCGTTATAAAAGAATCTATAAAGGAGCGTATTAAATCTATCGCCAGTGAATTTAATTTGACGACAATTATCGTGACACATGATCCAGAAGAAGCCCTTACCTTATCAGATAAAGTCATCATTATTAATGAAGGTACAGTTGCTCAATTTGGCACACCTCATGAAATTGTTACAGCGCCCAAAAATCAATTTGTAGAGGATTTTATCTTAAGGCAGCTTCATATTAAGCGCCATAACATCTATCAATTATTTGGAGAAACATATGCTTAAAACGAATAAAATAATGAAATTAATTTTTCTACCGATTCTACTATTTTTTCTATTCTTTTTAATTGTGCCATTGCTTTATATGTTTTGGCAGTCATTCAAAATAGGCAATGTCGTGACCACTCAAAATTATATAGAAGCTTTACGGAATATCGAAATTCGTGAAGCTTTTACGAATAGTTTTAAAGTTTCTTTTGTAGCATCAGTGATTACAACCATTTTAGCCTTTTGGTTGGCCTATGCTGTTCATTTTACTACGATGCATCGCCATACAAAAAAGCTAGTTCAAATTGGAATAACCTTGCCGATGCTACTGCCAACCATCACCTATGGCTTTGTATTGATTTATACATTTGGGAATCAAGGAATTCTAACAAAATTAGTGGGGCAGCCTCTTTTTACAATCTATGGGTATAACGGCTTGGTGATCGGTTACGTCTTATACACATTACCAGTTGCTTTTATATTAATGCAAAACTCCATGCAATATATCGATAAGCGGTTTTTACTTGTTTCAATATTAATGCATGATCAGCCAATGCGTCGTTTTTATCATACCGTATACCGCCCTATGGTTGGGACAATTGGCGGGGCATTTATTTTAACATTTGTTTTAAGCTTTACAGATTTTGGAATCCCTGCATCAGTTGGTGGCAATTACAGGGTAATAGCTACTGAGCTCTACCAAGCCATGTTAGGTTCCATTGTACATTTTGAACGTGGAGCAGTCATTTCAGTGTTAATGCTAGTACCTGCTGTATTAGGTGTTGTCATGCTAACGATTTTAGAGCGCTTCAATTTTCAATATAAACAGGTTGGGCAAAGTGAACTTGTAAAGCATCGTTTACGAGACGCGCTATTTACAATTTATTCAATTCTCAGTGTAACAGCTGTATGTATTATTTTTTCAACCATGTTTATTGTGCCTTTTACCAAAGGCTATCCGTACGATTTCAGCTTTACATTAGAGCACGTTCAAAATGTACTTGCAGAAAAAGATTTAACGAAGGTTTATATCAATTCTCTCATCGTAGCGGTTCTAACAGCCATATTCGGTGTGGGCATAACATTTATGTCGGCGCTTCTTAATACAAGGACACCATTAAAGGGAAGAAAAAGCTTAGATGTAACTTCTATGATGACAAATACAGTTCCAGGTATGGTACTTGGATTATCCTACTTATTTTTCTTTAATGGAAGTTCTTTAAAGGGTACTTTTCTGATCATTATCGCATGTAATATCGTGCATTTTTTTACGACACCTTATTTAATGGCGAAAAATTCATTGCAAAAAATGGATCCTACGTGGGAAGTGACAGCTGAGCTGTTAAAGGATTCGTGGTTAAAAACCGTGATACGAATTATTTTACCGAATATTAGGCCAACGATTTATCAAATGTTTAGCTACTATTTTTTAAATGCGATGGTTACAGTAAGCGGTGTTATTTTTCTTGTCAGCACAAAGACAATGCTTGTATCGACAAGGATAAAAGAGCTACAGCATTTCGCAAAGTACACTGATATTTTTGTTTTATCGATATTCATTTTATGTACAAACCTCATTGTGAAATTAGGTTGTGATTATATAGCAGCACATAAAGAAAAAACGGAGGAGATTACAAAATGAAGAAGTCAACAGGCATGATGTTAGGGACAGTAAGTGCAGCAGCAGTCGTTTTAGCTGCATGTGGAGGGGTAGCAGCAGATTCCAAAGAGCAAGTTATCATTTATTCAAATGCTGATGATGAAGCTATTGAAGTGATGGAAACTACATTGGATGACAAGGGCTATAAAGGTAAGTATTTAATCCAGTCGTTTGGTACTTCTGAGTTAGGTGGAAAAATGATGGCGGAAGGGACAGATATTGAAGCAGATGTTGTAACAATGGCTTCTTATTTTATAGAAAGTGCACAAACCTCAAAATCCATGTTTGTGGATATTTCTTCAGACTTAAAGCCTCTTGATGGGAGTGTTACGTATGCATTACCGATTTTAGGCAATGTAGGCTCTATCTTTATTAATACAGAGGTATTACAACAAAAGGGGCTATCTATTCCGAAATCCATTAAAGATTTGACAGACCCTGCTTATAAGGATTTAGTGTCATTCCCAAACATTATGGACTCCTCAACAGGGTGGCTTCTAGTACAAGCTATTATAAAGGAATATGGTGAAGAGGAAGGGAAAAAAGTTCTAGCAGAGTTAATTAAAAATGCAGGACCACATATTGAAAGTTCAGGCTCTGGCCCTATTAAAAAGGTGAAAACAGGAGAAGTTGCTGCAGGCTTTGGTTTACGTATCCAAGCTATTGATGCCAAAAACGAAGGGTTACCGATTGATTATATTGACCCGACAGAAGGTAATTTCACTTTAACGGAATCTGTCGCTGTTGTAGATAAAGAAGGTGAGGAAGCATTAGCAAAAGAAATTGCAAAGGTAATTGCAACAGAGGCTCGTGATGGTCTTCTAGAGCAATATCCTGTAGCTCTATATGAAGGAGAACAAGTAAAGGACGAGCACGTTCCTACCTATTTGAAAAAATGGGATACAACCTTAACCGTAGATTTATTAGAAAAACACCAAGCCTTCTTTAAAGAAGCGCAGCGATAAGGAGTTATAGCAGATGAGTAACTATAAATTATTGACGCCAGGTCCATTGACAACAACTGAAGCAGTGAAACGAGAAATGTTAAAAGATCGTTGTACATGGGATGATGATTATAAAAATGTGACACAAGTGATTCGTAAGCAACTCTTAAAATTAGCAAAAGTTGATGAAGCTGATTACACTACGGTACTAATGCAAGGAAGTGGAAGCTTTGTAGTAGAGTCTGTACTCACAACAGCAATTGGTGAAAATGATAAGTTGCTGATACTAACAAATGGTGCTTATGGTGAAAGAATTGTTGAAATGGCTAAAGCCTTAAAGTTACAGCATGTTGTTTATAGTGCTCCTTTTGATGAACAGCCCTCCTTGTTAGAAGTTCAATCCTTCCTTGAAAGAGATAGGAGTATTACTCATGTAGCTCTCGTACATTGTGAGACGACTACTGGTATTTTAAATCCTATTAAAGAAATTGGGGAAGTTGTTCATTCGTTCAACAAAACGTTTATTGTAGATGCCATGAGTAGCTTTGGAGGCGTACCAATGGATTTATCAAGCTTGCATATTGATTTTTGTATTAGTAGTGCCAATAAATGTATTCAGGGTGTGCCAGGCTTTGGTTTTGTTATCGCGAATACAAGAGCACTGGAAAAATGTAAGGGACAAGCTCGAAGTGTTGCATTAGATTTGCATAGTCAGTGGGAAGTAATGAAGCAAGATGGGAAATGGCGTTTCACATCGCCTACACATGTAGTGGCAGCTTTTGCTAAGGCGCTTGAAGAGTTGAATGAAGAAGGCGGAATTCATGCCCGCTACAAACGCTATGCGTATAATAATCAACTACTTCGCTCTCGCTTGTCAGTGCTGGGATTTAAAGCGTATATTTCGGAGGAGCTTCAATCACCAATTATCACAACATTTTTATTCCCGTATAAAGAGTTTTCTTTTGAGCATTTTTATCAAGAAATAAAAAATGCAGGTTTCGTTATCTATCCAGGTAAGCTGACGGATGCCGATACATTCCGTATTGGCAATATTGGTGATATTCATGAGGAAGATATTCTTGCATTATGTGAAAGCATTGAAAATTATATGGTGGTGAAAAACAATGAAAATTGAGACGGTTATTTTGGACTGGGCAGGCACAGCAGTTGACTTTGGTTGTTTTGCCCCTGTTAATGTTTTTTTAACAATTTTTGAAGATGCTGGTGTAATAGTTACACTGGAAGAGGCTCGTAAACCAATGGGGATGCTGAAAATTGATCATATCCGCACCATGCTAGAAATGCCAAGAATTAAAGCAGAATGGCATCGTGTACATGGACAATCCTTTACTGAAAAGGATGTACATGTATTGTATAATCATTTTGAAACAAAATTAATGGAGTCTTTGGCGACCTATACAGATCCTATCCAGCACGTGAAAACAACCGTACAGCAATTAAGAGATGCAGGTATTCGAATAGGCTCTACAACTGGCTATACAGATGCAATGATGGAAGTAGTGACAAAGCATGCTACTGACAAGGGCTATCAACCTGATTTTCTTGTAACACCAACACAGGTTGGTGATAAAGGGCGACCATATCCATATATGATTTTTAAAAATATGGAGGCATTAGGTTCGCAAGCGACGAAGCGAGTTGTGAAGGTTGGCGATACAACATCAGATATAAAGGAAGCCTTAAATGCAGGTGTTTGGGCTGTTGGCGTTATTATTGGAAGCTCAGAAATGGGACTATCCGAAGAAGAATTCAATGCCCTATCTTCAGAAGAACAGCGACAAATCATAGAGAAAACAAAATGTGTTTTTGAAGAATCTGGCGCTCATTATACAATTGAAACAATGGCGGAGTTGCCAGCATTAATTGAAACGATCAATGCTCGGTTAAATATGGATAGACAATTAGAATATAAATAATAATTAACCTCGGCAGAAGTAAAAAACTGCCGAGGTTGTTTTTAGTCGCGCTCATATGGGATTGAATCTGGTATTTCTGCAAATGGATTCTTTTCATTAATGCGGTCATAAAACATAACGCCATTTAGATGATCTAATTCATGCTGAAAGGCAATCGCTGGCAAGCCCTTAAGGCGCATTTTTTTCTCTTCACCATCAACTGTTTTAAATTTTACTGTGATACGTGCATGGCGAGGTACATACCCAGGAATATTACGGTCAACAGAAAGACAACCTTCTCCTGATGATAGGTATGTGTTTTCAACAGAATGGCTAACGATCTTTGGATTTATGGCTACAAAGCTTAATTGTTCACCAGCCTCATCTTTTAAATGAAGAGCAAACATACGCTGTAAGCTATTTACCTGATTGGCAGCCAAACCAATGCCACTACGCAAATTATATTTTTCTGCCATTTCAGGATCTTGGCTGTTGATTAAATATTGAAGCATATCCTCAGCAAGCTTTCTTGTTTCTTCAGTTAAAGGGAATTTAACTTCCTCTGCTTTTGTGCGTAAAGTCGGATGACCTTCGCGGATAATATCATCCATTAAAATCATAATAGTAATCTTCCTTTCAACTTTGTAGTGCTTACTAATAAGTATACATCACGTTTTCGTACAATCCCATGAAAAAAGTCCTTATTTGAATATACTCAAAAAATTTTTCTAATGCTATTAGATTTTCGAGAATGGGGTATTCTACTAGGGGAAAACCTGTTGGAAAACGTAAGAGTTGTATGGTGTGAGTAAGGTGTTGTAATACAGAATTTGAATATTAGTAATACAGTATAGGACAGCGGTGTTTGATTGTTATTCTAGAAAAAATCTTTGTATATAGCAGTAATAGATGATTGACCGACAGTATTTTATTCAGTATACTGAGTGTCAAGAATAAGTTGTACTAGTTAAAAAGGTGATTTATTTTAATACAGCTGAAAGGGAGATGTGACAAATGAGCAAGAAAAACAATAATATTTTTGATGCTAAACAAACGCTAACTGAAATCGAAGATAAGTTTGAAATGTTTCAAATTTTGAATGAAGAAGGCGAAATTATAAATAAAGAGGCAGATCCGAAATTATCAGATGAGGAACTAGTTGAGTTAATGACACGTATGGTTTACACACGTATTTTAGATCAACGTTCAATCTCATTAAATCGTCAAGGACGTTTAGGCTTCTATGCACCGACTGCTGGTCAAGAAGCTTCACAACTTGCTTCTCACTTTGCATTAGAACAAGAAGATTGGATTTTACCAGGTTACCGTGATGTACCTCAAATTGTATGGCATGGCTTACCTCTTGAAAAAGCATTTTTATTCTCACGTGGTCACTTCATGGGCAATCAGGTTCCTGAAGGTGTAAACGTTTTAGCTCCACAAATTATTATTGGAGCACAATATATTCAAGCTGCTGGGGTAGCACTTGGTATTAAAAAACGCGGGAAAAAAGCTGTTGCAGTAACTTATACTGGTGACGGTGGTTCTTCTCAGGGAGACTTCTATGAAGGCATTAACTTTGCAGGTGCATTTAAATCTCCAGCAATCTTCATCGTACAAAATAACCAATATGCAATCTCAACACCTCGTGAATTGCAAACAGCTGCTAAAACAATTGCACAAAAAGGTGTAGCAGCAGGCTTACCAAGTATTTTAGTAGATGGAATGGATGCGCTTGCAGTTTATGTAGCAACTCGTGATGCTCGTGAGCGTGCGGTTAATGGTGAAGGCCCAACATTAATTGAAACAATGTGTTACCGTTATGGTCCTCATACAATGGCTGGGGATGACCCAACTCGTTACCGTACTTCTGATACAGATAATGAATGGGCTCAAAAAGATCCTCTCGTTCGCTTCCGTAAATACCTAGAAGCAAAAGGTATATGGGATGAGAAAAAAGAAGAAGCAGTTATTGAGCGAGCAAAAGAAGAAATTAAAGAAGCAATCAAAAAAGCAGATGCTGCTCCAAAACAAAAAGTAACAGAATTAATGGAAAATATGTATAAAGGCGAAATGCCATCTAATCTAAAAGAACAGTATGAAATCTATAAAGAGAAGGAGTCGAAATAACCTATGGCACAAATGACGATGATTCAAGCAATTACAGATGCACTTCGCACAGAATTAAAGAATGATGAAAACGTTCTTGTATTCGGGGAAGATGTAGGTGTCAACGGTGGGGTATTCCGCGCGACAGAAGGCCTACAAAAAGAATTTGGGGTTGACCGCGTATTTGATACACCATTAGCAGAATCAGGTATTGGTGGCTTAGCAGTTGGCCTTTCTCTTCAAGGATTCCGTCCAGTTCCTGAAATTCAATTCTTTGGTTTCGTTTATGAAGTAATGGATTCAATTAGTGGCCAGCTAGCACGTATGAGCTACCGTAGTGGTGGCGTCTACAATGCTCCAGTAACAATCCGTTCACCATTTGGTGGTGGTGTACACACACCTGAAATGCACTCAGATAGCTTAGAAAGCTTAATGACAGCACAACCAGGACTAACAGTTGTTGTTCCATCAACACCATATGATGCAAAAGGTTTACTTATTTCTTCTATTCGTAATGACAACCCAGTTATTTTCTTAGAGCATTTAAAACTATACCGTTCATTCCGTGAAGAAGTGCCTGAGGAAGCATACGAAATTCCACTAGGAAAAGCGGATGTAAAACGTGAAGGTACTGATTTAACAATTGTTGCTTACGGTTTAATGGTTCATGAAAGCTTAAAGGCTGCAGAAGAACTTGAAAAAGAAGGACATTCTGTAGAAGTAATTGACTTACGTACAATTCAACCAATCGATGTGGAAACAATTATCGCATCTGTTGAAAAAACAGGTCGTGCAATCGTTGTCCAAGAAGCTCAAAAACAAGCAGGTATCGCTGCGAACGTAGTAGCAGAAATTACAGAGCGTGCAATTTTAAGCTTAGAGGCTCCTGTTCTTCGTGTGGCTGCACCAGATACTGTGTACCCATTCCCACAAGCTGAAGGTGTTTGGTTACCAAACTACAAAGATGTAATGGAAACAGCGAAAAAAGTTTTAACATTCTAATAAAGCTTCTAAACTTGAACAACAGTAAATAGAAAGGATGGGTACACATGGCATTTGAATTCAGATTACCGGATATTGGCGAGGGTATTCACGAAGGCGAGATTGTGAAATGGTTCGTTAAAGCTGGAGATACAGTAAAAGAAGACGATATTCTTTGTGAAGTACAAAATGATAAAGCAGTAGTAGAAATCCCTTCACCAGTTGAAGGAACAGTAGAGGAAGTTTTAGTAGGAGAAGGAACAGTTGCCGTAGTTGGCGATGTTTTAATCCGATTAGACGCACCTGGCTATGAAGACTTAAAGCTAAAAGGTGACGATCATGCCGAAGCAAAAACAGAGGCACAAGTTCAAGCAACTGCTGAATCTGGTCAAAACGTAGAAAAAGCTCCTGCTAAAGAGGAAAAGGCACCAGAAAAAGCTCCTGAAAATGCTCCAGAAAAAGTGGAGACAGTAGTTGATGAAACAAAACGTGTGATCGCGATGCCTTCTGTACGTAAATTTGCCCGTGATAACGATGTAAATATTCGTGAAGTGAAGGGTACAGGCAAAAATGGTCGAATCCTTAAAGAAGATATTGAAAACTTCTTAAAAGGTGGCGGCACTGTAGAGGCTGAAACTGCAAATATCGAAACATCAGAAGATACAGTTCAACAAGAAACGTCTACACCAGCAGCACCAGTAGTTCTTGAGGGGGATTTCCCAGAGACTCGTGAAAAAATGTCAGGTATTCGAAAAGCGATTGCAAAAGCAATGGTACACTCGAAACAAACGGCTCCTCATGTTACACTAATGGATGAAGTCGATGTAACAGCTCTTGTAGCACATCGTAAAAAATTCAAAGATATCGCTGCCGAAAAAGGTGTTAAATTAACATACTTACCATATGTAGTGAAAGCACTTATTTCAACTTTACGCGAGTTCCCAGAATTTAATCGCTCTTTAGATGATGCAACACAAGAAATTATCCAAAAGCATTACTATAACATTGGTATTGCAGCAGATACTGAAAGAGGCTTACTAGTACCAGTTATTAAGCATGCAGATCGTAAATCTGTATTTGCAGTGTCTAATGAGATTAATGAATTAGCGACAAAAGCCCGTGAAGGTAAGCTAGCACCACATGAAATGAAAGGTGCTTCCATGTCCATTACGAATATTGGCTCTGCAGGAGGACAATGGTTTACACCAGTTATTAACCATCCTGAAGTAGCAATTCTAGGTATTGGTCGAATTTCAGAAAAACCTGTAATAAAAAATGGTGAAATTGTAGCCGCACCTGTGTTAGCATTATCATTGAGCTTTGATCATCGTATGATCGATGGAGCCACTGCGCAAAATGCTTTAAATCATTTAAAGCGTTTGTTAAGTGAGCCAGAATTATTATTAATGGAGGCGTAACAAAAATGGTAGTAGGAGATTTCCCAATCGAAACAGATACTCTTGTCATTGGTTCAGGTCCTGGAGGATATGTAGCAGCAATTCGTGCAGCTCAAACTGGCCAAAAAGTAACAATCGTTGAAAAAAATGTACTTGGTGGAGTGTGCTTAAACGTAGGTTGTATCCCATCAAAAGCATTAATTTCAGTAGGTCACCGTTTTGAGCAAGCTAAACATTCAGATGACATGGGAATCATCGCTTCTGATGTGAAATTAGACTTCTCAAAAGCACAAGCATTTAAAGACAGCGTTGTTAAGAAATTAACTGGCGGTGTTGAAGGCTTACTTAAAGGTAACAAAGTTGAAATTGTACAAGGTGAAGCTTATTTCGTTGACGCTCATTCAGTGCGTATCATCAATGGTGAATCTGCTCAAACTTACACATTTAACAATGTCATTATTGCAACAGGTTCTCGTCCAGTTGAAATTCCAACATTCAAATTCACTGATCGTGTATTAAATTCTACTGGTGCACTTTCTCTACAAGAAGTACCTGGTAAATTAGTTGTTATCGGTGGCGGTTATATTGGTACTGAGCTTGGATCAGCTTATGCGAACCTTGGCTCTCAAGTAACAATTATTGAAGGCGGAAAAGATATTTTAGCTGGCTTCGAAAAACAAATGACGCAAATCGTGAAAAAAGGCCTTAAAAAGAAAGGCGTTGAAGTTGAAGTTAACGCATCTGCAAAAGGCGTAGAAGAAACTGAAAACGGCGTAGTAGTAACTTATGAAGTAGGCGGAGAAGAGAAAAAAGTTGAAGCTGATTACGTATTAGTTACTGTAGGACGTCGTCCAAATACAGATGAAATGGGCCTTGCTGAAATCGGAGTTGAATTCGGTGAACGTGGTCTAATCAATGTTGACAAACAATGTCGTACAAATATTCCAAACATCTATGCAATCGGTGATATCGTAGCAGGTCCTCAGCTTGCACATAAAGCATCTTACGAAGGTAAAGTTGCTGCTGAAGCAATTGCGGGTGAAAAATCAGTTGTTGATTATCTTGCAGTGCCAGCTGTATGTTTCACAGATCCAGAAATGGCGACAGTTGGTTACAATGAAGAACAAGCAAAAGCTGAAGGCATTGAATACACTGCAGCGAAATTCCCATTCGCAGCAAATGGTCGTGCTCTTGCATTAAACCAATCAGAAGGTTTCGTGAAACTTGTTGCTCGTAAAGAGGATGGCTTATTAATTGGTGCTCAAATCGTAGGTGCTGGTGCATCTGATATGATCGCTGAAATGGGCTTAGCGATTGAAGGCGGCATGACTGCTGAGGATATCGCATTAACAATTCACGCTCACCCAACATTAGGTGAAATTACAATGGAAACTGCTGAAGTATTACTTGGCAACCCAATCCACATTGTAGCGAAAAAATAATTTGAATAAAGGAGTGTAGATAAAGCGGGATCATTCGCTTATCTACACTCCTTTTTTGATGCCACTGTATTATTAAGAACAGATGGGTGAGTAAGAAAGGGTAACAACTCGAAAATGTGCTCTCCGATTGAAGTGAAAAACGGAAATTTTTATTATAAAAACCGTCATTAGAAATCTAAATCTTTTTATGAACAATTAATTTTTATATTAGCTTGTTCCCATAACAGGCTTTAATGATAATGAAAAGTAATAAGTAGCTCTTCATGAAAAATTCCGTCATTATAGCTTTCAAATCGAATTTCTATCATTTAGAAGCTCCTTTGATTATTCTGAATAATCGATAAATGCTATAATGATAGCATTGTAGAAAGTAAGGGAGGATTTAATAATGGAGCTTAATTTAACGGGGAAAGTAGCAATTATAACAGGATCGAGTAAAGGAATTGGCTATTATACAGCCATGCAGCTTGTTAAAGAGGGTGCACAGGTTGTACTTTGCGCTCGTGGTGAAAAGCAACTGCAAGTGGCTGCAGGATGTATAAAAAACGAAACAGGCGTAGATGTATTAATTGTTCCAACTGACATTACAAAAGAAAAAGATTGTAAGTATCTCATTGAGCGTACTGTAGAGCATTTTGGACGTGTGGATATTCTTATTAATAATGCTGGTACAGCTTCAGCGAATTCCTTTGAAACGGTGAGTAGTGAGCTGTGGCAGGCAGATTTAGATTTAAAGGTATTTGGTGCTATTCATTGTTCAAAATATGCTGCTCCATATATGCGAAAGGCTGGTGGCGGTGCAATCGTTAATGTGACTGCTGTGATGGCTAAAACTCCACCTGCAAGCTCACTTCCTACTACTGTAAGCCGTGCTGCGGGGCTTGCCTTGACGAAAGCGATGAGCAAGGATTTAGGGAAGGATAATATTCGAGTAAATTCTGTATGTATAGGACTTATTCGTAGTGATCAAATCGAAAAGAAATGGAAAAAGGAAGCACCAAATTTATCGTGGGAAGATTATTCTCGTAAAGTGGGACAAGCAATTCCGCTTGGTCGAGTAGGAGATACACAAGAAGCAGCAAACGTGATCGCTTTCTTAGCATCTGATGCGGCGAGCTATGTTACAGGAACAGCTGTGAATATTGATGGTGGCTCTGGTCACGCATTATAAAATAGTAAAGATCCACTATACAAATAGAAGTATAGTGGATCTTTAAGAAAAATTACCCTTCTTCATTAATAAGAACATTTTTACCACGTATTTTCATAATTAGTGGTATAAGTACCATGAAATGGAAATCACTAAAAATAGTAATGATAAAGGCATTGTTATAAAAGTAGAAAAGTCTCCATACGAAATGGTTAATGCACGGCGCATATTATTTTCAATCATTGGCCCTAGTACCAGTGCAAGGACTAAGGGAGCTACTGGGTAATCATTTTTAGCAAATAGATAACCAAGAACACCACAAGCTACTAATAAAAATACGTCAAATGTGGCGAATTGCACGGCATAAACACCAAAAATTGAAATGGCAATAATTATAGGCAATAGATATTTTTTAGGTGTTTCGATGATTTTGGCAAAAATGCGGACTAAAGGCATATTTAATACTAGTTACATTAAATTTCTAATGAACATACTGGCAATTAATCCCCAAGCAACTTGAGGATGTTCATCAAATAATAATGGACCTGGCTGAATATTATACATAATAAGTGCACCCATTAAAATATCAGTAGTACCTGAGTCGGGAATTCCTAATGTTAGTAATGGGATCATTGCACCGCCTGAGGCAGCATTGTTCGCTGATTCTGGCCCAGCTACACCCGCAATATGACCTTTTCCGAATTGCTCGGGTGTTTTACTAAATTTTTTTCAGTAATATAAGAAATGAATGAGGCAAGTGTTGCACCTGCACCGGGTAATACGCCAATGAAAAAGCCTCATAAGGAGCCGCAAGCAATAGGAACAGCACTATCCTTTAAATCTTCCTTTGTTGGTAATACACAATTAATTTTGGCTAATTGACCATCCTCTTCTTCTTTTTCAAGAATGGTTTTAAATACTTCGCCTAATGCAAATAAACCAACAGCGATAGTTATAAATACAATGCCGGAGAACAACATTGGCTGACCAAATGTAAAACGTTCGATACCTGATACGGCATCAATACCAACTGTCCCGAGCATAAGCCCTAAAACAGTCATAATTAAAGCTTTGGTAATAGAACGTCCTGCTAGGCCACTAACTACTGCAAGTCCTAATAACATCAAAGAAAAATATTCTGCGGGTCCAAATTTAAGTGCTAATTTTGACAATGGATTTGCCAATAATATCAGACCTAGTAGCGCTACAACGCCCGCACAAAATGAGCCAATGGCCGCGATCGAAAGAGCACTTCCTGCACGGCCTTGTTTAGCCATTTGATAGCCATCCAATGTTGTCACAACTGATGACGATTCACCAGGCGTGTTTAATAGAATGGAGGTTGTTGATCCACCATACATGGCCTCGTAGTATACCCCTGCAAGTAAAATAATGGAGCTTGTAGCAGCAGCCTCAGTAGGTAGTCCAGTTGTAATAGTTGCTGTAACAGGTATTAATAATGCAACTCCACTCATTGGACCTATACCTGGAAGTACACCAACTGCTGTACCAATTATGACACCCACAAGAGCGAATAAAAGGTTTTGCCATTGAAGGGCAACTGCAAAATCATCAGCTAAAAATTGCAATGTTGACATATGTTCACTCCTGTACTAAAAAATTGGGAAACTAGGTAATGATCCTCCTAGTAAACTTGTAAATAAATAATAGATGCCGAGTGAAAATCCAGCTGCAATAATAATTGAATAAGTAAGTTTAGTAGTTCCATTGTTTGGAAACTAATACACAAAAATAAAAATGTTGTGATTATATAGCCAATTTTTTCAAGGAAAAATACATACGCAAGAGCGCTACCTAAAATGATTAAGAACTTTTTGAGCTCTGTTGAAGCTATTTTAGAAGAAGTAGTTGATCCTCCTGTGACTAGCTCTCTCACAGCTTTTTTCCATGATTCATAAAATAATTGAAGACTTAATAAACCTAAAATAATACCTAAACCTAATGAAAAAATTTTAGGCCCAACTGTAGACCCATAAGCACTATCAGAAATCTGAGTTGCTTGAAAAATAAACAAAATGCTAAGTGCTAAGAGGATAATGCTAGATGTTATATCAAATGTATAGCTCAACCGTTTTACACCTCCGTTGAAAATAGAATAGAGTTACACAAGTAGTTCTATATTTAATGGAAATACTTGTGTCTTTTTTTAAAAAACGATTCGTTATTTTTGCATACCAAGAGCTGTTAGTAGTTCAATGATTATTTTATTTTGATTGTCCGGTATTCTGCTTGCCAACCATTACGGGTCACCTCAGCTTGCCATTCTTTTGATTCAGACATTGCCTGTAATTTTTCAGACCAATAGGCAATCGCATCTTCACTCATATTTTTGAGTCTTATGAAGTTCTTGTAGAATAGGACTTTTAATACTGTTTTATAGAATTGGTTGGATATTTCTCCATTTGATTGTTATTTTTATAAAATTATAATAGACAGAAAATTCCTACAGATGTAGAATGAACGATATAGGGGGTGAAAAGTGGCGAAATGTTGAACGAAAATTTTGCTGCGTTGTTGTTACGAGTTGTTCGGATTATTGTGCAAATTGGTATACTTACTATTTTCTATTACATGGGGGTTGGCATTGTTTCTTATTTGCACATACCTCTTCCAGGAAGTGTCATTGGCTTACTTTTATTAGCACTTTCACTCAATTTTAAAATTATTAAGGTCGAATATATACAAGATGGAGCAGGTTTTTTAATTGGCATCTTAACGTTGTTTTTCATTCCAGCAACTGTAGGTGTTATTGATTATCCAGAGCTCATGTCAATCACTGGTCTGCTCATAATTCTAGCAGTTATTGCTAGTACATTAATCTCTATTTATGTAACAGGATTGCTGACACAACTCATTGAAAAAAGAGAATTGGCGAAAAAGGAAGGTACGAAAATTACGGGAGAAGAAGGAAAGGGGGAATTGACTGTTGATTGAAGTAACGGTTGTCCTTAGCACCATCATCATGTTTATTTTATTTACAAAGCTCTATCAACGATTTCCCCATCCTATCATGATTCCCTTGGTCACGACTACGATTGTCAGTGCAGTGATTTTACTTGTGTTTGATATTCCATATTCAACTTATATGCAAGGTGGGGAATGGCTTCAGAAAATGCTTGGGCCAGCTGTTGTGGCACTTGCATATCCTCTCTATAATCAACGGGCAATTATTATGAAATATAAGTATTCTATTTTATCAGGACTTGTAATCGGCATGATAACAGGCTTAGTGACAATTTTTGTGTTACTAAAATGGATCGGTGTAGAACCAAGCTGGATGCTGACAGCCTTACCTAAATCATTAACAACGCCTGTTGGAATGCAGGTGAGCGAAACGATTGGGGGCATTCCTCCTTTAACGGCTGTTTTCGTTATGATTGCAGGGTTTGTAGGGGCCATTATCGGACCGTTAGTCATTAAGTATGGTAAAATCGACTCTGCTGTGAGTAGGGGAGTGGCAGTAGGAAGTGCCTCACATGGGGTAGGTCTTGTGAAATTAAGAGAATATGGGGAACAGGAATTATCAGTTGGTTCCTTATCAATGGGCTTAACGGCTGTTATCGGAGCTTTCTTCTGCCCTTTATTTGTGTATTTATTTTTATAATAGAATCGTGCTTTGTGGAAAAAGGAGCTGTCCCAAAAAAGATAGGAACAACCCTTTTATTGTAATAATTGGTTATTTCTAGAAGCGGTTAGTCATTGTGAAAATCAACTAAAAAAATACTTCAGATAATATTCTATTATAGCGATTTTGTAATGAAGAGAATGTTTACTAATCTGTATTTTATAAATATAAAAGCTAGCCCATCTTATTGAAGAGCTAGCTTTTATTTTTTAGAAAATTGGCTTACGTTCTTTGATAACACGAATTGTTTTTAATGTTGTATCCTCTGGTCCTTGAACGGGTAAACCTGCTTCAATATTCATTTGAATATAATGAATATTTTCTTGAGTAATTATTTCCCCGGGAATAAAAATAGGAATCCCAGGAGGATATACCATAATAAATTCTGCACAAATACAGTTATCTGCTTCTGCAAGAGGAACGACTTCTGTATCTGCATAAAAAGCATCACGCGGAGACATGGCAAGAGCTGGAATTTCAGGAACATTTACCAAAGCCTCTGTTATAGCCGCTTCAGAATCAAATGCTTTAGACATACGAGTTAACGCATTTATTAAAAGATTAATTTCCTTTTTTGTATCTCCTAAAGTCACTAAACATAAGATATTATAAAGGTCAGACAATTCGACTTCAATATTGGCATTATAACGCAACCATTCCTCAGCTCGATGACCAGAAATACCTAAATCTTTCACACTAATCAGAAGTTTTAATGGATCCATATCATAAGTTGCAGAAGAATGTAACTTTTCCTTACCTGCACACTTTAAATGTGGGATTTGATTGATACGTTTACGAGCATCCTTTGCTAAACGTAATGCATCGTCAATTAAATCGTATCCATGAATGGCTAGCTGACGTCGAGCTGTGTCAAGTGAAGCAAGTAATGGATAGGATGTCGATGTAGTTGTTAACATAGAAAATACAGCTTGTACACGTTTTGCAGAAACAAGACCCTCACGTACATTTAAAATAGACGTTTGTGTCATGGAGCCACCAAGCTTATGAACGCTTGTTGCTGCCATGTCAGCACCTGCTTCCATAGCTGAATATGGAAGGTCATCATGGAATTTTATGTGTACACCATGCGCTTCATCTACTACTACCGGAATATTACGGTCATGAGCAATCTCCACAATACGCTTTAAATCAGCTGTAAAGCCAAAATATGTTGGATTAATAACAAGTACTGCTTTTGTATCTGGGTAAGCATTTAATGCTTTTTCAACAGCTTCAGGGGATATGCCATGAGAAATCCCATATTCGCTGTCAACTTCAGGATGAATAAAAATTGGAATGGCACCAGCGAATACAATCGCCGACATAATAGATTTATGAACATTCCGTGGCACTAGAATTTTATCACCTGGACCGACGACGGTCAGAATCATCGTCATGATGGCGCCACTAGTACCTTGAACGGAAAAGAATGTATGATCAGCACCAAAGGCTTCAGCTGCTAAGTTTTGCGCTTCTTTTATAGCACCCTTTGGTGAATGTAAATCGTCTAGTGGAGCAATATTAATTAAATCGATTGATAAAACGTTGTCGCCGACGAATTCTCGGAAAGCAGGATCCATCCCTTGCCCTTTCTTATGGCCTGGAATATGGAACTGAATGGGATGTCTGTTCCGATGTTTTAGTAATACGTCGAACAATGGAGTCTCTAATTGTGACAACGCAGGTACCACCTCACTTTATAATATCTAAGAAAACAAATGAATTATAGCACCTAACGACACGAAAAAATAGGCTTTTCCTAAAAAAATAAAAGGATTTTTTTCAGGATACCGAGAAAATAGTATTGTACGAAAGGGGAGGTACTATGAATTGGAATACACGTGTGACGGATCTTTTACAGGTTAAATATCCAATTATTCAAGGGGGATTAGCCTATTTAGCATATGCTGATTTAGCTGCAGCGGTGTCGAATGCTGGTGGTTTAGGGCAAATAACGGCTATGAGTTTACGAGATCCTGAATTATTACGAGCAGAGATCCATAAGGTAAGAACATTAACAGATAAACCATTTGGCGTAAATTTTGCGATTGGTATGCATGGTACAGGCTATGAGGATATGGTGCGTGTGGCAATCGAAGAAGAAGTTCCAGTTGTTACAATGACGGGGGGGAATCCAGCGCCTATATTTAATTTGCTGGCAGGCACAGCGATAAAAAAATTAGTCCTTGTAGCTGCTCGTAGACAAGCTCAAAAGGCTGAACAGCTTGGGGCAGATGCTGTAATGGTAGTGGGTCAAGAAGGTGGCGGTCATCTGGGGCGTGATGATGTCGGTACAATGGTTCTTGTTCCCCAAGTTGTTGATAGTGTAAGTATTCCTGTCATTGCTTCTGGCGGAGTTGGCGATGGACGGGGCTGGATGGCTGCTCATGCATTGGGAGCTGAAGGCATTGAAATGGGCACTCGTTTTATAGCAACACGAGAGTGTGTTGATGCTTCAGAGGCTTATAAAGAGGCACTAGTTGCAAGTACTGAGGCAGATACAACCATTATTAAGCGCTCGATTGGTGCACCAGCTCGTGCATTACGCAATGAATTTACTGAAAAGATTTTGGAAATTGAGGAAAAGACACCAACATATGAGGCGTTGAAAGAATTTATAAGTGGTTCAGCAAATAAACGCTTTATTTACGATGGTGATAAGGATCAAGGCTTTGGCTGGGCTGGACAAGTGACTGGAATGATTCACGATATCCCAACCGTTGATGACCTTATTAAGCGAATGGTTGCAGAAGCTGAAAGTATACGGTTAAAATGGGGGCAATAACGTAAAGGTGGTTTTGTCGAATGGAATACTCTTATCCGTTTTCAACTGATTGGTCCACAGAGGAGATTGTGGATGTTGTTCAATTCTTTGAGGGAATTGAGAAAGCTTATGAAAAAGGCATCAAGCGTGAAGTTATGCTAGCTAAATATCGACGTTTTAAAGAGATTGTTCCTTCCCAAGCGGAGGAAAAATCAATTTTTCGCGAATTTGAAGAGGCGAGTGGCTACATTAGCTATCCAGTTGTAAAACAAACAAAGGAAGCCGAGGATGGAATGATTATAAAAGTTACCCCAAGAAATGGCCGTTAAAAAAAGTGGATGTGAGATCAACTCACATCCACTCTTTATTTTTTTGTGTTAAAAAACGACATATTGCATAAACTACATCAATAAAAAACTTTATAAGGTTAGCCTATTTTCCAACAATAATATTGTAAAGAGGAAGTAAGCTGTTAAATGTGTCTTCTGTTAATTGATGTAATTCGCTTACTGTTAGTTTGGTTGCTTGTTCTTTTGGAATATGACGCCCAATTAAGAACTCACCCTTTTTGACATCTCGTAGGCGAATAAGCAGTTCTTCAAGCTTGTCTTCTCTTGCCTCTTCGAGAGAAACAGCCTCAGGGGACATATGGTCTCCTGACACGATAAAATCATCGGGAAGCTGCTCAATTAAAGATTTATGAGCTAGTAAACGCTCAGCCATAACATTTTTTTGAGGCGCTTCATAAATAATAGCTAAGACGATGAATAAATGTGTGTGCCATAGACCAATCTGAAAGTGAGGCAATGATTTATAACCTCTTTTATAAGGGGCGAAGGCAACCCAGCTATCTTTTGGAGGGTTAACGGTTCTTCGAGCATGTTTAGCCACATGCGGGAAGAATTCTTCACCTAATTGGCTAGAGAAATATGCTGAAAAATCTTCACCTAGCGAATTAAATTTTGGACGTACATGTAAATTTAAAGCATCCATTCTCTGTTCTAAACCGTCTATTGTAAAAACTTTAAAGTCTTTGTTTGTCCACTTTATTTTTGGCAATTTTATTTTACTCCTTTCGTTTTATAAGGTTTATTTTACGCTGAATTTGGGAAAAAATCTTATAACAAGAACTTTATCAAATGAGCAAAGTTTTTGTAAAAAAATTTAAAAAAGGAAGTGTTTTTTATGAAACCGTTCGTAAAAATTATACGGAAAGTTGACATTGAAAAGCAATATGAGCACATTTTACAATTAGAATTAGATTATGAATTAGCTTCACTCTTTGCAGCAATGAATGAAAAAAATGACATGGAAATTGAAAAAAGTAAAAAACGTCTGGCAGAAATTCAGATGGAACTTGAAAGTTTGCACGCCTATGCGTAATCAAAATCTAATACCCATTTAAAAAATCACTTGCTGAATATTCCGACAGCAGGTGATTTTTATTGTGACAAAGGGTAAAATAGAAATTATATCATAAGGTAGTACTAGGTTTTATATAGCAAAAGTTGTGATGTAGTGGGAAAAGGTAGCATAAACATACGAGAGCGATTTATATAAAAGGCCTTTTCTTATATTCGAAGGGTGGGTTATGAGTGGATTTACAACAAATTGATAAATTTGCAAAAGATATTATTTTTGAAGCTGGGCGACGTATTCGGGAGGCTTTTTCGTATAATCTAGTAATTGAGACAAAATCAGGTGCAAATGACCTCGTTACTAATATTGATCGAGAGACGGAGTTATTCTTTATTGAGCAAATTAAAGCCTTTGATCCAACCCACAAAATTCTAGGGGAAGAAGGAATGGGCGAACAGGTTAAATCACTAGATGGTGTAGTTTGGATTATTGATCCAATTGATGGAACGATGAATTTTGTTAAACAGCATCGTCATTTTATGATTTCTATCGGTATTTTTGTCAATGGCGTAGGAAAGTTAGGTTACATATTTGATGTCATGCGGGAGGATTTATTTAGTGCCATAGAGGGGCAAGGGGCATGGTATAATGATTCACCATTGCGTAAACTACAGTCTGTTACAATGGAGGAGTCTGTCATTGGCATAAATGCACATTGGGTCGCACCTAATCGACATATTCACCATGAAAAGGTGATTGATATGGTTCGAAAAGTCCGCGGTACTCGGTCCTATGGCTCCGCAGCAATGGAAATTGCATTTGTTGTAAGTGGCAAATTAGATGCCTATGTCTCTATGCGTTTAGCGCCATGGGATATTGCAGGAGGGACCATCATTGCTCAGGAAGTTGGAGCAGTTGCTACAAATCTACATGGTGAAGGCTTTGATTTCCTTCATCAGGATACATTTATTATTGCTAATCCCGCTATTCATAAAGAATTATTAGAAAAATATATAGTGCCATATGAATAAAAAGGAGCCGTCTATTTATTAGACAGCTCCTTTTTATGTTCTTTAAAGTAATCCTTGCGCACGTAGTTTACGCTTCATTTTAAAGGCTGTCATGAAAATGACACAAGTAGCCACAATACCAGCTATTACACCAAATACATTACTAGCTGCAACAGAGTAGCCGATAGAACACATTGCTAATACAGCTGCCAATGCATAGATGGCCATTACGATTTTTGCACGATTCATAGCCTAGCCTCCTATATAAAAAATTTGTCGATCAAATATATTTTTTAGAATGATGGAAATTCTAATAAGGACATTTCTATCCTTCTTGTGCTATAATATCACAGTTAAACATTCGAAAAAAGAATATGGAGTGGAATAATGACAAACTTACGTCAAGATCTTCGCAATATCGCAATTATCGCCCACGTTGACCATGGTAAAACTACTTTAGTCGACCAATTATTAAAACAATCAGGTACATTCCGTTCAAACGAACATGTTGAAGAACGTGCAATGGACTCTAATGATATTGAACGCGAACGTGGTATTACAATTTTAGCAAAAAATACTGCAGTAAACTATAACGGAACTCGTATTAACATCCTTGATACGCCTGGACACGCCGACTTCGGTGGTGAGGTAGAACGTATTTTAAAAATGGTAGATGGCGTTTTACTAGTTGTCGATGCGTATGAGGGTTGTATGCCGCAAACACGCTTTGTACTGAAAAAAGCGTTGGAACAAAAGTTAACACCGATTGTAGTTGTAAACAAAGTTGATAAAGATTCAGCTCGTCCTTTAGAAGTAGTAGATGAAGTATTAGAATTATTCATCGAGCTAGGCGCTGATGATGATCAATTAGATTTCCCTGTTGTGTATGCATCAGGTGTAAACGGTACAGCTTCTCTTGATGCTGATCCAGCAAAACAAGAAGAAAATATGCAATGTCTATTTGAAAAGGTAATTGAAGCAATTCCTGCACCAGTAGACAACTCAGCAGATCCATTACAATTCCAAGTGGCATTACTTGACTACAATGATTATGTTGGTCGTATTGGGATTGGACGCGTATTCCGCGGAACAATTGAAGTAGGGCAACAAGTTGCTTTAATGAAGTTAGATGGGACTGTGAAACAATTCCGTGTAACGAAACTATTTGGTTTCTTTGGTTTAAAACGTGAAGAAATCCAATCAGCTAAAGCTGGTGACTTAATTGCTGTTTCAGGTATGGAAGACATCAACGTTGGGGAAACAGTATGTCCGGTGGAACATCAAGAAGCTTTAACACCATTACGTATAGACGAGCCAACATTACAAATGACTTTCTTAGTGAATAATTCACCGTTTGCAGGTCGTGAAGGGAAATGGGTAACTGCTCGTAAAGTAGAAGAGCGTTTACGTTCGCAACTTCAAACGGACGTATCTCTACGTGTAGAAGATACAGATTCACCAGATGCATGGACGGTTTCTGGACGTGGTGAGCTACATTTATCAATTCTTATTGAAAATATGCGCCGTGAAGGCTTTGAACTACAAGTATCAAAACCTCAAGTTATCATTCGTGAAATTGATGGTGTAAAATGTGAACCATTTGAACGTGTACAAATTGATGTACCAGAAGAAAATGTAGGTTCGGTTATTGAATCGATTGGTACGCGTAAAGGTGAAATGTTGGATATGGTGAACAATGGCAATGGCCAAGTACGTTTAACATTCCTTGTTCCTGCACGTGGTTTAATTGGATATACAACAGAATTCATGTCTATGACGAAAGGTTTTGGTATCATTAACCATACATTCGATTGTTACCAACCATATATTCCAGGCCGTATTGGTGGACGTCACCAAGGTGTTCTTGTATCAATGGAAACTGGTAAATCGACAACTTATGGTATGATGCAGGTAGAGGACCGTGGTACACTATTTGTTGAGCCAGGTACTGAAATTTATGAAGGTATGATTGTTGGTGAAAATACACGTGATAATGATATCACTGTAAACATAACAAAAATGAAGCAAAAAACGAATGTTCGTTCTGCGACAAAAGATGCAACAAACGTTATTAAAAAGCCACGTCTATTAACACTAGAAGAAGCATTAGAGTTCTTAAATGATGATGAGTATTTAGAAATCACTCCAGAATCTATTCGCCTTCGTAAACAAATTCTAGATAAAAATGAACGTGAAAGAATAGCGAAAAAACTAAAAAACGCTGAACAATAATTTTTTGCTTCCACGAAAGGAAGAGGAGTCTTGGATCTGAAGTCCGCTTTATTGGGTGAACTAAATGTTATTCAAGTTGCTGCACAGGCAGGTACAGATGAAACAACACGAGTTTATGGGAGAATGGCTGGTATCACTAGATTTTTATATGAAAATTTACCAAGCTATGAAATAGCAGGTTATGTTGTATTTCTTCTTGTATTTGTACTTTCTGCCATTGTCTATAAACTAGGCTTTGCCAAGAAATTAAAGTTATCTCAAAATATTATTATTTATGCGTTCCTATTTTTAGGTTGTATCATGCTTACATTCTTCGCCCTATTCTTACCAATGATTGAAGGTCTGATTGTAGCGGCCTTAATTCTAATTGTCTATAAAACAAGACTTTGGCGTGAAAAAAGAGAAGAGCAACAAGCTACCAATCAATAACAATTACGTACTTTATAATAAGAACTTTTTATCTGTTATAAACAGTCTTAGCGGTTTTAATGCTAAGGCTGTTTTTTTGTACGTTTTCCCTGTAGTCAAGCTGAAGAAAACACCCACACTCTACACAAATTAAAAAATGATAGGCACCGAAATCTTCTTATGTGAATAAGTTAATGTCGATAGGCTTATTTTCAACACATCAAGGAGGAAAGGGAATGCGTTGGCTTACAAAAGGTTTATTATTAGGTGTCATTGCTTTGTTACTCCTTTCTTTGACGGCATGTAATAAAGCAGAGCTAGAAAAAGTCAAAGTAGGAGAAGTAACTCGTTCAATTTTCTATGCGCCTCAATATGTAGCACTTGAGAAAGGTTTCTTCGAGGAGGAGGGTCTTTCAGTTGAGCTACAAACGATTGCAGGTGGCGATAAAACGATGACGGCGTTACTGTCAGATGGAATTGATATAGCTTTAGTTGGGTCGGAGACGTCTATTTATGTCACATTACAAGGTGCAAATGATCCTATTCAAAATTTTGCACAGTTAACACAAACGGATGGTACCTTTTTAGTGGCAAGAGATAAGATAGATAATTTTTCGTGGGATCAATTGAAGGGCTCAACGTTTTTGGGGCAACGTAAAGGTGGAATGCCACAAATGGCAGGTGAATTCGTGCTGAAAAAACATGGCATCGACCCTGTAAATGATTTAACGCTCATTCAAAATATTGATTTTGCCAACATTGCTACTGCTTTTGCATCAGGTACTGGTGACTATGTTCAATTATTTGAACCTACTGCGAGTGTCTTTGAGAAAGAAGGAAAAGGTTATATTGTAGCTTCGTTTGGAACGGAGTCTGGTAATCTTCCTTACACGTCCTTTATGGCCAAAAGTAGTTATTTAAAGGATGAATCTTCAACTGTTCAAGCTTTTACAGATGCATTGAAACGAGCACAGGATTTTGTGCAAAATGAGAGTGCTGCTGACGTAGCAAAGATTATTCAACCGTATTTTGAAAATGTGGATATAGAGATAATTGAAACTGTAATTGAGCGATATAAAGCACAAGGCTCTTATGCTACTGACCCAATCCTTGATGAAGGAGAGTGGGATAACTTGCAAACAATTATGGAGGAAGCAGGTGAACTTCCTCAACGAGTGGAGTATGGAAAACTTGTGAACACTACTTTTGCCAAAAAGGCTGCTGAGTAATATGGAATTTTTACAGCTGGAGAATATTCACCATAGTTATTTTTCAAGTACACAGGCAAAGGAAGTATTACGTGATATCAGTTTAGCCATTCATGAAGGAGAGTTTGTTTCGTTTATTGGGCCGAGTGGCTGCGGTAAAACCACATTATTATCAATTATTGCAGGATTATTCCCTGCCACTGAAGGCAATGTTTATATAGATGGTGAAAAGCTATCAGCAAGTAATCAATCAAGCATTGGCTATATGCTTCAGCAGGATTATTTATTTCCTTGGAAGACCATTGAAGAAAATGTCACAATTGGCTTGAAAATAATGGAGAAAAGTCATAAAACACATAAAGTAACGGCCAATGCGTTATTACAGGAAGTAGGATTACCGCATGTGGGGAATAATTATCCTCGAGAATTATCAGGGGGTATGAGGCAACGTGTCGCCCTTGCCCGTACCTTAGCTGTAAACCCGAAAATTTTATTATTAGATGAACCATTTTCTGCATTAGATTATCAGTCGAAATTAAAGCTTGAGGATTTAGTGGTGGAAACATTAAAAACTTATAAGAAGACTGCTATTCTTGTGACACATGATATTGGCGAGGCAATCGCAATGAGTGAGCGTGTAGTTCTATTTTCTGCAAATCCGGGGACAGTTCACAAGGTGTTTGAAATTCCTAAAGCCCTTAATGAACTATCACCTTTTGATGTAAGACAGCATCCAGCCTATGCAGATATTTTCCAAACTATTTGGAAGGAGCTGGAGAGCCTTGGATAATACATTATTTAAGCAATATCAGCAATTGTTAAAAAAAGAAAAACGCTATGTTCGAGTGTATCAGCTTATTATTTTACTGCTATTCTTTGGAGGATGGGAGCTGCTTTCAAGATTAGAATGGATTGATCGGTTAATTTTTAGCTCGCCAACTCATGTATGGCATACATTTATTGAAAAAGTCAGCGATGGTTCTTTAACATTGCATGTGAGTGTTACATTAATGGAGACCGTAATTGGCTTTTTAGCGGGGACTTTATTAGGAACATTGATAGCTGTTGTCTTGTGGTGGTCTCCGTTACTATCAAAAGTACTCGATCCCTATTTAGTAATTTTAAACGCGATGCCAAAAGTTGCACTTGGTCCGATTTTGATTGTTGCACTCGGTCCAGGTTATTTTTCCATCATAGCTATGGGTGCATTAATATCCATCATTATTACAACGATTGTTGTATATACGGCATTTAAAGGTGTCGATCCAAATTATAGTAAGGTTTTACAAACCTTTGGAGCGACAAGATGGCAAATCTTTCGTGAGGTCATTTTGCCTGCCTCATTTCCTACGATCATTTCCACCTTGAAAGTGAATGTTGGTTTATCATGGGTAGGGGTTATTGTAGGGGAATTTTTAGTAGCTTCAAAAGGACTTGGTTATTTAATTATCTATGGCTTCCAAGTATTTAATTTTAACCTTGTCCTTATGTCACTTCTGATCATTGCCTTTTTTGCTACCATTATGTATCAAGTTGTAGAATTAGTTGAAAAGACGATTATTAAAAATAATGCATAGTAGAAAAAAGAGGTGTCTCAAAATAGAGGCACCTCTTTTTAATCTGTTCTTTAGTTAAAATTCTTTATCCATCTGGGGTGAAGTACGATAAAAACGGAAATTGCCTGTTTCCATTCGTGCTACAGTATTTTCCGAAATGCGATCATGACAAATATTGCACATATAAGTATGAATTGGTCGATTACGCAATTTTTTGGCTAAAGGTAAATTATCATCTAAATTATGAATCGTATCGCAAATAACGCATTTAACGCGCATTGCATTCCCTCCTATTCAGCGCGAATGGCTGATACGTTTTTAATAGGATTGTCAATATTTGAACCGTCTCTTAGTAATACATGGATTGGACCGTCTTCTAAAAGAGGCTTACCGTCTTGGCTATATTTTAAAATAAGTGTATAAGCTTCTTCAATTGTGAAAGGATATTCTTGCCCATCTTTGCAAGTTAAGACGATTGTTGTCGCTTCTGGTTTAATTTCAGCATTCTTCAAGAAATGACTTAATTCGATACCAAATGTACCTGTCTCCATTCCTTTACGGTCAAATTTCCTTTCTGATTTTAATGTAGGTGGGAATGTTGCTCCTTCCATAATTTCACGTGACCAGTGTGCTCCTACTTCACGCATATATTTGACGTCAGCATCTTCCTCAACATTTTGAGTAGTGAAGTAAGTGTTTAAATCTAATTTACGATCATCGAAAATCCACACAGTAGGATCTAATGTTAGTTGGTATGTGACTGCACCTGTGATAGGAATTATTGTTTCCATAATAGAAATCCTCCTCAAATCTTGTATATCCATGACATAGTATAACGCTAATGCCTAGAGATAATAAAGAAATATAATTCGAAATCTCTATTTTCCAATGAAGACACTTGCATTTTTATCGACTAAAAGATAAACTTTATTAAGATAGAATCGAAGAAATATCAGATAATGGGGGCGTCCTCATGGATACGAAATCACAAACTTCTTTTCAAGAGAAGGCTTTGGAGCTATTAGTTGCTGATGCAGATAAGATTGCTCGCCTTATTCGAGTACAAATGGATCATTTAACAATGCCACAATGCCCTTTATATGAGGAAGTATTAGATACACAAATGTTCGGTCTATCACGTGAAATTGACTTTGCTGTGAAGCTTGGATTGATTGAACGTGAAAAAGGCAAAGAAATTCTCGATTCACTCGAGAAGGAACTTTCTGTACTACACGACGCGTATACAGACAAATAAAAAGAAAAACTCAAACGCTTCTTTGCGCTTTGAGTTTTTTTACTAGAACGAGGTTTTCCAATGAGACAATACTTAAAACGCTATGCACAAAATTTTGATTACCCCTTATTTTTTACGGTCCTATTATTAAGTTTATTTGGGTTAATAATGATTTACAGTTCAAGTATGATGGTTGCTATTGCACAGAAAGAACAGGCACCTGATTATTTTTATCAAAAACAAGTGACTAATTTAATGGTGGCTTTCCTCGGCTTTATAGTGACCGCCTTTTTCCCATATAAACATTATGCGAATAAGAATATTATGTTGTTACTAACGGTCGTATTGGCGGTGTTATTCACATGGTTAAAATTATTTGGTCATGGGGCAGATGAAGTAGGCTCTCAAAGTTGGATTGCTATCCCAGGATTAGGGAATTTCCAGCCTTCGGAGTATGCGAAACTATTTATAATTTTATATTTTGCAGCTGCTTTTTATCGAAAAGCGCAAAAATATACGTTTGAAAAGCTACAACCTACTGAAATTTTTTATCCAATTTTTCTATGGATTTTAGTAGTTGCTGGGGTAGCCTTTGAAACAGACTTAGGAGCAGTCATTATTCTATGTGGTATTGCTGTTTCAGTGGTAGCTTCAAGTGGTATTCCATTTAAAACATTTTGGAAATTTTTCGGTGTATTAGGTGCATTTGGTACAGCTATTCTTGGTATTCTATGGGTATTTAAGGGAGAGCTACTAACAGGAAATCGAAAAGGACGGATATTATCTTACTTAAATCCGTTTGAATATGAGGATGGTAGTGGTCATCAAGTGGTGAATAGTTATTATGCCATTGGCGGAGGCGGCTTAGAGGGACGTGGTCTAGGTCAATCCATTCAAAAACTAGGTTACTTACCTGAACCACAAACAGATTTTATTATGGCAATTATTATGGAGGAATTAGGAATATGGGGAGTTTTAATTGTCCTAGGTGGTTTAGGATTTATTGTATATAAAGGTTTTTCTATTGCATTGCGAACAAAAGATCCATTGGCACGCATGATTGCGGCTGGTATTGCGAGCTGGATAGGCTGGCAGTCGTTTATTAATCTTGGGGGTGTAACCGGGTTAATCCCGTTAACCGGTGTAACGTTACCTTTTATAAGCTATGGCGGTACATCTATAATCATTCTATCTTTAGCGATGGGAATATTGATCAATGTTTCTATGTTTGAAAAGGTAGAGAGGAAAAAAACACAATCATAAAGGGGGATACCTATGGAATCAATCAACAAAATTCTCGTAGCCAATCGAGGAGAAATTGCAATTCGTATTTTCCGTGCTTGTACGGAGCTGAATATCCAAACTGTTGCCATCTATTCAAGAGAAGATAGTGGTGCTTTTCATCGCTTTAAGGCAGATGAAGCTTATTTAGTGGGAGCTGGCAAGAAACCAATCGATGCTTATTTAGATATTGAAGGTATTATTGCCATCGCAAAAGATGCAGATGTTGATGCGATTCATCCAGGGTATGGTTTTTTATCAGAAAACGTGGAATTTGCACGTCGCTGTGAGGAAGAGGGCATTGTCTTTATCGGACCAACTTCTCAGCATTTAGATATGTTCGGAGATAAGGTCAAAGCACGTTCTCAAGCCATTGCGGCTGAGATTCCTGTTATTCCTGGTACAGATGGCCCAGTAGCCGATCTAGCAGAGGTCGAGACGTTTGCTAGCAATTATGGCTATCCAGTTATGATTAAGGCAGCACTTGGCGGTGGTGGTCGAGGGATGCGTCTAGTCCATACGCCAGAGGATCTTGCTTCCTCCTATGAAAGAGCAAAATCTGAGGCAAAGGCTGCTTTTGGTTCCGATGAAGTATATGTAGAAAAAGCAATCATAAAACCCAAACACATTGAAGTACAAATTATTGGCGATAAACATGGCAATATTGTGCATTTATATGAGCGTGATTGCTCAATTCAGCGTCGTCATCAAAAAGTGGTAGAAATTGCGCCATCTCATTCGATTTCACAAGAGTTAAGAAATCGTATTTGCGATGCTGCTGTGAAATTAATGAAGAATGTCTCGTACATAAATGCAGGGACAGTGGAATTTTTAGTCGCAGGAGACGATTTTTATTTCATCGAGGTAAACCCTCGCATTCAAGTAGAACATACAATTACAGAAATGATTACAGGTGTTGATATCGTCCATGCCCAAATTAAGGTAGCGGCAGGCTATGGACTTCACAGTGAAGAAATTCATATGCCAAAGCAAGAAGATATGCCAATGATTGGCTATGCCATTCAAGCCCGTGTGACAACAGAAGACCCTGCAAATGACTTTATGCCAGATACAGGAAAGTTAATGGTTTACCGTTCAAGTGGTGGTTTTGGCGTGCGATTAGATGCTGGGAATGGGTTCCAGGGTGCTGTCGTAACACCATACTACGACTCTTTGTTGGTGAAAATTTCCACTTCGGGTATGAACTTTAAAGAAGCTGCTGCGAAAATGGATCGTAATTTAAAAGAATTCCGTATTCGTGGCGTTAAAACAAATATTCCGTTTTTAAATAATGTGGTGACACATGAGAAGTTTTTATCAGGTGCCTTTGATACTAGCTTTATTGATACAACACCAGAGCTTTTCGAGTTTCCTGTCCGTAAAGACCGTGGAACAAAGCTGTTAAGCTACATTGGGAATGTGACCTTAAATGGCTTCCCTGGTGTAGAGAAGAAGTCAAAACCTATCTTTGTCCAGCCAAACCAACCTAAAATTGATCCTTTAATTGTACCACCAGCAGGTACAAAGCAGATTTTAGATACACAGGGAGCAGATGGCTTAGTGCAGTGGATTTTAGCACAGGAAGACGTACTACTAACAGATACTACATTCCGCGATGCTCACCAATCCCTGCTTGCAACACGTGTTCGTTCACAGGATATGTATCAAATTGCAGATGCAACAGCTCGCATGATGCATCAGTTATTCTCGCTGGAAATGTGGGGCGGTGCAACATTCGATGTAGCGTATCGCTTCTTAAAAGAAGATCCATGGGAGCGACTAGCGAAACTGCGTGAGCAAGTGCCGAATGTGCTATTCCAGATGTTACTGCGTGGAGCTAATGCTGTTGGTTATACAAACTATCCTGACAATCTAATCCGAGAATTTATCGCTGAATCAGCTTCATCAGGAATTGATGTATTCCGTATTTTCGATAGCTTGAATTGGATTAAAGGCATGGAAGTAGCAATAGATGCTGTGCGTCAATCAGGAAAAATTGCTGAAGCGGCAATCTGTTATACAGGGGATATCCTCGATGACAGCCGTGTGAAATATTCGGTGCAATACTATAAGGATATGGCGAAAGAGCTTGAAGCAGCTGGCGCCCATATTTTAGCAATTAAAGATATGGCTGGTTTATTGAAACCAGAAGCGGCGTACCGTTTAATTTCTGAGTTAAAAGAGACGACAAGTCTGCCAATCCACTTGCATACACATGATACTAGTGGCAATGGAATTTACTTATACGCTAAAGCGATAGAAGCAGGTGTTGATATTATTGATACAGCGCTTGGATCTATGGCAGGCCTAACATCTCAACCGAGTGCAAACTCCTTGTACTATGCAATGAAGGGCGGCAAGCGTGAGGTACGAGCAGATATCGATGCATTAGAAAAATTATCGTACTACTGGGAAGATGTTCGTAAATACTATAAAGATTTTGAAAGTGGCATGATCAGCCCACATTCTGAGATTTATGTGCATGAGATGCCTGGTGGTCAGTATAGTAACTTACAGCAGCAAGCAAAAGCTGTAGGGCTTGGTGATCGATGGGAAGAAGTGAAACGCATGTATTCCCGTGTAAATCTACTATTTGGAGATATTGTTAAAGTTACACCATCTTCAAAAGTGGTAGGTGATATGGCTTTATTTATGGTGCAAAATGATCTAGACGAAAATACGGTCTTAACAAGAGGAAAAACGATTGACTTCCCAGATTCTGTGATTGAATTCTTCCAAGGTTATCTTGGGCAGCCACATGGCGGGTTCCCAGAGGCATTACAACAAGTAGTGTTAAAAGATCGTGAAGCAATTACAGTTCGTCCAGGAGAATTATTAGAGCCTATTCAGTTTGATCAATTAGAGGCTGTACTAGAGGAAAAGTTAAATCGTCCAGTTACGAAAAAAGATGTACTAGCTTATGCACTTTACCCAAAAGTCTTTGAGGAATATGCGAAAACAGCAGAATCCTTTGGCAATATTTCAGTTCTTGACACACCGACATTCTTATATGGCTTAAAGCTTGGAGAAATTATTGAGGTCGAAATTGAAAAAGGTAAAACATTGATTATTAAACTCGTTTCAATCGGGGAACCACAACACAATGGAACACGTGTCCTTTACTTTGAGCTTAATGGACAATCGCGTGAATTGGTGATTCAGGATATGACAGTTGAAGTTGATGGTAATCTAGCATTAAAAGCCGATCCAAGCAATCCAAACCAAATCGGTGCTACAATGCCAGGTACTGTGCTGAAAGTTGTTGTTTCTAAAGGTAGCCCTGTTAAACGTGGTGATCACCTGTTAATTACAGAAGCTATGAAAATGGAAACAACTGTACAAGCACCTAAAGATGGTATTGTTAAAGAGGTATACGCAAGTGCAGGAGATGCCATTTCAACAGGGGATCTATTAATTGAAATTGAATAAATACTCGTGAAAAAAGGTTATATAGATGCTTTTATTAGCATCTATATAACCTTTGTTATTGTGTGTAAGCGATAAATTATTATTATACCGACTCGTAACGTTAATTTGTCTATATTTTGACATTTCTTTTCCAACATTTTTTTAGGATTATGCACTAGTGTCCATGATTATCTTCATTGTTGGAATTATAGAAGCTATGAAGAAACCAAAATTGTCATAGAAAAAAGATTCGACACATCGTTGGTGGCGAATCTTTTTTAATGGGCTATTTCTTTTTCTCATTATAATTACTTCGAGCAACTAGCATGATCATATAGCATAATAAACCGAATAAAAGGGAAATAAATAATGAATGCAGTAAAGCTACCGTTAAATTCAGTTTAGTAAGGACTACTAACATACCTGCAATAACTTGTAAAACTACTATAGTAAAGGCAATTATCCATCCATAGTATATAACACGTTGATGTTTATATTCCTTTACAGCGTGCCAAGTTATGTATGCAATCCAAATGAAAATAATAAGAACAGCTAATCGATGTCCCATTTGCACCCATTCATACATATTATTCGGGGGTGCTAATGGTGTTTCATTATAGCAAAATGGCCAATCAGGACAAATTAAGCTCGAATCTGTATGACGAACTAGCGCCCCAGTATAAACGACTAAATAAGAATAAATTGTGACAGCAATTGTATGCCAACGTAACTTTTTACCGATAAATACGTTATCGGCATCAAATTTCCGATCGACTTCAAATACAATCATAGAGAGAAGAAGAACCGCAGCAAAGGAAATCAGAGATATCCCAAAATGAAGTGCTAAGATGAAATCACCTTGCCCCCATAATACTTGAGCTGCTCCAATAAGAGCTTGCGCGATTAAGAAAAACATTGCTAAGAAACCTAATAGTTTTACTTCGCGAATATGTCCGAGCTTACGCCATGTCCAAACGGTTAATACAAGAATTGAAATAGATACAACTCCTGTTACGAGACGATGTGAGAATTCAATAAGGACTTCTGGTGTAATCTCCTTTGGAATAAGAGATCCATTACAATCAGGCCAGTTTCGACCACAGCCTAGGCCACTATCTGTTTTGGTAACGAGAGCCCCACCTAGTAATATAAGGAGCATCCCTACTGTAGCGGCAACAGCAAACCACTTCAAATACCTGTTGTGTTGCATAAAATGAGTCACCTACTTTATCTATCAACATTACAAGAACGTAATGTTTCTGCTACTAGATAATATCGAAAATACGTATAAAAAACAACTTGTAAAGAGAAGGGACTACTAGATGTCGATTCCATTTCACAAATTGTTCATAATTTCGTGCTTTAACCTTCACAATTCATTTTAGAAAATGTTTTACTATAGATATGTTGTTTTTAATTATATTTCTAGACAAAACTAATTTTTACAACTTCATCTAAATTTCACTTAATGTCTAGAAATCAATCGCAAATTTCGCTATAGTTATTGTTAGCGGAATATGCTTACAAAAATGAAAGGAGAGGTATTATGTCAAACGGTCGTACACTGGCGGCTACTAGAAATCCTGGTCCAGAAACAACATCTGTTGTAAAAGATTTCTTAGCACTAATAAAAATTGGAATCGTTAACTCGAATCTTGTCACAACGTTTACAGGGATGTGGCTGGCTTTTCAGTTTACTAGTAGACATTTCTTGCAAGAACTTGATGTCATATTTTACACCATGCTGGGTGCGGCATTAATCATTGGTGGCTCAGGTGCAATGAATAACTTCATTGATCAGGATATAGATCCAATCATGAAAAGAACAAAGGCAAGACCGACAGTGACAGGCAGATTTAAGCCAAACCTTGTGTTGACCATTGCCCTCTCATTTTTAATTGTAGGTGAAATTTTGTTATTTGCGGCATCGTTTGCAGCCGGCATGTGGGGACTAGTAGGAATATTTGCTTATGTCGTTCTGTATTCAATGTGGTCAAAGAGGAAGCATGTTAGTAACACGGTTGTAGGTAGTATTTCGGGGGCTATTCCTCCTGTTATTGGATTCGCAGCGATTGAGCCTGCCTTAGGTCCAGGAGCACTAGCCTTATTCCTTATCATGTTTGCATGGCAACCACCACATTTCTATGCGCTTGCAATGAAACGGACTGAGGAATATCGTGCAGCTAAAATACCAATGCTACCTGTTATAAAGGGATTTAAACGTACAAAGTACTCAATGTTATTCTGGATTCTTTTATTATTACCGTTACCTTTCCTTTTAACAGAGCTTGGAATTGGCTTTTTAACTCTTGCTACTGCATTGAACTTGGGTTGGTTAATACTAGCTCTGAAGGGCTTTACAACAAAAGATGATATGAAATGGGCAAATAAAATGTTTATTTATTCGTTGAATCATATGACCATACTATTTGTATCCATCATAATATTTGCGGTGTTTAGCTAAAGTTAGGGATTCTTTCTTTTTATAAGAATTCATATAGACAGAACTGATGTCCTAGGTACACATGAAAATACAACAAAGAAAGAGGGGTTTAATTAAGCTATGATGAAAGGGCTTAAAAAATGGCGTCTTTTTTCACTTCTAGCAGTGATGATGGTTTTCCTTTCAGGTTGTGGTGAAGATTATCTTTCTACACTAAAACCATCTGGAGAAGTAGGTAAACAACAATTGAATTTATTACTGTTAACTACTGTAATTATGACGCTAGTAGTAGTAATAGTATCCGTTATTTATTTACTTGCATTCCTAAAATACCGTCGCTCACGCGTTGGTGAAAATGTTATCCCTAAGCAAGTAGAGGGTAGTCATACTTTAGAAGTGATTTGGACAGTTATTCCGATTATTTTATTATTAATTATCGCTGTACCAGTTGTTACAACTACTTATAAATTTGCAGATGTAGCTGCAATGGATGAAGTAGATGAAGAAGGGAACAAAACAGCCCTAACGATCAATGTAACGGCAAAATTATACTGGTGGGAATTCGAATATCCTAACCAAGGTATCGTAACGGCTCAAGAGCTAGTGGTACCAACAGGTGAAAAAGTTTACTTTAATTTAAAAGCTGCCGATGTTAAGCACTCATTCTGGATTCCTGCTGTAGGCGGTAAAATGGATACAAACGTAGAAAACTTAAACAAATTCTACTTAGTATTCGATAAAGAATCAAAAGATCTTAAAGATGGCGTATTTTATGGAAAATGTGCTGAATTATGTGGACCTTCACATGCATTAATGGACTTTAAAGTAAAAACGTTAAGCCCAGATGCATTTGACGCATGGGTTGATGCAATGAAAGCGACAGAAGGACAAACAGCTGACAAAGCTTCAACTGATCTTGGTGAAGCAACTTTTGCTAATAGCTGCTTAGGCTGTCATGCTATCTCTGGTTCTGGAGCAGGTGGTACACCAGGTCCAAACTTAACTACGTTTGGTGACCGTAACCGTGTTGCTGGTTTCTTAGAGCATAATGAAGAAAGCTTAAAAGCTTGGATTAAAAACCCTGAGGAATTTAAACCAGGTAACTTAATGATGAATGCTGAAGGCACTGCGCCTATCTACGGTGATTTATCTGATGAAGAAATTGAAGCTCTTGCAACTTACATCATGGGCTTATCAGTAGAAAAATAATTTTCGTTCTATGTAACAAATTTTGAGGGAGGTAAAAGTTGTGAGCTCATACACACAGAAAAAGGGCTTTGGAGCAGCTGTCTGGGATTACATCACTACTGTTGACCATAAAAAGTTAGCAGTGATGTATTTATTAGCCGGTACATTGTTCTTCGCTATCGCTGGTTTTGAAGCATTATTAATGCGTATTCAATTAATGAAACCAAATAATGATTTCATATCAGCTGGTTTTTTCAATGAATTATTAACGATGCACGGAACAACAATGTTATTCCTAGCTGCTACGCCACTACTATTCGCATTTATGAACATGCTTGTACCATTACAAATTGGTGCGCGTGACGTTGCATTCCCGTTCCTTAACTCATTAGGGTTCTGGTTATTCTTCCTAGGTGCAGTATTCCTTCACCTGTCATTCTTTATGGGTGGCGCTCCTGATGCGGGCTGGACTTCTTATGCATCATTATCTTTATACTCTCCAGGACATGGTATTGATTTCTATGTTCTTGGTTTACAAATTTCAGGGGCAGGTACTTTAATTTCAGGTCTTAACTTTATCGTTACGATTATTACAATGCGTGCTCCAGGTATGACATTTATGCGTATGCCATTATTCACTTGGACTGCTCTTGTATCAAGTGCATTAATTTTATTCGCATTCCCTCCATTAACAATTGGTTTATTAATGATGTTATTTGACCGTATGTTCGGTGGTAACTTCTTTGACCATACAATGGGTGGTAACACAGTAATTTGGGAGCACTTATTCTGGATCTTCGGACACCCAGAGGTTTATATCTTAGTATTACCGGCATTCGGTTTATTCTCTGAGATTATTCCAGCGTTCTCTCGTAAGCGTCTATTTGGATACTCTTCAATGGTATTCGCTACAATTTTAATTGGTTTCTTAGGGTTCATGGTTTGGGCTCACCATATGTTTACAGTTGGTCTTGGGCCAACAGCAAACGCAATCTTCGCTGTTGCAACAATGGCAATTGCGGTTCCAACAGGTATGAAAGTATTCAACTGGATCCTAACTATTTGGGGCGGATCAATTAAAGTTACGACACCAATGCTTTATGCACTTGGTTTCATCCCGTCATTCGTTGCGGGTGGTGTTACAGGGGTAATGCAAGCATCTGCACCTCTTGACTACCAATTACATGATTCTTACTTTATCGTTGCTCACTTCCACTACGTAATCGTTGGTGGTATCGTTACAGCATTATTCGGTTCAGCGCACTTCTACTGGCCAATTTTCTTCAACCGTATGTTAAACGAAACGCTTGGTAAGATTACTTTCTGGGTATTCTTTATCGGATTCCATTTAACATTCTTCCTTCAACATTTCTTAGGTTTGATGGGTATGCCACGTCGTGTATTCACTTACATGGATGGTCAAGGTTGGGATCAATTCAACTATATCTCTACAATCGGTGCATTAATGATGGGTGTAGGGGTTATCTTAATGGTAATCAACTGCTTAATGTCTATTAAGGGCAAACCAGCAGGTCGCGACCCATGGGGTGATGGACGTACTTTAGAATGGTCAATTCCACAACCAATTCCATTCTACAATTTCCGTCAAACACCACTTGTTCGTGGTTTAGATCCATGGTGGATTGAAAAACAAGAAGGTAATAAAGAAGTTACATTTGCTGAGCCACTAGGTGATATCCATATGCCAAATAACTCAGCGATTCCATTCGTTATTTCATTAGGTATGTTTATTGCAGCATTCGGTGCACTTTACAATCCAGATGCAGATAAACCATGGTCAATCTATGTATTAATCATTGGTTTAGCGATTACATTTGGTGCGATGATTGCTCGTTCTGTTAAAGACGATCATGGCTTCCATTTACACAAAGAAGAAATTCTTGAAATTGAAGAACATCTTTACGGCAAAGGAGGAAATAAATAATGGATTTCAATACTAAATTTACTCCTCATACTTGGCCAGATCATCCTGAACAAGCTACGATGGAAGGTAAAAATAAAGTCGTTGGTTTCTGGATTTTCCTTGCCTGTGAAGTTGTACTTTTCGCAAGTTTATTCGCTACTTATTTAGCGCTTAAGAACAAAGGGCCAGCTGGCATGGAGTTCACAACTCAAGGTTTATTTGAATTACCATTAGCATTTGCTATGACGATGTTATTATTAACATCATCACTAACATCTGTTTATGCAATTTACCATATGCGTAACTTTAACTTTAAAGGTATGCAAACTTGGTTAGCGATTACATTAGCTTTAGGTCTTGGATTCTTAGCACTTGAAATCTATGAGTTCAACCACTATGTGCACCTTGGTTTTACATTTAATCAATCTGCATTCGCAACAGCGTTTTACTCTTTAGTTGGGACACACGGTTTCCACGTAACTTTAGGTCTTGTATGGATTGGTACTTTAATGATCCGTAATGCTAAACGTGGATTAAACCTGTACAATGCACCTAAATTCTTCGTTGCTGCTTTATATTGGCACTTTATCGACGTAGTTTGGGTATTTATCTTTACAGTAGTATACTTGATGGGAGTGATCGGATAATGTCTTCACACGATACACCTATAGTTGCTAAGTCACAGGCACAGTATGAGTATGATCGTCATCATAATGCCGTTCATATGCGTAAACAAGTAATCAACTTTGCGATTATGATTTTCTTCACTTTTATCGCCTTCGCAGTAGTTGCAGCTGATTTTTCTAAATACTTAATTATGCCATTCGTATTATTATTGGCTGGCGTTCAAGTTGTACTTCAACTTTATTCTTTCATGCACTTAGAAGATAAAAAAACTCACTTTGGTGGCGTTATTGGTTTCTTCATGTGGATGGGAATTTTAATCGCATTTACATTCTTCTTAGCATTTTTAACAATCATTTGGTGGTAATCACCAAAAAAAGCACGTTCGTTATTTTGTACGAACGTGCTTTTCCTATGTTTTGAGGTTATGTAGGTATCGAAAGAGGCAAACACTGTTAAACTTAACATTTGTTCACCTTTCGTTCATTGCAGTATAGCTGTAAGCGTTTTATAATAGGAGTACTGAAGTTTAAAGGAGTGCGTTCTATATGCCACTTAGTATATTTGGTTTCCAAGCATTGTGGAGCCCGTATTTAATAGGGGTTCTTGTTTTTATAACAATCATCTATTTTTTAGTCACAACAAAGTGGCGTAAAGATTTTAAAGTAAGTGAACCTTTGAAAAAAGGCGAAGCTATTTACTTTGTTTTAGCTATGATTACCATCTATATTATCAAAGGATCTCCTATCGATTTAATGGCTCATATTATGTTTACCATGCACATGGTGCAAATGGCTATTCTGTTATTGCTAGTCCCTATTTTCTTAATTAAAGGGATTCCTTGGTGGGTTTGGAAGGTGGCTATTGAAGCACCAGTAGTTAGAACATTGTTTAAAGTGCTAACATTACCAGTTGTTGCTGTCTTTGTATTTATCGGTCTATTTTCTTTCTACCATTTACCGTCCATATTGGATTACATTAAATTAAACGAAACATTACATGGAACCTATACATTTGTATTATTTCTATCTGCGGTGTTTATGTACTGGCCTTTAATTCAAAATATGCCAAATAGTAATCAAATGAAGCCTTTGCATAAATTGGCGTATATTATTGCTAATGCCGTTTTAATTACACCTGCTTGTGGATTAATCATCTTTGCCCCAAATGCAATGTATGAGACATACACAAACGGTGATGCATGGTTAAAGGCAATGGAGCTTTGTGTACCAGCCTCTACATTGTCAGGATTATCTTTATCTGGACCAGAGCTATTTACAGACATGAAACCAGTTGCAGATCAGCAATTAGGTGGCGTATTAATGAAAATCCTACAAGAGCTTATTTTTGGTGTACTAATTGGTACAATCTTCACAAGATGGTATCGATCCGAGCAAAAAGATCCAGATAAAATCACTGCTGACGCTTTAGCTGCCCACCAAAAGAAGTGGGAAAGTCAACAGCAACATTAATTGAAGAATAGAAATTTACTTTGTGTAAGGGGTTTTGACAATGGAATTGCAAATTTTGCCTACTATTAGTACATCGTTTATCGTTATTAGTGCTGTACTAGTAGCGATAGGGTGGGGCTTAATTATAAAAAGAAATGTAGAGGGACATAAGAAAGTGATGCTTGCTGCAGGTGTTGCGGCACTTATTTTCTTTATCATCTATGCGTCCCGTACAATCTTTATTGGAAATACAGCTTTTGGCGGTGGAGAAGATTTAAAACCATATTATACGTTCTTCTTGATTTTCCATATTATTTTAGCGACATCTGGAGCTGTGTTTGGTATCGTTAGTATTATTTCAGGTTTGAAAATGAACATAAAATTACACAGACGAATTGGGCCAATTACAAGTATTATTTGGTTCTTTGTTGCCATAACAGGTGTATTAGTTTATTTATTATTGTATATTTTATTTGAGCCTGGTGAAACAACATCAGTAATTAAAGCCATTTTAGGATTTTAAAAAAATCTCCCTCCTTATTTCTGTGCAGGAGGGAGATTTTTTATCGTTGGTTGGAATAGTGAAAGTACTACGACAACCAGTAATGGACCAATTAATATTCCAATAAATCCAAAGATTTTAAAACCAATAAACATGGCAATAAAGGTATTCAAGGAAGAAAGTCCAATTTTATCGCCAATAATTTTTGGCTCAATCATTCGTCGGACTAGAAATTGTCCAATGGTTAGTAAAATTAAGACAGCTGCATATAAATAATCGCCAGCAAAGACCTGATAGACTGCCCATGGGACTAATAAAATAAATGAATCAAGAAAAGGGATAAAGTCTAAAACAACAAGTAAAAGTGCTAACAGTATAGGAAATGGTGTTTTTAAAAAATAAAATGCAGCGAATGATATAGCAAAGATCCCTATCCCTACAAGTAATTGAGCTTTCAGAAATCCAAATAAGGCTAGCTTAACACGTTGGCCAATAAAGATAATTTTTTGATGGTAGTGAAAAGGAACGGGCGATAATAATTTACGATTAATTGTTGGTAATTCTAAAAGCAACATATACAACACAATCCAATAGACAAATATATCAAAAAGACGTGTGGGAATATATGTCAGTAAAGTTGACCAAACATTGACGTTCGTTAAGGATAAAGAAAATTTTTCGATGGATGCTAATGCTTTTGCAATCATAAATTGAATTTGTGAAACTAGCTCTACAGGTAAATGATAGGTGTAATTGCTGAGCTTAGATTGCATTTGAATCCATAGTGCGGACAATTGATTGAGATAATCAGGTATATCAATAATAAAGGATGAAAATTGTTTCCAGCTTATATAGAGGATAAGTGTACATAATAATAAAGATATACTTAGAAAAAACAAAAAAAAGAAGAAGACAACGATTTTTCGTTTTTTTCTAAACCGTTTACTCATTCGAACGATGATTGGTTCTAACAATAACGCGGTTAAGTAGGCAAGTAAAATTGGTAATGATATGGAGATGGACCAAAGGATCAGTATACCCATTGCGATAACAATAATGGGATGACGAAAAAAAGGACGATTAAAAAATGATAACATTTTTCTCACCTACATCTTGTAATAGATATAGGTAGTATGAGAAAAAAAATATTTTTTACTCAAAATAAAAAAGACTGGACCACCAGTCTTTTTACAACCATGAAGCTATTTACGCTTTCTTGCAGTCACTTCAATGTACGAAAGATTAGCGTGCGTTAACAGGTTCAAAGTTATTTTTATTTGTAGGCTCGATTGAGAATTGATCTAACTCTAATTTAACCTTTTTTAAGATTTCTTCACATTTTTTTACAAGGTGTGCTGGATAAACCTCGTCATCGCCATATTCAACACCATGTGGATAATAGTATTTACCAAGGACTGGTTTCATTAATGTAAGGATGGCATCGTGTGCACCTACGTCACCAGAAATAGCATATGCGAATACGCGTAGGTAATAACGACCTTCACGAGTATCGAATCGTTTATCGAATGTCATACGCTCGTAATCCCAGCCGCCATCACATTCTAAACCATGCTTTTTCATAATGCTGACAAGTAGCTCTTGATCAGCTGTTAAATTTTCAAGGTTAGTATTTTCAAAATACATGTATAGTCCTCCTTTAGGTTCTCGTACAAAGTATACGCTCATTTTTATAATAGAGCATATTCGACATTGTTGCAATGACAACATTGTGTCAACCCAATTACAATTGATATAATAACTTACAATAATGGTGATGAAAAGGAGTCCTCTATGAAAGCTTTATTCCGCATTTTAATGGTTTGTGGTGCAGTTGCATTAATTGGCTTTATGTTTTTTAATACCCCTAAGGAAAATGAGCCACTAGAAGGCCCAAATACCAATTCGAATATCATACCTCAAACACAGCTAAAGCAGGAATCTGCAATAGGAGCAATGACACGTCCACAAACGGGTATATCCACATTGATAGGAAAAGGCACACAAGCTGTTTTAGAACGATATGGGGAGCCTGCAAGAAAGGAGCCGTCTTCATTTGGTTATCAATGGTGGGTCTATAATGAAGATGTTTCAACTTTTTTTATGATTGGTATTGATAATAATATTGTGACACAAATTTACATAGCAGGACAAGAAATTGATGCATTTCCTTTTAAAGTGGGCCAAAAACGTGATGAAATATACAGAATGACAATCATTGATTATGAGGTAGCCGCCACTGTAGGCGAAAATATTTTCATTTTCTCCATGAGTGAAGAAGATATGCAAACAAGGCTACTTATCAAATTTGATGGTCTTTACGCACAGCTTTACATAGATCGGGAAACAAGTGAGTTGCAGGGGATACGATATACAGATAGTGAAACACTTGTCCTTCATCAGCCATATGAAATGAGCTATCAAGGGGAGCTTGTTAGACGTACTCCTCCTTCCTCTTTCTTACAGCAAGAAATTGATATGGCTAGCGCTAAACAATTAGATGATTTGCTAAATGTAACAAGAGTCCATCATGATTTACTTCCTTTAGAAATGGATGAATCATTGGAGGAAGCAGCAAGAATGCATAGTGAGGACATGAAGGTGCAAAATTTTTTAGCGCATGAATCTCCAACCTATGGCGATCTAAAAAAACGATTACAGACGCAAAAAATCGAGTATAGTGAAGCGAACGAAAACCTGGCAACTGCCTATTTTGATGCGATTGAAGCCATGCATGGCTGGACAAATTCTCCTGAACACAGAAAAGTTCTTTTGAATGATCGATATACCCGCGTTGGTTCTGGCGCCTTTGTAGATTATTATACGCAAATATATCTTGAACCTACTACACAAGGAGTGGGTAGAGAAGAGCAAGATAATGAAGAGACGAAAAATGAAAAACAAGATAGCGAAGAATCTACAGATAAATCAAATCAAACCTTACCATAACAGAAGAATATTCAGATGAAGACAAGCTTTCAACAAACGGGCTTGTCTTCATTTTTTATGTGGAGTTTCTCCTTCTTTTAGGCTTCTACATTTTTCGTCACACCGTTACAAACGCCGTCATATGATAGAGAACTGAAAGGGGGAATGAGGTTTGCAATTAGCAGAGTTATTAAAAGACTGGCCATGTAGCGTGACGGGAGGATCTATACGGACAGAAATTACTGGTGTAGAGGACTATGCGCAGGCGGTACAACCTGGTGATATATTTATTGTGCGAAAAGGTAAAAAAACATCGGGAAGTCGGTTTGTCAAAGAGGCATTGGCACGTGGAGCTGCTGCCATCGTTTCAGAAGAAAGTATCTCTTTGCCAATTATAGATAAAGAAATTCCTTTTGTATGGGTTCCAAATACAGCATTATTTTTATCGTATGCAAGTGCGAAGCTTGCTGCTTTTCCAGCAGAAGCTTTAACTGTTATCGCCATTACAGGTACAAATGGAAAGACGACAGTGAGCCATTTTGTTAGTCAGCTTCTAAATGCACTACATAAACATGCAGCAGTTATTGGAACGGTTGGCTTTTTCATCAATGGTGAGAAACAACAAACGGCTTATGAGCAATTAACAACATTGCAAGCTAAAGAATTACAGCCCATTCTTAAGCAATGTGTGCGAAAAGGTGTGACCCATGTTGTATTAGAAGCTTCTTCAATGGGGTTGCAGCAGCATAGGCTCGATCATTGTGACATTGACTGTGGTGTATTTTTAAATTTATCAGAAGATCATTTAGAAGATCATGGAGGGTTGGAAGCTTATAAACGTGCCAAGAAACGTTTAGCGGATTTATCAAAAAAGCTAGTATTAAATGGAGATGATAATTTTTGCCGTTCTGTTGGCATTTATGATAAGAAAAAATCTTGCTCATTTGGTTTTGATAATCACAATGATTTACATATCCAAATCGTCAGTGAATCAGTTGGAAAAACCGTACTATGTTTACAGACTTCCGCGAGTGAGCATATTGTAGAAATTCCTTTTGTCGGTAAATACCATGTGCAAAATGCTGTTGCCTCCTTAATGGCTGTATGGCGCTTAGGTGTCCCTATGGAAGATATAGTTGGACATATGTGGTCATTAAGGCTACCAGAGGGCAGGCTAGAGAAAATTGAAAATCCATTAGGAATTGATGTTTATGTAGATTATGCCCATACAGCAGAAGCTTTACAAGCGGTATTGCAAACCTTTGATCGCTCTAAAACAATTTACCTTGTCTTCAGTTGTGGAGGAAATCGTGATAAGGCGAAACGCTTTGCAATGGGGGCAGTAGCAAGTAAATACGCTGATGTTATTTATTTAACAACAGATAATCCACGTGATGAAGATCCTATTGTGATTAATGAAAGTATTATTGCTGGTTTTACAGAGCAACAATATTATGAAATTTATTTAGATCGCAAACTTGCTATCCATCAAGCATTAGCAAAGGCAGAAAAGGGTGACATTGTCCTTGTTGCCGGAAAAGGGCATGAACAAACACAGCAAATTAAAAATCAAAAGTTCCCTTTTTCCGATCAACAATGTATTAAAGACTATTTTGCGAGTTTAATTACGGACGACGCTGAATAACGAAGAACGATCCTGTAGCAATGGCAAGCCTGCGACCAGTCTCATCTTCAATATCACATTCCATGACTAGCGTTTGGCGTCCCTTATGAACAAAGCGACCACGTGCAATCAATTCTTTATTTGTAGTGGTAGCAATATACGATACATTCATATTCGTAGTAACTACATTATAGCCCTCGGGTACAGAGCGCGAAGCAAGCCCTCCCATAGCGGCATCAGCAATCGTTGCAACAATACCTCCGTGCGGCACCTTTATCGTATTGTGGATGACCGGTGTAATAGGGATACGGACCTCACTGACCTCAGCCTCAAATTTACCTACCATATGTAAAGTAGCATTAATATAACGACGGTGAATGCCTTGCTGTTTCTCCCGTAGGCCATTTAAAAGATGTAATAAAACTTCTTCATCTTCCTCGGTACTGTCTTGTAAAATCTCAGCCACTAACTGTTCAACCTGCTCTTTAGATGTTGTCATCATTTGGAAAACCTCTTTCATTAAAATTATCATTAATGTAAAATTACCATAAAATCTGTTATGATGGGAAAGAGATTGGGGGAATTAAAGATGATGATGACCTCTGACTGGGTAATCATTTTGGATGAGGCGGAAGCGCTTTGTGAGATGATTCTTTCCTCAGAACCTGCGATGGCGCTACAACAAGCGTATGAAGCTGTATATAGTGATGCACAAATTGTAGAGGCTATATATGCATTTAATCGCATGAAAGAGCAGTACGAAGATGTACAACGTTTCGGAAAATATCATCCGGACTACCATACAATTATGAAGTCGATTCGCCAACAGAAAAGGGCACTTGACTTAAATGAGAAAGTTTCAGCCTTGAAAATTGCTGAAAACGATTTTCAGGATTTATTGGATGAGATTAGCCTATTAATAGGAAAAACGGTCTCTGAAGCGGTAAAAGTTCCTGTTAGTAATCCATTCTTTGCATCTGGTTCATCTTGCGGAGGTGGATGTGGCTCGGGCGGGTCATGCTCTTGCTCAGCGTAAATAGGATGTGTATATAACATATCTCTTCTAGACTGTAGACAACTCGAAGGCAACAACTGAGTTAGTTTACAGTCTTTTTTAATAATTAAATTGAAGGAGGAAGCATTAATGAAAACTTATCGAATTGCTGTAATACCTGGAGATGGAATAGGCAAAGAGGTTGTGCCAGCTGCAATAAAAGTTCTTGACCAGGCAGCGTTGTTAGATGGACGCTTTCAATTTGAATGGACAACTTTTCCATGGGGCTGTGAATACTATTTAGAGACAGGGAAAATGATGCCTGATAATGGTATTGAGCTGTTAAAACAGTATGATCAAATATTTTTAGGTGCAGTCGGAATGCCTAACTTGGTTCCGGATCATGTATCATTATGGGGCCTGCTCATTAAAATTCGACGTGAGCTACAGCAATCTATTAATGTACGACCTGCAAAGCTACTTCAAGGGTTACCATCACCTTTACGACAACCAAATGATTTTGATTTTATAGTTGTCAGGGAAAATTCTGAAGGGGAGTATGCTGAAAGCGGAGGAAGGATACATAGTGGTCAAGATGAGGTGGCAATCCAAAATGCTGTTTTTACAAGAAAGGGTACAGAACGCGCGATGCGCTATGCATTTGAACTAGCCAAAACACGTAATGGACATGTAACAAGTGCTACCAAATCAAATGGTATTACATATAGCATGCCTTTTTGGGATGAAGTGTTTAATCAAGTAGGAAAAGAGTATGAAGAGGTAGGTCAAGCCTCTAATCATATTGATGCACTAGCGGCATTTTTAGTGATGAAGCCAGAAAATTTTGATGTTATTGTAGCATCCAATCTATTTGGGGATATTTTGACAGATCTAGGAGGTGCCATTATGGGAAGCATAGGTATTGCACCTGCTGCAAATTTAAACATTGAAGGGCTATATCCATCAATGTTTGAGCCTGTCCATGGTTCTGCACCAGATATAGCTGGTCAAGGAATTGCCAATCCTATTGGACAAATTTGGACAGGTAAGATGATGCTCGATTTCCTTGGTTATCAAGATGTGGGAACAAGGATATTAAATGCTATAGAGCAAACATTAGCGCGGGGTATAAAAACGCCTGATTTGGGTGGGGCTGCCACATTACAAGAAGTATCGGATGCAATTATAGATTATTTAACATAAGTATTACTGTAATGGGAAGTAATAATGGGTCTAACATTTACATGAAAGGGAAGCACATCAGTTCAGTGTGCTTCCCTTTCATACCTTGTCTTATTTAGACTCTTGAACTTCTAATAACTCAACAGCTGTATCCGGACGATCGGTAATAATACCCTTTGCCCCATTATTGAGTAATTTTTTCATCGTATCTATGTCATTGATTGTCCAATAGTGGACAGGTATATTGAGGTTGTTTAAAAACTGAATAAATTTAGGAGAATCTAATGCAATAACCCCTGACCTTGGAGGAATTTGAAAAACATCCACTTTAGGGTGATATAAATGTCCAAACTGACTTGAGAAGGAAGCAAATGCTTTTCTGACATCTGATTCACCTGCACCAAGTGCTACTTGATTTTGAGCATATAAATTAAAACGATCTATTTGCTCACCATAAAAGCTTGTCACAACAACACGTTGTTCAGCTTGTAGTTCTTCAATTAAGCGCCAAAGTTTAGAAGGCATGAGACTCCCTTCGTAAGTATCTGGAGCATCTTTGATATCAATGTTGATTAACATGTTTGGATAGGTTTCAAGCAACTCACGTAAAGTTACGACATCTAATTTTTCCTCTCGATATGGGAAATTTCCTTCTAAATCTTCAAATTGGTAGCCATGATTTAAGGCATTGATTTCTGCCAACGTCATATCTGCAACGAGCCCATAGCCATCCGTTGTACGTTCAACTGTCTCGTCATGGAAAACAATAATTTCCTCATCTTTCGTTAGGCGAATGTCGATTTCAAAGCCATCAACACCTAGCTGTGCAGCTTTTTCAAATGCGACCATTGTATGTTCTGGTGCTAAAAGAGCTCCGCCACGATGTGCAAGAATTATGGGGCGTTCGAATTGTAATGCTTGTTTACCTTCACGTTGCTGTGGTTTTGAAATAGCTTTACTGCCTGCCCAAGCTGCTGCACTTGCTGCTGCAATTGCAAGCGCAATTTTTGTTTTCTTACCCATATTCGTCCTCCTTAACAATTATCTCATATAAAAAGTAATAGTGAATTCATTGTTTAATCAATAGTAGTAAATACAGGGTCTACTATTAAAATTAGTTACTAGTATAAGTGAATGATGATTTTTTTTATGCCGATTTTTTCCATCATATTGAAAAACAATCATTATGGAGGTGCAAATGTCTTGTAAAGTGTTCATTTGAGGCATGATCATCTTTCAGCATTCTTCTGTTCCTGTAATGATGCTACAATTGAATTTAATTAAAACAACTGATTCATCTTCACGATGTTCAACGTCGTATGCTTTTCCATTATAACGGAAAATTGAGCGTTCTGTCAGCTAAACTCTGTTGCTATCATTTTCTGGTCTATGGTATTCTTTTATGTAAGAAATGAGGGAATCCACTATGAACGAACGACAAGGGCTAATCGTTTACGTCCATCAATTAAAACATGCGAAGTCACTTCGGAAATATGGTCATGTTCTTTATATTTCTAGAAGGCAAAAATACGTAGTGCTTTACTGCGATCGTGAGGATATTGACATGATGACAACAAAACTACAACGCCTTCCATTTGTGAAAGACGTTGTGGCGTCTTATCGTCCTTTTGTAAAAACTGAATATGAAAATGCAAAACCAGATAAAGCAAAGGAATATGACTATAAAGTAGGTCTATAAACTTATGTTAATGCGGGTATATAGTTATTTAGTCTTAATATACCTATTAAGTATTGATAAAATAGTTTTGATTCCGAAAATATAGATGAGTGCTTTATTTCTACAACTACTGCTTTTCGACCGAGTTGTTCTATTTGTGCTTCAAACATTTTTTGTCGCTGTGTTGGCTGTTCTTCATTGTATGGGATGCCCTCTCGACAAATATAAATAGGCATGAACTTACTTTCGCCGACTGGTTTAAGGGCGACAGCTAAAGAAATCACCTTCTTGTCTTCTTTTGTAGATGTTAGTAAAAAGGCTTGATGAAAACGTTCCTGGTTGGTTTTAATAATTTCGAGTAGCTCGTAAACATCACCATAGCCTTCACCTAATTCTATAAATTGTTGTGGCATAATAATTGCACATCCTTTCCACTACTCATAGTATCATGCTGCGGGAGGTCAAGCACATGAAATTTGCATTAAGCTTTTTTTCTATTTTAGCACTAATCATTACAGGAACGGTATTTTTTCAATACCATGCTTATTCATCTGATTTAGAAACAGGCATAGGGGATTTTCATTATTCTCAGGAAATAGAAATTGTCTATCGCGAAAATAGCTTAGATATTCGACAACATTTTAAAAACCTACCAAATCAAAAGGTGAAAATTAAATGGCCTGAAAAAGCAACAAACGCGAGTTGCTTTATTGAAAATGAAAAAAGCTGTGATCGTTTATCAGATGAAGTTTCTTACTTTGCAAAAGGGGAGACAAAATCACAATCTGTATCATACATAATTCCAATTGAGGGTGGCTTAAAAAATAAGATGCTCCTTCAAAATGTTTTTGCTACACTAATAAATGGTGAAGCATCGTATTCAATTGTTTCAATTTCTACAGACAGTAAGGTGAAAGGACAATGGGTTACAGGTTTGCCCCTAGTAGGTCAACAACAACTTGTACTTGTCAATTACACAATGTTTAGAGGAAACGGTACTATTCAAGATTTATATTGGCAAGCCGGGGAGCTTAAAGCGCAAGAACAGACACCTGTGTTATCAATTTATGCCCAGCAAAAAGTCCCTCATGATTTTCTAAAGTCATTAGAAAATTTACAGCTTCTAAGTGATGAGCATATTGCAATTATTCAAGAAAAAAGTCCAGTAGCAGTTCATGACGAAAGATTGTTATTTTTACCAACACTTACTGAACAAGCTGTAGAGCAAGAAGTGATTTTATCACAAATTAAATCACAATATAATTTTGTAGATTCCCCAGAATGGTTGTCTGAGGTTGTGGCATCCTATTTAATAAGCGATCCCATTGGTGGAGAAAAAACAAAGAAAATCATCAAGACATTAAATAATTACATGACGGATACTCAACAACAAGCTTGGCAGGAAACATTAAAAAAGCTTGGAGATGAAACGATTTCACCTGATACAATGGACAAGTACTTATCACAGGTATTAGATGCCAAGACATCTTATTTTGCATTAAATGCAGCTCAGCAAAATGGAACCTATCCACTTTTATTTGAAGATGCACGTGATGTCTATGTAGATGATACATTGAAGGAAGATGTTCATGTAATTCTCTATGAGGGACAGGTGTTGTATACGGCAGATACATTATTGCCTTACCTTGGCTACTCAGCTGAGGAAGGAAAGAATGGCTATTATGTAAATAGCGAGCATCGTACATTCCGCTTCCCTAAAGAGCCTGGATTTTATGTATTCAACCAGCGTAGGTATTCATCAATCTCTGAACCAATCATAAAGATAGCTGATCATTATTATGTAGAAGAAGCTTGGTTACAGCGATTATTCCTAGTGGAACTACAAAAAAAGGAAGAACGCATTCAAATATTAAAACAAGAGCAACAATAACTTTTGCAGCGGAGGGCCAACCTTTCGCTGCAAAATACTTTATATAGACGAAAGTACGGTGAGATGCTGATATGAGAGTTGTAGCAGGAGAGCGCAAAGGAATGCCGCTAAAAGCAATAGCAGGAAATACGACAAGGCCTACAACTGACAAAGTAAAGGAATCCATTTTTAATATAATTGGGCCATTTTTTGATGGAGGTTTGGCGCTAGATCTGTTTGCTGGAAGCGGCGGCTTGGGGATTGAATCATTAAGTAGAGGAGCAGAACGTGCTATTTTTATTGAGAAAGATCCAAAAGCATTCCAGGTGCTACAAGAAAATATAAAAAAATGCCGTTATGAAGAATATACAGAGCTTTTTCGTATAGATGCAAAGCGCGCTGTGAAAGCGCTATTAAAGCGTGATATTACATTTAAACTCGTTTTTTTAGATCCACCTTACCATCAGCAGGAGTATTATGACCTCGTACAGATTTTGGTCGATAACCGTAAAATACAACAAGATGGTATTATTTTATGTGAACATGCAAAAGAGATAGGATTACCTCAAAATTTTGGGGAGTTTGTTTTAACAAGACAAGAAACCTATGGCGGAACAATTATTTCTGTTTATCGCTGTACAGAGGAAGAGGGAGAATAAGTTGTCTGAAAAAATTGCTGTAGTTCCTGGAAGTTTTGACCCTGTAACATTCGGCCATTTAGATATAATTAAACGTGCGGCTGATGTGTTTGATATCGTATATGTAGCAGTATTAAACAATTCAGCAAAGAATCCTTTGTTTTCTGTAGAAGAACGTATGGCTTTGATGGCTGAAGTGACAAAAACCTTACCTAATGTTCGTATAGAGAGTTCTTCAGGCTTATTGATTGATTATGCTAAGGAAAAAAAAGCGAAGGCGATTGTTCGTGGTTTACGAGCAGTTTCGGATTTTGAATATGAGATGCAAATTACATCCATGAACCGTTTCCTAGATGAAACAATCGAAACATTTTTCATCATGACGAAAAATCAATATTCGTTCCTAAGTTCTAGTATAGTAAAAGAGGTTGCGAAATATGGTAGTGATGTTAACGAGCTAGTCCCTACATGTGTCGTAAAGGCTTTAAAAGAAAAATATGGTTTTACACATTAAGGATGCAGAGGATGTCAAAAGATCGATGACATCCTCTTTTTGATATTTAGAGCGATTGTTATTTTAGAAAAAACAGAGCATAAATAGTGGGTACAATGATTATGCTAAGGAGGCGGAATTTAATATAAGGTCGTACAGAAAGTTTTGCAGATTTGGCGATAACAAAAATTTGTAAGTGAATACTTATACTTTGCATCGTTAACAAAATCACAACAAGTAAATGGATATACGGAAGATCTGGAAATGCTGTAACTGTCATTTTAAGACCGTTCGTTACCTCCAGAACAGCTGCTATGGAAAGCTCAATCGTATAGGGAAGCTTTGGTATAAGCTGATCTAAGCCTTGTTGTACAATGGTTTGAATCGTTGTGAAAAAGATGATGGTTGTACCAACTAGCAGAATGGTTGGGGCAGTTTCTTTAATACTTTCCGAAAATGGAGCACTATAGAGTGGTGTGTTGTGTACGGAGATATTAGGTGAATCAGTTTTGCGAAAGAAAAAGTAGCCAGTTACTAGGCAACAAATATTAAACGTATGTAGTAAACATAAAAACAACCATCCAAACGTATTACTGTGTAATAAATCAAGGCTTACAAAACCTAATACAAAAAGTGGACTGGGTGCATGACAAACAGCTAGCAAGAAATTTGCCTCTTTAGGGTGTAATTGACCACTATTTTTCAAATAAACAATAGTAGTTGCGCCAGTTGGATAGCCTCCAAGGGCACTAATAATGTAGGCTTGTACGTATAAAGAAGCCCTTTTTGTTTTGGTACGCATAGGGGCTGTTAAACGCAGAAGCCATTGTGTTAACACAAGATACGGCAATAAGTACGGAAAAAGTGCTTCCATGAAAAGATTTACGCCTAAATCAGTACCACTGTGAGCAGTTTGTGGGAATAACAAGAGTAAGAGAATTAGAATTACGCAGAGCACTATTTGAATTGTAGCAAACATGTTATCATCTCGTTTCAACTTTTTGTCATTCACATAGGCAAATGCTAAAATCAATATATGTGAGAAAGGCAAAAACATGAACGTATGGTTTTGCAAGCGTCCTAGGAGGTGTTTTCAAGTGAAGAAAAAAATTGGTATTTATGCAGTGTTAATAGTCGTGATTTGTTGTATGATGTTATACCGACTAGACGCGTATATTATGAAACCTGGAAGTGCCTACGATGTCAGTAAATTTGTTACTGTGGATAGTAAAGAGGCAGATAGTAAGGGGTCTTTAAGTTTAATGACAGTTGCTATGCAGCAAGCCACACCATTTTCGTATTTGTGGGCAAAAGTTCAAAAATATCAAAAGCTAATGGATATTGAACAAGTACGAAATCCTTTAGAGGATGATGAGGAATATAATATTCGACAGTTAAAGTTAATGTCCGATTCACAATTTAATGCCAAATATGTAGCCTTTCAAAGAGCAGGGCTAGAGACAAAGGTTCTTTTTAATGGTGTATTTATATTAAACGTTTTAGACGGAGGAGCTTCGGACGGTATTTTAAAAGCTGGAGATGAAATTGTTGAGGTTGATGGTCAAAAAATAACTAGCCAGCAAATGCTTGTGGATCTATTAAAACCTAAGCAGCTTGGCGATAAGGTAACCATTCAATTTATACGTAATGAAGAACAACATCAGGAGACTATTACACTACAGGAAATTCCTAACGCCCAAGAACATAGAGCGGGTTTAGGTATTTCCTATACTGAAAGCAAATCGATTGAAACTAATCCGAAGGTAACGATGAAAACAGAGGATATCGGTGGACCTTCTGCTGGACTGATGTTTACACTTGAAATATTAGACCAATTGCTTGATGAAGATTTAACAAAAGGCTATGCAATTGCTGGTACAGGTGAAATGCTAATAGATGGATCCGTTGGCAGGATTGGTGGAATAGACTATAAAGTTATTGCCGCTGATCGTGACGGCATGGAAATCTTCTTTGCACCAGATGATGAAATCTCTCGAGAAATGAAGGCGAAGTATCCAGAGCTAGAATCGAATTATGCAACGGCTGTCAAAACGGCAAAAGAGATTAAAACAAAAATGAAAATCGTTCCAGTGAAGAGCGTTGACGATGCTATCAATTATTTAAAGCAACTTCAACCAAAATAATATAAAGGGATGCTAAGAGGACCTTAGCATCCCTTTTGATGCCTTTAGCAACGAATAGGTGGTGTTTGATAATCCTTCGGCAGCGTAAGATTCTTTGTTCCTTGCTCGATACTTAAATTATAAAGCTCTGCTGCATGTATATCGATAGCTAACATCGCATCATTGGTAGCTGCAACTCGACTGATTAAGGGTAATTCTATATTCTTTTTTTGCTGTCCTAAATAAGCTTGTCCCATCGAACTCATACCCAATAGCCGAATAAAGGATGGCGCGTTAAAACTTTGAAGCTGCTGTTTGGTAAACCCTGTATAAATATGTGTTATCATCCGTTGAAGGCGGGTCCAGGTATAACGCTTAGATTTTATTTTTTCCATAAAGCTATAAAATGTAGAACTGGTTTTGGCAGCTTTGACAATTGCGTTTTCTATGCCCTCAGTTACTTCTGCATAACGAGTAAGCTCTGAAGGAGTATGTCTTACAATGGTGAACTGTAATAACGGCCAAAATGTTTCCCAGCTTGCAAATTGGTTATACTTTGTATGCCAGTCAGTTAAATATTCAAAAGTAGCAGTAGGAACAACATTTTGTACACTTTGTAAAGAATTTGTAGAGGCAAGGGCTTTACGTATGCCAGTGGCACTGGCGATTGATGCATCTTCCTTTAAAGCATCATGATATCCTGCTGCAACGCGAGGAATTGTTAGTGGTTTAATGTTGCTGTTAAGTGTCCTCGCTGCTTCAAGATAATGAAAGCCCAATATATTATTTGGTTGTGCAAGATCGATGTATGGAGCAGGGTACATCTGAGAAAGCTGTTCATAGGCGTAATGTAGGCTTTTTGGGTAGCTGGCACCTGTTTTAAGGCTGTCTTTAATGAACTGGTCATATTCTGTACGGTGGCTGTCAATCAGCTCAAAAGTGTTTAGAAAGGGCTGAATAGAGCCGTCTTCACTTCCAAAGGCAAAAGAGTTGCAACCAACAGCACTTAATAAGGAAATGGCTCCTTTTGCGAAATCTGTGGCAGGTGCTGTACTATAGACATAAGGCAGTTCAATAACAATATCTACACCGCCAGAAAGCGCCATTTTAGTACGTGTCCATTTATCTACCATGGCAGGTTCTCCACGTTGTAAAAATGTGCCGCTCATAACAGCGATTACGAGATCTGCCTGTGCTGCTTTTTTAGCCTGTTCTAAATGATAAGCATGTCCGTTGTGAAAAGGATTATATTCTACAACAATTCCAACTGCTTGCATGCTTCTCCCCCTTATAATTTGTGTCTTTATTTTAAACTGTTAGGAGTAAATACACTTCTCATAGTATATAATTATAGGTGGGTTTTAAAGTGGTGACAAGAAATTATCTTGACATCTATTTTTACACATTATATAATCAACAGTGTTGTCTCGAGGTGATTAAACGAATGAAATGGTCAATTCATCAATTATCTAAATACCGCCAAAACGGGATGCCAATCGATGCCTTTGTCCAGCTGGACGAAGTGATGGAGCGAAACCAGGATATTCGAGCAATTTCGCCCGTTCATGTAAAAGGGCTATGTACTTTTGGTGCATCGCAAATGACATGTCAGTTAACTGTGACAGCAACGTTAACACTACCATGTGCTCGCACATGGGAGGATGTTGAGTTTCCAATTGAAGTTGAGACAGTTGAAATTTTTAGCTGGATTGACGAAGATAAACGAGGAGACGATGACGGAGACATTCACTATATTGACGGTGAAGTCATCGACATGAAACCGGTTCTTGAGGAATTAGTTTTGCTTGAGGTACCAATGCAAGTGTTCAAGGAAGATTCTGAAGGACAAGTGCATGGTGGTAAAAATTGGTCTTATGCAACAGATGAAGACGTAGAGCTACACAAAAAAGCTGACGAACAAAAAGTGGATCCAAGACTAGCTGCTCTAGCTAAGTATTTTGATCAAACAGACGAATAGACGATCTGTAAGGAGGTGCCATCAATGGCTGTACCATTTAGAAGAACTTCTAAAACTGCAAAAAGAAAGCGTCGTACGCATTTCAAATTATCTGTACCTGGTATGGTAACTTGCCCTAACTGTGGTGAGGCTAAATTATCACACCGTGTTTGCAAAGCTTGCGGACAATACAAAGGTAAAGAAGTAGTAAGCAAATAATACAGTGTTTGCTCACTTAAAAGGCTAGTAGAGAGACCATGGCTCTTTACTAGCCTTTTTGTTTGCTTAAAAAGACGGAATATTTCGTTGATTATGAAGTTCTTTACAATAGTGAAATAATTGTGTGATACAATTTATTCATTGCGACAAAGGGGGTAGTGATATGTCTTATACGATTGACAATCATGATGGCATTATGACGTTTACCATTAACCGTGAAGAGAAACGGAATGCTGTCAATGATGAAGTGATGAACGGTCTTCAAGAAGTCATTACATATATTCGTGGGCATGAAGATGTGCGTTTCTTAGTAGTGACTGGTGCTGGCGATAAATCGTTTTGCTCAGGAGGGGATTTATCTGAGTTTCATTCATTGGAAACAGAGGATGAGGCATTTGGTATGTTAAGTAAAATGGGGAAAATATTATACGACCTTGCTACGCTTCCTGTACCAACTATAGCACTTATAAATGGTACTGCTGTTGGAGGGGGCTGTGAGATTGCAACAGCTTGTGATTTTCGTTTAGTAGCTAGCCATGCGAAATGCGGATTTATTCAAGGGACACTAGCCATTACAAGTGGCTGGGGTGGTGGTACATATTTATTTGAACGAGGTTTGCGTCATGATCGTGCAATGAAGATGCTAGTGGATGCGAAGCCTTACCCTGCGCAATTATTATATGAGATAGGGTGGGCTATGCGTGTTTTTGAAGGCTCAAAAGAAGATGCCTTGAACGATTTTATTGAACATATGCGAAAGATTCATCCTTCTGTTCATAAAGCTTATAAGGAGATTGAGCTTCGAAAGTGGCGTGAACGAAATATGTATGAGCGTGTGATGGAAGAAGTTCGTACCTGTGCAAAGTTGTGGGAAAGCGAAGCGCACCATCAAGCGGTTAATAATTTCTTGACAAAGAAGAATAATAAGTAATGTATAAAGACAGTGATGTGAGTAAAACATCATCACTGTCTTTTTTCATGCAATGATTCTATTTTGCTTGCTTTTGCATATAGTAGTAAAAAATGCGAGGGTGATAGATTATGGAATTGAAAAAAAGAAAAGATCAATGGACAAAGGAAGATGATGAAAGACTAGCAGAAATCGTATTGCATAATGTGCAAAATGGCAAAACACAGCTAGAGGCCTTTGAAATGGCGGCCATAGAACTAGGTCGTACAAAACAAGCGTGTGGTTTCCGTTGGAATAAAACATTGCGTGGTCAATATAGTCAGTCACTATTAGCTGTGCGAAATCAGCCCCAACAATCTATGCGAAGTCATTTGAAATTAGCGTTGACAAGTTTTGACGAATTAACGGAGGCTTATCAAACGCTTGAAATGAAGCATCGTGAATTGCAAAATGAGCATGAGAAGCTAGTGAAATGGCTTCAGCAAGGTTATTCATTAATGAAAGATTAAAATTATGATTACGTGGCTGTAGAACATGAATTACATTGCTTTTCTTTTATGGACATAAAACCCTTTCTGTATATCGTCAATAATCAGTCTATCCTGTATAATAAAAGAACCTGCGTAGAAGGTGCCTTAGATGTATTCTAAGGCACCTTATTCTTTAGTTTTATGAATGTATGCTATTCGGAGGTGAAGCATTATATGGTTGTTTTAAAGTCTGCTGATATAGGAGGCACGCCAAAAAGTGCGTCATCCTCTTTAATGGTGTGAATAATATCGTGTTGCTCTAAAGTATCACAGAGTGTTTCGAGTTTTTTGGACAATCTGAATGTAATGACGCCGAGGTAACAATGATCAGTAAAGATGGAAAGGGTGTAGACAATGAAAGTAGCGATAATTGGGGCAGGGGCAGTTGGTCAATTAACAGCAAGTTTTTTAGCGGAGTCTGGTGTACCAGTAACGTTGGTTGCCAGAAGGCAGGAACAAGTAAATGAACTAAATGCCAAGAAGTTAACACGTATCAACGTTGATGGGACTAAAACTGTGCAAAGGATTGTTGCTACTACAGATTTGGCTAATCTACCAAAGCAAGATTTACTAGTGATTGCTGTTAAATACGGACATTTGCAAAAGCTCTACAATCAATTAGCCTTATTTCCAAGTGATATGCCGTTGCTTTTTATGCAAAACGGCTTAGCGCATTTGGAGGAGGCGCTACTCTTGCCACAAAAAAATATCGCCTTTGGTTCAGTGACCTTTGGAGCTCAATTGATGAACCAATCGACGGTTCAGCATAGAGGAGTAGGACTATGTAAAATAGCGATAGAACGAGGAGAACACCAGGCTTTTCAACAGCTACTACAATTACAACATTCCTTATTTCCTATTGAATTGGCTAGTAATGCAGAGCAAATGCTTTTTGCAAAAGCGGTGCTTAATAGCTTAATTAATCCATTGACAGCTGTATTGCAAGTAAAGAACGGAGAGTTAGTGACTAATCAACAAGCATTTTTACTGCTAGAACATATTTATCGAGAGCTTACAGAAGCTTTTGAAGAAATTGAACACACCATATCTTTTAGTGATGTGATAGACTTATGTAGGAAAACAGCCAACAATACTTCATCTATGCTAGCGGATCGTCTGCAGGGTAGAAAAAGTGAAATTGAAACAATTGTTGGTGTCATACTAAATAAAGCTTTAGCAAACGGTCATAATTTACCTACTTTGCGTACTTTATATCATCAAGTGCTTGCAATAGAGGAGAGCGGTGAAAGAAGTTGAAAGACCTTTTACATATAGTTATTAGTATCCTTATTTTTTGTCCAATTGTTCTTTTCGTAATTGTTTATCTGGTTGGCAGGAAAGTTAAAATTCGTGGCACACATGCTTTTGGAGCAGCCTCTGATGTTACGACATTGTGCTTGTTTTTTTCTGTTCCGTTAGCCATCGGCGTACTTTGGCGTGTGAATGTTGGGGCTCTTTTGGTAATACTCGCGATAATGATGGCTATGATTTTTACATATATTGATTGGCGAACTAAAAAGGAAATAGAAGTAAAGCCGTTATTAAAGAAAATTTGGCGTTTTTTATTCTTAATACTTAGTACAGCTTATCTAGTGATATGTATCGTGGGTGTTATTCAATCCATTATGGAATATTTACAGGTTGTCTAAGCATTTTCTTTTCATGTTGAAGCTTTAAGCGTTAAAATAATAGCATTAAAATAGTTATAAAAATCATTCTATGGGGATGAGAATATTGATTGCATTCATAAACCTTCGTAACTAGAAGCGTAGTTCAGTGACATGAGGATGTGAACCAGCACATGTTTTTTGTACCGAAAGCAAAGTTAGGTATAGAAAATCCTTCTCGAGGGAGAGCAATGGCTTTTAAATCGAAATGTCTGCTGCAACATTGTTGCCTAAAAGCCGCTAATAGATGCCGCGGATTTTTTGAGCAATTTGAATGTCAAGGCGACATTGAAAGCCTTATGTGCATAGTATGAATGAAATTCAATTTCTTGTTATGAGTAAGGAAATGATTTAGTGAGTAGAGGAGTTTATGTTAAATGAAACTGGAGTCAATCCAAGTACCTATAAAAAATCATGTACTAGCAGATTACTGGTCGCCAAATACTGCCATTCATCAATTTTTTGAGTATGAATACAATGATCAAGCTTTTGAGAAAAGAGCGGAGCATTTAGCGCGAAATTCCCGTGATCAAAAAGAATTAACTACAATCATCCGTCAATTTATGGAGCCGCTGGGGTTATCAAAAAAAGCGAATGAACATTTAGAACAACTAGAGCAAGGAGCTATGGTAATAGTTGGTGGACAACAGGCAGGTATCTTAACAGGCCCTCTTTACTCCGTTCATAAAGCTATTTCAGTTATTGCATTAGCGAAAGAGCAAAGTACGAAGCTTCAACAGCCTGTTATTCCTGTTTTCTGGATAGCTGGAGAAGATCATGACTTAGAAGAAATCAATCACACCTATACGGTCCATGGGGAATTGCTGAAAAAAAGAGCTTATGGAGAGCGCTCTAGACGTAAAACGATGGCTTCTGCAACAACCCTAAACAAAGAGTCGATGACGCAATTAATTAATACAATTATTCGTGATATTGGAGAAACAGAGTATACAGAAACGTTGATTAAGCAATTAGTTGACGCATTGAACAATAGTGAAACATTTACAGATTTCTTTGCCTGTCTAATGAATCAATTATTCAAAGAAGAAGGCTTATTATTAATCGATGCCGCCAACTTTCAATTCCGTCAATTTGAACATAAATATTTTGCTCAAATCATTCAATCCAATGAAGAAATTGCTAGAGTAGTAACGGAAAAGGAGCAAGAGCTTGAATGTGCTGGCTATGGTAAGCCTATTTTAGCAACATATGAAGCCGCTAATTTATTTTACGTAGAAGATGGGGAGCGACATCTTTTAGAAAGAAAAAATGATCTGTTTGTTAATTTAGCGGCAAACCTTAAATTTACACAAGAAGAGCTATTAGAAGTGGCGCATAATCATCCTGAACGTTTAAGTAATAATGTAGTAACTCGCCCGTTGATGCAGGAGATGACATTGCCAGTATTGGCGTTTGTTGGTGGCCCGGGAGAGCTAGCTTATTGGGCGACACTGAAAAATGCATTTTCAGTGTTAGATTTACAAATGCCGATTTTTGCTCCGCGCCTACATATAACTATTGTCACTCGTCATGTAGAGCAATTATTACGCGAGCATCAACTAACTGTTACTGACGTATGGGAAGGGAAAGCATTACACCTGAAAGAACGTTTTATTGCAGATGTACAGGACAGTGAAGCCAAACGCCAAATTCAAGCTATGCAGCAGTTGTTAGTAGAAAAATATGAAGAGCTAGCCTCCTATTTAGAGAAACAGCATCTGCAATTAGATAAGATTCTTGAAAAAAATCAAGAAAATCATGCGAAGCAATTTGACTATCTACAGCAAAAAATTGAACAAACTGTATTGGGTAAGCATGAAACGACGATTCGTAAATTTATGACACTGCAAAATGAATTATATCCTAATGATGGTTTCCAAGAGAGATCCTTTAATCCGTATCAATATTTCAATGAGTTTGGACCTATGTTAATTACTGAAATGCTGAAGCAAAATTATAGTATCGGTAAACACCACTATTTACTTTATTTATAAAAATAAAAATAGATACTTTTTACCTAATTAGTAATTTGATATCCTGTGAATTTGATGAATAATGTCGAGATAAATAGTATTTAAAGAGCTATCCTACCAGGGGTGGCTCTTTTTTTGTATCATTTAGCACATGTCAAAAAAATTCCTAAAGGTCTAATTGCATATTAAGTGATAAAATGTCAAGTTTTTTTTAAAAAAAGTGGAGGAAAGTGGGGGGATGTGGTACATTATTTAATAAAGTGGGGTGAGTAGTATGTTCATGGGAGAATATCAACACTCCGTTGATGCGAAAGGGCGATTAATCGTACCGGCAAAATTTCGTGAAGCTTTAGGCGAAACGTTTGTTGTCACAAGAGGTCTCGATAACTGTCTATTTGGCTATCCTATGAATGAATGGCGAAAACTCGAAGAGAAATTAAAAGGTTTACCAATGACCAAAAAAGATACACGAGCATTTGCGAGGTTTTTCTTTTCTGGAGCAACAGAGGTAGAGATAGACAAGCAGGGGCGTATCAATATCCCAACTACCCTTATGCAACATGCGCATTTAGTAAAAGAATGTGTGGTGTTGGGTGTTTCAAATCGAATCGAGATTTGGGCTAAGGATGCTTGGGAAGCTTACTTTAGTGAGTCTGAACAATCTTTTAATGAAATTGCAGAAAATATGATTGGCTTTGATTTTTAACTTGTAATAGGCATTACAACGTGATAGTTGAATGAGGTTAAGGCCTGAGAGGAGCGAGTGGTATGTTCGATCATACAACCGTGTTATTAAAAGAAACTGTTGATGGGTTGAACATAGATCCTGATGGTGTATATGTGGACTGTACACTAGGTGGTGCGGGACACAGTGAATATCTAGTACAACAATTATCAGATAAAGGCCGCTTAATTTGTTTTGATCAAGATATGACGGCTATTGAAAATGCGAAAATTCGATTAGCACCTTATATAGAGCGTGTTACATTTATCCATTCGAATTTCCGTTACTTAAAAGAAGAACTATTAGCTCATGGCATTAAGCAGGTTGATGGTATTTTATATGACTTAGGCGTATCTTCTCCACAATTAGATACACCTGAGAGAGGCTTTAGTTATCACCACGATGCACCACTTGATATGCGTATGGACCAAACTGCAACACTGACAGCATCAGATGTTGTTAATCAATGGGCATACGAAGATCTTGTTCGTATATTTTTCCGTTATGGAGAAGAAAAATTTTCTAAACAAGTTGCCCGTAAAATTGAAGAGGCTCGAAAAACAGCGCCGATTGAAACAACTGGTCAACTTGTAGAATTAATTAAAGAGGGTATTCCAGCAGCGGCACGCCGAAAAGGTGGACATCCGGCAAAGCGCATTTTCCAAGCAATAAGAATTGCTGTTAATGATGAGCTAGGCGCAGCAGAGGATTCATTAGTCGATGCGATTGATATGATTAACGTAGGGGGGCGCATTAGTGTCATTACGTTCCATTCATTGGAGGACCGCCTATGCAAGACAATCTTTAAGGAAGCGTCATCATTACCGGAATTACCGCCAAATTTACCTGTAATTCCTGATGACATGAAGCCAACTTTAAAGCTTATTACACGAAAGCCCATTATTCCTTCTGATGAAGAATTGGCAGTTAATAATCGTGCGCGTTCAGCGAAGCTTAGAGTGGTGGAGAAAATTAACGACAAAGGGCGTGAGTAAATGGCAGCAGTTCGTGTAAGGCAACAGCACCAACATCAACAAGTGCAACAACCGATAACACCACCTAGTCCACAACCCACTATCATACGTCGTAAAAAAACGAACCAGAAGTTTGAAAAGACAATGCTAATTGTTTTAATTGGCATTATTGCTGTACTAGGAATTCTTGTATTAAATAAACAAGCAGCGATTCAAACAACAAGTATAGACATTCAAAAAATCGAATCAGAAGCAGAAGAGATTGCGAAACAGAATGTTGACTTAACGGTTCGTGTAAGTGAACTTTCTACATACGAAAACATATGGAAAAAAGCCAAAGAACTCGGTTTAACTCAAAATGAGAAAAATGTAAAGGTAGTGCCGGGAGAATGAAAAAAAAGAGATTTCGATTCCAATGGGGAGCCTTTCTATTATTAATTTTTTATGGAGGGCTCTTTTTTCTATTATTCACAAGAATGGTGACATTACAGGCTACAGGTGAAGTGGAAGGACAAGAGCTTGCAGCGAGAGCAGCAGCTAAGTATGGTAAGGAAAGTGTAATTACAGCTAATCGTGGGAAGATTTATGATCAAAATGGACAAGTAATTGCAGAGGATACATTGAGTTATCGCATGATTGCCATTGTAAGCGAAAAGGCTACAACAGATCCAAAGAATCCTCGACATGTAGTAGATTCGGAGAAAACGGCAAAAGTACTAGCGAAATATATTCCAGCGATGAAGGAAAAGGAAGACGAGATTGTTAAAAAATTGAACAATCGATATAGAAGTGATGGTGAACCTTTATATCAAGTTGAGTTTGGTAGCGCAGGCCGTGGCATTAGTCACGAGGTCATGAGTAAAATAAAGGAAGAAAAATTACCAGGAATTCTCTTTGTGAGTGACTTAAAACGGTATTATCCAAATGGTGTATTTGCCTCTCATTTAATTGGCTATGCTCTCAAAAAAGATAATGAAGATGGCACGGTTACAACCAAGGGAGAAATGGGTCTAGAATATACGTATGATAAAGAATTAACAGGCGTTAATGGCAAGGTGGAATATGAGACAGATGCTTTCCGCTATTTGCTTCCAAACAGTGAGAAAATGATTACACCTGCAAAAAATGGGGACGACATTTATTTAACACTTGATAAAACAATCCAAAGCTTCTTAGAGGAAGCAATGACAAAGGTTGAACAGGAATATAATCCTGAGTCCATGACCGCGGTAGTAGCAGATCCGAAGACTGGGAAGATTTTAGCAATGTCACAGCGTCCTACATTTAACCCAGAAACACGTGAAAGTCAAAATATGAAGTGGCTGAATGAGGTAATTGAGGAGACAATTGAGCCTGGCTCAACGATGAAAACTTTCACGCTTGCTTCAGCTATCGATACTGGAAAATGGACACCGAATGATAGGTTTATGTCAGGTTCATATACAGTATTTGACCGTACGATTCGAGATCACAATAGATATGGTTGGGGTCCAATTACTTATTTAGAAGGTTTTCAACGCTCTGCCAATACTGGTATGGCCCATTTATTAACTAAGATTGGCGATGACGTATTTATTGATTATCTGGATCGCTTTGGTTTTGGGCACAAAACGGGAATTGATTTACCGAATGAAGCAGCGGGTACTATTTTATCGAAGTACCCTATTCAACGAGTAACAACAACTTACGGCCAAGGTTCAACAGTAACACCTATTCAGTTAATCCAAGCGATGACTGCTATTGCGAATGATGGCAAGATGATGCAACCGTATGTTATCGACCGTATTGTTGATTCTTCTACAGGGAAAATTATTCAAAATCATGAACCAGTTGAAAAAGGACAGCCGATTAAAGCTGATACAGCGAAACAAGTACGAGAAATCCTAGCTTCAACATTAACATCAAAACATGGGACAGCGAAGGATTTTATATTGGAGGATTATGAGGTTGCAGGGAAAACGGGGACTGCCCAAATTCCGAAAGCTAGTGGTGGATATCTTTCAAACCAATACCTTTATTCATTTTTAGGCTTAGCTCCTGTAGATGATCCACAGCTAATTGTATATGTCTCAGTGAAAAAACCTAAGCTGAACAATGAGCTTGGATCTGTACCAGTATCAAAAGTCTTTAATCCAGTTATGTTAAATAGCTTAAAGCACCTTAATATCAACCCAGACGATGTTCAACATGTCAATAAAGTCAGCATTCAGGACTTTACAGGTCAAAGTGCTGAAGCGGTTGAAGTAGAATTAGCCAATGATGGTTTACAACCAATTGTTGTTGGTAGTGGTGGTAAAATTATTGAACAATATCCATCGAACACTCAAAAACTGGTAAAAGGTAGTTTTGTATTTTTAAAGACAGATGGCGAGGTAACATTGCCAGACTTTACGAATTGGTCATTACGTAATTTACTAGTCTTCAAATCTATGACTGGACTCGAGATGGAAATATTCGGCGAAGGTTTTGTAGCAAGTCAAAGCGTTTCAGCTGGAACCGTCATCACTGATAGTTCCCCGATTGTTGTTAAGCTTAAAACACCTGCCGAAAGCTTTGTACAAGACGTTGAAGCTGCCTCTGAGGGCGAAGTTGAAGAAGTAGAGGATGAATAATACTGAATAGAAGTCCACTTTATTTCATACGTTGTAAAAAACAAGGTGTGATGTCGAATGAAGTGGATTTCTATCCATTCTAAAAAGCGTTTACGTATTTTATATGTGTTGTTTATGTGTGTAGCAGTGGCAATTGTTGTTAGGTTGTTCTTTTTGCAAGTGTTAGATCAAAAAGAATTGACTACCAAGGCAGAGGAGAACTGGGACAGGGAAATTCCATTTGCGAATGAACGAGGGCATATAACAGATCGAGATGGAGAGAGTATTGTAACTAATAAGCTAGCGCCTACTTTATATTTCATGCCTTCACAAAGCAATGATATTGAAGGAGCTGCTGAAAAAATTGCCCAGGTTCTCGAGGTGGATAAGGCGAAGCTATTAGAGAAAATGCAAAAAAAAGCGTACTTAGTGAAACTAGCACCTGAAGGCAAAAATATACCTTATGAAAAAGCAGTAGAATTACAAGGCATGCAAATTGAAGGGTTATATAGTGGTGTTGATTATTCTAGGGATTATCCTTACGGCACGCTATTATCTCGATTTTTAGGTTTTACAGGGTATGATGCCCAAGGATTAGCTGGAATAGAATATGAATATGATAAATTTCTGCAGGCTAATTCTTCTGCGATCCGTCTCTTTACAGATGCAAAAGGTAATAATTTGCCTAATGTTTCAAGTGCTTGGAAAGCAGGAGAGGATGGTGCTACGATCGAGCTAACAATTGACGTTGATGTACAGCAAGTCGTAGAGCGTGAGATGTCGCAAGCAATGAAGCGCTATGAAGCTGACCAAGCACTAGCGATTGCGATGAATCCAAACACTGGCGAAATTTTGGCATTAGCCTCTTATCCTACTTTCCATCCAGCTGAATATCAATTAGTAGAGCCAGCCATCTACAATCGAAATTTACCTGTATGGATGACGTATGAGCCAGGTTCTACTTTTAAAATTATTACCCTTAGTGCTGCGTTGGAAGAAAACCTAGTGGATTTGGAGCATGAAACCTTTTATGATCCAGGTTATACGATGGTGGCGGGTGCAAAGCTTCGCTGTTGGAAACGTGAAGGACATGGGCATGAAACCTTTTTAGAGGTGGTTGAGAACTCCTGTAACCCAGGCTTTATAGAATTAGGTCAGCGCCTAGGCAATGAACGACTACTACAATATATTAAAGACTTTGGTTTTGGAAAAAAGACAGGGTCTAATATAGCTGGTGAAGCATCGGGTATTTTATTTTCTAAGGATGCCTTTGGTCCTGTTGAGCAGGCCACCACTTCATTCGGGCAAGGGGTAGCCGTGACACCTATTCAACAAGTTCAAGCAGTAGCTGCTGCCATAAATGGAGGCAAGCTTTATACGCCATATGTTGTGAAAAAGGTATTTAATCCAAATACAGGAGAAGTCATACAAGAAACACAACCAGTTGTTAAAAATCAGGTAATTCGTGAAGAAACCTCTGCTAAGGTTCGAGGTGCTTTGGAATCAGTAGTAGCGAATGGTTCAGGTCGACAAGCCTTTCGAGATGGACTGCGCATTGGTGGTAAAACTGGGACAGCACAAAAAGTTGAAAATGGCCGTTATAAAAGTGGAGAATACATCGTATCCTTTATTGGCTTTGCACCAGCAGACAATCCGCAAATTGTTGTCTATGTAGCTGTTGACAATCCGAAAAAGACAACCCAGTTTGGTGGTGTTGTAGCAGCACCTATAGTGGGGCAAATTATTGAGGATGTTGCGCCTTTTGTAGGTATTGAAAAATCGAAGGAACAACTGGAAAAGGATTATCGTTATGGTGACCCAATTACTGTGAAGGTACCGAATTTTATTGGTCAAACAAAGGATGATATTGCCAAGCAATTTTATCCATTCCGTATTGAATGGCATGGAGAAGGGACTAAAATTGGTAATCAATTACCTGAAGTGGATAGTGTTATCAAACAAGATGGTACCATTCATTTATATTTGGAGAACTAAAATAACTTTACCTTTAAAAATTGGGAAAGAACCACTATTATTATGAAGGGTAGTAATAATAAAATGAAAGTTAATGCTTTTTTCTTAAAGAAGAAAGTGAAACAAGATTTAAAGGAGATTTTTCAATGAAACTCGCAACAACACTTACCATTTTAGCTCTTGCTTTTATAGTAACAGTTATCCTGGCACCAATTAGTATTCCACTTCTTCGTCGTCTCAAGTTTGGGCAAAGTATTCGAGAAGAGGGACCAAAATCACATATGAAAAAAGCTGGTACACCAACAATGGGGGGAATCATTTTCTTAATATCCATCCTCCTAACAACTGTTGGTGTAGGTAGCTTTTTAGATTTATTAACGACACAGACCGTAGTACTTTTATTAGTATTAGCAGGATTCGGCTTAATAGGTTTATTAGATGATGGTTTAAAGGTTGTATTTAAAAGAAATTTAGGTTTAACCTCTCTTCAAAAATTGATTGGTCAAATTGTTATTGCTATTCTTGCGTATTTCCTTCTACATGTAGGATCGTTTGATACAACGTTAGCTATTCCTTTTACGGAGTGGACAATTGATCTTGACGTATTCTATGTAGCCTTTTTAATTTTCTGGTTAGTAGGCTTCTCCAATGCAGTGAATTTGACAGATGGACTAGACGGGCTAGTGGCGGGTACTGCCTCCATTGCCTTTGCAGCATTCGGTGTTATTGCGCTATTCCAAAGTCAGGCAGATATTGCACTATTTTCGTTTGCTGTAACAGGTGCTTTATTAGGCTTTTTATTATTTAATGCAAATCCTGCAAAGGTATTTATGGGGGATACGGGGTCATTAGCATTAGGTGGAGCATTGGCTATGGTATCTGTCTTAGTAAAAGAAGAATTCTTGCTTTTACTAGTTGGTTTAGTGTTTGTGATCGAAACACTTTCCGTTATTTTGCAGGTAGGTAGCTTTAAGCTTCGAAAAAAGCGTATTTTTAAAATGAGCCCTATTCATCATCATTTTGAATTATCGGGTTGGTCAGAATGGAAAGTAGTACTTGTCTTCTGGTCAACTGCCTTAGCAGTAGCATTAATTGCAGTCTTATCGGAGGCGTTCTAATGAAAAACTATACAGATTTACAACATAAAAAAGTACTTGTGTTAGGTCTAGCAAAAAGTGGTGTGGCCGCTGCGGAAATTTTACATGAGCTTGGTGCATTTGTAACAGTAAATGATTCAAAACCATTTGATGAAAGTCCAGATGCACAAGGGCTATTACAGAAGGGGATTACTGTAATCTGTGGTCGCCATCCTGAAGATTTACTTGATGAAGGCTTTGAGTTAGTGGTAAAAAATCCAGGTATACCTTATAGCAATCGAATTGTGGCTGATGCCCTTAGTCGAGAGATTCCAGTCTGGACAGAGATTGAGCTAGCTTTTTTAATTAGTGATGCACCATTTATTGGTATAACAGGCTCAAATGGCAAAACAACGACGACAACTTTAATATTCGACATGTTAAGTAACGGAAGTAAAAATCCGTTAATTGCTGGAAATATTGGGACAGTTGCTTGTGGCGTCGCAAAAGAAGCTAATCAAGATGACATCATTGTAACAGAATTGTCTTCTTTCCAATTGATGGGGATCAAAACATTTAAGCCTAAAATTGCTATTTTGACAAATCTTTATGATGCGCATCTAGATTATCATGGAACATTTAATAACTATGCTGAAGCGAAGTTTGGCGTAACTCGTAATCAAGATGACAGTGATTATTTTATTTATAATGCCGACCAACCGATAGTGGTTGGATATGCAGCACAATCTCATGCACAGAAGATTCCATTCAGTTCGAAGGGGCGTACTGCAAATGGGATTAGTGCAGATGATACAACAATTTATTGGCAAGGTGAACCATACATGGATCGCGCGAGTATTGCCTTGCCTGGTAAGCATAATTTAGAAAACATCCTAGCAGCTGTGGCAGCCTGTATTTTAGTTGGCTGTGACAAAGAGAAGATGGAAGAGGTTTTAGCGACATTTGGTGGAGTTAGACACCGTACACAATTCGTACGTGAATGGAACGGTCGTAAGATTTACAACGACTCTAAGGCAACGAACTGTTTAGCGACAAAGAGTGCTTTAGATGCTTTCCAAGCTCCTGTCATTTTACTCGCAGGTGGCTTAGATCGTGGACATTCTTTCGAAGAACTTCGCCCTTGTATGAGTCATGTAAAGGGTGTTGTTGCGTTTGGAGAAACTGGCTTACGATTTGTAGAATTTGCAAAATCGTGTGGTGTCGAACATACCGTCATTGCTCAAAATGTAGAAGATGCTGTTCAATATGCAGCACCGATGTCTTCAGAAGGAGATGTTATTTTACTATCTCCAGCATGTGCAAGTTGGGATCAATATGACAGCTTTGAAATACGTGGAGATGTTTTTATTGATGCTGTAATGAAGCTGTAATGAGCCTGTAACTATTTTAGAATATACTTGACTTGGAAGGATGGCATTACTGAGAGGTAAAGAAAGCTACTTATTGCTCGTCACAACTTTGATGCTATCAATAATCGGCATTATTTTCGTCTATTCTGCAGGTACCTATTGGAGTGCCGTTCATTATAGTGGAAAAATGCCGTTTTATGTGAAGCAAAGCGTATACTTTGTGGTAGCCATTATCGTATTTTTAATCACGATTCGATTAAATATTTTGAGAGAGCAGTCCTTTTGGAAAATGGCCTATATATTTTCGTTAATTTTACTCGTTCTCGTACTGATTCCTGGTATAGGATTGGTGCGAAATGGTTCGCAAAGCTGGATTGGTGTAGGTCCATTAACAATACAGCCAGCAGAGCTAACGAAAATTACCGTCATTGTGTACTTGAGCCATATATTAGCCCAACATAAAACGGGCACTCCTGTTGTTAACTGGCGACATGGTTTCATCCTGTTACTTCCTGTTGTTCTTATCATGTTGCAGCCGGATTTTGGCTCAGTATTTATTCTCGTTGTATCTGTGTTTTTATTGTTTTTTGTCGCTGGCTATCCGCTCAAACTATACGCTATGATTATGCTTGCTGGCGTCGCTGGATTAGTAGGTCTCATAGCGACAGCGCCTTATCGTCTAAAGCGTATAGAAGCATTTCTTGATCCATGGGCTGATCCCTTGGTTAGTGGGTTCCAAGCGGTGCAATCTTTAATGGCTATCGGTCCAGCAGGAATTTTTGGGCATGGCTTTGGACAAAGCCGACAAAAGTTTCTGTATTTACCAGAGCCTCAAAATGATTTTATTTACGCCATTATTTTAGAAGAAGTCGGATTGATTGGTGGCCTCGTTATTTTAGCGCTTTTTGTACTAACGATTTATGCAGGCTATAGATTTGCTGTACAGGCTAAAAACCGAACGTCCTATTATGCGATAATCGGGCTAGTCACAATGCTTATGGTGCAGGCTTTTCTAAATATAGCCGTAGTAATAGGTTTAGTGCCAGTAACGGGTGTTACATTACCTTTTATTAGCTATGGTGGAACATCTTTAGTAACAATGTGGTTAATAATAGGTATTATTTATCAATTAGCGAAATAAATATAAAGGAGGAGTACTTTTGTGGAGAAAGTAATTGATATAGAAGAACGCATACCTACGCTAAAAAAGCGACGAAAAAAGCGTACAAACCGGAAATTTATAGTGCTAATATTACTTTTCTTTATTGTGTTAGCAGTACTCCTTTATTTTCAGTCTCCATACAGTAACATCAATAAAATTACAGTCAATGGTGCTAAGCTAGCGAATGACCAATATTATTTGGAGGCAAGTACTCTTGCACCAGGAAAATCAATGTGGAGTTTCAAAGTGGAAGATATTGAGCAGATTTTATTAAAGGATAAATGGGTAAAAGAAGTACAGGTTAACCGTAACTGGCTACAAGGCGTAACAATTGATATTAAAGAATGGAAAAAAGTTGCGTACTTAGCTGGAGATGGGACTTATTATCCTTTGCTAGAAAACGGCAAGCGCTTTGAACAAACGGGAAATGATACACCCATTGATGCACCTGTTTTTATCGGGATAACTGGTGAAAAGACAATTAATAAGCTTGTTGAACAGCTAGCACAATTAAAGCCAGAAGTATTAGCTTTAATTTCTCAGGTTAACACGAATAGTAATGAAGCAAATCCAAATGCAGTCAAGCTTTATATGAATGATGGCTACGAAGTACGTGCTGTTATTCAGACACTAGCGGAAAAGTTAAATTACTACCCCTCTATTGTCGCACAAATTGCTAACTTAGAAAAAGGTGTGATTGATTTAGAGGTCGGTTCATACTATCGTCCCTTTAACGAGGAATACAACAAGATTAGTATTGACATGGAAGTAAATGCAGATGGTGAAATGGTTAACCAGGAAGTGACAGAAGATGAACAACAAGAAGACGAATAGCAAAGGTAGTTTTTTTACTAGAAAACAATTCGAATTACTAATTGTTTGTGTAACAACAGGATTTATCATCGGCTATTCATACAACCAGGCGAAAGATAATCGAGAAGCAGGCACTCTTAATTCTGAGCTTTTTGAGCAAGAAGATTCTTATCGTGAGGAGCTAATCACTCAACAAGAGCGCAATAAAGAACTCACGGAAGAACTAAATAATTTACAAGAACAAATTCGAAAGTATGAAAAATCCTTTGCTTCAAACGAAAAGGACTATAAGAAGCTTGTTGAGCAAGCAGAAGATTTACGGCTTTTACTCGGTGAACTAAAGAGTGAGGGGAAGGGCATACGTATAACCCTTCAAGATGGAGACTATGATCCAAAATCCTTAAATCCAAATGACTATATTGTCCATGAAAGTCATGTATTTAAATTGTTAAATGAACTAAAAATTTCAGGCGCACAAGCTATTGCTATTAATGGACAACGTGTATTAGCGAGTTCTTATATTCGCTGTAATGGCCCAGTAATAACAATTGATGGTACACAACATCCAGCTCCGTTTGTGATCGAAGCGGTTGGTGATTCAGATACATTAATAGCTTCTTTAAACTTAAACGGGGGCGTGGTGGATCAATTATTAAATGACAATATTGTGGTGTCACTTGAAGAAAATCAGAAGCTTACCATGCCAAAAGTAAAAATAGAAAGTTAGGACAAGTTCTATACTTTAAATTTCATGTTTAATTTAGCCTCCAGTTATATAGTCGATTGTAGAAAATTATACAATGCAAAGTCGTATTCTGAGGGGCATACGATACGTCTAGGAGGGGCTATTTTGAAAAGAAATATGTACACCCGAATAACGATCGTGCTATTTATTATCGGTTTGATGATAGCGGTACAATACAATACCATACAAAAACCAGCTGAGCGAGATACACGAGATATTTGGGCAATAAGAGAGGAATTAGCACAAGAAAAACAAAGACATTCCGCACTACTGGCAGAAATTCGCTCACTTCATGAAGTAGTGGATCGCTATGAGCAATCTGAAAAAGTAAATCAGCAAGCAGCCTTAAATGAAACATTAAATCGTTTAAAGCTGCACGCAGGATTAACAGAAGTTATAGGGCCAGGTGTTGTACTTCGAGTTGAACCTGCACCTGAACTGATAGAAATGGGCTATGAAATTCAAGAGATTTCACCTGATTTGTTAACTCAATTATTGAATACCCTTTTTAAGAACAATGCTACTAATGTCTCAATTGATGGTAATCGTGTAGTACAAACAACAGCCATACGTGATATCAATGGTAAGACAACGGTAAACAGTATACCACTGTCTTCGCCTTCATTTGAGATATTTGTTGGGACAAGCGATTATAAAGCAGCGCAAAAAATGTATAATTCCTTGCTGGCCTCAACATTTATAGACTCATTTTATTTAGACAATTTTAATTTAGTAATTGAAGAACCAATTGAACAGTTACAACTTCCAGCATTTGATCAGCCGTTGACAAATGATTATTTAGCAGAGGTAAAAAAAGGAGATTAATATATGTGGCTACCATTTTTAGGTTTGATATTTGGACTTGCCCTTGGCTTGTTAACAAATATACAAATCCCCTCTATGTATGAAAATTATCTGTCAATAGCTGTTTTAGCAGCTTTAGATACATTATTTGGAGGTATTCGTGCTCAATTACAGCAAGTTTACGATGATAAAGTTTTTGTATCAGGATTCTTTTTTAATATAGTTCTAGCAGCAGGATTAGCTTTTATAGGAGTGAATTTGGGGATAGATTTGTATTTAGCAGCGATTTTCGCTTTCGGAGTACGTTTATTCCAAAATATAGCAATCATTAGGCGTATATTACTAACTCGGTTAGATGAGAAACGTCACAAGCGGAAAAAAACTTCCATAGAATGAGAGAAAAATTGACCAAAATACTCGATTTGCTTAGACATTATGCGAAGTTTACAATAGAATGAAAACAAGAGCATTTTTCAAGGAGGTGCAGCGAATTGAATCAGCAAGATTTATACATTTCCCTTGATATTGGGTCCTCCTCTGTCAAGGTATTAATAGGTGAAATGAGTGACGGGCAATTACATGTAATTGGCGTCGGAAATGTAAAGTCGAATGGAGTTCGAAAAGGTGCGATTGTTGATATTGACGCAACAGTACAATCTATTCGAAAAGCAATAGAACAGGCCGAACGAATGACTGGTTATCAAATCCATGAAGTCGTTTTAGGCGTTCCAGCTAACCAGACGATGTTACAGCTAGTTAAAGGTGTTGTCGCTGTAAATAGTGAAAATAGAGAAATTACAGATGATGATTTAGACAGAGTGGTAGAATCTGCACAAGTCATGTCAATACCTCCTGAACGTGAATTAGTTAACATCATTCCAAGACAGTTTATTGTGGACAACCTTGATGAAATTAAAGATCCTCGTGGTATGATTGGCATCCGTCTTGAAATGGATGCAACAATGATAACGACATCCAAAACGCTTTTACACAATGTTCTTCGCTGTGTTGAGCGAGCGGGTTTAAGTATACGAGAAATATATTTGCAGCCATTAGCATCAGGCTACTTTGCATTAACAGAAGATGAAAAAAACCAAGGAACTGCCTTCATTGACTTAGGTGGCGGATCTACAACAATTGCAGTTTTTGAAGAGGGATTATTAACGCATACGGGTGTCATACCAGTTGGTGGTGATCATATAACGAAAGATATTTCAATCGTTTTAAAAACACCAACAGAACAAGCAGAACAAATTAAACACCAGTTTGGACATGCCTTTTATGATGACGCATCAGATGATGAACTCTTTGAAGTGCCTGTCGTGGGTACAGATTCTACTGATCAGTACAGCCAACGCTATATATCGGAGATTATCGGTGCTAGATTAGAAGAATTACTAGAGTTAGTTATAGATGAATTAGCACGTTTAGGTGTTAGAGATTTACCAGGCGGTGTAGTTTTAACTGGTGGTGTTGCAAAGCTTGAGGGGATTGCCCAATTAGCACGTCAAATTCTACAAACGCGTGTTAGAATCTATACACCCGATTATATCGGTGTTAGAGAGCCTTCATTTGCGACGGCAGTTGGACTTATTCGTTACGCCTATTTAGAAGATGATTTTTACGGTAAAAGTACGAATACGCAGCCTGTTGAATATGCAGTTGTAGGGGCTCAACCAGCTATAAGCAAAAAGCAAGAGTATTCTGCACCTTCAGAACCAAAAGAAAGCGTAATTGGGAGAGCAAAAAAATTATTTGATAAGTTTTTTGATTAACTAGAATGCGTAATGAATGATACAGAGTCGAGTTACCGTGGGAGGAAAAAGAGATGTTAGAATTTGATACAAGTGTTGACGAACTTGCAGTAATAAAGGTCATAGGTGTTGGTGGCGGCGGTAACAACGCTGTCAATCGAATGATAGAACATGGTGTACAGGGTGTTGACTTTATCGCAGTTAACACGGATGCACAGGCATTAAATTTATCCAAAGCGGAAGTAAGGCTACAAATTGGGGCTAAATTAACGCGTGGATTAGGTGCAGGTGCAAATCCAGAAGTAGGAAAAAAAGCTGCTGAAGAGAGCAGAGAACAGTTAGAAGAGGTTTTAAGAGGCGCCGATATGGTATTCGTGACTGCTGGTATGGGCGGCGGAACGGGTACTGGAGCAGCTCCAGTGATTGCACAAATTGCACGTGAATTGGGAGCCCTAACAGTAGGTGTTGTCACTCGTCCATTTACTTTTGAAGGTCGTAAACGTCAAACACAAGCAATCGGTGGAATTGGCGGTATGAAAGAAGCAGTAGATACACTGATTGTGATACCAAACGACAAGCTACTACAAATAGTTGATAAATCAACACCGATGTTAGAAGCCTTTAGAGAAGCCGATAATGTATTACGTCAAGGTGTACAAGGTATTTCAGATTTAATTGCTACACCTGGTCTTATTAACTTAGACTTTGCAGACGTGAAAACGATTATGTCCAACAAAGGTTCAGCTTTAATGGGAATTGGTATTGCAACAGGGGAAAACCGAGCTTCTGAGGCTGCAAAGAAAGCTATTTCAAGTCCATTGCTTGAATCATCCATTGATGGCGCTAAAGGTGTTCTTATGAACATTACAGGTGGTTCAAATCTTAGCTTATTTGAAGTACAAGAAGCAGCAGATATCGTAGCTTCTGCATCAGATGAAGAGGTAAATATGATTTTCGGTTCTGTAATTAATGAAAATCTTAAAGATGAAATTATTGTTACAGTTATTGCGACAGGCTTCACCGAGGAAGCTTTACAGCAACAACGACCTACAGCAAAACCAACACTTAACATGAACAGACAATCTGCTCCACAGCAACAAGCACCTATTCGTGAACAACGACAAGAAATGCATGTTCAACATGAGCAGCCACGTCAAAATCAGCAAAATTATGCACAGGATGACATGCTTGAGGTTCCGGCATTTTTACGTAACCGCAAAAATCGTGGTTAATTAACTTCTAAAAAGCTCGTATTTTACATATGTAAAATACGAGCTTTTTATATTGACTGCCATGATGTTCGAATGTGTAAGGAAACCATGTTTTTTGTCAAAACATTTTTAGGAAATGATGCGATTGTTTGACAATATTTGTGGGAGTAACGTGCTAACTTTGTAAGTAGGAGGCGGCTGTTATGTATGGAGAATGGCTGGTGCTCATTAATACGCTTTTTAATCTAGCGATACTCACGTTTACGGCAAGAGTAACAGGAGTCCTTGTAAAAAATTCAAGATTATTAATGAGTTCTATTTGTAGTAGTTTTGTAGCTGTCATTGGCGGTCAAATGCTGTGGACGACAATTCTGAGTTTTATATTGTTAATTGGTATAGCGTTTCACTTTAAGATTCGAAGCTTTCAGAAGCAAGGACCGATTGTATTAACAGCAACGATCGTCATTGGCGGATTGTTAACAGCGCTACAACCTTTTTTAAAAAATCTTTCTGCCACCCATTTCATTATGATTTGCTTTTTGCTTGCAGTTTTAAATCTTATTGCATTTTATAAGCAATGGGGTTTTGTAAAGCTAGAACGCTTAAGTGGTCAATTTGTATTTGATACAACTTTAACAATCTTTGGGGCAAAAATACCACTTTCTGCCTTTGTAGATACAGGAAATCAAGCCATTGAGCCATTATCAGGAAAGCCGGTTCATTTTGTTTCCTATACTGCTTTGAGACCACATTTACCTTCAGCGTTCCGGGAATCATTAATGAAATGGCAAGAAACAGATCCGTACAATGTATCTATGTTTTCAGAAGATTATCAGCGTTATATACGATTTATTCATGTCAATACAGTACAGCAGCAAACCGTTGTCCTTGGTTTTCGCTTTGATGAGTGGCATATAAAGGGGGAGCCTTCGCAAGTGAAAATGAATGAATATATCGTATTAACCAAAAAAGCTAAAAATTTTCCACATAGCACAGCAGCAATTTTACATTTTTCAGCGCTTTCAAATAACTCATAGAGGGGGAGAACTATTGCTTCTTAGGCTACTTGCTAGCTTGAAAAAATTATGGAGTAAGTTTCGGAGTCGTGAAACGTACTATATAGGGGGAAATGATTCATTGCCAGTGCCATTAAGTCGAGAAGAAGAAGTTACAGTCATTGCATCCTTTATGAATGGTGATTTACGAGCTAGAGACACACTAATTGAACGTAATTTACGTCTTGTTGTTTATATTGCTAGACGTTTTGATAATACGGGAACGCCAATCGAAGACTTAATCAGTATTGGCTCCATTGGTTTAATAAAGGCAATTGAGACGTTCAATACGGATAAAAATATTAAGCTTGCAACATACGCATCACGCTGTATTGAAAATGAAATTTTAATGCATTTACGAAAAACAAGTCGTATGAAGGGTGAAGTATCCTTAGATGAACCATTAAATTCTGATGCAGATGGAAATGAATTATTACTGTCAGATATTTTAGGAACAGAAGAGCATATTATTTTAGATAATGTAGAGAAAAAAATTGAACGTCAGCATATGTTCCACGCTATTAATTTACTAGGTGCGCGTGAACGTTATATTATGGAATGTCGCTTTGGTCTCAATGGAAAAGTTGAAATGACACAAAAAGAAGTTGCAGATCATTTAGGCATATCGCAATCATATATTTCCCGTTTAGAAAAGAAAATTATTCAAGATTTACGTGAAAATTTAAATCAACCAATTTCTTAGAAAGGGAAATTTATCCTACCTAAAATTGGTCGCAGCTTTTGTGCATATTCTTGTTTCTCTCGGACAAACTGATGTCACGGTTTAGTCAGAGAATAACATCCGGAGGAATCGAATATGCGAACAAAAGTAGATCTTTGCGGCTTAGATACATCGACTTTGCCAATTCTAAAGCACGAGGAAATGAAGGAACTCTTCATCCGATTGCAAGCTGGAGAAACAGAGATTAGAGAAGAGCTTGTGATGTGCAATTTAAGGTTAGTGCTTAGTATTGTCGGTAGATTTGCCTATAGAGGTGAACAGGCAGATGATTTATTTCAAGTTGGCTGTATTGGCCTCATGAAAGCCATTGATCATTTTGATTTAAAGCATAATGTAAGATTTTCGACATATGCTGTACCAATGATTATTGGTGAAATTCGTCGCCATCTGCGTGATCATCATGCATTACGTGTATCTCGCTCTCTAAGAGATATAGCTTATAAGGCAATGCAGGCAAAAGAGCAATGGATAACCGATAATTTGCGAGAACCAACGATTGAAGAAATTGCCGAGATGATTGACATGAAAAAGGAAGACGTTTTATTTGCTTTAGATGCCATTCAAGATCCAGTTTCATTACAGGAACCCATTTATTCAGATGGCGGAGATGCCGTTTATATGATGGACCAATTACGTGATGATGATGTATCAGAGGATCAATGGGTTGCCTATGTGTCGGTAAAGGAAAGCTTGCAAAAGCTAGATGAACGTCAGCAAATGATCGTTGCCAAACGATTTTATTATGGAGAGACCCAAACTGAGATTGCCAAAGAACTTGGGATTTCTCAAGCACAAATATCACGTCTTGAAAAAAATGCAATTGAAACAATGCAAAAAGATTACAAATAAAAAAATGCGCATCGTATAATTCGGTGCGCATTTTATCTTCATTCAATGAACAAATGATACATAAATATAAAGTAACAGCAAAGTTTAATGGTAGTAGAAATGTTTATACGAAAGTAAACAATAGAGGAGGTATGTCATTGCGTTTTTCGATGTTACAACAAAAAGAAGTCATTGAAGCAGGAAATGGACGATTTATAGGCTTTGTAATAGATGCTGAAGTATCAAAAGAAACAGGCTATGTGACAGCATTTTTGATTGCAGAGCCTCGCAAATATCTTGGTTTTTTTAAAGGTGAAGAGTCTGTGAGAAAAGTGTATATGAAGGATGTGCTTGTTGTTGGTAAGGATGTCATTTTAGTCAAAGCCCTTTCCTAAGACATACGCACATTAAAATTGTGAGAATTGTATGCTGACATAGGTCAGGCTATTCATTGATAAATCAAGCATTGCTTGTTACAATAAAAGAAACTATTGTTGTAAAGTTGGGAAAAACAGTGACAAAAATCTTAACAAATTTAAACAAACTAAATGATTTAATAACAGCAGCAGAAAAAAAAGGGAATCGTGAGGGCGAAAAAGTCCAAATAATTGCCGTGACGAAGGAAGTTTCTGTTGAAAGAACACAAGAAGCAATTGAAGCAGGGCTCACTCATTTAGGAGAAAACAGACCAGAGGGCTTACATCGTAAAATTACTGAGATACATGCTGATGTTCATTGGCATTACATTGGGTCGCTTCAAACACGTAAAGTAAAACAAGTGATTAACAGCATTGATTATTTACACTCCTTAGATCGTTTGAGTTTGGCAGAAGAAATTGAAAAAAGAGCCGAACAACCTGTTAAATGTTTTGTACAAGTAAATATTTCTGGTGAAGAATCAAAACATGGTTTAACTATCGAAGAAGTTTTGCCTTTTGTAGAAGCATTAAAAGGTTTTACGAAGATTCAAGTTGTAGGTTTAATGACTATGGCACCAAACACCGAAAACGAAGCAATTATTCGCTCTGTTTTCAAGCAATTAAAACAATGTCAACAGCAAATAGCCGAGCAAGGATTCGCACACGCACCTTGTACCGAGTTATCAATGGGCATGTCTAATGACTTTGAAATTGCGGTAGAGGAAGGGGCTACTTTTGTTCGAGTCGGAACGGCTCTTGTTGGAAATGAAAGAGGGGAACAGGATGAGCATGAAAAATAAGATTAAAAACTTCTTTTACCTTGAAGAAGAATTAGAAGAAGAAATCACGCAAGCTCCTATTCAGCAACAACAACCCATACAACAACAGCAACCGATTCATCCAATTAAGCCAAAAAAAACGATGAAAGAACGCAAAGCACCTATTCATGAAATCATGCCACAAAGCACAGCAACTCCTAATAACATTGTCAGTTTGCAGGCAGCTATGAGTTCTAAGGGAGCAAAAGTTGTTTTAATAGAACCGAGAGTTTATGCAGAAGCACAAGATATCGCAGAGCATTTAAAAAATAAACGTGCAACAATTGTCAATTTGCAACGTATCGAAAGAGAGCAAGGCAAACGCATTATTGATTTTTTAAGTGGCACAGTCTATGCTCTTGCTGGAGATATTCAACGCATTGGTAAAGATATCTTCCTTTGTACGCCAGATAATGTAGAAGTGTCTGGTGAAATTACAAACTTTATTTTAGACGATAATTAATAGCGAGGATTGTAGTTTATATGACTTTTTTTATTATACTTGGTTATGTATCATTAGCATTTAAGATTTACTCATTCATGCTAATTGCATATATCTTAATGTCTTGGGTGCCTGCCGCTCAAAATTCAGCAATTGGTCGCATGCTTGAAAAAGTTTGTGAGCCATATTTGGGGATTTTCAGGAAATTCATTCCGCCTCTTGGTATGATTGATATTTCGCCAATTGTAGCCATCTTTATGCTGAATTTTATAGAAAGAGGGCTTTATATAGTCATTCAGAAAATATATTTTATGTTCGCTTAGAAATAAATCCTCACTTTTTGGTGGGGATTTTTTATTTATTTTAATTATCCTCGCTACAAAGCGACTAATAAAAAATTTTAAAACAATGACGTCCAAACGTTATGAATTGGGAATACTAAGTTTCCAACTAACAAAGCAAACAGGAACTAGTGAAAGAGGAGACAACAAGATGGAACACTTAATCCAGCATTTTCGAAAAGATGAACAGCCCTTTATTGAACAGGTAATAAGCTGGCAGCGTGAGGTTGAAGATCGTTATGCGCCTAAGCTGACAGATTTTCTTGATCCAAGACAGCGTTTTATTGTGACATCGATTATCGGGCAAGATGATACGCTAAAAACTGCATGCACAGGTTTATTTGAAGAGGCGGAGAGGCAGCGTATGCTTATTTTTCCTACTTACTATGAAGTGATAGAGGAGGACTTTCAGTTAGTGGCATTTACGATTCAATATCCAGTGAAATTTGTCCAATTACGACATCCTGATGTTTTAGGTGCGTTGCTTTCATTAGGTTTAAACCGTGGCAAGTTTGGTGATATTCGGGTAAATGATCAGCAGGTGCAATTCGTTGTAGCCCAAGAGGTAGCAGAATATGTTCGGTTACATTTAACAGGTATTGGTAAAGTTAAGGTGCATATTGAGTCTTTAAAAGAAGCGGATTCCCTTATTGTAAATGAGGAAGAATGGTTGGAGGAATCTCATACAGTATCTTCCATGCGCTTAGATGTAATTATTGCGACTGTATTAAATGTATCACGCCAAAAAGCTCAAGCTTTAATAACTGGAAAAAAAGTTCGTGTAAATTGGACAGAAAGAGATACAGTTGCTTTTGAATTACAGGAGGGAGATATTTTATCGATACGTGGAAGTGGACGGGTGAAAATTATTATGACTGAAGGCCGAACTAAAAAAGATAAAATCCGTCTTCAAGTCGGTCGATTGGCCCAAAAAAGCTGAAAGTGAAGTAAATTTCATTAATTTTTACTGCTAAGTTGTCGGAACAATTGTATAATAGAAATTACGAATGTACATGTAAAGGAGAGAAGGATTGTATGCCATTATCACCTATTGATATACATAATAAGGAGTTTACAAAAGCCTTCAGAGGTTATGCTGAAGATGAAGTAAATGAATTTTTAGATCAGATTATTAAAGACTATGAAATTCTGCTTCGTGAAAAAAAAGAGGTTGATAAGCAATTAGAGATGGCTTTAGAACAAGCGAGACATTTCAACTCCTTAGAAGAAACTTTGCAGAAGTCTATTGTCGTTGCACAAGAAGCGGCTGATGAAGTGAGAAGAAATTCTCAAAAAGAGGCAAAACTCATTGTAAAAGAAGCTGAAAAAAATGCTGATCGAATTGTCAATGAAGCTTTGACGAAGGCTCGTAAGGTGACGATTGAAATTGATGAGCTTAAAAAGCAATCTAAGGTATTTCGTAATCGTTTCAAGATGCTTGTAGAAGCACAGCTGGATTTACTTAATGCAGATGACTGGGATCATTTGCTGCAATATGATATCGATTTAACAGAAATTCAAGCATCTGTTGAAGAAGCACAGGATTCTGAGGATATTTAACTTTTCTTTTTAATTGCTGTAATTGACAAATGAAACTTGACGCGATTGTTTGAATTTCATATACTTTGTAATAGTAATTATTTTGAACAGATATGCATAAAAGCAGAGACGAAGACAGTATTTGTTAGGCGTTGTTAAGCGATTTGGGGACAGTGAGAGCCCAAACATACAACTAGCATTGAACATCACTTCTGAGCTAAATAACTGAAAAAAGTAGGTTATTTCGTGATGCACGACGTTAAACGTGCTTTTAAGAGGTAGTGCAATTTTTTGTACTACAATTAGGGTGGTACCGCGAGTAGAAGCTTCTCGTCCCTTAGTGGGATTGAGGGCTTTTTTTGTTTGTTTCCGAATCGTTTTAGATAAGTTTGCCAATAACTGTCTTATGAGAAAAATGTCTACTTGTTTGTGTAAAATAAAGGAGGAATTTTAATGGTTGAATACAAAGATACTTTATTAATGCCAAAAACAGATTTCCCAATGCGTGGAAATTTACCGGCAAATGAGCCAAAAATGCAAGAAAAATGGAATGGCATGGATATTAACAAATTACAGATGGAACGTACGGAAGGTCGACCAGAATTTGTTCTACATGATGGTCCTCCCTATGCAAATGGTGATATCCATATCGGCCATGCTCTAAATAAAGTATTGAAGGATATGATTACACGTCATCGCTCCATGACTGGCTACCATGTCAATTATATTCCAGGTTGGGATACACATGGTTTACCAATTGAGCAAGCATTGACTAACAAAGGTGTAAAACGCAAAGAGATGTCAGTAGCAGCATTCCGCCAACTTTGTGAAGAGTATGCTTATGAGCAAATTGACAATCAACGTGCCCAATTCCGCCGTCTAGGCATTCGAGGTGATTGGGAAAATCCATATATTACATTAAAGCCTGAGTTTGAAGCTCGTCAAATTGAAGTATTCGGTAAAATGGCGGAAAAAGGTTATATCTATAAAGGGTTAAAGCCGGTTTATTGGTCTCCTTCTTCTGAATCTGCTTTGGCGGAAGCTGAAATTGAATATAAGGACATCAAATCTCCATCCATTTATGTAAGCTTTGCAATTAAGGATGCGAAGGGTGTTGTTCCAGCAGATGCTAAATTTATCATTTGGACAACAACACCATGGACATTACCAGCAAACTTAGGGATTTCTTTGAATCCTGAATTTATCTATGTAGTAGTTGCAGTGGCTAATAAAAAATTCATCATTGCCAAAGAGTTATTAGAGTCAGTGGCAACTACGCTTGGATGGGTAGACTATGAGGTTGTCCAAGAGGTAAAAGGAGAGGCATTAGATCGTATTGTAGCACAACATCCATTCTACGATCGTGAATCGCTTATTATGGTAGGTGAACACGTAACTGCTGAAGCGGGTACAGGTTGTGTTCATACAGCCCCAGGGCATGGTGAAGACGATTATCATATTGGTAAACAGTATGGTTTAGGTATTCTTAGCCCTCTTGATAATAGTGGCTGTTATACAGATGAAGCACCTGGTTTTGAAGGCGTGTTTTATAATGATGCAAATAAACTCGTCACAGAAAAACTAAAAGAAGTAGGAGCGTTAGAAAAGCTTGATTTCTTTACGCACTCCTATCCACATGACTGGCGTACGAAAAAGCCTGTTATTTATCGTGCGACACCACAATGGTTTGCATCTGTTGAAGCATTCCGTGGGGAGTTATTAGAGGCTGTAAAAGCAACAGCATTTACACCAGCTTGGGGAGAAACTCGTCTTTATAATATGATTCGTGATCGTGGAGACTGGGTAATTTCACGTCAACGTGCGTGGGGTGTGCCGATTCCGATTTTCTATGCTGAAAATGGTGAACCTATTATTACACCTCAAACAATTAGTCATGTCTCAGCATTATTCCGTGAGAATGGATCAAATATTTGGTTCCAAAAAACAGCAAAAGAGTTATTACCAGAAGGCTTTACACATCCAGGTAGCCCGAACGGCGAATTTACAAAAGAAAATGATATTATGGATGTATGGTTTGATTCCGGTTCATCACACCAAGGTGTACTAGTAGAACGTGGTATGAAATATCCAGCTGATCTCTATTTAGAGGGTTCTGACCAACATCGTGGTTGGTTTAATTCCTCTCTTATTACATCTGTAGCTATTAACGGCTATGCACCATACAAAGGACTTTTAACACATGGTTTTGTACTTGATGGTGAAGGACGTAAAATGAGTAAATCTTTAGGGAATGTGATTATTCCGCAAAAAGTAATGGATCAGTATGGAGCAGACATACTTCGTTTATGGGTTGCTTCTGTTGATTATACAGCAGATGTGCGCATCTCTATGGATATGTTAAAGCAAGTATCTGAGGTGTATCGTAAAATTCGTAATACTTTCCGTTTCTTGCACGGCAATATTGCTGATTTCGATCCTACGAAAGATCGTGTAAGTTATGCTGAGCTTCGTGAAATGGATCAATATGTGTATATGCGCTTACAGGATGTCTTAAAAACTGTGCGTGCTGCCTATGATCGCTATGATTTTGCTGCTGTCTATCATGTAGTCAATAATTTCGTTGCTGTAGAGTTATCTTCATTCTATCTTGATATTGCCAAAGACGTAGTCTATATCGAGGGTCATGACAATAAGGATCGTCGTGCGATGCAAACAGTTATTTATGATACATTGATGACATTAGTAAAAATCATGACACCAATTATCCCACATACAACGGATGAAATGTGGTCTTATTTACATGTTCAAGGTATTGTAGAAGAAGTTTCTGTTCAATTAACAGATTTCCCAGAGGTAGATGTTCAAGCGAATTTTGACAGCCTACGTACAAAATGGGAAAAAATTATTGATGTACGCGATGATATTTTAAAAGCATTAGAGGAAGCACGTAATGCGAAAACAATTGGTAAATCACTTGAAGCAAAAGTCACTGTCTACGCGAAAGAAGATGTTGTCGCATTATTGAACGATGCCAACATTGACTTTGCACAACTTTCCATCGTTTCAGCTTTTGAGGTAGCTGCTATCGAGGAGGCACCTGCTGAAGCTTTAGCACTTGAGCATGTTTCCATTGTTGTTGAGAAGGCTACAGGTGAGAAATGTGAGCGTTGCTGGTCAATTTCTGAAACAGTTGGTTCAAATGAAGCACAACCTACAGTATGTGCTCGCTGTGCAGAAGTTGTAGAAAAGTATTACGTTTAATCTATAAATAACAAGAATCTGCATTTAAATGTAGAGGATGTGCAAGTCTCCTTGTTGGAGGCTTGCTTTTTTCATGGAAGTTTTGCAGATTCTTTTCCATTATTTAAATAAAATTTCTGTCGTATTGCGATAGTCTGTTGGAGAGATCCCTACATATTTTTTAAAAGTTAAGCTATAGTAATTTGGTGTATTGAAGCCACAGGTGGAGGAGATTTTTTCTATGGTGTAGTCGTACTTGCGTAAAAAAGGTAAGGTTTTGATAATGCGTGTATAAGCAACATAGTCAACAAAATTGCGACCTGTTTCTTTTTTAAATAGTCTACTAAAATGAGTTGGGCTAAAGTTAATATATTTTGCAACATCACGAATGGTCAGTTGTTCGTCGTAATGTTCTTCAATATACTGAATAGCTTTTTGCAGCTGCTCATGCTTTGTTAAATCTTCGTAATATCGGATGTGTATATTATGGATAGGTGGTTTTCTACGTGCTTTTCTAGCCTGGCTATAGGATTCCTTCACTTGCATAGCATCCTGAAATACACCTCCAACTCCCATAAAAAGATGAATAGAACAATCCCTTTTTAGGGTCTCGATAACCTCTAATAAACAGGCTTCACCCTCAGTCCAATGTTTGAAAGAGTTATAAGCAGTAGGAATTCGCATGAGAAGTAATAAATAGCGTTCAAAATGTAAAAAGGATAATGAGGCCTTCTCCGCAAAGTGCTGACGAAAAACAGTTGTAATACGACTACTTGCATCGTGTGGGACAGCTCTCTTATTATCCCCATCAATATAGCCTTGAATTAAAAATACAATATTAGGAATACAGCTTGTCGATAAAAATGAAGCAGATTGTATTATTTCTTGTTCATTGTCAATTTCTCCACGGATCAGGCGTTTTAAAAATGCTTCCCTAAATGGAGAGGTATGTTGTTGGGACACTTGTTGTGATAGCTCAAGTATTGTAAGCGTACTCGCCTTTTTTTCCTGATAGGACGTATACAGTTTTTTTACGATTCGTAAAAATTTTGATTTTTGTAATGGTTTTATGAGAAGTGCAGGTAAAGCTAATTCAATTGCTATACCAGTCGAGTAGGTAAGGTGTTCTGTAACAAACGGGACAATAATACTATTAGGATAGTTTCTTTTTAATCGATTAATTTTTACCCAGTCAAATAACCGATTGACTTCATAGACAATAATGACCTCATCTTCTGGCTTTGGCACTTTACATTCCTCTAAAGCGTTTGGTAAAACCTCTTTTAACCATTCACTCATCTGCAGCTTGTCAAATGAGCTTTCCATATACCATACCACCTTTAAAATGCTACCAGCCCCCTACGAATAAAAAGATAAAAATATTTTAACTTAAAATAGCAATTTTTTGTACTAATACAGCAATATTTTATATCTATATTGAAGTTGAAATAGAATAGAATAATTGTAGTGAATAATAATTTGAAATTTCAGATAATTATTTACTTATCAGAAAAGGGGGAGTTGGCTTATGGCGGAAGTAGGCAGTCATGATTATGACTATGTAGAAGCAGGAACAATTGATGTGAAAGATCTACCACCTTTAGATGCAACAACAAACAAAATTATGAAAGATGAATTTACAACAGGTTTAGGTTTATCGATATTTTACTTTATTTTGATTTTTAGTATCCCTGTTATGAATTGGTTTGCGCCAGCATTTGCGTTTAAGAAAATCTGGGGTGGTATGACAGTCACATGGTTTGTGACAACGATTGTAATGATGGCTATGGCATTTATTATTGCATATGTTCATACAGCCATGTACGAGAAACGTCTAAAAAAATACGATATAGCAAATAAGTAGTTGGAACAAAGGGGGAAATGTTGAATGATGGAAGCTCTATTAGAACCAAAGATGTTAATGACCATTGCTTTAATGGGGACAATTGTATACATTACGTATTTAACAAAAAGAAATGCAACAGCATCGGATTTCTTTGTAGGTGGCCGAAGCTTCGGATGGTTTACAAATGGTTCTGCCATTGGTGGGGATTACTTAAGTGCAGCAACATTTCTGGGCATCGCAGGGTTAACATTTCAACTTGGATATGATGGTGCTTATTATGCTTTTTGCTTTTCCATTGGGTTAACATTATTAGCGATTTTTGTGGCAGGTCCTTTAAGACGCTTCGGTGCATTTACCGTTGCAGATTTTTTAGGCTATCGTTTTCATAGTAGACGAGCACGGCTTGTAGCGGTAGCGGTGGTTTTAGCAATTTCTGGCTTTTATGCAGCTCCACAATTATTAGGTGCCGCACAAATTTTAAGTATGTTTTTTGGTACTTCTTATGAATTCGGCATTATATTTACTTGTGTTGTTATGATTTTTTATGTAGGTATTGGTGGTATGAAAGGAACAACCATCAACCAAGCATTAGAGTTGTGGATTCGTCTAGGTGCGTTTATCGTGATGTTAATTGCAGCAGTTTATGGCGGTTTACATTATGATAAAATTTTAGCAGCCATCCATTCATTTAGTGGTCCGATCACTGGCACTTCACCGTATGCCCTAGATGGCAATGATATCAATTTTGATGGTGCTGCTTGGACAGGCACAGGCTTCTATTTCCCAACGTTCTGGCAAACAATTAGTATGACGATTGGGTTAGCACTAGGAACAATTGGACTTCCACATATATTATTGCGTTTTTATACAAATCCAAGTGCTAAAGCAGCCCGTAAATCTGCACTCATGGCCATTGGGATTGCAAGCGCGTTCTTCTTGTTAGCTGTTTATTTAGGTGTTGTAGGTCGATCTATTTTCATTTCTGGGACAGCTAGTGAGGAAGTTATGCGTGATTTAGTGCTGGGTGGGAATAATATGGTCATTCCTACTACAGCCCTTGCACTAGGTGGCAAATGGCTACTTGGATTAGTTATAGCAGGAGCATTTGCAGCTATTTTCTCCAATCTTTCAGGATTGTTTATTACAAGCTCGGGTGCACTAGCTCATGATTTATATGCCAATATCATGAAAAAGGATATTACACAAAAACAACGAGTTATTGCTGGGAAAGTGGCTATTGTAATATTAGGTATTTTATATGGAGCATTGGGCTTACTTGTAAAGGATGCATCCATTGGCCATTTAGTGGCGCTCGCCTTTACTGTCGCTGCAAGTACATTTACCCCAATATTTATTTTAGGTATTTGGTGGAGAGGCATGACAGAGAAAGGAGCCATTGCAGGATTATTAATAGGACTTGGCGTGTCTATGTGGATGATCTTTTTACCAGGAACGTTACCAAGCTTCTTGCAGTTTAAAATTCCGGGTATTGTGACAGTGCCTGTGGGCTTCTTATCTGTTATTATCGTGTCTTTAATAGATCGCAAAGTTCCTGCTGATGTTAATGACTTCATGAAGCGAGTACATTCAAAAGAATCTGAAACTGTCTAACCAATAAGTTATGGCTATTTCTATTGCTTAAACGTAATAGGGGTAGCCTTTTTATATTTCTTGAAGAGATTTAGATTAGATAGGATATTAGTTATTGTGAATGGAACTGTTATGGTAGAATAGGTAAGATGTTGAGTGAACGGAGGAATGTCTGTGTATAAATATTATGGATTAGCTGCTTTTGTCGTTTTACTGGATCAATGGACAAAATGGCTGATTGTGAAAAATATGGAATATGCTGAACGCATTGCTGTATGGGACCCTTGGTTTGGTATTTTGTCTCATCGAAATAGAGGGGCAGCATGGGGGATGCTAGAGGGGCAAATGTGGTTGTTTAGTATTGTCACAGTTGCTGTTATCTGTGCGATTGTCTATTTTTATCATAAAGAAGCAAAGGGAAAGCCTGTTTTTCAAGTCGGCTTAATGCTTTTGCTTGGTGGTGCAGTAGGAAACTTTATTGACCGTCTATTTAGAGGAGAAGTGGTCGATTTTGTAGATGTTTTAATTCCGATTATTAATTATGATTTCCCTATTTTTAATGTGGCAGATGCTGCATTAACAATAGCGGTTGTCGTGCTGATGATTGGCTTAATTATGGAAGATAAAAAAGAGAAGAAACAGGTGAAACAATGACGCAAGTAACATATACAATCGAAGAACAGCAGCAAGGAGAGCGCATTGATAAAGCACTTTCCAGCTTACAATCTGAGTGGTCACGCACGCAAATTGGGAACTGGATTAGTGAGGGAGTCATTAAAGTAAACGGTGATGTGGTAAAGGCAAAATATAAGGTTAAAGCTGGTGACATCATCGCTATTGATGTACCAGAAGTGGAAGAATTGGATGTTGTCGCAGAAAATTTAGATTTAGATATTGTTTATGAGGATGCAGATGTTCTTGTTGTGAATAAACCAAAGGGTATGGTGGTACATCCAGCACCGGGCCATATGGGAGGTACACTGGTAAATGGCTTAATGTATCATTGTAAAGACTTATCAGGGATTAATGGTGTACTACGACCAGGGATTGTCCATCGTATCGACAAAGATACATCGGGCTTATTGATGGTTGCTAAAAACGATACGGCTCATGAATCATTAGTCAATCAATTAGTGAATAAAACAGTTACTCGTAAATATATTGCTCTTGTCCACGGGCATATTGCGCATGATAAGGGGACAATTGATGCACCAATTGGTCGTGACCAAAAAGATCGCCAAAAACAAGCAGTTGTCGATAATGGTAAACATGCTGTCACACACTTCCAAGTTGTTGAACGTTTTGGTGACTATACGCTTGTGGAATGTCGTTTAGAAACAGGACGTACACACCAAATTCGTGTGCATATGAATTATATTGGCTTCCCACTTGTTGGAGATCCAAAATATGGTCCGAAAAAGACAATCGACTTTGGGGGACAAGTTTTACATGCAGCGACTTTAGGTTTCGATCATCCTTCATCTGGAGAATATTTGGAGTTTGAAACACCACTTCCAGCTGATTATGAACAATTATTAAATGATTTACGAAATAGGCATTGACGTATACGAAAAGAAAGTCTATACTAACGACAGTGAATGAACAACATAACTAAATATTCACCTTTAATGGCAGTCCAGAGAGGCTGAGAAGGGACATGTGATAGTGTTGTGGAAATTTGTGCTGCAAATTTTTCCAACATGCTTTTTCGACACGTATACAACCCTCTCAGGCTATTCGCCTCGAGAGGTTTTTTTATGGACACATGGCCGATAATAGATTGGAGAGAGGAGGATACGAATATGGCACAAAATGAATTATTAGATGGCCCATCAATGACACGAGCATTAACACGTATTGCCCATGAAATAATTGAACGTAATAAAGGAATCGATGAATGTATTTTAGTTGGCATTAAAACAAGAGGTGCCTTTCTAGCCAGACGTTTGGCGCAGCGAATTGAAAAAATTGAAGGTAAACCGATTCGTACAGGGGAACTTGATATTACACTTTACCGAGATGATTTAACAACGAAACATGAAAACGAACAAGCACATGTAGAACAAGTTGATATCGAGTATCAAGTGAAAAATCAAAAAATCATCTTAGTGGATGATGTACTTTATACAGGTCGAACAGTACGTGCAGCTCTAGATGCTGTAATGGATTTAGGAAGACCTGCACAAATTCAACTAGCTGTTCTAGTAGATAGAGGACATCGAGAGCTACCAATTAGAGCAGACTATGTGGGAAAAAACGTTCCAACTTCTGGCTCTGAGCGCATTGTTGTCAATTTACAAGAGGTAGACGGAGAAGATTGCGTCATTATTTATAAAGAAGACGAACAATAAAGTGAGGAAACAGTATGTCAAATGCAGTTTTAGATATTAAGGATAAACCGACCCCGCTCCAGCTAGTGACATTAAGTTTCCAGCATATGTTTGCGATGTTTGGTTCAACGATTTTAGTACCGCAGTTAGTAGGTCTTAGTCCAGCGATTGCCCTTTTAACAAGCGGAATTGCTACATTATTCTTCCTATTAATTACAAAATTTCAGGTACCAGCTTATTTAGGATCATCCTTCGCCTTTATTGCACCAATCCTACTTGCTGCAGGTGGTTTAAATGAAGACGGTTCAAGTGTAAACCCAGGCAATGCCATGATCGGTGCTATGGCAGTCGGCATTACGTACGGGATTGTATCCTTAATCATTTGGAAAAGTGGTTATAAGTGGATTATGAAAATTTTGCCACCGATTGTGGTAGGCCCAGTAATTATGGTAATTGGGCTTGGACTTTCAGGTACGGCTGTGAATATGGCAATGAACGTCAATGGAGAGTATAGCTTTTTACACTTCTCAGCTGCTTTAGTGACGGTCTTTACAGCTATCATCTTTACGATTTTCTTTAAAGGAATTTTAAGCACTATGCCAATTTTGATGGGCCTAATTGTAGGGTACATTTACTCCATGATGATCGACATAGTAGACTATACACCGATTGCCAAAGCAAAATTCTTCGCAATGCCTGATTTCTTAATACCAGGTGTGCATTATGAGTTTGAAATAACAACAAAAATTCTACTTATCATGGTACCAATCGTAATTGTAACAATTTCGGAACATATAGGACATCAACTGGTATTAGGAAAAGTAGTAGATCGTGATTATATTAAAGAGCCAGGACTACACCGTTCGCTACTAGGTGACGGGCTTGGCACATTTGTGAGTGCTTTAATCGGAGGTCCTCCGAAAACAACGTATGGTGAAAATATTGGTGTACTAGCCATTACTCGAGTATACAGTATCTACGTTATTGCAGGTGCAGCAGTGGTTGCTATCTTACTATCATTCTTCGGGAAAGCAATGGCAGTAATTGCAACGATTCCAACCGCAGTACTTGGTGGAGTTTCCATCTTACTCTTTGGAATTATCGCAGCAAGTGGCTTACGTATGCTGGTAGATAATCATATTGATTTTGGTAACAGTCGTAACCTAGTAATTGCTTCAGTGATTTTAGTCATTGGTATTGGCGGTGCCAAGTTTGTTATCTCAGAATCATTGAGTGTAGAAGGAATGGCACTAGCAGCGATTATTGGTGTGCTATTAAATGCGATTCTACCAGGTAAAAAAGAAGCTGATATACCCGTACAATACAATCAAAATAAAGATTCATAGTAGTACCTTTTAATGAATTGTCCAGAGAGGCAAAAAAAGGGAAGTTGTGGACAGGCTGAAGTGGGATGTATGTCTTGCTGTAGTTTGTCACGCCTCCTCATGCCTCGTTGATGACATCAACGGGGCTTTTACTTTATATACAGAGAACGTCATACATAGGCGTTCACGATTCACAACCTAATGGAGGTCACATGATGAAGAACTTATTATCGATGGAACATTTAACAACAGAAGAGATTAACCAAATCCTAGATCTTGCGCAAGCATTTGAAAATGGTGAAACATCATCGTTATCTCGCACACACAAAGTGGCCAATCTATTCTTTGAACCAAGTACTCGTACAAAAACAAGCTTTGAAATGGCGGAATACAAAATTGGCTGTCATGTTATCCCTTTTGATGCAGGGTTTTCGAGTGTTACGAAAGGGGAAACGATGTACGATACGGTCAAAACATTGGAAATGATTGGTTTAGATGCTGTCATCATTCGAGCGTCAGAAGATGAGTATTACAATGAGCTGCTGGATGGTATTAATGTAGCGATTATTAATGCAGGAGATGGTGCTGGGCAACACCCTTCACAATCCTTATTGGATCTTTATACCATCAAAAAGGAGTTTGGCTATTTCGAAGGGTTGAATGTCACAATTGCAGGAGATATCTCTCATAGTCGAGTAGCGAAATCAAATGCAACAGCATTACAAAATTTAGGGGCAAATGTTCATTTCCTTTGCCCAGAAGAATGGTCTGGCGGTTTTGAAGCGCACCATTCATGGGATAATCTGATCGAAATAAGTGATGTCATTATGTTACTACGTGTGCAACATGAACGTCATAAAGTAAATAAAAGCTTCTCAAAGGAAGGTTACCATCAAGAGTTTGGTTTAACAATTGAACGAGAAAAGCAAATGAAAGAATCAGCCATTATTATGCATCCAGCACCCGTCAATCGTGATGTCGAAATTGCTTCTGAGTTAGTCGAGTGTGATCGCTCTCGAATTTTTGAACAGGTGCGGAACGGTGTTTACACACGGATGGCTATTATGGAAACCATTTTAAAGGGGAGAGAATAACATGACAAAGGTACTTCAAAATGTACAAATGCTAGATGAACAAGGTGAATTAAAGACAGTCAATATTGCAATGGCAGACGGAAAGATTACGGCTATTGGTCAAGATGTGACTGTAGCAGGTGCAGAACTGATTGAAGGACATGGTTTAATCGTAGCACCAGGCTTTATCGATGTTCATACACATTTACGAGAGCCAGGATTTGAGCATAAGGAAACCATTGCAACAGGTTCGGCATCAGCAGCAAAAGGTGGCTTTACGACAATTTGCGCAATGCCTAATACAAAGCCAGTACCTGATTCGGTTGAAAACATGCAACTCATCAATGGGCTCATTCAGGACAGTGCGGTTATTCGAGTACTCCCATACGGTTCCCTAACAAAGGATATATCGGGTGAGGTTCGAACAAATATTGAAGAATTAAAAGCACATGGAGCAGTGGCATTCTCAGATGATGGTGTTGGTATCCAGCTAGCCTCAACGATGTATGAGCAAATGAAAGATGCGGCCCAGCACGATATGGTCGTTGTAGCGCATTGTGAGGACAACTCATTAATCTATGATGGCGTGATGCATGAAGGAAAGCGTAATAAAGAGCTAGGCCTCCCAGGAATACCTTCCATCTGTGAATCCGTACAAATTGCACGAGATGTACTACTTGCAGAAGCAGCAGGCGCTCGTTACCATGTTTGTCATGTATCGACGAAGGAATCAGTGCGTGCGGTAAGAGATGCAAAGGCTGCGGGAATCCGTGTTACAGCAGAAGTTTGTCCACATCATTTATTGCTAGAAGAGATGGATATTCCATCTGATGATGCTAATTGGAAAATGAACCCACCATTACGCGCAGCTGATGATAAAGATTCTCTACATGCAGCACTACTTGATGGTACAATCGACTGCATTGCAACAGATCATGCGCCACACACAGTAGAAGAAAAATGCTGCGGTATGGTTGGCGCACCATTTGGTATTGTAGGTTTCGAAACTGCTTTCCCACTACTTTATACACAGTTTGTAGAAACAGGAAAGTGGACGTTAAAACAATTAATTGATTGGATGACAGTGAAAGCAGCTGAGATTTTTGATCTGCCATATGGCACATTAGAAGTAGGTGCTTCAGCTGATATGATTTTAATTGATATTCAAAAAGAACAAACGATTGATGCAGAAGGCTTTGTATCAAAAGGTCGTAATACACCATTCAACGGCTGGGTGGCAAAGGGTTGGCCAGTACTAACGATTTTTGAAGGCAATATCGTATATCAGGAGGCAGAGTAATGAAAAAACGTTTACTAGTTTTAGAAGATGGCACAGTATTTACAGGTACAGCATTTGGTAGCGAGCGCGCTTCACAAGGTGAGGTTGTATTCACAACAGGGATGACGGGTTATCAGGAAACGATTTCAGATCCTTCATTCTATGGACAAATTGTCACTTTAACTTATCCTTTAGTTGGTAACTACGGCATTAACCGTGATGACTTTGAATCGATTACGCCAGCAATTCGTGGATTTGTTGTACGTGAATTAGCTAAAAATCCTTCGAATTTCCGCTGTGATTTAACTTTAGATGACTATTTGACATCAAAGGATATCCCAGGAATTGAAGGGATTGATACACGAAAATTAACACGTATTATTCGTAGTAAAGGTTCCGTAAAAGCGATTTTGACAGCTGCTGATGAAGAAGTAAATGTGGATGAAATTGTGGCACAATTACAAGCAACGCCAGCCATTACGCACCATGTTCGTGAAGTATCACCAAAAGCAGCCTATCCATCTCCAGGACGTGGTAAACGAGTTGTTCTAATTGATTATGGAATGAAGCATGGAATTTTACGTGAGTTAAACAAACGTGATTGTGATGTGCTAGTCGTACCGTATAATACGTCAGCTGAGGAAATTTTAGCTTGGCATCCAGATGGCATCATGTTGTCGAATGGACCAGGAAATCCTGAAGATGTTCAAGAAGGCATTGAAACAGTACGTAACTTAATTGGAAAAGTGCCAATGTTCGGTATTTGTTTAGGCCATCAAATCTTTTCTTTAGCAAGTGGTGCGAAAGCCTTTAAATTACCATTTGGACACCGTGGTGGTAACCATCCAGTAAAAGATTTACGCACAGGTCGTACAGATTTAACATCTCAGAACCATGGCTATGCCATCGATATCGAATCATTAAAAGATACCGATTTAGAATTAACACATATCGCGTTAAATGATGGAACATGTGAAGGTGTACGTCATAAAAAATATCCAATTTTCACAGTGCAATATCACCCAGAAGCATCACCAGGTCCAGAAGATTCAAACCATTTATTTGATGAATTCATCGAAATGATGGAAGTAGAAGCAGGGAAGGGGAAACAACATGCCTAAACGTACAGATATTGAAACTATTTTAGTAATCGGCTCAGGCCCAATTGTTATCGGACAAGCAGCAGAATTTGACTATGCAGGAACACAAGCATGTCTTTCATTAAAAGAAGAGGGCTACCGCGTTATTTTAATTAACTCAAACCCTGCTACAATCATGACAGATACAGAAATCGCAGACAAAGTCTATATTGAGCCAATTTCTATTGATTTTGTATCGCGTATATTACGTAAAGAACGCCCAGACGCGATTTTACCAACACTTGGTGGTCAAACAGGCCTAAATATGGCGATCGAATTAGACAAATCAGGTATTCTAGATGAGCTTGGAATTGAAATTCTAGGTACTAAATTAGATGCCATCCATAAAGCGGAGGACCGTGATTTATTCCGTAATTTAATGTATGAGTTAGGAGCTCCAGTTCCTGAATCTGATATTATTCATAACTTAGATGAAGCGAAAAGATTTGTTGCAAAAATTGGCTACCCTGTCATTGTTCGACCTGCCTTTACACTTGGCGGTACAGGTGGCGGTATTTGCTACAACGATCAAGACTTAGAAGAAATTGTGACATCGGGTTTAAAATATTCCCCTGTAACGCAATGTCTATTAGAGAAATCAATCGCAGGCTATAAAGAAATTGAATACGAAGTAATGCGTGATGCAGCTGACAATGCCATCGTTGTATGTAACATGGAAAACGTTGACCCAGTAGGGATTCATACAGGTGACTCAATCGTTGTTGCACCAACGCAAACACTATCTGATCGCGAAAACCAAATGCTACGTAATATTTCACTCGATATTATTCGCGCTTTAAAAATTGAAGGTGGCTGTAACGTACAGCTTGCACTTGATCCATATAGCTTTAATTACTATGTGATTGAAGTAAATCCACGTGTCTCTCGTTCATCTGCGTTAGCATCAAAAGCAACAGGTTATCCAATTGCTAAGCTAGCCGCTAAAATTGCAGTAGGCTTAACGTTAGATGAAATTAAAAATCCTGTAACAGGTTCAACATATGCTTGTTTTGAGCCTGCACTGGACTATATCGTAGCAAAAATTCCTCGTTGGCCATTCGATAAATTCGAATCTGCTAAACGTAATCTTGGTACGCAAATGAAAGCTACTGGTGAAGTAATGGCGTTAGGTCGTACTTTTGAGGAAGCTATGCTAAAAGCGGTTCGTTCTCTTGAGACAGGTCAAGTACACTTAGAGTTAAAACATGCTGAAGAAAATTCAGATTCTTGGATTGAAAAACGTATTCGCAAGGCTGGGGATGAACGTCTATTCTTCATCGGTGAAGCTTTACGTCGAGGTGTAACAATTGAACAAATTCATGAATGGTCAGCAATCGATCTATTCTTCTTAAATAAATTTAAAAATATTGTGGATATGGAACAAACGCTTGCTGACAATAAGAATGACAAAGACGTACTACGAACAGCTAAACGTTTAGGCTTTGCAGATAAGAAAATTGCTGAGCTTTGGGAAACAACACCAGAAGAACTGTATGCTTATCGTAAAGAGCATGGGATTATGCCAGTTTATAAAATGGTGGATACATGTGCAGCAGAATTTGAATCAGAAACACCATATTTCTATGGCACATATGAAGACGAAAATGAATCGATTAAGTCTGAAAAACCTTCTGTGGTGGTACTAGGTTCAGGTCCAATCCGCATTGGCCAAGGTGTAGAATTTGACTACGCCACAGTACACTCAGTTTGGGCGATTCAAGAAGCGGGTTATGAAGCGATCATCATTAACTCAAATCCAGAAACAGTGTCAACAGATTTCTCAATTTCCGATAAATTATACTTTGAACCATTAACAATTGAGGATGTTATGCATATTATCGACTTAGAACAACCAATTGGTGTTGTTGTTCAATTCGGTGGTCAAACGGCTATTAACCTTGCTGATAAATTAGCTGCTAATGGCGTGAAAATCTTAGGTACGTCTCTTGAGGATATTGACCGTGCAGAAAACCGCGATAAATTTGAGCAGGCGCTACGTGAATTAGATATTCCACAACCTCAAGGAGAAACAGCAGTTTCTACAGAGGAGGCTCTTGCCATTGGTGAGCGTCTAGGCTTCCCAGTGCTTGTTCGCCCTTCTTATGTACTTGGTGGACGTGCAATGGAAATTGTTTATAACCAAGAAGAATTACAGCACTATATGGAAAACGCGGTAGAGGCATCTCCAGATCATCCAGTATTAGTAGACCGTTACTTAACAGGACAGGAAATTGAAGTAGATGCTATCTGTGACGGTGAGAATGTGTTAATACCAGGAATTATGGAGCATATCGAGCGTGCAGGAGTTCACTCTGGTGACTCAATCTCTGTTTACCCACCGCAAAAATTAACACAGGCACAAAAAGATACATTAGTTGACTATACAACTCGTCTTGCGAAGGGGCTAGGCATCATCGGCTTAATGAACATCCAATATGTCATTTCACAAAACGAAGTATTTGTTATCGAGGTGAACCCACGTTCATCACGTACAGTACCGTTCCTAAGTAAGATTACAAATATCCCAATGGCTAATATTGCAACAAAAGCAATCCTTGGCAAATCCATTGTAGAGCAAGGCTATCCAACAGGCCTAGCAGCTGAGCAAAGAGGTGTATTTGTAAAAGTACCAGTGTTCTCATTCGCTAAATTACGACGTGTAGACATTACATTAGGACCTGAAATGAAATCTACTGGTGAAGTAATGGGGAAAGATGCAACATTAGAAAAAGCTCTTTATAAAGGCTTAGTTGCAGCAGGTATGGAAATACGAACAGAAGGTACAGTATTATTCACTGTGTCTGATAAAGATAAGGAAGAAGCGATTGCATTAGCAAAACGCTTCTCAACAGTAGGCTATCGCATTGTAGCAACAGAAGGTACAGCAAAAGCATTTGAAGCAGCAGGTGTACGAACTGATGTAGTAGGCAAGATTGGGGCGAAAGGACAAACATTGATTGACCTTATCCAAAATGGGGAAGCTCAGCTTGTTGTCAACACTTTAACAAAAGGCAAGCAACCAGCTCGTGACGGCTTCCGAATTCGTCGTGAGTCTGTAGAAAATGGAGTACCTTGCCTAACATCTTTAGATACAGCAGAAGCAATGGTACGTGTTATCGAATCTATGACATTTACAGCAGAACAAATGCCAAAAGCGGAGGTAGTACACTAATATGATACGTCAAGAGAAAATGACGGTCGTCTCTCAAAAGCAAATTGCGACAAACATTTTCGAACTGACACTTCATGGTGAACTGGTTCAGGAGATGACTCCTGGCCAGTTTGTCCATGTAAAGGTGTCGGATTCACTGGAGCCGCTTTTACGTCGACCAATTAGTATTGCAAATATTGATAAAGACAACAATGAGTTTACAATGATCTATCGTGCTGAGGGGCGTGGTACGAAAGTTCTGGCAACAAATCGAGAAGGTCAGCTGGTCAACGTACTTGGACCAATTGGGAATGGTTTCCCAGTAGAAGCGGTGCAGGAGGGAGGTACTGCACTACTAGTTGGTGGTGGCATTGGTGTCCCTCCATTACATGAGCTAGCCAAGCAATTGAATGCTCGTGGTGTGAAAACAATCCACGTCTTAGGCTTCCAAACAAAAGACGTCTGCTTTTATGAGGATGAATTTAGTGCACTTGGTGAAACGCATTATGTTACGGTGGATGGCTCGAAAGGCACAAAAGGCTTTGTAACAACGGTTTTAGAGTCGCATGCTCCTGAATTTGATGTTTTTTATTCCTGTGGCCCCTTACCAATGTTAAGGGCATTAGAAGGCTTTTATCCTGAAAAAGAAGGCTATTTATCATTTGAAGAGCGTATGGGCTGTGGTATTGGAGCTTGCTTTGCATGCGTATGTAAAACAACTGATCAAGTTGAAAAAGACTATGTTAAAGTATGTTCTGATGGTCCAGTTTTCCCGAAAGGAACGGTGGCACTATGAGTCGTTTAACAATTCAAATACCAGGCTTAGATTTAAAAAACCCTATTATGCCAGCTTCAGGTTGCTTTGGCTTTGGTCGTGAATATGCACAGCTTTATGATTTGTCAAAACTAGGTGCTATCATGATTAAGGCAACAACGGTCGAAACGCGTGCAGGTAACCCAACGCCACGTGTTGCCGAAACAGCGGCGGGGATGTTAAATGCCATTGGTCTACAAAATCCAGGCATTGAAAAAGTGATGAATGAGGAATTAAAATTTTTAGAGGATTATGATGTACCTATCATCGCGAATGTTGCTGGAACAGAGACGGCAGACTATGTGGAAGTAGCACGCCGTATTTCAGCAGCACCGAATGTCAAAGCATTGGAGTTAAATATTTCTTGTCCAAACGTGAAATGTGGTGGTATTCAATTTGGAACAGATCCTGCTACAGCACGCGAGCTTGTCAAGGCTGTCAAGGCTGTGTCAGAAGTGCCAGTCTATGTGAAGCTATCACCAAACGTGACGAACATCGTTGATATTGCCCTAGCTGTTGAAGCAGGTGGAGCAGATGGTATTACCATGATTAATACATTGGTTGGTATGCGTTTAGATGAGCGTACAGGTAAGCCAGTCATAGCTAATGGCACAGGTGGACTATCTGGTCCTGCTGTAAAACCTGTAGCAATACGAATGGTTTATGAGGTGTACAAGGCTGTCAATATTCCGATAATTGGTATGGGCGGTGTAACGGAAGCACAGGATGTCATTGATTTTATGTCCGCAGGTGCTTCAGCTGTAGCAGTAGGAACAGCTAACTTTGTTGACCATTTCGTTTGTCCAAACATAATTGAAGAATTACCAGCAAAGCTGGATGCATTAGGTGTAGAACATATAACAGAGATTATTGGAAGGAGCCATCGTTGATGAATACGAAGCCTATACTAGCTCTAGATTTTCCAGGAGAAAAAGAAGTATTCGATTTCCTTAAAAAGTTCGATGAGCCTCTTTTCGTGAAAATTGGAATGGAATTATATATGCAAGAGGGACCTGATATCGTACGCAAAGTAAAGGAGTTAGGTCATGATATTTTCCTTGATTTAAAATTACATGATATCCCGAATACAGTAGGCTCTGCGATGAAGGGTCTAGCAAAATTAGGGGTAGATTTAGTCAATGTCCATGCTGCAGGCGGACGTCCTATGATGGAAGCAGCTCTAGAAGGACTTGAAGCAGGAACACCAACAGGCAAACAACGTCCTGCACTAATAGCCGTTACTCAATTAACATCTACAACAGAAGAACAAATGCAAGCAGAACAAAAAATTGCTCTTTCATTGAAAGAGTCTGTCCTACACTACGCAGGGCTGACAAAGGAAGCAGGTTTACAAGGTGTTGTTTGCTCTGTCCATGAGGCTAAGGCGATTGTTGAGGTGTGTGGAGATGAGTTTCTACGTGTCACACCTGGAATTCGTTTAGCTGGTGGTGCTGCACACGATCAAAAACGTATAGCAACACCTGATGGGGCAAAGCGTGATGGTTCATCACTCATCGTTGTTGGCCGTGCTGTAACAGGTGCACAGGATCCAGTAGCAGCATATAAAATCGTAAGTGAATTATGGGAGGCATAAATTATGACATTACAAAATGAAATTGCACACGCTATGTTAAAAGTTGGAGCTGTAGAATTAAATCCTACAGAGCTATTTACATGGGCATCTGGTATTAAATCACCTATATACTGTGATACACGCTTAACAATTTCCGATCCAGTTATTCGTAAACAATTAGCAAATGGTTTAGCCTCTGTCATCAAAGAAAACTTCGGAGCGACAGAAATTGTAGCAGGAACAGCTACAGCAGGTATCCCACATGCGGCGTGGGTAAGTGATATTTTAGAATTACCAATGGTTTATGTACGCTCTAAAGCGAAGGAGCATGGCCGTGGTAATCAAATTGAAGGAAAATACGCAGCAGGACAAAAAGTAGTGGTTGTGGAGGATATCGTCTCTACAGGTGGTTCTTCCATTACAGCAGTAGAAGCATTGCGTGCAGCTGGCTGTGAAGTATTAGGAGTAGTTTGTGTCTACACATATAATCTTCCACGCGCTGAACAAGCATTTGAAGAGGCTGGCATTCAATACGTATCATTAACTAATTTTGATTATCTGATTGAAGCAGCAAATGAATCAGGCGCTATCAAAGAAGAAGATATTCCATTCTTAAAAGAGTGGCATGGAAAATTAAAAGCTGGAGAATTGTAAAAGTAGTAGTAAAACATAGAGTTACTGGAATATAAAAGAGAGCAAATGCATAGAAACAACTATCGATACTTTTGTTGATAGTTGTTTTTTGTGTTTTTTCGACGTAGTCAAAGGAAAATAAACTTTATTAACTTTTAAGAGAAGTATGGCCTATAGATTAAAGAAATTGTAAAAATAATTTATTTTTTTAATGTAATATAAAACACTTCATTTGTTTAGTGCTTTAGTAAATAAAATTATTCGTTAATAATAATTAGGAAAATTTAGTATCATTCTATGAATTAAATAAACAATAAAAATCCTTTTATAATCATGTTTTCCAAATAAAAGTAAATTTTGACATAGTATGTGTGGATCAAATGAGTAGGTTATTATTATTTTAATAAAATAAAAAAATGATACTTTAGGCAAATAAAGTTGAAAATGAACTAATATTCAGTATGGTAAAATCTAAAGCATCCAATCTGAAATGGTATAGTTGTATGGATTATTTTGTATGTAATATTATAAGAATTGTAAAAATTCACTTGATTAAATGTATTATTTCCAGATAAAATAGCATTACGCCTAATTGTCAGAATATTATATACCGATCCAGTTACTATTACATTTGGAAAATAGGGTCAATTTTATGTAATGAAGATGTACTCTTTAAAATTTGGTGTTTTTTTTAGGTAATATAATTTTGAAATAGGTTTAACATCTTACGATCTAATTTTTCGGAATATTGAATCTTATGAGGGAAGCCAAAAGCTAATTTCTATTTACATCTTTTACTTAAAGAATACATTTTAGACATATGTTTCTGTTGCTTACATAAAGGATGTAGTGATTTTTAGTAAAAAAATTAAAGGTGTGATATTAAATGAGCTTAATGTTAGAAGTGAAAAACCTTAAAACTGGTTTCGATATAGATGGGGATATCTATCATGCTGTTGATGATGTTTCTTTTTCAGTCAAATCAGGTCAAATTATTGGGGTAGTTGGAGAATCTGGATGTGGAAAAAGTGTCATGTCACTTTCAGTTATGCAGCTTCTTCCAAAAGGGATTGGCAAAATCACAGGCGGAGAAATTAAGTTTGAAGGAAAAAACATCGAAAATTATTCTAGCGATGACATGAATAAGATTAGAGGAAAAGATATTAGTATGATTTTCCAAGAACCCATGACATCATTAAATCCCGTTTTTACAATTGGTTCACAAATACAAGAGATTATCTTAAATCACTCTAAAATCTCAAAGGCTGAGGCTAAAAGTAAAGCAATAGACTTATTAAAACAAGTCGGCATACCCAGAGCGGATCAAATTGTAGATGAGTATCCTCACCAATTATCTGGTGGAATGAGACAAAGGGTTATGATTGCCATTGCCATTGCATGTCAACCTAAACTATTAATTGCAGATGAGCCTACTACGGCACTTGATGTGACGGTGCAAGCTCAAATCTTAGAGCTATTAAAGACAATTCAAGCAAAAAATGATATGTCCATCGTACTTATTACACATGATTTAGGCGTCGTAGCCGAAATGTGTGATGAAGTAATTATCATGTACGCGGGGAAAATTGTAGAAAAAACAAATGTAGATAATTTGTTCCACAATCCGCAGCATCCTTATACAAAGCTATTAATGGCTTCTATACCAAGAATCGATGAGGAAGTTGAAAAGTTAACGACCATTCAAGGGATTGTACCTTCATTGAAAAATATGCCCCAAATAGGTTGCCGTTTTGTGGATAGATGTCCTTCAGCTATGCCTGATTGTAGCAAGGTTACGCCGCAACTTTCCTTTATAGATGATGGACATGAGGTATCTTGTTTACTTTATGAAAGTTGCGATACTAGAAAGGGTGTGAGCTGACAGCATGAATGAAACAAGCGTAAAACAAAAAAAGGATAACTTATTAGAAATAATTGATTTGAAAACATATTACCCAATCAAAGGTGGCTTCTTAAGGCATACTGTTGGTCATGTAAAAGCAGTGGATAACATTTCTTTTTCTATTAAAAATGGCGAGACATTAGGGTTAGTTGGAGAATCGGGTTGCGGAAAATCGACAACTGGACGGACAATTTTAAGATTATTAGACTCGACGGATGGAAAAATTATCTTTGATGGTAAAGATATTACAAACTTGAGAGGGAAATCTTTAAGAGATATACGAAAAGATATTCAAATGGTATTTCAGGATCCATACGCATCTTTAAATCCTATGCAAATGGTAGGAAGCATTGTTGCAGAGCCAATTATGAATTTCAGTAACAAATCATTGAAATCATTAAAAGGCGAGGTAATGGAGCTATTAAGAAAAGTCGGCTTACCTGAAGATGCCTATTATAAATATGCTCATGAGTTCTCAGGTGGTCAGCGCCAGCGTATTGGTATTGCTCGGGCACTTGCACTTAGACCAAAGCTTATTATTGCAGACGAGCCTGTTTCAGCCTTAGATGTATCAGTACAATCACAAGTTCTTAATCTATTAAAAGAACTTCAGGATGAGTTTGATTTAACATTCCTGTTTATCGCACATGATTTAAGTGTGGTCAAGCATATGAGCGATCGAATTGGCGTGATGTATCTAGGAAATATTGTAGAAATAGCTGATAAGGAACATATTTACGATGAGCCATTACATCCTTATACACAAGTATTGATCTCTGCAATACCTGTGCCAGATCCGAGAAAGAAAAATAGTCGTATTGTTTTAGAGGGAGATATACCGAGTCCTGCTAATCCACCGTCAGGCTGTCCATTCCATCCAAGATGTCCAAAGGCAATGGCAGAATGTTCATTATCTAAGCCAGCTTTAAAGGAGGTGAAGTCGGGGCATAGTGTTGCTTGTCATTTATATTAAAAACTAAAAACGGAAAATAGTTATTGACAAAAATAAAATTACGGGGGGAAAAAAATGAAAAAATCAGCATTATGGTCATTTATGCTATTGCTAGTTATGGCATTATTTTTAGCTGCATGTAATAATGACTCATCAAAAACAGAGAAGGAAAATGAAAAGGATACAAGCGGGGATACAACGACAACAACAGATGAACCTTCTACAGAGGGTGGCATCGTAACATATGGTACAGATGTTGCACCTGAAGGCGTATATGATCCTGCTTATTCAGGTAGTATTGTAGACAGCTATATTCAAAATTTCACAATGGAAGGTATTTATGATGTAAATGATGACTTAGAATATGTTCCAAACTTAGCTTCATGGGAAATTAGTGAGGATAAATTAACGTATACGTTTACATTCCAGAAGGGTGTAAAATGGCATAATGGTGAGGAATTAACAGCTGATGACTGGGTTTTTGCTTTAGAAACTCTTGCGCATCCTGATTATGCTGGACCTCGCTACAATTATGTTGAGGGAATTAAAGGTGCCAAAGCTAAAAAAGAAGGTAAGGCTGACAAAATCGAAGGTATTGAAGTAGTAGATCCATACACTGTAAAAATCACTTTTGAACAAGTGAAAATTAATAATTTAGAAAATCTATGGTCAAATCCAATGCCGAAGAAACATTATGAAGGTATTGCTGTTAAGGATTTAGAGGAGTCAAAGCAAGTTCGTGAAAATCCTGTTGGCTTAGGGCCATTTAAGGTGAAAAAAGTTGTAGATGGAGAATATTCTGAATTAGAGCGTTTTGATGATTACTGGAAGGGCAAACCACAGCTTGATGGTGTTATTGTAAAAGTAATTGACCCATCATTAGCAACTGGTGCATTCCAAAATGGAGAAATTGACATTATGGATATTAGACCACAATCCGTAAAAGAATTAGAAGCATTAGGCAATGTACGTATTGAAGAAACTAATGGTGTGGGCTATTCATACATCGGACTTCGTTTTGGTCATCGTGATAAAGCTACATTAAAAAATGTGGCAGATTTTGATAAATTTAATGCAAAAGAATTACGTCAAGCATTATTATATGCAATTAACCGTCCAGCAATGATCGATGCTTTCTTAGAAGGAAAAGCAACAGTTGCCAACACTGTGATTCCAACTACTTTCTGGACTGCTGCACCAGAGTCAGAACTAAACCAATATGAATTCAACCCAGAAAAAGCAAAAGAGCTATTAGCATCTGCAGGTTATGTAGATAAAGATGGTGATGGTTTCGTAGAAGATCCAAAGGGACAACCATTTAAAATTTCATTTGGTCACTATGCAGGTTCAGCAGCATTTGAAGGACGTGCACAAGCAATTGTTCAATCTTGGAATGATATTGGTGTGAAAACAGAATTAGCGACAGGTAGTTTAATTGAGTTTAACTTATATAATGATATGAAAGATAATGATGATGCAACTTTAGAGGCATTCTTCGGTGCGTGGAGTACAGGTGCTGATCCAGATCCATCAGGATTATGGGGTAATGACGCTGAGTGGAACTATGGTCGTTGGGTAGATCCTAAAAACCAAGAATTATTGGATAAAGGCTTAAGTGAAGAAGCATTTGACAAAGACAAACGTATGGCAACATATGTTGAATGGCAAAAATACTTCAACGAAGAATTACCTGCACTTCCTTTATGGGAAAACTTAGATTTATATGGTATTAATAACCGTTTACAAGGTGTTCATGTCAACGCTGTTGGCTTCCAAACGGATGTTTATAAATGGCATATTAAAGAATAAGCTAATTTGTACTTTAATTCTTGCTAACTAAGTCCTTGAAAAGAGGACTTAGTTAGTAAATTTATAGATAAGGAGACGTTACATGCTTCAATATACACTTCGACGACTACTTGGCATGATCCCATTGTTACTCCTTATTTCGTTGGTGGTATTCTTTTTAGCGAAAATGATGCCAGGAGATGCATTTGCTGGTGAAATTGATCCTTCTAATACGAATCCACAATATATCGAGGAAATGAGAGAAAAATTAGGCTATAACGATCCTATTATCCAGCAATACGGTAGATGGATTGTTAATTTTATGCAAGGGGATTTTGGTAAATCAACTGTTTATAAGAAACCAGCGGTAGAAATTATTGCGCAGCGTATACCTAATACCATATTTTTAGCTTTAACATCGTTAATTTTTACCTACATATTTGCATTTATCATGGGCATGTATGCTGGTAGAAAGCCCTATACACTTGGGGATAATTTGATTGCAACGTATAATTATCTAGCTTTAGCCATTCCGTCATTTGTTGCGGGAATTGTAGCCATTTACTTTTTCTCGTTCAAGTTAGGTTGGTTCCCATTTAACGGATCTGTTGGTGTAGGGCTAGAGCCTGGAAATTTGGACTACTATATAAGTAGATTCCACCATGTTTTACTACCTGCGCTTATATTAGGATTGATGGGAACAGCATCCTATACACAATTTTTGCGGAATGACATTATTGAAAATAGTAGAAAAGATTTTGTAAGAACTGCGAGAGCAAAGGGAACAAAAGAATCGAAAATTTATAACAAACATATTTTACGAAATTCTATTATTCCTCTTATTACGTTCCTTGGGTTTGATATCGCAACATTAATTAGCGGTGCAGTAATAACAGAAACGATCTTTACGTATCCTGGAATAGGTGCTCTCTTCCTTGAATCAGTTGGAAGAAGGGATTATGCAGTCATGATGTCGATCACAATGTTACTTTCGTTTTTAACACTTTTTGGAAATTTAATAGCGGATTTATTATATGGTGTAGTAGATCCACGTATTAGATTGGATTAAGGAGGGGGAAATATGACATTGGTAACGGATCAAGAAGTTTTAACGCCAAAATCGCCAAAGAAAAGCCCCTCGCCATGGGTAATTGCGAGACGAAAGTTCTTTAAAAATAAACTAGCCTTGATTAGCCTTATATTTCTACTGATCGTTATTATCTTATCGTTTCTAGCACCATATATTACAACTAAAGATATTGTCCGGGTTGATTTTACCCAAATAAGTAAACCACCATCTAGTGAAAATTGGTTAGGAACAGATACAAATGGACGAGATGTGTTTACAAGAATGCTCTATGCTGGTCGATCCTCCTTAACAGTAGGATTAAGCTGTATGTTCTTTATTGTTTTAATTGGAACTACAGTCGGCGCTATTTCAGGGTACTTTGGTGGAAAAATAGATCAAATACTCATGAGATTTACAGATTTTATCTTAATGTTTCCATTTATGATTTTTGTAATTGTTTTAAATCAAATTCTAATTGGAAAAGTATCTGGTCTATGGACTTTGATTTTTGTTATCTCACTATTAATGTGGGGATCAGTTGCAAGGATTGTACGAAGTAGGGTGCTTGCTGAAAAGGAAAATGAGTATATATTAGCAGCTCAATCAATAGGATGTAAATCATCAAAGATTATTATGAAGCATTTACTACCTAATGTTGCTTCGACGATTATTGTACAAGCAACATTGCTGATGGCTGTAACAATCGTCGCTGAATCTGGTTTAAGCTTTTTAGGGTTAGGCGTACCAGCAGATACGCCAAGTTGGGGGAATATGCTGTCCGAAGCTAGAAACTCAGAGGTATTAAAGGAGAAGCTTTGGATGTGGGTGCCTCCTGCAACAGCTATTACGCTAGTAATTTTGTCCATTAATTTTATCGGGGAAGGCTTAAAGGATGCATTAAATCCAAAATCCAGAAGGTAATCAAAAAATGGATATTAAATAAGTGACAAGAAAATAGGGCACCTTTAAATGTAAAAGTAATCACATTTAAAGGTGCCGAATTTTATAAAGGATAATAGTTTAATACATAGTAATATTGATTGTCCTTACAGAGACCATAGAGACCTGGAAATAATGTTTTGAGAGCAACTATTATGGTCTAATCACACAAGGCTTTGGACTGTGGCATGGACCAGGATAGGCAGATGCTGTGGTAGAACCAACACTAATTAATACGATTGTAAAACAACATGTAGCAAGAAGAAGTTTCATACTTTTTTTCATTGGACTACACCCCTTTATTCGTGTTAACTCTATCATAATATATTCGGGAAATTATTTAAACTAATTTTACAAAAATGGTATTTATTAACTATTTATTTTGTGTAAAATAAAAGAGTGAAGGGAATTAGAGTCTACTAAAAGGTTGTAAGTTTATTTAGGTTTCATTGACGGGGATATTGGGTAACAAAGAAGTAAATAAAAAAACTCCCATCACAGTTTTTGTACTGTCGATAGGAGTTATAGCTTTTAGCGATTACCAACCCAAGTTTTTACTAGATCAGCAGTACCATAAACATAATGCTGGTCACCTACTTCATGGTAGGTTGCACTTTCGTCAACCTCTGTATGCTTGTACTGAATACGTTGACGGCGCTTCTCTGACATTGGATCAGGAAGTGGGATAGCTGATAATAAAGATTTTGTATACGGATGAACAGGGTGATTGTAAATATCATCTGCTTTACCGATTTCCATGATTTTACCACGGTACATTACAGCAATACGGTCACTGATGTATTTTACCATAGATAAGTCATGGGCAATGAAAAGATATGTTAAGCCACGTTCTTTTTGTAATTCTTTTAGTAAGTTTACAACTTGTGCTTGAATCGATACGTCCAGAGCAGAAATTGGCTCATCGGCAATGATGAATTTCGGGTCTAGGCTTAATGCACGTGCAATTCCTATACGTTGACGTTGACCACCAGAGAATTCGTGCGCGTAACGATTCGCGTGCTCTTTGTTTAAACCAACAGCTTCAAGTAACTCTTGGATTTTTGCACGACGTTCTTTTTTATCCTTGTAAAGGCCATGAATATCAAAGGCTTCTCCAATGATCTCACCAGCTGTCATACGAGGGTTTAAAGAAGCATAAGGATCTTGGAAAATCATTTGCATTTGACGGTTAAATTTCTTTAACTCATTTTTAGATTTTTTTCCATGGACATTTTCACCATCGAAAACAATCTCGCCACCTGTAATATCATATAAACGAATAATTGAACGACCAGTTGTTGACTTACCACAACCTGATTCACCCACAAGACCAAGTGTTTCACCTTCGTAAACATCAAAGCTGATACCATCTACAGCTTTAATAGGATTACTTGGCGAACCAAAATGCTGCTGTAAATTTTTGATTTCAAGAATTTTTTTCGCACCAGTTTTAGTCATTTTCTTGTGCCTCCTTTGCTAAATACCCTTCAATACGTTTAGCAACCGCATCTGGAAGAGGAATCTTTGGTGCATCAGGATGCAACAACCAAGTCTTTGCAAAATGTGTTTCGCTTACTTGGAACATTGGTGGCTCTTGTTCATAATCAATCGCCATAGCATACTCGTTACGAGCTGCAAATGCATCACCCTTAGGTGGATTTGTAAGATCTGGTGGTGAGCCTGGAATGGTACGTAATAGCTCATCAGTATCATTATCTAAATCTGGCATTGAACCAAGTAGACCCCATGTGTAAGGATGCTTTGGATTATAGAAAATATCATTTACAGTACCATATTCAACGATTTGTCCAGCGTACATTACTGCTACACGGTCAGCGATATTCGCCACTACACCTAAATCGTGTGTAATGAAAATGATAGATGTTTTCGAGTTTTTCTGAATTTCTTTCATTAATTCTAAAATTTGCGCTTGAATGGTTACGTCTAGAGCTGTTGTTGGCTCATCTGCAATTAATAGCTTAGGATCAGCTGCAAGGGCAATGGCAATAACAACACGTTGACGCATACCACCTGAAAATTCATGTGGGTATTGGTTATAGCGTTTTTCAGGGAAGGGGATACCTACCTGTGTTAAAAGCTCAATCGCACGTTTTTTCGCTTCATTTTTAGAAACTTTTTTGTGTTGCAAAATTACTTCAGTTATTTGACGTCCGACCTTCATTGTTGGGTTCAAACTTGTCATAGGATCTTGGAAAATCATTGCAATTTCATTTCCGCGTACTTTAGACATTTCTTTATCAGTTAATGGAACTAAATCACGACCATTAAATAAAATTTGTCCTGACTCATAAATACCAGGTGGCTGTGGAATTAGTTTCATTAATGCATTACTCGTAACACTTTTACCAGAGCCTGATTCACCTACTATAGCGAGTGTTTCACCCTCCTTTAAATCAAAGTTAACACCACGCACAGCATGGACAAGTCCTGCATAAGTTTTAAAGTTAATTCTTAAATCTTTTACTTCTAGAACTGTTTTACTCATTTTGGCCACCTCCTTATTTACGTAGTTTTGGATCTAGAGCGTCACGTAAGCCGTCACCAACTGCGTTAAACGCAAAGATTGTTAGTGAAATAAATACCGCAGGGAAAATCAAGCGCCATGGGGCATTCGCAATGGCTTTATTACCATCAGAGGCCATTGTCCCCCAAGAAGCTGTTGGAGCAGGCACCCCAAGACCAAGGTAGCTTAGGAATGATTCGGTGAAAATAGCAGATGGAATTGTTAACGTCATCGTTACTAAGATTGCACCAAGGGCATTCGGTACCAAGTGTTTGATAATTAAATGGCCTGTACTAGCACCTAATGTACGAGCAGCAAGAACATACTCTTGATTTTTAATAGATAATACTTCACCACGAACGATACGAGCCATGTTAATCCATCCAGTGATGGACAGGGCAATAATCATAGGAATTAAACCAGGTTGCATAACAACTAAAAGTACGATTACTACTAAAAGGTAAGGTACTGCTGTTAAAACGTCAGCAATACGCATCATGATGTTATCAACGCGACCACCTGCTAAGCCTGAAATACTTCCCCAAATAACACCGATAATTAAGTCAATAATCGCTGCAGCAATTCCGATAAATAGGGAAATACGAGCACCTTCCCAAATACGAACGAAAATATCACGACCAAGGTCATCCGTCCCGAACCAAAATTGTGCAGATGGTGGTGCATTGAAAACACCCAGTTGATCACTTGATTTATACTGAGAAAACATTGGTACGAATGTAGCCATTAAAATAACAATGATTAAAATGATTACCCCAATGATGGCTAATTTATTATGAGAGAAACGGAGAAATACTTCTTTCCAAAAGGAGACTGATTTGTCAGCTAACTTATCCGTTGCTTCATGATTGCCACCAACAATTTTAAATTTATCTTTTTCAATTTGTTGCTGTGTCATTATTTTTTCGCTCCTTTCAGTTTAATACGCGGGTCAATCACGCTATATAGAATATCAACGATTAATACCGCAAATAAAAGGATGATGGAATAGAACACCGTCGTACCCATAATGACTGTATAGTCACGGTTTGTAATACTTTGAACGAAGTGTTTACCAAGTCCAGGAATAGCGAAGATTTGTTCAACAATGAAACTACCTGTTACAACACCAGCTGTTAATGGACCAAGGTATGTTACGACTGGTAGAAGGGCATTTCGTAATGTATGACGGAATACGATTGTCCATTTTCCAATACCTTTCGCACGAGCCATTTTTACATAATCACTATTGTTTTGTTCAAGCATACTAGAACGTGTTAATTTTGCAATAAAGCCCATGTGAGAGAAAGCGATTGCAAGAGCTGGCAATATACTATAGACGAAGCCCTTCCAGCCACTAATCGGGAACCAACCTAGCTTGAAGGCTAGGAAATACTGCATTAAACCTGCTAAGATAAATGAAGGTACTGATATACCGAGCACCGCAAAGGACGTTGCCAAATAATCCGGGAACCTATTATGATATAGCGCGGAAACTACGCCAATTAATACACCGAATCCAACTGCTAATAGCATAGCTTCAATCCCTAATGTTAATGAAACAGGGAAACTTTCAGAAATCATATCATTTGTAGAACGCGCTTTATATTTCATTGACTCACCGAAATTGAATGTGGCCGTATCGATTAAATAATCTTTATATTGTATATACCAAGGGTTATTTAATCCATACGTTTCGTTTAACTTCTCCTCAATTTGAGGTGGGAAATTACGTTCACTCGCAAAAGGACTACCAGGAGCGAGACGCATTAAGAAAAACGTAACCGTTACGATGACGAAAAGCGCGAGAAGTATATACATCAGCCTTTTCAAAATATATTTAATCACATAAAACTCCTCCTTCTATTTGTCAATTTTCAGACAAATATATGCCTTCGTATTTTAAAAAGAGCTGACTCGTGCCGAAGTGGCTACGAGGCAGCTCTTCGCTGTAGAGCTAAATAAGCGAAAGGTTGTTGATTATTTCTCTACTTTAACCTCTTTAAGAGAGATGTTACCAAGGATGTCTGCCTTCATATCTTTCACATAATCTTGTACTACAGAAAGGTTCGTGTAGTAGTAAATTGGAACAACTGGGAACTCAGAAACAGCAATTGCTTCAGCTTGTTTTAAAAGCTCAAGACGCTTGGCTGGATCTGCTTCTGTATTAGATTGATCTAATAATTTTTTGTATTCTGCATTTTCCCAACCTGTATCATTGTTACCGTTTGCAGCAGTGTCATACATTTCTAAGAAAGTATAAGCATCGTTGTAGTCACCAACCCAGCCCATACGGCCAACTTGGTAATCTAATTGGTTAAGTTTTTCTAAATATACTTGCCATTCAGAGTTATCAAGACTTACAGTGATACCAAGGTTTTTAGTCCAGCCCTCTTGAACGAATTGTGCGATAGCAGCGTGTGCTTCACTTGTGTTGTAAGAAAGGTTAATTTTAATATCTGCTGGGTTTGTAATTCCAAGTTCTTTCATACCAGCTTCAAGTGCTGCTTTAGCACCTTCGATATCATTATCTTTGTAGTAACCACGGTCTTCTTCAAAGCCATGAACTGCGATAGGAACCATACCTAATGCAGGTTTTTGCTCACCTTTAGTAACATTATCAATTAAAGTTTGACGGTCAACTGCTAATGCTAACGCTTTACGGATGTTAGCGTTTCCAGTGATTTTATCTTTTGTATTTAGCTTGTACCAATAAACAGAAGCTTGGTCTTCAATACGTAATTTCCCATCTGCTTTGAATCCATCGATTGAGTCAAGTGCCACAGATTGGAAAGGTGCCCCTACATAATCAAGTTCTCCAGCTTTGAAGCTTGTAGCTACAGTTGTTTCAGATTCAACCATACCGATATTAACAGTCTCTAAAGAAACTTTATCAGCATCCCAGTATTCTGGGTTTTTCTTTAATACGATTGTATCATTGTGTCTCCATTCAGCTAATGTGAAAGGACCGTTTGTAACAAAGTTTTCACCAGCATCTGTGTACCACTCATCATTACCTTCAACTACTTTTTGGTTTAATGGTGCATATGTTTTGAATGCTGTTAATTCTAAGAAGTAAGGTGTTGGATTTTCTAAAGTTACTACTAATGTTTTTTCATCTTGAGCTTTAACGCCTACATCATCAGCAGAACCTTCACCGTTGTTATATGCTGTAGCACCTTTAATTGGGTAAAGGATTGAAGCATATTCAGAAAGATTGTCTGGGTTTAATGCCCATTTCCAAGCGTATTCGAAGTCACCAGCTAATACTGGATCTCCGTTTGACCATTTAGCATCACGTAATTTGAACGTGTATGTTTTTAAATCTTCACTAACTTCCCAGCTTTCAGCAGCAGCAGCAACTGGACGAGCGTCTGCATCAAGTGTTGTTAATCCTTCAAAAGTATTTGTAAGAATAACACCAGAAGTTGTATCTGTTGCTAATGCAGGATGAAGTGATGGTGGCTCAGAAGCTACAGCTACATTTAATTCGCCGCCTGAAGTTGTTTCAGAAGAACCTGAATCTTTTTCATCGTCTTTTGATTTGTCAGACGAATCTCCACCGAAGCCACATGCAGCAAGTACTAAAGAAAATACTGCAAGGACTGTTAGTAATAAAAACTTTTTGTTTTTATTCATGTGAATCCCCCTTATACAATTTTTAAGCCTTTTGTGAAGCTCCTATTTAATATACCAAAAAAATCATTGTGTACAAAATAAAAAAGATTCGAATTTATATAGTATTATCTGACATTTAGGAGAATAATAAATTTTTCCGATTTATCACGCTAAAGAGGCGAAGTGTATATATATTAAAAATTTGATATTTACTTATTCTGAATATCAAAAATAAAGTAAAAATAAAAAAATGATTTACTATACGGAAAATTCCTATTTTTTTGATAATATTATCGATATTTGAAAAATGAATCAAAAGTCATGGATGTAATACCTTGAGGGATTTGTATAGATTTGTAGAAAATCTATGTAAAACTCAGTGAATTAGATTCTTTTACAGGCAATTTCTTGTAATTTATTATCGCAAAACATGAATATTTTTATCTATTAATGATATATAAGAAACTTGTTTTGTATTTTTCTAGGATTATCCATTTGTGGGGAAGGAAAAGAAAAAAATGAGCATTTGTATGAAAAAAGGTACCCATACTAAGAAAAAATTGGATTTAGTGACAAGCTAGTTTACGAGATTAAGTTTTTTTGAAATAATTTTAGAGCTAGTTGTATATACATGCATATATGCAGTTGGTTACTGTTTTATTCATCAGTCAAAAAAGAAAAGAAATGCTTCATTTAGCCTTATATTCTTTCTCAGAGAACCGTTTAAATCGTATTGTTTTTTTGAGGATGTCATTTGTCTTACTGAAGAGGATTGATAATGCAAATAATTACTAAAAATCAGTTTATTCATCGAATGAAAACGTTAACAATAGCTATTCAAAAGGATATTCTTCCGCATTTTAAGTGGTGTACTATGAAAAAAATATAAAAAAACAGTGCATCCCAACTATAAAATGCACTGTTTTCTATTTAAAGTTTAAATTGATTGATTTGATTCTGTAAATCTAAGGACTTTTCACTTAGATCTGCGGCAACTTGGTTTACTTGTTGTACTGTTATAGATTGTTCTCTTGTTGCTGAAGCTACAATTTTTGTATTATCCGCGCTCGTTGAAGCACCATGGGCGATTTCTGCAACGGATGCTGCAACCTGTTCAGCGCTAGCTGAAATTTCTTCAGAGGTAGCTGATATATCTTCTATCTGATCTGTCATCGTATTAATTGCTTTCACAATTCCTTCAAAGGCTTGTCCTGCATGTCCAATGATTTTAACGCCCTCTGTGACAGAATGAAGTCCATCAAAGACAGCTTTTTCTACATTATGTGTATCCTGTTGAATATCTAGGGTTAAGGCAACGATTTGGTTGGCGGATTGTTTTGATTCCTCAGCTAACTTACGAACCTCATCTGCTACTACCGCAAATCCTTTGCCATGCTCTCCAGCTCTAGCCGCTTCAATGGCTGCATTGAGTGCCAATAAATTTGTTTGATCGGTAATGGCTGTAATAACTGCTGTGATCTGACTAATTTCATCTGACTGCTTACTCAATTTTTGAACAAGATTATTAATCGTTTGTGTTGATTCATGGATGACGTTCATTTGTTGCTGAGCTTCTTCTACCGTCTCGTTTCCATTTGTTGCTAATTCAGAAGTTGTTATAGCGTTTTGATGTAGTTGTTGAGTTGCCTCAGCTATTCGTTGAACACCTACAGCCGTTTCATCCATTGCGTGTGCGCTTTCGTTAGCTGCAACTGTAGCTGTCACTGCAGCATCAGCTGTATCATTAATCCGTATTGTAATTTCATCAGCAGTGGCAGTAATTTCTTCAGTTGAGGCAGAAAGTTCCTCTACTGAAGCTGTTAAATGCTCCGCATTGTCCTGTATATGCGTTAATAAATTTTTCAGATTACCCTTCATGGCATTAAAAGATGCTGAAAGCTGACCAATTTCATCTTTTGATTGATGGGTAATATCTGGATGAATTAATTCACCATTAGCTACATGGTTTGCTGCCAGAACGACAGATTTTAAAGGGCGTGAGATTGTTCGTTGTATATAGAAAATAAGGAAAATACCTAGAGCGATACCAATAATGATTGCGATAATGGAAATAAGTTGGGAATTAAACACAGCCTGTTTAGATTCTTTTGTCACAATATCTAGTTGTTCCTTTTGATAGGTTCCAATTTTATCGGATACATCTTGTATACCTTTATTAGCTTGTTGTACTTCACCATTTACCTTCTGCAAAGCACCTTCTAGATTACCAGCTTCAAATAGAGCTATTGCTTCGGTTGCTGCCTTGTTAAAAGTATCATTATAAACTTTTAATTCCTGTGCATATGTTTCCATTTCGGCTGAATTCGATTTTTCAATGATTTCTTCTACATGTGTGTCGAGCATACTTGCATATTTTGAGAAACTCTCTTTGTTAGCAGGTTTGTCTTCGATGATGATGGCACGAATGAAAAGACCTTGCATAGCCATTTCGTATTGAATATCATCTGCTAATTCTACAAGGGCAACATGTCCTTCTAATGCATTTTCAATCTTTTTTTCAATGTTTGAAAATAACAGGAACATAATGAACAAAGAAATGATTAATGTGAGAATAATTGCAAAGAAACCAAAGCTTAATTTTTTACCTACAGACATATAGATACGCCCTTTCCTTAAATGCTCTATAAAATTTTTTATACTTTAATTTAGCGTTTCTCAGTAGTAGAAGTCAATATTCGTTGAAGGAAACAGTGCAGATTATTCATGTGCTTTTATATTGTTATTATAATAAGGAAGATTGTCTGTAAAAATCAATCAAAAGAAGGTTGTTTTCATCGTTTTATAGTACTGATTACGTGTACGCGTTATAAAAAAGAAGAAACCGATACAATTTGTATCGGTTTCTTCCTTTATGACTGTTTCTTTAACTGTAAAATGACTGCCTCATCAGGGTCAATATACAGTGTCTTTTGTTCAAAATAGATGACGAAACCAGGTTTAGCACCATTTGGTTTTTTGACCTGTCGTATTTCGGTATAGTCTACAGGGACAGAAGAGGATTCTCTGGCCTTAGAAAAATAGGCGGCTAATGTGGCAGCTTCTCGCAATGTCGTTTCATCTGGTTCACTTGAATGAATGACAACATGAGATCCAGGAATATCTTTTGTGTGTAACCAAATATCAGTTCGTTTTGCTAGTTTAAATGTCAACATGTCATTTTGTTTATTGTTTTTCCCAACAGAGATTGTTACACCTGTAGAAGAAACATAGCGTTCTGGTTCAGGTTTTGCTTGTTTTTTCTTTTTCTTCGCATGACGTAGTTTTAAGTAACCTTGCTCTGCTAGCTCTTCACGAATTTCCTCAATATCTCCAGGGGAAGCCTGCTGAACTTGCTGAGCTAGCATTTCGAAGTAAGAAATTTCATCAGTTGTTTTTTCTAGCTGCTCTTGAACCATGACTAAAGCATTTTTTGCCTTTGTATATTTTGTATAATAGCTTTGGGCATTTTCAATCGGTGTTTTACGTTCGCTTACTGGAATCGTTATTTCTTCGCCAGTTTCACTATAGTAATTTGTAACAGTAACTTCCTTAACTCCTTTTTCAAAGGCATAGATGTTAGCCATTAATAGCTCACCATATAGTTGGAATTGATCGAGCTTGGAGGCACGTTCATAATCCTTTGTTAATTTTTTTGTTTTTAAAGCTAGTTTATCAATCTCATTTTGTAGCCAGCGCTCTAAATCGCCTGCTTGTTGTTTTACACGATCTCGCTCTGCACGTGCAAAGAATACACGATCAAGAAGCGCATGGACATTAGGATAGATTGTTATATCCCCATCATGCAAGTGCGTTAATTCGATAGGGGAAAAGTATACTTTCTGATTAAAGAGTACGTACATAGGCTTTATTCCACCGTTCGCAAAGGCGGTCATAAAATCCTTGAAACATGCTAGCATATTTGAAGTCGTCTTCATTCGATACAATAATTCTTCCGCGTGAAGAGGTGAAAAGCCAGCTAATTGTTGCACTAGCTCTTTAGAGGTTTTTCCTTCAGCAAAAAATGCTGTTAGTTCTTCATCTGTCACTGTTAAAGGATTCCATTTGTTTTGTGGGGGTGGCGCAATATACGGTTGCCCTGGTAGTACAGTACGGAAGCTATTGACTGAAGGCGGTAGATGTTTTAGGCTGTCAATAATTTTTCCCTGCTCTTGATCAATCAACAGTAGATTACTATGTCTACCCATAATTTCAGCATGTATTTCTCTTACAATTGGATCTCCAATTTCATTTTTACTTTCAATTTCTACTATTATAATGCGATCAAAATCACGCTGTTTTATAGAAGCAATAAAACCACCCTCTATATGCTTACGCAAAAGCATACAAAACATTGGCGGCTCTGCTGGATTTTCAATCACCTGTTCAGTAAGGTGTACACGTGCATAAGAAGAGTGGATGGAAAACAGTAATTTATGATTCTTTCCGTTCGCTCGCACATGTAAAATAACTTCTTGTGCATTAGGTTGATGTATTTTGGTAATCCGACCAGTGACTAGCTGTTGTAGGTCGGCAGTTATTGAATAAGTAAATAAGCCATCAAATGCCATATGAATTCCTCTTTCCAACGATATCAAGCATCTTGGTACTTTCGTATTTTTTTTCTTAATGTATCTGCATTTACTATTTTTAAGCTTCCGCAAATACTCTTTTGGTATGTTTATCATAGCATTTTTTAGGTGAATATTAAAATATAGCTTCAATTGTGGTAGAATTAGCTTTTACTTTATCCAAATTTTTTTGGAGAGTCGTCATAATCGACAAAGCTTATGTTATAATAATCCCAGTATGCAAAGAAAGGTGTGACGAACCTTGGTGCGTAGTATGACTGGTTTTGGCAGAGGTGTCACAACAACTAGAGACTTTCAATTAACCGTGGAAATGCGCTCGGTCAACCATCGTTTTTTAGAAATTAATGCAAAATTTCCGAAAGAATGGCTTGAAGCTGAAATTTTTGCAAAGAAACTAATTACTCAAGCTTTGTCACGCGGCAAAATTGATGTGATGGTATATGTGAAGGACTTAGAGAACGTAGAGCAATCTATTGAGATTAATTGGTCATTAATTGAAGCGTATCGTAAGGCAAAAGAGCAATTAGCAAGTAAAGTACCACTTGAAGAAAAATGGACGATGCAAGAGCTTTTATCGTTAGAGCAGGCACTTGTACAGCAAAAACCCCAGCTTACACCAGAGGATTTGCTCAGTGCTGTTGAACAAGCGATTTCACAAGCAATTGAACAGCTCGTTCAAATGCGTGAGCGTGAAGGGCAAGAATTACAAGAGGTTGTTGTACAATATAAGGAACAGTTAATGGAGCAGGTCAATCAGATTCGTTTGTGTTCTTCACTTGCTGTTGAAAAATATCGTACACGATTAATAGAGCGAATTAATGAAGTTGCAAATGGCACATTGCTAGAAGATCGTTTACTGGCGGAAGTAGCAATTTTTGCAGAACGAGTAGACATCTCCGAAGAGTTAGACAGATTAGATAGTCACTTCAATCAACTGAAGGAAACATTACTTGAAAAGGTTTCGGTTGGGCGTAAATTGGACTTTTTAATGCAGGAAATACATCGCGAGATTAATACGATTGGTTCAAAAAATCAATCTACAGAAGCAGCGGTTGCTGTTGTTCAGGCAAAAACAATTTTAGAAAAGATGCGTGAGCAAGTGCAAAACATCGAATAACTTGCACGTATCTGTTATAAATTAAGGGAGATATAGAGAATAAATGATAAAAGAACGTGGATTATTAATTGTTCTGTCTGGCCCCTCTGGTGTAGGTAAAGGGACAGTGCGAAAAGAATTATTTTCTCAGCCGAATACGAATTATGAGTATTCCATCTCGATGACAACACGAAATCCTCGCGAAGGTGAAGTAGATGGTGTAGACTATTTTTTCAAGACACGTCATGAATTTGAAGTGTTAATTGAACAAGGTGGCTTATTAGAGCACGCTGAATTTGTCGGTAACTATTATGGAACACCATTAGCTTATGTAAATGAAACACTTGATGCAGGTCGTGATGTATTTTTAGAAATCGAAGTGCAGGGTGCAGCACAAATCCGTAAAAAAGCACCAGATGCCTTATTTATTTTCTTAGCCCCTCCAAGTTTAACGGAATTAAAAGATCGTTTAGTTGGACGTGGGACAGAAACAGAGGATATCATTGCCAAACGAATCGCTACTGCAAGTGAAGAGCTTGAAATGATGAGCTTGTATGATTATGTTGTGGAAAATGATGAAGTGACGAATGCCTGTGATCGTATAAATGCGATTATTAAAGCCGAGCATTGTCGTAGAGAACGTGTTGAAAAAAGATATTTGTCAATGTTGAGAGGAGAATAAAACAATGCTATACCCATCAGTAGACGCTTTAAAAAAAGAAATCGATTCAAAATATTCATTAGTGAGCCTTGCTTCTAAACGTGCTCGCCAAATGCAAGAAGAGCAAGACACAGAACGCTTACACAAGTATGTTTCCCATAAATATGTAGGGAAAGCACTTGAAGAAGTAGCGGCAGGTGTACTTACGAAAGTATCACAGGATGAGTCAACTGTGTATGAGGACGAAATCTAACATCATGTAAAGTGCTTTACTATGTTTACAAGCATGTTAGTCTAGTTAGCAGTTGATTTTGATTATACAGAATGCCGAAAGCTCCCAGGGAATCCTTCTTTGGGAGCTTATCGTTTGAAAGGACGACACCTAACATGAATAAAAATATTTTACTTTGTGTTTCAGGCGGGATTGCCGTATACAAGGCTGTGGCACTCGTAAGCAAGCTATCACAAGCAGGAGCCAATGTAAAAGTCATCATGACAGCTTCTGCTAGAAAGTTTGTAAATCCATTAAGTTTTCAAGTGATGTCCAAAAATGATGTTTATTTTGACACGTTTGATGAAAAAGATTCAAGTGTGATTGCTCATATAGACTTAGCAGACTGGGCTGATTTAATTTTAGTAGCGCCTGCTACAGCAAATATAATAGGAAAAATGGCCAATGGTATAGCAGATGATATGATCACAACAACCCTGCTTGCTACGACAGCACCCGTATGGATTGCACCAGCCATGAATGTACACATGTACGACCATCCAGCGGTAAAACGTAATTTGGATAGGCTATTAGCTGATGGCTACAAATTTATTGAGCCTTCCGAAGGGTTTTTAGCATGCGGCTATGTCGGGAAGGGACGTCTAGAGGAGCCAGAAAAAATAACTGCACTTGTTCAAGATTTTTTTTCGGGAAAAACTAAACAACTGACAGATAAAACAGTCATAGTGACAGCAGGTGCCCTGCATGTACCATTGGATGAACAGCATGTAATTAGCCCACAGGCAAATGGAGCCATAGGACGAGCTTTAGCACATGAAGCAAGAATGCTAGGCGCACATGTAATTGAAATAGAAAATTCTAATTTGTTTGATGCTATACAGCAACTAGAAGCTTATAAAATCCAATACCCTCAAGCAATATTAATCCATGCGGCAAATGTGCCGACTATAAAGGAAACGCCGATCATTTCGGTAGAAGGCATAAAAGCGATCACTTTCGGACAAAAAGTGCAAGGAACACCAATGCTTAACATACTTTCTGAAAGTTGGATTGATTTTAGTGAAAAAGCGCAGCTTAACGGACAGTTTTTAGCTACAATGAACCCACAACTTTTTGCTCAGACATTATGGTCTTATATTATAAAGGGTGAGGAACAATGAGCTTTTTGATAGCAGAGATCATTGTAGATGTCTCTACTTACCATGTAGACCGTCCATTTGATTATCAAGTACCTGTAGAATGGGTTAGTGTTATCGAATTAGGAAGTCGTGTTAAAGTGCCATTTGGTCCACGAAATGTCCTGGGTTTTGTTGTTGGATTGAAGAAAGAAACAGATGTACCGTTAAATAAACTAAAGGCAATCAATCAAATTTTAGATATGGAGCCAGTCCTGACAGAAGAGATGTTGCGAATGGCGAAGTGGTTGAAGAACGATACGATTTGCTATGAAATAGATGCCTTACAAGTGATGTTACCATCTGCACTTCGAGCCAAGTATGAAAAAATGATTAAGCTACAACAAGGTCAACAATTGCCACTAGAGGTACAGGCTATATTCGGCAAGCGTCAACGGGCAAATTTTAAAGAATTTGAACGAGCAGGTTTACTACCCCTATTAAAACATTTGGTTGCAGAAAACATTGTTACAATCGAAAATGTTGTCAAGCAACAGGGAAATGTGAAAGAAATTCGAATGGTTCAAATAACAGCAGACCAACAACTTATTGAACATGCTTTAGAGCAGTCATCCAGAGCAGTTAAACAACGGCTATTACTGCAATGGATGTGCCAACACTTAGGAGAGGTTTTTTCTCCTCAACAAATTTGTGATGAAGCAGGGGTCTCTATATCAGTATTAGAGGCAGTAATTGACAAGGGAGCTGCTCAATTTATTCAAGAGGAAGTATTTCGTGATCCATTTACGAAGGAAGTTTCACGTACACAAGCCTTACAATTAACGGGAGAGCAACAGGTTGCTCTCCAAGCTATTACTACAGCTATGGATCAGCAAATAGCGCAAACCTTTTTATTACATGGTGTAACAGGGAGTGGCAAAACAGAGGTTTATTTGCAGGCTATTCAAAAGGTATTAGAAGAAGGAAAAGAAGCCATTATGTTGGTACCTGAAATCTCTTTAACTCCACAAATGACCGAACGATTCCGCAGTCGCTTTGGTGAGCTGGTTGCTGTGATGCATAGTGGATTATCTGTAGGGGAGAAATATGATGAATGGCGTAAAATCCAACAAGGCAAAGTGAAGGTCGTAGTTGGAGCTCGTTCAGCTATTTTTGCTCCCTTTACGAATATAGGGCTTATTATATTGGATGAGGAACATGAATCAACTTATAAGCAAGAAGATTCACCGCGTTATCATGCAAGAGATGTAGCCATCTGGCGTAGCGAATTTTATAACTGTCCTATTATTTTAGGGAGTGCAACACCAGCATTAGAATCATTTGCAAGAGCTAAAAAGGGAGTATATAAGCTACTCTCCTTAAAACATCGTGCTTTACATCAGGCTTTGCCGACTGTTTTTATTGCAGATATGCGTGAAGAGCTGAGACAGGGTAATCGTTCGATGTTTTCCCAATCACTGATTGAAGCAATCCGTTTAAGACTTGAGAAAAAAGAGCAAATGGTGCTGTTTTTAAATCGTCGTGGCTATTCATCATTTGTACTCTGTCGAGATTGTGGAACAGTTGTCCAATGTCCAAATTGTGATATTTCATTAACCTATCATCGAACAACTGAAAAATTGAAATGTCATTATTGTGGTTACGAGGAACATGTTCCTCAAATATGTCCGCAATGTCAAAGTGATCATATTCGTTATTTTGGTACAGGTACACAAAAGGTGGAAGAGGAACTGTACAAGTTGTTTCCTGAGGCAAGAGTATTACGTATGGATGTAGATACTACGAAGCATAAAGGGGCACATGAAGAAATATTGGAGACATTTGGGGCAGGGCAAGCAGATATTTTGCTGGGTACTCAAATGATCGCGAAGGGTCTGGATTTTCCAAATATTACACTTGTCGGTGTACTTAGTGCTGATACATCCTTACATTTACCTGATTACCGCGCAGCAGAGCGAACATTTCAGCTATTAACACAGGTAAGCGGCCGGGCTGGGAGACATGACAAGCTAGGGGAAGTCATCATTCAAACGTATACACCTGAGCATTACGCAATTGAATTAGCTAAAACCCAAGAGTATGAACCATTTTATGAACGTGAGATGTTTTTACGTCGCAGATCCAACTATCCACCTTATTATTTTGTAGCTCTTATTCAATTATCCCATGAAGATGTCATGATGGCTGCTGAATATGCTGGTCGAGTGGCTGATTGGTTACGAGGAAACTTATCGAATCAAGTAGCAATAATAGGACCAACAACTGCGAGTATTGCTCGTCTCCAAAATAGATATCGTTATCAATGTTTGATAAAATATAAAATTGAACCAAATCTAATTCCCGTGTTACAACGTTTACTTGCTATGTATAGAGCAGAGTGGATTAAACAAGGAATATTAATGACGGTAGATTTAGATCCGTCTACTATATAGTTAGCGTGTAAGAATAGCACGATTTTTAATAAAAGTATCAATTAGCTAGTGCACTAGCTTTAAAGCAGAAATGAGGAAATAATAATGGCTATAAAAAAAGTAATTGAAAACCCTGCAAAAGTACTATCAACACCGTGTGCTGAAGTGACAGAAATTAATCATGAAATTATTACATTACTGGATGATTTATATGACACTATGGTGGAATATGATGGCGTTGGAATTGCGGCACCACAAATAGACGTAGGGTTACGGGTAGCAATTGTTGAACTAGGTGAAGAACGTGATATTTTAGAAATGATTAATCCAACTGTCGTTGAAACGGACGGAGCAGAAGTAGATATTGAAGGATGCTTGAGCTTTCCAGGGTTATATGGAGAAGTGGAACGTCCTAGTTATGTCAAAATTGAAGCGTGTGATCGTGAAGGACGTGTTTATGAATTAGAGGCAGGTGGCTTTGATGCCCGTGCGATTTTACATGAAATTGATCATTTAGATGGTGTGCTTTTCGATTCAAAAATCAAGCGTATTGTCACAGCAGAAGAATTAGAAGAAATGTACGCTGAAGAGGAGGAATAAAATGACATCTATCGTTTTTATGGGGACACCTGACTTCTCCGCACCTATTTTGCGTATGCTACATGATGAAGGATATGCTATTAAAGCAGTTGTAACACAACCAGATCGTCCAGTTGGGCGTAAGCGAGTATTAACACCGCCGCCAGTAAAGGCAACAGCTTTGGAACTTGGCTTGCCAATTATTCAACCTGAAAAATTGCGTGGCTCCGAGGAGTTACAGCAGATTCTTGCTTTACAGCCTGATCTAGTAATAACAGCAGCATTTGGACAGATACTACCAAAAGAATTATTAGATGCACCAGCTCTAGGCTGCATTAATGTCCATGCCTCACTATTACCAAAATATCGTGGAGGGGCTCCAATTCACCAAGCCGTCATGGATGGTGAAAAAGAAACAGGAGTAACAATCATGTATATGGCAGAAAAGCTTGATGCGGGAGATATTATCTCTCAAAAAGCAATCCCTATTGAAGAGGATGATCATACTGGTGGACTTTTTGATAAGCTAAGTATGGTTGGCTGTGAATTACTTAAGGAAACACTTCCTTCAATTATAAATGGTACAAATAACCGTATAGTTCAAGATGAAGCACAAGTTACCTTTGCGCGTAATATTTCAAGAGAACAAGAACGGATTGATTGGACCAACGATGCTATTACTTTATACAATCAAGTGCGTGGTCTTCATCCGTGGCCTGTTGCTTATACCACTTTTGAGGATGGTAATTTTAAAATTTGGTGGGCAACGATTGGCAAAAGTAAGCATGAAGCTAATCCAGGTACAGTGGTGGCCATTGCTAAAGATCATTTTGAGGTAGCAGCTAGCAACGGGACAACTTTAGCATTATATGATGTGCAACCAGCTGGAAAAAAGCGTATGACCGCAGAGGAATATTTACGTGGGACAGGTTCTAAATTACAGATTGGGGACCAATTTAAATGAGTAAAAAAAGTGTAGTGATTTGGGATGGCAATGTACGAGATGCCGCATTGTCAATTCTATTAGCAGTTGATAAAAATCAGGCTTATAGCAACTTATTGCTAAATGAAACAATTAAACGACATAAAATTGAAGCAAAAGATCGTGCTTTATTGACTGAAATAACGTATGGAACTTTACAGCATAAAATGACACTTGATTATTACTTAGAGCCATTTATTCGTGGTTCAATTGATCATTGGGTTCGCTGGTTATTAAGAATCTCGTTGTATCAAATCCATTATTTAACACGTATTCCTCCACACGCTGCAGTAAACGAAGCAGTAGAAATTGCCAAGCGTCGAGGGCATCGTGGGATCGCTTCTATGGTCAATGGCATATTAAGATCCGTGTTACGCGGTGGAGTCTCTTCAACAGATGACATAGCAGATCCAATTGAGCGTCTTTCTATAGAAACAAGTCATCCAATGTGGTTAGTTCAAAGATTTGTTGATAACTACGGTCTTGAAGTAGCGACTGAAATGTTGCATGAAAATAATAGACCGCCTGTGCAGACTGTGCGTGTTAATACAACAAAAGCAACTGTTCAGCAAGCAATTGCCGAGTTAGAGGCAGAAGGATTAACGGCTAATCAAAGCGATGTTATACCAGAGTGCTTATACATTACAAACGGTCAACCAGCTCGTACAAAAGCCTTCAAAGAAGGTATAATTACTATTCAGGATGAAAGTTCAATGATACCTGCTAATGTGCTAAAACCAGCTCCAGGTATGCGTGTCTTGGATATGTGCGCGGCACCTGGTGGAAAAACAACACATATTGCCGAAATAATGAAAAATGAAGGGTCTATTTTAGCAACAGACCTTCATCCACATAAATTAGATTTAATCGACCATAATACTGAACGTCTAGGGCTTGATATTGTTGAAACAGCCCCAATAGATGGACGGAAAGCACCAGAATTTTTACAAGCAGCGTCTTTTGATGCTATCTTAGTCGATGCACCATGTAGTGGACTAGGAGTTATGCGACGTAAGCCAGATATTAAGTATACAAAGCGAGAAGAAGATTTAGAAAGTCTTCAAAAAATCCAATTAGCTTTACTTGATGCTGCAACGAAAGTTTTGAAAACAGATGGTAAGCTTGTATATAGTACGTGTACAGTAGACATACAAGAAAACGAAGGCACTGTGAAAGCCTTTTTAACAGCACATCCAGAAATGGAAGCTATACAACTAGAATCTTTACCAACAAAATTAGCGGAAAAGCAAGCTAATGGCATGCTTCAAGTCTTTCCACAAGACTTTGGCAGTGACGGTTTCTTTGTCGCCGCCTTTCGTAAAAAAGGAGAATCCAACTAATGGTGGATCAAGAGAAATTTAATGAACGTATTAACGATTTAGTCGAAGAAGCAGAAGAAAAGCCCGTTCGACGTGTAAAAAAAGAAAAGCCAAATTTAAAAGAATCCATTTATTCATTACAACCTCATCAATTAGAAGAATGGCTAAAGGAAAATGGCGAAAAGCCTTTCCGTGCTGCTCAAATTTTTGACTGGCTGTATAATAAACGTGTAAAGACATTTGAAGAAATGTCAAACCTTTCAAAGGGATTACGCGAAAAACTAACTGCAAATTTTGCATTATCCACACTATCAACCATTATTAAACAAGAATCTAAAGATGGTACCATTAAATTTTTATTCCAATTACAAGATGGCTATTCAATAGAAACTGTGTTAATGCGCCATGAATATGGAAATTCTGTCTGTGTAACAACACAAGTAGGTTGCCGAATTGGCTGTACGTTTTGTGCATCCACTTTAGGTGGTTTGAAGCGACATTTATTAGCAGGGGAAATTGTGGAGCAAGTTGTCAAAGTCCAACAAACATTAGATGAATTGGGCGAGCGAGTATCTCATATTGTCATTATGGGTATTGGTGAACCTTTCGATAACTATGATGCAATGATGAACTTCTTAAAAGTGATCAATCATGAAAAAGGTTTAAATATCGGAGCACGTCATATCACGGTTTCAACATCGGGTATTGTACCTAAAATTTACCAGTTCGCAGATGAACAATTACAAATTAACTTTGCTGTTTCTCTGCATGCGCCAAACCAAGAAGCACGTCAAAAGCTAATGCCAATTGCCCGTGCTTATAAATTGGAAGAATTAATGGAAGCAGTGCGATACTATACAAAAAAAACAGGTCGACGAGTGAGTTTCGAGTATGGACTGATGTCGGGTGAAAATGATTCAGTAGAAATAGCAGAGGAACTATCTGCTTTAATTAAAGGAATTAAATGTCATGTCAACTTAATTCCTGTAAACTATGTACCAGAACGTGATTATGTTCGTACATCTCGTAGTCAAATTTTTGCTTTTGAAAAAACATTAAAGAAAAATGGTATTAACGTAACGATCCGCCGAGAGCAAGGTTCAGATATCGCTGCTGCGTGTGGTCAATTACGTGCACAAGAGAGATCTGAAGAAACGAGGTGACCAGTATTGGAATACACAGTCGAAAGTGATATTGGTTTAAAACGATCCATTAATGAGGACCGTGCTGCATTCTTTAAACGTCCAGATGGGCTTGCACTAGCACTTGTAGCGGATGGCATGGGTGGTCATAATGCTGGTGATGTAGCAAGTGATATGGCAATTCAACAAATGGAATCCTTTTTTTTACAGGCAGACACACATCATTTTGTATCCACAACATCAAAAAAAGAATGGTTATTACAAACAGTTAAGCAATTGAATAAAACAATATATGACTATTCTTTATCACATGAAGACTGTAAAGGAATGGGCACGACATTTATTGCAGTGTTAATCGAAGAACAACATTGCTTCATTGCACATGTGGGGGACAGTCGTGTGTATTATTTCTTTGAAGATGGTGCACAACAAATAACAAGAGATCATTCATATGTGAACGTCTTGGTCGAAAATGGTGAGATAAGCGAAGAAGAGGCTTTGACACATCCAAAGAAAAATTTCATCTTAAAAGCGGTTGGGACAGAGGACACAATCGAACCAGACTTTTATGAAGTAGATTTAGCATCAGAATCGTATTTACTCATTTGTTCAGATGGATTAAGCAATAAACTAACTGTTTATGAAATGGCATCGATCATTACGTATCCAGACTCCATTAAGGAAAAGGGACGTAAACTTGTAGAATTAGCAAATGCCAGCGGGGGAGAAGACAATATCTCCCTCGTGCTATTAACAAAAAGGGATGAGGAGGTGTAAGAATGCTTGTAGGTAAAAGAATTAGTGACCGCTATAAAATTATAGAACTCATTGGTGGCGGAGGTATGTCCAATGTTTATTTAGCACACGATATGATCTTAAATCGTGATGTAGCCATTAAAATATTACGCTATGATTTTTCCAATGAGGATGAATTACATCGACGTTTTCAACGTGAGGCACTGTCTGCTACAAGTCTTACACATCCGAATATTGTTAGTGTTTATGATGTAGGTGACGATGGAGATCTACACTATATTGTGATGGAATATGTTCAAGGAAAAACATTAAAGCAGTACATACAAGAATTTGCACCAATTTCTCCTGCAAGAAGTGTGCATATTATGAAGCAATTAACGTCTGCCATTGCTAATGCCCATGAAAACCATATTATCCACCGTGATATTAAACCGCAAAATATTTTAATGGATGCGGAAGGTAATGTGAAAATTACGGATTTTGGTATTGCCATGACGTTAAGTGCTACATCATTTACTCAAACAAATTCTGTGCTTGGCACAGTGCATTATTTATCACCGGAGCAAGCTCGCGGCGGTACAGCTACAAACAAATCAGATATTTACGCACTCGGTATTGTATTATATGAATTATTAACAGGTGAACTTCCATTTTCTGGTGAATCAGCTGTTTCAATAGCACTTAAGCATTTACAAGCCGAAACGCCTTCTGTCCGTGCTTTTGATGCAACGATTCCCCAAAGCTTGGAGAATGTAGTATTAAAGGCTACTGCCAAAGATTCATCCCATCGTTATACGACAGTGGAAGAAATGTATGAAGATTTGGAAACTGTACTATCACCATCTAGAATCAACGATCCCAAATTTGTCATACCTGTAGATAATGATGTAACGAAGGCTATTCCCATCATTAAAGAGCAGATGCATAAAAAAGACGAAGATTTAACTAAAACAAGAGTTATTGAACCAATTATGGAAGCTAAAGCTCCTTCTCAACCACAACCTAAAAAGCCTGTAGAAAAGCCAGTTCCTGTTAAGGCAAAGAAGAAAAATTGGCCCAAATATGTTGCTGGACTATTCATTGCTATGATTGTCATTTTCTTATTCTTTATTTTTGCAAAAGATTTATTTAGCCCGAAAAAAGTGGCTATACCAGATGTAGCAAATTTAACAATAGAGGAAGCGACAAAAAAATTAGAAGCAGATGGATTTGTTGTTGGTGAAGAGCATCAGGAGCGAAATCATGAGGAAATTGAAAAGGGGAAGGTTATTGAAACGGACCCATCAAAAAATTCATTACGTGAAAAAGGCTCAGAGGTAGATTTAATCGTTAGTTTAGGTGTAGAGATGACGACTGTAGATAATTATGTAGGACAAAATTATAGTCAAGTTGAAGCTTTAATAAAAGGAAAGTATAAAGACGTGGTAAAAGAGGATGTCCCTTCTAATGAGCCAGAAGGAAGTATCATTGAGCAAAGCATCCCTCCAAATTCTGAGGTAGTAGCGAAAGAAGAAACAATCACGTTTAAAGTTAGCCAAGGAGTTAGAATGGTAAGGGTTGAAAACGTTGTAAATTATACGAAAGCGGATATGGATGACTATGTGAAAAGAGTAGGCCTCAATTGGCGTATATCTCGTGAAGAACATCATGAAACCATCCCAGCTGGGAGTGTAATTTCGCAATTGACAAAAGCGGGTACTATGGTAGAGGAAGGTTCTATGATATCGGTTGTAATAAGTAAAGGGCCAGCGAAACAGCCTGATAAACTACGTCTAATACCTGTAGTCATTGAGTATAAACCTACAGAAGAGGGAATAGCTCAAAATATTCGAATTGAAATTCAAGATAAAAATCATACATTGTCTGAACCTGTTGAAGTATTTGAAATTTTAGGTGATACGCCATACAACATTCAGCTTACAATTGAAGATGGCAAAGATGCGAGTTATAGAATAATTCGGGACTCAGAAATAATTTTAGAAGGCAAAGTTCATTATAATGATGTCGATTAAGGAGGAATTGGATGGCGCAAGGCCAAATAAGAAAAGCATTAAGTGGTTATTATTATGTATTTGATGGACATCAACTGATTCAATGTCGAGGACGTGGGGTATTTCGTAATCGTGGCGAATCCCCACTCGTAGGCGATATTGTAGAGTATACAATGGAAACTGAAGGCTCTGATGGGACAATACAAAAGATTTTTGAGCGTCAAAATGAATTAGTACGTCCGCCAATTGCGAATATTGATCAAGGTATTTTGGTGTTTTCCGTAAAGGAACCGAATTTCAATACCATTTTACTGGATCGTTTTTTAGTTGTGTTAGAATCCTTCCATGTACATCCTATTATTTGTTTAACAAAAATGGATTTGCTAGAAAATGATGAACGTGATGAATTACAAAATTATATAGCAGATTATGAAGGCATGGGCTATACAGTTTTGCAAACATATAAAGATGAAGAAGAATTAGTAAAACGATTACGTCCTATTTTAAAGGGAAAAACCACCGTTTTAGCGGGCCAATCGGGCGTTGGCAAATCAACTTTGCTTAATACGCTCATTCCAGAGTTGAACTTAAAAACGGGTATTATCTCCCAAAGCTTAGGACGGGGTAAACATACTACTCGTCATGTTGAACTGATAGAAGTCTGTGATGGTTTATTGGCAGATACTCCTGGATTTAGTTCCTTTGATTTTGACGAAATTGAGAAAGAAGAATTAGGTGTATGTTTTCCTGAAATGGCTAGAGTAGCGGATGATTGTAAATTTAGGGGTTGCTTACACTTGAAAGAGCCAAAATGTGCAGTAAAGGCAGCAGTAGAAGCAGGGGAAATTCGTGACTACCGCTACAAGCATTATGAACAATTTATGCAAGAAATTATGGATCGAAAGCCGAGGTATTAATGATGATACAAATAGCACCATCAATTTTAGCAGCAAATTTTGCAAAGTTAGGTGAAGAAGTAAAGGAAGTAGAGCAAGCAGGTGCACAACTTATTCATATTGATGTAATGGATGGTCACTTTGTGCCGAATATCTCATTTGGTTCCATTGTATTGGATGCTATCCGTCCATTAACGAAGTTACCATTAGACGTGCATTTAATGATAGAAAATCCAGACCAGTATATTGAACTGTTCGCAAAAGCTGGAGCAGATTATATTACGGTACATGTAGAAGCATGCCGTCATTTACATCGAACAATTCAATTAATCCGTTCTTTTGGAGTAAAAGCGGGTGTCGTATTAAATCCACATACACCGATAGACTCAATTCAACACATTTTAGAAGATATTGATATGGTATTATTAATGACTGTTAATCCTGGATTCGGTGGACAAAAATTTATCCATTCTGTTATACCTAAAATTGAAGCATTATCAACATTGATTAAGGAGCGTGGCTTAGATATTGCCATTGAAATTGATGGTGGTATTACTGCTGAAACAATTGTGCCATGTGCACAGGCTGGAGCGACAATTTTTGTAGCTGGGTCAGCTATCTATAGTAAAGAAGATCGAACAGCTGCTCTTCAAGAGATTTTACTAGCTGGAGAGGCAGCGATTAAAGGATGACGACAGTCGTTGTTTGTGCAGGTGGTCCAAAAAATGAGCTATGTTCATTTTCATCGTTTCAGCAACAACAGGATGTTGTGTTTATCGGGGCTGATCGTGGTGCTTTATATTTAATTGAGCAGGGAATTACACCTCATGCCATTGTTGGTGATTTTGACTCTTTAACGGATGAAGAATATCGACAAGTGATGGCACAAACCAATGATCAACAACGTTTTCAAGAAGAGAAAAATGAAACAGATACGGATTTAGCTTTGCTTAAAGCCTATACGTTTGCACCACAAGAAATTGTTCTGACAGGTGTGACGGGTGGGCGTTTAGATCATTACGAGGCAGCTGTTCGTTCTATTTATCGGTTACAAAAAGAGCATCCTCAAATTGAGCTAAAGATAATCAATCATACTAATATGTTGCAATTTTTACTACCAGGTACACATACAATTTATGCGGATGATCGATACCGATACTTGTCTTTTTTTGCTCACGAGGAGCCTATTCAAGATGTAACTTTACGACAAGTAAAATATGAAACAACGAATGAGGAAATTTCCTTAGGAACATCTCGATTTACAAGTAATGAAATAATAGGAACTTCAGGGTCTATATCTTTCTCGCATGGCATATGTTTAATGATAAGAAGCATAGATTAGCGTAAGGGGGAGAGAGTCCTGAAAGTATATACGTTCCAATTGCCGAAATTCGTGAGTAGTATCACGCGTACGTGTATTAACCTATTTAAAAAAGATAAGAAAGTAAAAAAATCCGACTAACACTAGTCGGATTTTTTTACTTTCTTCTAGAATACTAATCAAGAAAAAAATCGATTGCGCTCAATGCGAAATCGATTTTTTAGAAGCAGCGATTAAACGCGCTCGATTTTACCTGATTTTAATGCACGAGCAGAAACCCATACACGTTTTGGTTTACCGTCAACTAAGATACGAACTTTTTGAAGGTTAGCACCCCAAGTACGTTTGTTAGCGTTCATAGCGTGGGAACGGTTGTTACCAGTACGAGCTTTACGTCCAGTGATTACACATTGTTTTGGCATGTTGTATTCCCTCCTTACTGTTGATGCTGAAAGATTATTATTTCAGTTCGGTATTTCACATACCATAATAATTTAACATACGATGGCGTTCAGTGCAACAGTTTTCACATAACCTTTCAAGAAAAAAACCTTTACAGACATAAAACGTTTATGAAAAGTAGAGAAGTTTAATGGGGAATAGTTCTCCTAACCTTTTCCTCGATAACCAAGTTTCAGTGATACACGTCTACCAGTATCAACTAATCGCTCAATTAATGTATTAATATGATCTTGAGAGACATTAAAGTTTACAAAACTAATACTGACTGCTCCTATCACTTCACCAAAACCATCTAAAACAGAGACAGCAATAGAGGAAGTACCTGCAGTTCGTTCTCCGTGACTTATTGCATAGCCTTGTTGTCGAATTTGATGAAGCTGTTCCTCTAATTCGGCCATTTCATCTTTAGTTACTAGTTGCTCTAGTATTTCTTTGGATTGAATCACGGACATTGAGGCAAGTATGGCTTTATTGGCCGCTCCGATATGCATAGGTATGCGAATACCCAACTGATCATAAATACGAATCGGATTTGCTGCACTGTCTATTCGTTCTATAATAATCGTATCTAATCCAGCTGGTTTACTTAAATAAACGCTTTCTTCAACCTCTCTGGCTAATCGTTCTAACTCAGGTCTGATTTTGCTAATATAATCCATCGTATCATACACCTGTAAGCCAAGTTCCATCCATATGGTTCCAAGCCGATAATATTTAGTCTGTTCATCTTGCTCAATCATCCCTTGTTTAATCATGGCTTTTAAAATTCTATGTAAAGTACTTAGCGGTAAATCGCATTTTGTAGAAAGCTCTGAAATGGACAAGCTACTGTCATTTGCATCAGCAGCTAAAACCTTGGCAATTGTCATCGCTCGCTCTAATAATTGCATTTGTCCCACCTCCCTTCATCCTATTTTATTTTTATTCTCCATCTACGTCTAGTTTCAATATTCCCAGAAAAATCAGAAGTCTAAACAAAGGCTTTATTTTAATACACGAAAGCGACAAAAGAATCCTTTTAGGCTTATTTAATAAATGTTTTACGGCTCTTTTTCCAAGGGTGAATGCAAGCTAGATTAAAAGAAAAATTAAAAGTTTTCTAAATATATTGACAGTATAGCATAAAACGAATATATTCTTCATATAAACTTTCCTCTTAACGGAAACGTTTTCCACTACACGGAAAAGAGGTGAAAGGAATGCATTATTGTTCATCAATGTATGCGCCTTTGAAACACGTTATTGTAAAAGATCCAAAAGATGCTTTCCAAAGCCAAACACATCTTAGTAAGGAATGGAAAACATTTAACTACTTATCTGAGCCTAATTATGAAGAAGCTCTAAGCGAATACGTTGAATTTATTGGGATTCTTGAAAGGTATGTTGAGACTATTGAATATCTGCCTAAAGCAGATGAAGTAGGATTAGATTCTCTTTATGCACATGATCCAGTTAAATTCACACCAAATGGTGCCATTATACTGAAATCAGGCAAAAAATTAAGACAACCAGAAGCAGCAGTATACAAGGACTTTTTACGGCAAAAAGGTATACCAATAATTGGTGAACTTACTGGAGAGGCAGTTTCAGACGGTGGAGATATTGTTTGGCTAGATAATCGAACGCTCGTTGTGGGTAGAGGTTATCGAACAAACGATGAAGCCATTCGTCAGTTAAAGGAAATGACAGCCGATATGGTAGATGAATTTATAGTTGTACAACTACCACATGATCTTGGTGAAGCTGAATGTTTACATTTAATGTCTTTCATAAGTATGGTAGACCGAGATTTAGCTGTTGTGCATTCGCGTTTAATGCCAGTATTTTTCAGACAACTGCTAATTGAGCGGGGCATCCAGCTAGTAGAAGTACCTAAAGATGAATACGATTCGTTAGGGTGTAATGTGTTAGCGCTTGCACCGAGGGTATGTGTGATTCCTCAAGGCAACAAAGAAACAAAGCAACAGCTACTTGATGCTGGAGCCACTGTGTACGAATATAAAGGCGATGAAATTACTGTTAAAGGAACAGGTGGGCCGACTTGCCTAACTTGCCCAGTAGTAAGAGGATAAAGGAGAAGATGAATATGTTTAAAAATGTTATTGTTAAAAATCCAGGAAATAGTTTTGTAAACGGTTTAACAACTAGTGATTTAGGAAAGCCGATTTTAGAAAAATTATTTGAACAACATGAACATTATGTAGAGGCTTTAAAAAAATGCGGTGTAGAAGTTACACAATTACCAGCAAATGAAGCATTTCCAGATTCAACATTTGTAGAGGATACAGCTGTATTAACGCCTGAATTTGCTATTATATCGAATCCTGGAGCAGCAGCTCGTAACCGCGAAATTGAAGAAATCGAACCAGCTGTAAAGCAATTCTATGAAAAAATTTACTATATTAAAGGTTCAGGAACACTTGATGGCGGAGATGTACTACAAGCAGAGAAAAAGTTTTACGTAGGGATCTCAGATCGCACAAATGAAGAAGGCGCTCAGCAATTTAAAGAGATTGTTGAACAAGAAGGCTATGAAGCAACTATTATTCCATTAAAAGAATTCTTCCACTTAAAAACTGGAATTGCCTATGTTGGGGAAAATCGTATGGTGTTAGCTGGTGAATTTGTCGATCATCCTGCATTTGAATCTTACGAAAAAATCGTGATTCCTAAAGAGGATGAATATTCAGCTAACTGTATTCAAGTAAATGATTATATTATTATCCCAGCTGGCTATCCAGAAACAAATCGTAAATTACTGGACCTTGGCTATCAAATAATTGAACTTGATATGTCTGAATTTAGAAAACATGATGGTGGTTTAAGCTGTTTATCATTACGTTTTTAAGTAAATCTAACAATACCCAATCAATTTAAAAGAGAAAATTGATTGGGTACTTTCATTCTAGAAAAATCAGAATATTTAATATTTTTACATTATATGGGAAGTAGGGATGGATGTTGAATAAAGGGGATCAGCTTCACAATAATCAATTAAAACGTTCGATGAAAAGTCGTCACTTGTTAATGCTTTCACTTGGGGGGGTAATTGGAACAGGTTTATTTTTAAATGTAGGCTATACCATTAACCAGGCAGGACCCGGAGGTGCACTGATTGGTTACTTATTTGGTGGCTTAATTTTGTTTATGGTCATGAATTGCCTTGGGGAATTGGCTGTTTACATGCCTGTTACAGGCTCTTTCCAAACATATGCAACACGTTTCATTAGTCCTTCAGCTGGTTTTTCATTAGGTTGGATGTATTTTGTCGGGTCTGCTGCCACAGCGGGCGTTGAATTTACGGCTGCAGGTATTTTAATGCAGCATTGGTTTCCAAGTGTACCAATTTGGATATGGTGTGCTGTGTTTATGGTTCTTTTATTTGTCTTAAATGCTTTAACAACGAAGGGCTTTGCTGAAGCAGAGTTCTGGTTTGCTAGTATAAAAGTTGTTGCAGTGATTGCATTTATCATTATTGGTGGAGCGGCAATCTTTGGTTTAATTCCATTAGCAGATCGACCTACCCCACATCTCACAAATTTAGCACCTTCTGGTTTATTCCCAGCAGGTATTACGATTATTTTTGTCACAATGATGAATGTAATTTTTTCTTATCAGGGATCAGAGCTGGTGGGGATTGCAGCAGGGGAGACCGAGAACCCTGAAAAAAATATTCCAAGAGCGATTCGTACGATTCTATTTAGAATCATCGTTTTCTATATTGCTTCCATTATTGTATTATCAGCAATATTCCCAGCATCAGAGCTTGGGCTGATGGAAAGTCCATTTGTCACGTTAATGAATTTAGCTGGTGTACCATATGCCGCTGGTATCATGAACTTTGTTATTTTGACAGCTATTTTATCAGTCGGTAATTCATGTTTATATGCATCAACACGTTTATTATTTTCCATGTCACAAGAGGGGATGGCGCCCAAGTTATTTGGTCGATTAACGAAAAATAAAGTACCTTTAAATGCGCTTATTTTTACGATGGTATTCTCACTCTTATCTTTATTAACTAGTGTTATGGAAGCGGATGCTGTATTTGTATTACTAATGTCGGTAGCAGGTATATCTGTCACAATTTCATGGATGGGGATATGTGCTTCTCAGTTAATGTTCCGTTATCGCTATGTGAAGTCGGGAGGAAATGTGGCTGATCTAAAATTTAAAACACCACTATTCCCGTTGATTCCAGTATTTTGTATAATCTTTTGTGTTTTAATTTTAGTATTTTTAGCGTTTGATCCAACGCAAAGGATTGGTTTACTATACGGGATTGGCTTCTTTATTGCCTGTATGATCTTTTATCAATTGAAATTAAAAAAAGCGGCGACTGCTGCTACAGATAGCAAAAATGAAGAAACACTAGAAGTTCGTTAATCGTACCTCTAACGAAGGGGAGTTAAAGGAGAATTTTATGAATACTTTTATGTGGGATACACCAGAAAAACTACGTGCCCTATTATGTGAGCTTGTGAGCTGGGAAAGCCGAACATTAACGGAGGGCGAAAATAAATTTGC
>NZ_SJDS01000088.1:0-273 GCF_004332175.1 Lysinibacillus sp. OL1 | reverse complement strand
TCTCCGTCGTCCGGACCCGTACAAGGGTAAGGGCGTGCGTTACGAGGGTGAGCAGATCCGCCGCAAGGTCGGAAAGACGGGTAAGTGATATGAGCCAGACTGCAAACCAGAAAGCCAAGCGGATTCCGCTGGGCAAGGATGCGTCCACCAAGCGTCGTCTCTCGAAGACGCGTCGTCACTTCCGTCTCCGCAAGAAGGTCTCCGGCACGCCCGAGCGTCCCCGCTTGGTCGTCAACCGGTCCTCGCGCCACATCCACGTCCAGCTCGTGGACG
>NZ_SJDS01000087.1:0-273 GCF_004332175.1 Lysinibacillus sp. OL1 | reverse complement strand
GATCGGTCTTGAAAACCGACAGGCGGGTAACACCGCGCGGGGGTTCGAATCCCTCTACCTCCTCCAGTTTTAAATTTTTATAAATGGTGCTTTAAAAACTCGAAACAACATAAAATTATCGCGGGGTGGAGCAGTGGTAGCTCGTCGGGCTCATAACCCGAAGGTCGTTGGTTCAAATCCGGCCCCCGCAACCAAAAGGTCCCGTGGTGTAGCGGTTAACATGCCTGCCTGTCACGCAGGAGATCGCCGGTTCGATCCCGGTCGGGACCGCCA
>NZ_SJDS01000086.1:0-274 GCF_004332175.1 Lysinibacillus sp. OL1 | reverse complement strand
ACTTTGCCGCTGGTGCTTCCCGGTCTGGTGTCAGGGGCAGTGCTGGCTTTCGCTCGCGCACTGGGGGAGTTCGGTGCAACGCTGACGTTCGCGGGAAGTCTGCAAGGGGTCACGCGTACCCTGCCGTTGGAAATCTATCTCCAGCGTGAGACCGATCCGGATGCAGCGGTAGCGCTTTCGCTGGTGTTGGTCGTAGTCGCGGTGGTCATCGTGGTTGCGGTGCGTGGACGCGGATCGGCGGGTTCGTTGTGAGTGGCCTCCACGTCGACATCGA
>NZ_SJDS01000085.1:0-274 GCF_004332175.1 Lysinibacillus sp. OL1 | reverse complement strand
GATCGGCGTCGAGACTCACCTCGGCGTGCACGTCACCGACGTGTGCGAGACCAGCATCGAGACGACGGACAAGAAGACAAAAGAGAAGCGGCAGTACGAGACCCGCACGATTCTGTGGACCGCGGGCGTCGAAGCAGTGCCGTTCGCCGAGGCACTGGCCACGGCGCTGGGTGTGAAGCAGGTCGGCGGTGGCCGCATCGAGGTGGAAGCCGATCTGACCGTTCCCGGCCACCCGAACGTCTACGTGGTGGGCGACCTCATGTCGCGGGACAAA
>NZ_SJDS01000084.1:0-274 GCF_004332175.1 Lysinibacillus sp. OL1 | reverse complement strand
GACATTGTTCCTGCTCCTGCTCTGATCCTACGAGGGAGCTGACCGTAACACCAGAAACTTCGAGGCGCATACCCTACCGAACAGTAGGTATCCGACGTCTCAATTGCCGCCTTCATCGGCGTCATCACCGGCAAGCACTCGGTAGAGCGATTTGCGCGCCTCGACAAGCACGTCGGCTGCGGCCTTGACCTGCGCTGGTGTGCCTACAGCAGCCACTTGACCGGCCGCGCCCATCAGCTGGCCGATCAGTTCTCGAAGGTCCTGCTCCGGCTCC
>NZ_SJDS01000083.1:0-274 GCF_004332175.1 Lysinibacillus sp. OL1 | reverse complement strand
AAGAACTTCACGCCTTGTCCGCCTCGCCACCATCCGTGGGCGCTGACCAGGCGGAAATAGGAAAGCCGGCCAGATGGTTGCACCTTCCAACGACGTTTGCGTTCTATTCGCTGAGAAAGGCACCACATTCATGGCCGTCCCACTTTCCATCCTCGATCTCGCCCACATCGGCGACAACGAAACCGCCAAAGACAGCTTCGCCGCCAGCGTGACCTTGGCGCAGCGTGCCGAGGAGTGGGGTTACAAGCGAATCTGGTATGCCGAGCACCACAAC
>NZ_SJDS01000082.1:0-274 GCF_004332175.1 Lysinibacillus sp. OL1 | reverse complement strand
ACGAGACGATCCGCCGGTGGTGCGCCAAGTTCGGGCAGTCCTACGCCAACGCGCTGCGCCGACGGCGGGCCCGGCCCGGTGACTAGTGGTACCTCGACGAGGTCTTCATTAAAATCAACGGCACACTGCATTACTTATGGCGGGCGGTCGACCAGGATGGAAACGTGCTCGACGTGCTGGTCCAGTCCCGCCGAAACGCGTTGGCGGCCAAACGGTTCTTCCGCAAGCTGCTCAAAAGTCTGGAGTATGTGCCGCGGGTGATCGTCACCGACAA
>NZ_SJDS01000081.1:0-275 GCF_004332175.1 Lysinibacillus sp. OL1 | reverse complement strand
CGTCAGGGGTGTGAGCGGAATGGTCGGTAGTTCCTCGACGCGATGAACGGCGCCCGACTGCGATCAGGGATGATCGATGACAGTCGCACTGCGTGAAGAACAGATGACAAGAAAAAGAGGAACTACACATGGCTCGCCTAGGGATCCGCACCACTGCAGCAGCAATGGGGGCGGCGGTTCTTCTGGTCACAGGATGTTCTTCCGGAGATGGCGGAGACGACCTCATCACGATCGATCCCGCAACGGCAGCGGTCTCACCGGCCACCACCAGTACC
>NZ_SJDS01000080.1:0-276 GCF_004332175.1 Lysinibacillus sp. OL1 | reverse complement strand
CACTGCTGTCCTTCCCATGTCCGCTACGACTGCCCGCGCTTCGGGCGGTACGGCCGACGTCGGGTGGCGCAGGCGCGCGATCTTGGCGATGTGGACGGCCAGTGCGCCCATACGTTGCAGACTTGCGGCGATGTGCAAACCGCCAACGGTAAATCGGAGGTCATGTGCCACAGGGGCTTGTAAGGCGAGAAGTGAGAATGACTTGTGTTCCCAGTCGGAGGCGGCCCGCTCGAGGTCGGTGTTCGCGTCGAGTACTCGCTCGGCGGTGCGAAGGTC
>NZ_SJDS01000079.1:0-277 GCF_004332175.1 Lysinibacillus sp. OL1 | reverse complement strand
GATGAACCTCGAAGTGGAGTATCCGAGCTGAACTAGCTGGATTTACTCCGAAAATACGAGCGGCGACGAAGGGTGTTGGACCACCCTGCCGCCGCCTTCGAGGCTCCTACTTGACTAGGACCCCGCTCGTTATGACCAGCGTAAGTGCTGAACACCTTTCCGGCAAAGACCGGTCCCCTGTCCTCGTGTCGTCCGACAAGCGCGGTGTCCGGCACGAACTTCGACCCAAACTTCAACAAATCACCACGTCAGAAACTTTTAATGCGTGCGGCCGGCC
>NZ_SJDS01000008.1:0-242195 GCF_004332175.1 Lysinibacillus sp. OL1 | reverse complement strand
TAATTAACGACTGAGCAAATGAGCTTGGTCGTTCTTTTTTTTGCGTCGAAAGTGCGTGACCCCAAGGCCACCGATTCAGACGGGCGTTTTCTGCTGCACAGACCTTACATACAACTTTTTTTGTTTTGGAAAAATAATGGATAATTCCCTAGAAGATTGTTACTATTCAACTAACGGTGCAGAAAAGTTTATTAATTTACCTGGATTTTTATGGTAAAATTTTAGCGGGGTGAGGGATTTGTTCAAAGAAATAAGAAACTTCATTAATAATTTATCTAAAAGGACTAAATTTGTTTCTTTAGGCGTAATCATAATTTTTTTGAGTATACTTATTGTGGATTTTTCGTTTATATTTTTCTCGATATGTTATTTGCTAGGAGTATTTTTAATCTTTATCAGTAAATTCATTGGTATAGAGAAGTTTAGTAAAGACGTAATCGGAGAGATAACTTCAAGTTTTGGATTAGTATTGATTATGTTAGGGATATTTGCACCTCTGGGAATTAATCCTAACTTTTATTATGGTACGTTAATAGGGCTTTTATTTATGTTAACTGGAACAATATTAAAGAGTTTAGGGAAGAAAAAAAGTTATTAAACTATCGGGTGCTTTAGTTTAATATTCGAGTTATTTTTTAAACTCGGGCGGTCAATCGCAAACCACCGGTATTCAGCGCTGTCAGACGCATCGAGAATCGTTGAATCGGATAGTTGATTGTCTCGAATCGTCTCAATGGTGTTTTTACGTAGAATTGACGCAATATATAATAGGAAATAACTCTAAACGTTATTAATTACTGAAAACGTAATTAACGCAGTAGTGACGCGGTTTCAAGGTGTTTTTGTTCTTGCGTTTTATAATCGTAAGTTGTATAGTTTGATTCGACGTCAAATATAACTCGCTAGCGGTTTTGAAAATGGAGAAAGTGTTAATGAATGAAAAACAAGTGGCAAAAAAATTTGGAATATTACCTATGAAAGTCAGCATGGATGTGGACACGATTAGAATGTATAAACCATGGTTCGCTTTCGAACGTGGTAGGTTGAAATTTTCAGATGTAGAAGTAGAGGCGTATCGAATATACCGAAACACTTATGAGACAACGAGAGATCATCGTTTTGCAATAACGGATTTAATTGAGTTTTTAGAGCGCCATCGAATGGCTGAGTTCCTAGTAGATTTCTAAATAAAGCAATATTTTTGCTTGATATTCCGTTTAATTGACTGTAATATTATCGGTAAATACAAGTCGAGAAAAACTGCGAAGGCTACCGATAGAATATACGGTAAACTTACGTGGTATAACTGTTTTAGACATTAAATTACCGTTTTTACTCTCAACAAATAGCGAATTCATCGCCATGATCGCAGACAAAATTCGTATTGACATGATGGCTAGCTAGTATCGATACAGATCATTAACATATACAGCAATTATACTTCGCATAGTATAGCGCCTTTTTAAATCTTATTGTTTAAAGGGGCGCTTTTTTTGTTACTTTAACAAATACTGTGGAAATTATTGTGGTTGACCTTTAACATTGATACCGTTAAAAGAACGTCTAAATCAGCTAAAAATACGCGATATATACATGAATAGTGGATTTAAAGACATATTCTAAGTTGAATAGAAAAATCATTTGAGACCTTTTCACAAAACTTAAAGTAGGTGATCACAATAAAAAGTATAAATTTTCAATTAGATGGAATGAATTCACTCGAAATTACACAGATAACAGAAGAGCTATTTGAGGTGCGTTTAGCATTCGGTGGTAAAATAAGTATGCAATATATGAATCGACAGCAACTGATACAACTAGGTTCTACTTTTCAAATTGAAAGGAATATCCATACGTTACTAGATAAAAAGACCTATATTGACCTATAGTTTAGTGGGAAGCACCTCTTGATACCTGTACTTGGAAGGTGATTTATTCAAAATAGTCTGATGGAATTACTTTGAATTTATCGGTAATTTTAATAAAAAACTCAAAAACAAACAATTTATTAGTATGAAATATCTATATTTGTTTAGAGAAAATAAAATATTGTCTTATATTTTAATGATTAAGTGGTACTATTTTCTTTCTCGGTAGTGACAATGGTCTCTAAACAAATGTATGTGGATTGTATATACTTACATGTAGAGGGAAGGAGGAGGTAGCTTGATTCTAGTTCGAAATGAAAACTTCGAAATTTCTGAGGAAAATGGCAAGGTATTTATGCTTACTTTTAGCGCAGGTTTCCCACTAAAAGAATTTGATAGCATCCTACGTAGTCATCCACGACTGAAATTATCTAATTTTTCAATTTTAAAAAATGTGTTATCAACCCAAAATACCAAACCTGTTGAAATTGGACGTTGGCTTCCGAACATTGAAGCAGAAGTGGCACGTGATAAGATGTCAGCCTCTGTTTTTATATATGAAACGATTGATTATATTCAAAATAATAAAGAAAAATTAACAGAACAAATCCGCGAAACACTCAATGAAAATGGAATTATACACGGCATATTAGATTTTGATATATTGAAGGCTGAACCAGGAAAGGCATTCTTAATTGCTCAAGGCGAGCAACCAATTGCAGGAATAGATGCACAAATTACATACTTACCTAAACCCGAGAGAAAGCCAGTCATTCGTGAAGATGGTAAAGCGGATTACTATGATATGAATTTTATTTCAGAAATTTCAGAAGGCTCTTGGTTAGGTGAAAAGATTCCTGCTACATTAGGTAAACCAGGGAAAAATGTGCTAGGTCAAGAAGTTGCTGCTGTACCTGGACGAGATTATCCTATCAAATATGATACAAAATCTGCTTATGAAGTAGAAGAAGACGGAAAAATCGTCATTCGCTCGAAGATTGCTGGCGTTTTAGATGATGTCAAAGGCATGATTGGTGTAAACAGGCACCTTCCTATAAATGGTGATGTTGGGGTAGAAACAGGGAACCTTGAATTTAATGGGTCACTTAGTATTAAAGGTACAGTAACAAATGGCTATACAGTTATTGCGACTGGCGATATTTCCATTGAAGGGGCTGAGGGTGTAAGCGGTGCCAAGCTTATTAAATCCATTGAGGGTGATGTATATATCCGTGGGGGGATCTTTGGGCTTGGTTCAACAGTGGTAGAAGCAGGTGGCAATATATTTGTTAAACATGTGAATGAAGCAAATTTATTTGCAGCTAATAGTATTCATATTGGTTTTTACGCACTAGGATCACAGCTTTCTGCTCATTCGATTTATGTGGATGAACGAAAAGGTAAAATTATTGGGGGACGTGCAGTAGCCAAAAATACGATTGTTACGGCCATTTCAGGAAACCGATTAGAGCGTCGAACTGATTTAATAATAGAAAGTATTAATAAGCAGGAAAATAGCACCGTGATGCAGGAAAAGGCAGCGCAGCTAAAACAATTGCAAACAGAGATTTCAACACACGAGAATAGCATGAAAAATTTATTGCCTTTTCTCAATCAAATGTCCAAAGAACAATCAGCATCATTTGAAGTAACAAAGCAAGCCTTAACTAAATTAAAGGCAGAAGCGGTTACGTTAGATCGTGAAATAAAATTATTGATGGATGAAATGCGTTATGTAGGGAAAGAAGAGATTATTGTGACAAAAGAGGCCCACCCTGGAACTTATATTCAAATTGGCAGAAAATCATCTTTATTAAGCAAAATGACGAATGGTAAATTCCTGCTAGAATTTGGTGAGTTAAATGTCTAAGGCAGCTTTTATCCCTGTTTTTGCACATCGAGGTGCTTCTGCTTATGCATTAGAGAATACCTTTCAAGCTTTTGAAAGGGCATTAGAACTAGGTGCTGATGGGATTGAATTAGATATTCAATTCTCAAAAGATGGATTACCTGTAGTGTATCATGACCCACAATTAACGAGGTTAGTAGGCACCAATAAATTGGTGAGTGATTGTACGATGGAGGAGCTTCTGCGCTTTAAACTTGGCAAGCCTTGGAGACGTCTATTTTCGTCCTATAAAATGCCAGCGTTTGAGGCAGTTTTAGCATGGGCAAATATACAGCAGATGCCGTTGAATATTGAATTAAAATCAACGATCTTGGACAATAAGAGTGGGCTAATTCATTTTCTTGGAGGGTTGGCTCTGCCAAAGGGTAGTCATTTTTCATCCTTTCACTATGAGCTTTTAGAGATCGTAAAAAAGCATAGACCTGAATTTGAAACGGCCCTTATTGCTACGAAAAAAATAAAATGGGATCTTCTAGCTGATTATAAAGCGGCTGATAGTGTGCATATGCATAAAAGGTACTACAAACCAAGATACTTAGAGGCCTGCGTTACAAGTGAAAAAGCATGTCGTTTTTATGCTATTGATGGCACAGAACCATTTTTAACCAATCCGCACCCTTCTGTTATTGGTTGGATTACGGATTATCCTGACAAAGTCATCACATCTCAGCAACGGGTATAAAAAGAGCTATCCAGTAAGTCTTCCATGACTTATTTGGATAGCTTTTTTTATTTTTTTTGGAAGCGTGGTGCTACTTTTCCGTTTTTTCGATCACGATGCAGTAAAAATCCAGCGAAAAACCCAAAGCCTATGACAAAGAAAATGACACCAACTACAAATTGCAGCCATAAAAATGGGAATGGTGAAATGAGCTTACCAAATAATGTATCACGCATAAATTTAATGCCACCTGCAGCCATAAGACCTGGAATAAGCATTACAATAAATGCAGCTAAACGGGCCATGTATACCCCTCCTTATTCCTATGATTAATTTTACCTGTGGATGGGGGAATGTCAAGGAAGGGAATAAACCAATATAATATTTTTAGCTAAAAACGTGACAGGACAGAAAGTAGCAATTGTAACTGAATGTTTAGAAAATTCTTACTTAAATAAGAATATGTAATAATAGTTGCGAAATTGTGAATTTGTCAGTATTGTAAAAATAAGTGGAGCAATATTATCCATTACTAAACAATTTCTTCTTTAAGTATTAGGGTCTAAACACCTACTACCGAATAGGAGCTCAGAATTTGCTGAGTGAGGACGCTATAAAGATTAGATTGTTAGATAAAACTTGATTGGATGGGCATTTGGGGATGCACTTTCCAAAGCAAAGGGGCGAGTTTCATGGAAATCTTCAAGTATATGGAAAAGTATGATTACGAACAATTGGTATTTTGCCAAGATGAAGCATCAGGGTTAAAAGCGGTTATCGCTATCCATGATACAACACTTGGACCAGCACTAGGTGGGGCACGTATGTGGACGTATGCTTCGGAAGAAAATGCAATTGAAGATGCATTACGTTTAGCACGCGGAATGACTTACAAAAATGCTGCAGCTGGTTTAAACCTTGGCGGTGGAAAAACGGTCATTATTGGTGACCCATTTAAAGATAAAAACGAAGAGATGTTCCGTGCATTAGGTCGTTTCATCCAAGGATTAAATGGCCGCTATATTACAGCTGAAGATGTAGGTACAACGGTATCGGATATGGATTTAATCCATGAAGAAACAAATTATGTAACAGGAATTTCTCCTGCATTTGGTTCTTCAGGTAACCCATCTCCAGTAACAGCTTATGGTGTCTACCGTGGTATGAAGGCAGCTGCAAAAGAAGCATTCGGTTCAGACTCACTAGAAGGTTTAAAAATTTCTGTACAGGGTCTAGGAAATGTAGCCTACAAGCTTTGCGAGTATTTACATAATGAAGGAGCAAAACTTGTTGTAACAGATATCAATCAGGCAGCTATTGATCGAGTTGTTAATGACTTCGACGCGATTGCAGTGGCACCAGATGAAATCTATGCACAAGAAGTTGATATCTTCTCACCTTGTGCATTAGGGGCAATTTTAAATGATGAAACAATTCCGCAATTAAAAGCGAAAGTGATTGCTGGATCTGCCAATAACCAATTAAAAGATTCACGTCATGGTGACTACCTACATGAATTAGGTATCGTCTATGCGCCAGATTATGTAATCAATGCTGGTGGCGTAATTAACGTTGCAGATGAATTATATGGCTATAATCGTGAACGTGCAATGAAACGTGTTGATGGCATTTATGATAGTATTGAAAAAATCTTTGCTATTTCAAAACGAGATGGCATTCCAACATATGTGGCAGCGAACCGCTTAGCTGAGGAACGTATCGCTCGCGTAGCAAAATCTCGCAGCCAATTTTTAAAAAATGAAAAAAATATTTTACACGGTCGCTAATTTACACGGTTGATACATGAAGAGAAGTCGCATTGTCGACTTCTTCTATTTTCAAGAAGAAATTAGGTCTTAAATGAAATAATGCTAAAGTTTTTCTAAAGACTGACTGTTAAAAATATCACTTGGTTATTGTTTAATAGAATCCTTTAGAACTTTTCTCAATAGGGGGAATAAACATGGCTCAAAATTATGATGTTGTCATTTTAGGTGGAGGTACAGGTGGATATGTTGCAGCCATCCGAGCTGCTCAGCTAGGCTTAAAAACAGCCATTGTAGAGCGTGAGCGTTTAGGAGGTACATGCTTGCATAAAGGCTGTATTCCAAGTAAAGCCTTACTCCGAAGTGCAGAAGTATATCGTATGGCTAATAAAACAGCTAGCGAATATGGCGTCGATATTGAAGGTGTGACATTACAATTTGACAAAGTTCAAGCTAGGAAACAAGCAATCGTTGAGCAATTAAGTCAGGGTGTGAATACACTGATGAAAAAAGGCAAAATAGATGTTTATCATGGTACAGGGCGAATTTTGGGTCCATCTATTTTCTCACCTATGCCTGGTACAATATCTGTAGAAATGTCCAATGGCGATGAAAATGAAATGCTTGTGCCTACGAATGTTGTCATTGCAACGGGCTCAAAGCCTCGTGGTATGGCAGGGTTAACGATAGATGGGCAATATGTGCTGAATTCAGACCACGCATTACAGTTAGAAAGTTTACCAAAGTCCTTGCTGATCGTTGGTGGTGGTGTCATTGGAATTGAGTGGGCATCTATGCTATGCGATTTTGGTGTATATGTAACAGTGGTAGAATATGGTCCATCCATTTTACCAGCAGAAGATGCGGACATCGTTAAAGAAGTGACGAAACAACTTGAGAAACGAGGCGTTCGTATTGTTACGAATGCTCGCTTAGATACAAATACATTCAAAATTGAAAATGATAACGTTTTCATTTCTGCGCAAGTGAATGAAAAAGAAGAAGTTTTTGAGGCTGATAAACTATTACTTTGTGTAGGACGTGAGGCGAATACGCAAGGTATTGGTCTAGAAAATACAGAGATTGAAGTGGAGAATGGCTTTATTAAAGTGAATGATTCCTATCAAACGAAAGAGTCTCATATGTATGCCATAGGAGATGTGATTGGTGGCTTACAATTAGCGCATGTTGCTTCTCATGAAGGGCTTTCGGCTATTGAGCATATAGCAACAGGGAAAACAGAGACATTGGATGCACTAAAAGTACCAAAATGTGTTTATTCCTATCCAGAGGTTGCTAGCATAGGATTAACAGAAAGTGCTGCTAAAGAACAAGGATTTTCATTAAAAATTGGTAAATTCCCGTTTAAGGCTATTGGTAAAGCATTAGTAAATGGAGAGACAGAAGGCTTTGTCAAAATTATTGCTGATGAAGAAACAGATGATATTTTGGGTATTCATATGGTAGGGCCTCATGTAACAGATTTAATTGGTGAAGCATCGTTAGCAAAAGTGTTAGATGCAACACCATGGGAAATTAGTCAGGCAATTCATCCACATCCATCCTTAAATGAGGTGTTAGTGGAATCTGCTCTAGCAGTGGATGATCGCGCTATCCATTTTTAATTTTCTGAATTTCATAACTAACATATCCAAATGTGGGGATATAGGATAAGATAGTTATTTCTCTATAATACGAAAGGGGTGTTCGTATGCAAGATGTTCAAATCAAACATGAAGATTTAGGTTTGTCAAATGAAGATGTACTTGCTATGTTCGAAACAATGTTAATGGCCAGAAGACTAGATGAGCGTATGTGGTTGTTAAACCGTTCTGGTAAAATTCCGTTTGTAATTTCCTGTCAAGGTCAAGAGGCGGCACAGGTTGGAGCAGCCTTTGCACTGGATAAAAGTAAGGATTATATTGCACCTTATTATCGTGATATGGGTGTTGTTTTACATTTTGGTATGACACCAAAAGAACTGATGCTATCTGCGTTTGCTAAAGCAGAAGATCCAAACTCTGGGGGTCGTCAAATGCCAGGCCACTTTGGTCAAAAGAAAAATCGTATTTTAACAGGTTCTTCTCCTGTTACGACTCAAGTTCCACACGCAGTGGGTGTTGCACTTGCAGGACGTCTACAAAAAGAAGATTTTGTTTCTTTCGTTACGCTTGGTGAAGGTTCATCCAACCAAGGAGACTTCCATGAAGGAGCGAACTTTGCAGGTGTGCATAAGCTACCAGTCATTATTATGGTAGAAAACAATCAATATGCGATTTCGGTGCCAGTAGAACGTCAACTAGGCTGTGCAAAAGTATCTGATCGTGGGATTGGCTACGGAATGCCAGGAGTGACAGTGGATGGGAAAAATCCGTTACAAGTGTATAAAGTGGTAAAAGAGGCTGCAGATCGTGCACGTAATGGGGAAGGTCCAAGCTTAATCGAAACAGTAACATATCGTTTAACAGCCCATTCTTCAGATGATGATGACCGTCAATACCGTACGGCTGAAGATATTGCAGAAGGCAAAGCAAAGGATCCAATTGTATTATTTGAAAAGTATTTAATGGATACTGGCGTGATGACTGACGCGATACGTACTGAAATTGAAGAGCGTGTTATGGCAGAAGTAAATGAAGCAACTGATTATGCTGAAGCGGCTCCATATGCACAACCAGAGCATGCACTTAAATATGTTTATGCACCAGTGGACGGAGGTGACATGTAATGGCAGTAATGTCTTATATTGATGCGATTACATTAGCAATGAAAGAAGAGATGGAACGTGACGAACGAGTTTTCATTTTAGGAGAGGACGTTGGTCGTAAAGGCGGTGTATTCAAAGCCACTACTGGACTATACGATCAATTTGGTGAATACCGCGTGCTTGATACACCTCTTGCAGAAAGTGCAATAGCTGGTGTAGGTATCGGTGCTGCGATGTACGGTATGCGTCCGATTGCTGAAATGCAGTTTGCTGATTTTATTATGCCAGCTGTCAATCAAATCGTCTCTGAAGCAGCCAAAATTCGTTACCGTTCTAATAATGACTGGACTTGTCCAATGGTCATCCGCGCACCTTTTGGCGGAGGTATTCATGGGGCACTTTATCATTCACAATCCGTTGAAGCACTTTTTGCTGGTACACCTGGTTTGAAAATTGTCATTCCATCAACACCGTATGATGCAAAAGGTTTACTGAAAGCTGCTATTCGTGATGAAGATCCGGTATTATTTTTCGAACATAAACGTGCCTATCGTTTAATTAAAGGGGAAGTACCACTAGATGATTACACATTGCCAATTGGTAAAGCAGATGTAAAACGTGAAGGGGATGACGTGACAGTCATTACCTATGGTTTAGCAGTCCACTTTGCTTTACAAGCGGCAGAACGCCTAGCAGCGGACGGTATTTCCGCTCATATCCTTGACTTGCGTACAGTTTACCCTCTGGATAAAGAAGCGATTATTGAGGCTGCAAGTAAAACAGGTAAAGTATTGCTTGTCACAGAGGATAATAAAGAAGGTAGTATCATGAGTGAGGTTGCTGCAATTATTGCAGAACATTGTTTATTTGAACTTGATGCACCAATTCAACGTCTAGCGGGACCTGATGTGCCAGCCATGCCATATGCACCAACGATGGAGAAATATTTTATGATTAATCCTGATAAAGTGGAACGTGCTATGCGAGAACTTGCTGCGTTCTAATAGATCACAACAAGGCTGAATGAAAAAATAAAAGCCTCAGACGGAACAACAGATTTTGACTTTCATATGTGCAAAGTCAAAATCTGCCTAAATGCCTATCTACGTTTAATGTTTTTTAGCGCTGCATCAGGTACAATGACGCCTAGGCTTAATTGATGGGAGGAATAAAGGATGTCGGTTCAAAATATTACAATGCCACAGCTCGGCGAAAGTGTAACAGAAGGTACAATTGAAAAATGGCTTGTAAAGCCTGGAGATACAGTTAAAAAGTATGATCCATTAGCAGAGGTTGTTACAGATAAAGTAAATGCTGAAATCCCGTCATCATTTGAAGGGGTTATCACGGAGCTTCTTGCGCAAGAAGGTCAGACATTACCAGTTGGAGCAGTCGTTTGCTCGATTGAAATAGCAGGAGAAGGTGAATTACCAGCTCCGCCACCTGAAAAAAAATCAGCGGTAAGTACGGCTATTTTAAATGCAGGTGTTCAAAAGAAACAGGAGGCGCCACAGCAGGTAGCCGCTCCAGTATCTGCACCAAAAGAGGCACGAACGGGTAAAGTACGTTATTCACCAGCTGTTCTTCGACTTGCGCAGGAGCATGATATAGCTTTAGACCTTGTAACAGGTACTGGCGAGGGTGGTCGTATTACACGAAAAGACCTGTTAAAGCTAATTGAAACGGGTAATATCCCAACGGCAAATGATGTAGCACAAGCAGCTCCAACCGTTCAAACGACATCAGCACCTGCAGCAGCTCCAGCACCTCAGCAACAAGTGGAAAAAGCAGCTGCTCCTGTACAACCTATTCATCCAGGAGATATCGAAATTCCAGTGACGAAGATCCGTCGTGCCATTGCGAATAATATGGTGAAAAGTGTACATGAAGCGCCTCATGCTTGGATGATGATGGAAGTGGATGTAACAGATTTAGTGACTTATCGCGATAGCTTAAAGAATGAATTTAAGCAAAAAGAAGGCTTTAATCTTACATATTTCGCCTTCTTTGTAAAAGCGGTTGCTCAAGCTTTAAAAGAATTCCCAATGCTGAATTCGATGTGGGCGGAAGATAAAATCATTCAAAAACATGACATTAATATTTCAATTGCAGTAGCAACGGATGATGCCTTATTTGTACCTGTTATAAAACACGCAGATGAAAAATCCATTAAAGGAATTGCAAAAGAAATCCATGAACTGGCTATCAAAGTTCGTGCTGGGAAATTAGCAATGGATGACATTACTGGTGGTACATTTACAGTGAATAATACTGGTGCTTTTGGCTCTGTTCAATCAATGGGCATCATCAATTACCCACAAGCAGCGATTTTACAGGTGGAAAGTATTGTAAAAAAACCTGTTGTTTTACCAGGTGGAATGTTTGCTGCACGTGATATTGTGAATTTATGTTTATCATTAGACCATCGTGTACTTGATGGACTTGTCTGTGGTAAATTCCTAAATAGAGTGAAAGAAATACTCGAAAATACAAATAAATCTTCAACGTCAGTCTACTGATGACTCGTCGGAAACCTGCTGTATAAGGGTTTCCGATTTTTTTTATGCTTTTCGAGTCGCAATTTGTCATGTAGAATAACAAATAGAAACTACTAAGGGGGGAAGCTGATTAAGCGTCCGCATGTCAAACAACATGAAAAATATTGAATTTGAAATACCAGCCTATTCAGACTGGCAAGATGCAGCAATCAAAGCTTTAAAAGGGAAACCATTTGAGTCACTATTCACAAAAACAAATGAAGGTGTTACACTACAGCCGCTTTACACGCAAGAAAGTTTAGTAGCTAAGCTTGGAGAAGAGCTTGATTTACAAGTTGCCACAATCCGTTCCCTACAAAATGATCAAGTATTTCAGGTGGCACAACAAATTCACGCTGATTCAAGCGAAGCTTTTTTTGCACAGCTTGATGATAGCCTAGCTCGAGGCAATGAAGTTATTACGATTGATAGCCGAGTGAGCTTTGCTTGGACAGAAGAAGTATTGGTCAAATTAGCATCATATTTCTCAGAATATTCGTTTAAAATTACTATTGAAAATTCAAAAGACCCGTTATTAGCAGTATTCGACAACATTCCAGTAGATCAACAAGAGTCCATTAAAGGTTACATTATTTCAAAAAACCCTATCACTTTGACTGCATTTCCGAACGTGCGCTCAGTCAGTGCAGACACAACGGTTTATCATAATGAAGGTGCTAACGCTGTACAAGAATTAGCCTTTGCACTTGCATTAGCAGCCAAATTTGCAGAACAAGAAGAAAGCTTTGAAGCATTCTCGAAGAAGTTTTTTGTATCTTTTGCCATTGATACACAATTCTTTACGGAGATTGCAAAGCTACGTGCTTTTAAAGTACTTTGGAAAGCGTTCTCATCGGCTTATGGCGTAACAGATCATGTGAAAATCCCTACTGTTGCTGAAACATCATTAAGAAGCTTTTCTAAATTAGATGTGTATGTAAATTTATTACGCTCTTCAAATGAAGCGCTTTCTGGTTTAATCGGTGGTGCTGATCTCTTTACTGTTCATCCACATGACGTGTTAACGAAGCCTACGGATCAATCCATTCGTATCGCTCGTAATGTGTCATTAATTTTAAGAGAAGAAACAAATGTCTTAAAAGTAAAAGATCCAGCAGGGGGCTCTTACTTTATCGAGTCGTTAACAGCAGATTTTGTGAAAGAAGCATGGGCATTATTTTTAGATATTCAGGCAGCTGGCGGTATCGATAACTATACAGCCTCTGGCAAGCTTGCAGAAGAAGTGGAAGCATCCTATCAAAAGCGCATCAAAGCTGCGCAAACACGTAAGCAATCATTAATTGGAACGAATATTTATGCTAATCCAGCTGATATCCTTGAACAGGAAACAAATCCATTATTTGCTGATATTAAGCGAATTGCTGCTCCATTTGAAGATTTACGTGCAGACATGACAGCAGCAAATGTGAAAACAGGTATATTAGCATTAGGATCATTAAAAAACTCTAAACCACGCGCAGATTTTGTAGCGGGCTTCTTAAACACAGTGGGTCTTGTACCAGAAAAAAGTGAGCCAGTGACAACTGTAGAAGAGGCAGTAGCTTGGCTGAAGGCAACAGAGGCTAAGTATGTAGTGATTGCAGGCAATGATGATGATACAAAAGCATTTGTATCGGCTATTTTAGCTGAGAAACCAGCGAATATGCTTGTAGATGTAGCGGGCAAATTTAAAGACGAAGAAGAAGCATGGTTAGCAAATGGCTTAAACGGCTTTATTTTCGCAGGACAAAACATCATTGAAAAATTACAGTCCGTGTTTGCGAGCATGAAGGAGGTCCAACGATGAGCAAGCCAAATTTTAATGCAGTAGAAATAGAAAAGGTTTTAACAGCTGAAGCACCTCAAGCGTCTGCAGATAAGTTCATGACAAATGAGGGAATTGAAATTAAAGATATTTACACAAAAGAAGATATTAAAGAGGCTAAACATCTAAATGATGTGGCAGGAATTGCACCCAACACACGTGGGCCATACCCTACTATGTATGTAGCACGTCCATGGACGGTTCGCCAATACGCAGGTTTCTCAACTGCTGAAGAATCCAATGCCTTTTACAAACGAAATTTGGCTATGGGACAAAAAGGTCTTTCGGTAGCGTTTGATTTAGCAACACACCGAGGCTATGACTCTGATCATCCACGTGTAACAGGGGATGTAGGAAAAGCTGGGGTTGCGATTGACTCAGTTGAGGATATGAAAATCCTTTTCGATCAAATCCCGTTAGACCAAATGTCTGTTTCAATGACCATGAATGGTGCCGTTTTACCCGTCCTTGCATTCTATATTGTAGCAGCGGAAGAACAAGGGGTAACGCCAGATCAATTAGCAGGTACTATTCAAAATGATATTTTAAAAGAATACATGGTGCGTAATACATATATTTACCCACCAGCTATGTCAATGAAAATCATTGCAGATATTTTTGAATATACTGCGAAGTATATGCCAAAATTTAACTCTATTTCAATTTCGGGTTACCATATTCAAGAAGCAGGCGCAACAAATGACATTGAGCTTGCCTATACATTAGCAGATGGCTTGGAGTATGTACGAACAGGATTAAAAGCAGGTATTGATATTGATGCATTTGCACCTCGCCTATCGTTCTTCTGGGCAATTGGTATGAACTATTACATGGAAGTTGCTAAAATGCGTGCAGCACGTCGTATTTGGGCACAAATGATGTCTACGTTTAACCCGAAAAATCCGAAGACATTAGCATTACGTACGCATTCCCAAACATCTGGCTGGTCATTAACTGAGCAAGATCCATTTAACAATGTTGCACGTACATTAATCGAAGCCAATGCCTCTTCGATGGGACATACGCAATCTCTTCATACGAATGCACTGGATGAAGCAATTGCACTTCCAACTGATTTCTCTGCACGTATCGCGCGTAATACACAGTTATTTTTACAAGAGGAAACAGCGATGACAAAAGTCATTGATCCATGGGGTGGTTCGTACTACGTGGAGAAATTAACAGAAGAAATTACGAAATCTGCTTGGGCGTTAATTGAAGAGATTGAAGCACTTGGTGGTATGGCTAAAGCGATTGAAACGGGACTTCCAAAAATGAAGGTTGAGGAAGCCGCAGCAAAACGTCAAGCTAAAATTGATTCTAAAACAGAAACGATTGTTGGCGTGAATAAGTATCGTTTAGCAAAAGAAGAACCAATTGATATTTTAGATATCGATAATACAATTGTTCGTCAAAAACAGATTGAACGTTTAGAAGCGATGAAGGCAGCTCGTGATGAAGCGGAAGTTCAAAAACATTTAGCTCGCTTAACGAAGGCGGCTCAAGATGGAGAAGAAAACCTGCTAGCGGTAGCAGTGGATGCAGCGCGCGCTCGTGCTTCTTTAGGTGAAATATCTGATGCAATTGAAGCAGTTTCTGGTCGTCATAAAGCGGTCATTCGTTCGATCTCTGGTGTTTACTCTGCAAACTTCTCTGATGAGGAGCAAATTGCGGAAGTGAAACAAATGACAGAAGAATTCCTTGAAAATGAAGGTCGTCGTCCGCGTATTTTAGTTGCTAAAATGGGACAAGATGGACATGACCGTGGTGCAAAGGTTGTCGCAACGGGTTATGCAGATTTAGGCTTTGACGTAGATATTTCTCCATTATTTATGACGCCTGCTGAGGCTGCTCAAATGGCTGTTGAAAATGATGTTCATGTTATTGGTGTGTCTTCACTAGCAGCAGGACATAAAACATTAGTGCCTGAATTGATAGCTGAGCTTGAAAAACTAGGTCGTGAAGATATTATCATTATTGTGGGTGGTGTTATACCAGCACAAGATTATGATTTCCTTTATAATGCCGGTGCAGTAGCTATTTTCGGACCAGGTACAGTGATTCCTGTATCCGCACAAAAAATTATTGAAGAAATCTACAAACGTTTAGGCTATGAGGAAGTGTCTGAATAATGGACAAAAATAAAGGAATGGAAGACAGTGCGCTATTTGTCATGGACGGAGTAGAGGCGACTCACGACGGGATGCAATATGGTACACCCAAAAAGTTCCGAAAGAAAAAGGCAGACACTCTAAATGTAGGAGAGCTTGCACAACAAGTACGTGCGGGCTCTCGCACACATTTATCAAAAGCCATTACCCTCATTGAAAGTTCAAACGCTACCCATAAAGTACAGGCACAAGAACTATTGCAGGAGCTTCTTCCACATACAGGAAATAGTATCCGAATTGGCATAACAGGTGTGCCTGGGGCAGGAAAAAGCTCATTCATAGAGGCTTTCGGTACTATGCTTTGTGATATGGGGAAACGAGTTGCTGTTCTTGCCATTGATCCAAGTTCTTCTCTATCGGGAGGAAGTATACTTGGCGATAAAACGCGTATGGAAGAGCTCGTTAAGAAGCCTAGTGCATTTGTGCGTCCATCGCCATCGGCAGGTACCCTAGGGGGTGTTCACAAAAAGACACGAGAAACCATGTTAGTTTGTGAGGCAGCAGGCTATGATGTGATTTTAATTGAAACAGTTGGTGTTGGACAAAGTGAAACCTATGTCCGTGGCATGGTTGACTTCTTCCTGCTTCTTGTTTTAACAGGAGCGGGGGATGAATTGCAGGGCATGAAAAAAGGCATTATGGAATTAGCAGATGCAATTGTCGTGCATAAGGCGGATGGTGATAATGTACGTCTAGCTAAAAAAACGGTTGCAGAGTACAAACAAATTTTGCACTTTTTACAGCCTGCTACACCTGGTTGGATGTCAACTGCCATGCCTGTTAGTTCACTAGAAAATCGAGGACTTGATAAGGTTTGGGACACAATTGGGGAATTCAAGCAAATCGTAGAAGCAAATCACTATTGGGCTACCCGACGCCAGCAACAAACAAAAGAGTGGTTCCAATCGATGATTACCGATCATTTAATAGATCTCTTTTATGGAAACCCGCAACGTAAAGCACAAGTACAACAGCTTGAACGTCAAATTTTAAGTGGACAGTTGACAGTTACACAAGGTGTGGATCGTTTATTTAGCGAGGAGCAGGAAGACAAGTAAACGAGTCTTATTGAAATCGTAGTAATTTCAACTGAAATGTGTTGAGCAAGTAGGTGCACAAATTGCTTGCAAACTGCTATGATAAGAGATGGATAAGCGTCAAAAATCTACTATCTGAAATATAACTAAATTGGCGCGAACTTGAAAGGAGCTATCGCTATATGAATATGGATTACGATTTATTTATGCAGGAAATTTTAAAAACAGCACGTGCTGAAATTGAGGCAGCTGGTTATGAACAATTAACAACACCAGAAGCTGTAGAAGAGGCGTTTGCTCGTCCAGGTACAACATTAGTAATGGTGAACTCAGTGTGTGGTTGTGCGGGTGGTATCGCTCGTCCAGCAGCAGCACAATGCGTTCATTATGATAAACGTCCAGACCATTTAGTAACAGTGTTTGCAGGGCAAGATAAAGAAGCAACTGCAGCAGCGCGTTACCATTTTGGAGAAGATCATCTACCTTCATCACCATCATTCGTACTATTAAAAGACGGACAAGTTGTCGCAGAAGTGGGACGCTATGAAATTGAAGGGCATGACCCAATGTCAGTTGTGACAAATTTACAAGCAAACTTTGAAGAATATTGTGACGAGCTTTAAGTCTATTCTTGCATAAGAAAAATCATTTTCAATCAAGTAGAAAAGCCTCATAGATCATGCTATCTATGTAGGCTTCCTACTGATTCTCATGTATAGATAGTTTCATTATTGTTAAAATTTTTGTAATATTGGCTAAATAATTAGCTGAATGAGTGAAGAGTACTAAAGGATGGGAGGCAGTCGGCCTGAAGAAGTTTTCAATCGGCTATCGAACTTTAAAAACAGCAATTGGTGCGGCCATCGCTATTGCCATTGCACAGTATTTTGATTTAGCCTCATATGCATCTGCTGGTATTCTAACCATATTATGTGTGCAGCCAACAAAAAAGAAATCCATTTATGCAGCCTATACTCGATTGGTTGCAAGTATTGTAGCAATGCTTTTTGCCTTTGTAAGCTTTGAGTTATTTGCTTACCATCCACTTACACTAGCAGGCATGCTTATACTCTTTATACCTACCATTGTATCTTTAAAGGTTGCGGATGGATTTATCTCCAGTGTCGTGATTATTATGCATATTTATGCTGCTGAAGGTTACTCATTGACACTTGTTTATAATGAATTAGCGTTGATGGCTATCGGTTATGGAACAGGGATCGCCATTAATATGTATATGCCAGACATTCAAAAGGAGTTAAATTACTACAGAGTCAAAATAGAGGAGCTATATAGTAAGATTTTTTTAGAAATTGCCAGCTATTTACGGCAAGGAGATACGTTGTGGAACGGCCAAGAAATTATCGAGGCAATCAAAGCACTAGAAGAGGCAAAATCATTGGCGTTTAAAGATGTTCAAAACCATTTTACAAGACGTAAAAATGATTACTATGTCTATTTCGATATGCGAGAGCAACAGCTAGAAATTATCGAGAGAGTGCTACCCAAAGTGACGACATTACCTGTTATAGTACAAGAGGCTGAAATTGTGGCAGATTTTTTACAAGACCTAGGTGAGCATGTTCATTCGGGGAATACGGCTAGTCATTACCGCGAAAAGCTCGAACACGTTAAGCGCGATTTTTCTCAGCTTCCTTTACCACAAAGCCATGAGCAATTTATCGCTCAGGCAGCCCTCTATCAGTTTATAGAGGAAATGGACAGGTATTTAGAAATAAAGCAGTCATTTAAAGGGTTAAAGACTAAAAAAGAGCGCCCACAGTAGTGTGGACGCCTCATGCTTTGCCTTAAATTATCATAGATAATCCGAATGCTAGAGATGAGATTAGCATAATTGCGATCATACTATAAATAACGACTTTTTGAAATTTTTTATTACTCATATGCTCGTTCGCTCCTTCTTTTCTTATAAATAGTTTAGCAAATCTGAAAAATTTCTCAAGTAGTAGAGTTTTGACAAAAAAGTCTGTAAAATAGAGTATGTACCATAACAGAAGGAGATGTCACCATGGAGAAAGTAGACCATATTGGGATTGCAGTGCGCGATCTTGATGAACGCATTACATATTATACAGAAACTTTAGGCTTAAAGTTGATGAAAGTGGAAGAAGTAGAATCTCAACAGGTTCGTGTGGCATTTATCGATGCAGGGAACGTGAAAATCGAGCTATTAGAACCAATGAGTGATAAAAGTGCCATCCATGGTTTTATTGAAAAACGTGGAGAAGGAATTCACCATGTTGCATTTGGTGTGACGGGAATTCGTGAACGAATGGCAGAGCTTCGTGAAAAAGGTGTACGTCTCTTATCCGAAGAGCCAGGGCCAGGTGCTGGAGGGGCAGAGGTTGCGTTTATGCATCCTAAATCCTCATTTGGGGTGTTATATGAATTATGTGATAAAAGTGGAAAAGGGGATAAGTGATTAGTATGGATATGTTCGACAAAATCAATGACTTGTATGACCGTAAAACGGTAATTGAACTTGGTGGGGGCTATGATCGTATCGATAAGCAGCATGAGAAGGGGAAACTTACTGCTCGTGAGCGTATAGACTTGTTGCTAGACGAAGGTACATTTTTCGAAATTAACCCATTTATTACACACCGTACAGTAGACTTCGGCATGGAAAAAATGGAGGGACCTGGTGATGGTGTCGTAACTGGATTTGGTAAAATTAACGGACGTCCCGTATACGTATTCTCTCAAGATTTCACAGTGTTTGGTGGGGCGCTCGGTGAAATGCATGCGAAAAAAATGGCCACAGTGATGGATCTAGCTGCAAAAAATGGTACACCATTTATCGGCATCAATGACTCAGGTGGTGCACGTATTCAAGAGGGTGTTCTTTCACTAGATGGCTATGGTCATATCTTCTACCGAAATGCCATTTATTCTGGTGTGATTCCGCAAATCTCTGTGATTATGGGACCTTGTGCTGGTGGAGCTGTTTATTCTCCAGCTATTACTGACTTTATTCTAATGGTGGATAAAACATCTCAAATGTTCATTACGGGACCTAAAGTAATCGAAACGGTAACAGGAGAGAAAATTTCTGCTGAAGATTTAGGTGGTTCGAAAGTAAATAATGCGGTCAGTGGGAATGCTCATTTCCGTGCTCCTTCTGAAGAGGCGGCAATTGATGAAATTAAAAAACTATTAAGCTACTTACCACAAAATAATAAAGAAAAGGCACCTCGACAAGCTAGACCTGAAGGGGATGACTACCGTCCAGAAATCGTAGATACAGTACCAATCGAAACAACACGTCCATATGATGTACGTAAAGTTGTTGAGCAAGTAGTGGATGAAGGTTCGTTCATGGAAGTCCATGCAGAGTTTGCTAAAAACGTAGTAGTCGGTTTTGCACGTATTGCTGGCGAATCAGTTGGACTTGTTTGTAACCAACCAAAAGTTCTTGCTGGTGGCTTAGATATCGATTCTTCTGATAAAGCAGCTCGTTTCATTCGTACTTGTGATGCATACAATATCCCGATCATCACATTTGAAGACGTTTCTGGCTTCTTCCCAGGTGTTAAACAAGAACATGGTGGTATTATTCGTCATGGTGCGAAAATTCTGTATGCTTATTCAGAAGCGACTGTTCCAAAAATTACAGTGATTTTACGTAAAGCTTATGGAGGCGCTTACGTTGCCTTAAACTCTAAATCTATCGGTGCTGACCTTGTATTTGCATGGCCAAATGCTGAAATTGCTGTTATGGGTGCTGCTGGCGCAGCTAACATCATTTTTGCCCGTGAAATTGCAAAATCAGATGACCCAGAAGCAACTCGTGCAGCGAAAATCGAAGAATATAAAGAAAAATTTGCTAACCCATATGTAGCAGCATCTCGCGGTATGGTAGACGACGTAATCGATCCACGAGATACACGTATCAAACTGATTCAAGGACTTGATATGCTGTCAAACAAACATGAAACACGTCCGGAGAAAAAGCACGGTAATATTCCTCTATAATAGTCATACAAGCCTAGCAGCTCAAAAGTTGCTAGGTTTTTCATTGCCAAAAAGTGAAACATTTTTGTTTGTCATCCGTACTGATAGATAGGAGGAGTTGAGATGAATGGAATGGCAGCAATTACAAATAGAGCAAGAAAAGATTCATACACAACTTAGAAAAGCATCTAGATTAAACGAACAAAATCAGTTAATTGATGGGCAAATTAAACATACACAACAGGAAATAGACAATCATACGGCAGCACTCCATCAAATTCGATCCAAACTTGATAAATTGGATGGTTTCTCGTTTATGAATATGATTCGTACGTGGACAGGGCAACAAGATGAACTGAGGGCAGAAAAAATTGATAAGGCGGCAGTACTTGAATTAAAGCTGAATGAAGCAAAGAAAATGCAAAAAGATTTAGCAGAGGACAACATGCAAGTGATGAATCAGCTAGCCCAGATTGATGAAAATGCGCTTCAGCAATCACTTCAACAGGTCTACCTAAAAAAGAAGAAATATTTACAGATTCATGATGCTGCCCAAGCAGAAAGGCTAGAGCATTTAGGTCATGAGGAAATGCTAACAAAGCAGCTCATTAGAGAAATTAAAGAGGCGGAGGAAGCGGGAGAAGTAGCTCTTACAAGGCTAGGGCAAGCAGCAGCTTCATTACATTCGGCCAATGGGTATTCCACATGGGATACATTTCTTGGTGGAGGGCTGATTGCTACGCACTTAAAGCATGATGCGCTCGATCAGTCTGAAAACGATTTACACAGTGCTCAAATTGCCTTACAACGGTTTCATAATGAATTATTAGATGTTCATGAGATGTCTACGAAATCGTTGCATATTGAAACAGATGGCTTTGTTAAGTTTGCGGATTACTTTTTTGATGATATTTTTTCAGCATGGTCTGTTCATTCTAAAATCTCAACAGCAAGGGAACAGGTCTCACGTGTTCAAGATGATGTACATAATACGATTTGGCGCTTACAGGATAAACATAATAAAGCTGTCAACTACCTACAATCATTAGAAAAAGAAAAAGAGCTTATTTTCAATGACTAAGGAAAGTCTGAGATTTTTCTCAGACTTTTTATTTTGGTAGTATTGTTCAATGATTTCAACTCTTCTGACGTTGTGCTAAAATAATACATATACTATAACGTGGAAATACACGTAAACTAAGGGAGTTTTACAACATGACAAGTCGTTTAGTAGAAGAGTTTTTTGAGCTCGTACAAATTGATTCAGAAACAAAACATGAACAACTAATAGCACCAATTCTTGTAGATAAGTTAACTGCACTAGGATTTTCAGTGATTCAAGACGATGCACATACGCGTAATGGACATGGGGCAGGTAATATTATTGCTACATTAAAGGGCACATTGAATGTAGAGCCAATCTATTTCACTTCTCATATGGATACTGTTGTTCCGGGAAAAGGCATCAAACCGTCTTTACGTGAAGATGGCTATATCGTATCAGATGGTACAACGATTTTAGGGGCCGATGATAAAGCAGGACTAGCTGCTCTATTGGAGATGATCAAACGTTTGAAAGAGCAAAATATTGCACATGGCGATATTGAATTTATTATTACGGCTGGTGAAGAAAGTGGCCTTGTTGGCGCTAAAGAGTTAGATCCAGCAAACATTAAAGCAAAATATGGATTTGCGGTTGATAGCGATGGCAAAGTTGGTGGTATCGTGACAGCAGCGCCATTCCAAGCGAAAATTTTCACAAAGATTATTGGAAAAACGGCACATGCAGGGGTTGCTCCTGAAAAGGGTATTTCTGCCATAACAGTCGCATCAAAATGTATTGCTCAAATGAAACTAGGTCGTTTAGATGAAGAAACGACAGCAAATATTGGGCGTTTTGAAGGTGGACAAGCGACGAATATTGTTTGTGACGAAGCGACAATTCTTGCAGAAGCACGCTCTATAGACAAAGTTAAATTGGATGCGCAAACAAAGCATATGCAAGATACGTTTGAACAAGTAGCTGCTTCTTTAGGCGCACGTGCAGAGGTAGAAGTGAAGCTAATGTATCCAGGCTTCCGTGTAACGGAATCTGATAAAGTAGTTCAGGTAGCTATGGCTGCTGCACGCAATATTGATCGCACACCGACACTAGGTATTTCTGGTGGAGGCTCAGATGCAAACGTCATCGCAGGCTTTGGCATTCCTACAGTTAATTTATCTGTTGGATACGAGGATATCCATACAACAAATGAAAAAATACCAGTAGAAGAACTTGAAAAATTAGCAGATTTACTAGTAGAAATCGTCAAAGAATCGGCGAAAAACTAACAGTCGAATAAGGATGTGACCCTATGGAAAGTGTCAAAGCAGTCGTATTTGCTTGTGGGACAGAGGAGTATGCTGTGCCTGTGGAGCAAGCGATTTCAATTGAAAAATTAGAGCAAGTAACACCTATTCCTCATTTACCTAACTATCTTCTAGGCTTTACAAGAATTCGCGGTGAGCTTGTACCTGTTCTTGATTTTGAACGCATACTGTACAATCGTTCATCGAATACAGCAACTGCTCGTATCATTGTGTTGAATACAGATGTTGTTAATTATGGATTACTTGTTACAGAAGCACGTGAAATTCTTGATTTCGATGAATCAGTACTTCAGCAATTGGGTCTAGTCAATTATAGTAAAACACGCTATTTTACTGCGGTAGCTAATCTTGAAAATCGAATGATTACGTATGTTGATCCCAAAATATTGGTTAATTCATTAGAGGGCATTCGTGAGATCATCAATTATTTACACAAAATGCTTGAAAATGAAAAGGAAAACGTAGAGGCTTAAGTACTCTACGTTTTTTTATGTTTGAATAGTAAATTTAACCTGTATTTTGTCGTTTTTACCTGATCATACATGTGACAATTATGCATTATACCTACAGACAAACCATCGCTAACCGCGTATGATAATGATTAAGAAAAAACTGAAAAAGGCAAACTTCATCGAAAGGGAGGGACGCCAAGCCATGAGTCTAAACACTATAATTTAGTGCATGATTGTCAGGTTGCCAGGTTCTGTTCTAGGAGCCGAGGCGAGTAGAATGGAGTTAGTTCGTATGAAGAGACAATTAAAAGTATGGACCGCACTAATCGTCATCATGATTAGTTCATTAGCTTTATCAAGTGGAAAGGTTGATGCCATGGCTATACAGGAAAAGGCTACGTGGCTGTGGGATACATCCCTTATCAGGGATGACCAAGAAAAAATATTATTATTTTTAGAACATAACGATGTCAATAAAGTTTATCTGCAAATCGATCAAGGCATAGCGAGCGATGACTATAAGCATTTTATTAGTAACGCTTCTGACAAAGGTATTCGCATTTATGCATTGGATGGTGCTGCAAGCTGGGTTTCAGCTGAGGGTAGTCGAAGCCAAGATGAATTGTTTAATTGGTTACATACATATAATGAGAATTCAACTGAATCTGAGCAATTTTCTGGGATTCACCTTGATGTAGAACCTTATTTAAATAGTGGATGGAACTTACATCAAGCACAAACGATAGAATCCTATCAAACACTAATAATGAAAGCAAGTGAGAAAGCGAGTCAGTTACAACTTACTTTAGAAGTAGATATGCCATTTTGGTTTGATGAAGTTCCGTATTATAATGAATTTGGAAAAGGGTTATTAGCTGATTGGGTCATTGACCATGTGGATAGTGTGACGATCATGGCCTATCGTGATGCTGCAAAAGATATTATCACTATTGTAGAACATGAAATCGCTTATGCTTCCACTATGAACAAATCAATTGTAATTGGTGTAGAAACAGGCGCTTCAGAGGAAGGGGTAAATATTACTTTTTATGATAATGGAGAAGCCTTTATGAATGAACAGCTTATACTTGTTCAGCAACATTTTTCAAATAATGACGCTTTTCATGGAGTAGCCATTCATTATGTGGAGAATTGGATGACTATGCGTCCATAAAAAAAGCCCTTCCAGTGTTAAACTGGAAGGGCTTTTCTATTGGTATTAGGACAGTCGACCACTGTAGTCCTCGAATTTAAATTCACGAATGATTTTAATACCTTCTTCATCATTATAAGAAACGATAGATGGTAGGTTGACACCGTTAAACATATGGTTTTTAACCATTGAATAATGAGCCATATCTGTGAATACAAGACGATCACCAGGTTTTAATGGCTGTTCAAACGAATAATCGCCAATCACATCACCAGCTAGACATGTTAGTCCGCCTAAGCGATATGTGTGTGCTAATTCATTTGCTTGTCCAGAACCTATAATCATTGGACGGTAAGGCATTTCAAGTACATCAGGCATGTGACATGTTGCTGATGTATCTAAAATAGCAAGATCCATTCCATTTTCTTGAATATCTAGCACTGTTGCTACTAAATAGCCTGTATTAAGGGCTACTGCTTCACCTGGCTCAAGATAAACAAGCAGGTTATACTTTTCTTGAATATAATTAATGATGTTCACAAGTTTTTCTACATCATAATCATCACGTGTAATATGGTGACCGCCACCGAAGTTTAACCATTTCATTTGGTGTAAAACATCACCAAATTTTTCCTCAACTACTTCAATAATACGCTCTAATGTATCAGAGTTTTGTTCACACATCGCATGGAAGTGCAAGCCATCGATACCGTCAAGCTGTGATTTATCAAAGTTAGCCAATGTTGTACCAAGGCGAGAGTTTGTGTAGCAAGGATCATAAAGAGCTGTTTCAATTTCTGAGTATTCAGGATTCACACGAATACCACATTCAATTGTTTTACCAGCAGATTTCACTTTATCCTTGAACTGAGCCCATTGGTTAAATGAGTTAAATACGATGTGATCCACATAGCCTAGAAGCTCGTCCATTTCATGCTCAATATAAGCAGGTGCATAAACGTGAACTTCTTTGCCCATTTTTTCATAGCCAAGACGTGCCTCATGCAGTGAGCTAGCTGTAATGCCCGCTAAATATTCCCCTACTAGTGGGAATGTTGAATGCATAGAGAAGCCTTTAAGGGCTAATAAAATGCGGCAGCCTGTTCGATCTTGAATTGATTTTAAAAGCTCAAGATTCTTTGTTAATAATCGCTCATCCACTACATAAGAAGGGGATGGAACTTTTGAAAAATCAATTGGTTTCATCGGCTTAATTCCTTTGCATCTAAATCAAGGTCTAATAATTCTGGATTATGGCTTTCTTGCCATGGTAGACCCCATTTATTTAGTGCATCCATGAATGGATCTGGATTGAAATCTTCCACATTCCATACACCTGGTTTACGCCATTCACCGTTCATCACAAGCATTGCACCGATCATAGCTGGTACGCCAGTTGTATAAGAAATCGCTTGTGAACCAACCTCGTTGTAGCACTCTTCGTGGTCACATACATTGTACACATAGTACGTTTTTTCTTTACCATCTTTTAGACCGCGAATGATACAACCGATGTTTGTTTTACCTTTTGTACGTGGTCCAAGTGAAGCTGGATCTGGTAATACCGCTTTAAGGAAGTGGATTGGTTGAATCATTTGTCCTTCAAATTCGATTGGCTCAATTGATGTCATACCTACGTTTTCTAATACTTTTAAGTGTGTTAGATATTTTTCAGAGAACGTCATCCAGAAGCGGATTTGTTTTAAACCTTTGATATTTTTTGCAAGTGATTCTAGCTCTTCATGGTATAGAAGGTAAATATCTTTTGGTCCGATTTCAGGTAGGTTATACACTTCTTTTTTCTCAAGTGGTGCTGTTTCAATCCACTCGCCTTCTTTCCAGTAACGACCATTCGCTGTAATTTCACGAATGTTAATTTCTGGGTTGAAGTTTGTTGCGAAATGATATCCATGATCTCCAGCATTGGCATCCACGATATCGATATAGTGGATTTCATCAAATTCATGTTTTTGTGCATGAGCTGTGAAAACGCCTGTTACACCTGGGTCAAAACCGCTTCCAAGTAATGCAGTTAAGCCAGCTTTTTCAAACTTCTCTTTATAAGCCCATTGCCATTTATATTCAAATTTTGCCGTTTCAGGTGGCTCGTAGTTTGCAGTATCCACATAGTGCACACCTGTCGCTAAGCAAGCATCCATAATCGTTAAGTCCTGATAAGGTAGAGCCACGTTAATCACTACATCTGGTCCGAAAGCTTTAATAAGCTCAATAACCTCTTCTGTATTGTCTGCGTCTACCTGTGCAGTATGAATTTTTGTTTTTCCGCCGTCTAGTTTTTCTTTTAGAGCGTCACATTTTGAAACAGTTCTACTTGCGATACAAATTTCCTCAAATACGTCCGAATTTTGAACACACTTGTGTACCACAACACTGGCAACTCCGCCAGCTCCGATAATCAATGCTTTACCCAATTGTCTACCCCCAAGTTCATATAAAGTATTGTCAAACAAGCTGATTATACAGAAAATTGATATACTACTCAATCATTGTTTTAAAATTTTCTACAAAAAAATTTATTTTTCTACAACAATTAGACGTATACGGAGGGGAATGCTTCGGAAAAGAAGGGAATCATGAATAAATCTACAACGCCATTTTAGTAAAAATTGAGGAAAATAGCTGTTGTATAGACCTAAATAATTGGTGACGTTACATCAGAACTCATCCTAGATACATCGACATCAAGTAAAAATTTTTCTCAATGAATGTTATGACATAGTATCTCTTCCGATTGACTATTTGATTCTTGTTACTAAATCATTCCTACTGACTTTACATAAAAAAATCCCTCTATAGAAAGGGAAGGAACCACATTAATCGTGCTGCATGTATCTATATGCTGGAAAAAGATACATATTATTTCAGAAAACGATTGGATACTTGGTGTTTTTCTTCCCCCCATATATAGAAGAAAACCACAAGCAAAGTACTAAAAAAACCCATCACAAGAGCATACGTACTGAGGGCTACTTCCATTTGACTTTGCATGGCATAAATAAAAATGGCCCCTATTGTTAAGAAGTTTCCTGTAACAATCGATATAAGATGAAAGCGTTTATTCATAGCAAGCCCTCCTATTAGATGAATTGGTAATGCTCAGGATTCAAGATAATTAACTTCAATTATCGCACAATTCAGAACTTTTTCCAATGTTTTTATCTTACTAGAATAATTAAAGATGCTTTTTTAATACATCTTTTTGTAGTATGATGAAAAACAACAGGAATATTCATAGATTATTACAAGAAAGGGGAGAGGATGGATCGTGAAATTACGCAATTCATTAACTTTTCAACTTGGGACGATTATCGCTGGTATTTTAGTGGTGATGCTAGGGATTACTTCGTTCGCTACATACATAACTGCTTACAATAAACTTTATGATGCTGCTGGTGTTGAGGCCTATGGCTGTGCCAATATCACGACAGGTTTGATCAATCCGCAACAATTGGACAAGGCCATTCAAGGCGACAAGGCTGTACAGGAAAGCATTGGGAAAGATTTGAACTGGACAACAGGTCATAAAGATATTTTCCAAACACAATATATTTTATCGTTGGATGGCACATTATTAGCGCTTGATGATCATTTGGCTGAAAAAGGCTATACCCCTGGTGATCAATTTTATTTAGATAAAGAAGCTATTGATATGTTGCTTACACATAAGCATCCAACATACTCACAGCCTTATACCTATGCAGGGATGGACCGTTTATCTGGTTATGCCCCTATTTTTAAAGACCATGATTCCAGTAAAGAGATTATTGCCATTAGTGTCATCGACTTTGATGCCAATATTGTTAAGGAGCGAACTTGGGATGTTGTACGGAATGGGATTTTAATTAGTATTTTCCCTATGCTAATTGCTTCCATTATTACAGGCTTTTTAATCCGTCGTAAAGTAAGACCGATTAGTGTGCTGATTCAGCAGGCGAAAGAAATTGCCAATGGTAATTTAGCTGTACCTGAAACAAAAATAAACAGTAAAGATGAAGTAGCAGATTTAGCGAATACATTAAATCGAATGACAGCTAATTTACAAAATATGATTATGACGATGCGTTCCACTTCTAATACTTTAACGAATAATGCAGATGAAACCGCTTCCACCTTGAACGATATGAGTAATACCATTCAAGGTGTCGCCAATAATATCGAAGAGGTAACAAGTGCCGTGACGGCAGGGATGCATCATGCTGAAAATGCGACAGATGTTCTTACTTCTTTAGCACAGGACCTTCAAATGATTCAAAGCAATGCCAATAACAGTGCTGATAATGCTCGACAAACGATGGAATTAGCAACAGAGGGTGAGCGACTAGCAAAAGATATAAGCAGTGATATGGCATTAATTCACAGCGGATCAGGTGAGGTACGACAAACAGTAGAAAACTTGGTTACATCTGCAACCAAAATTCAAACGATTACAACGTCTATTGCGAACATCGCATCACAAACAAATTTACTAGCACTGAATGCTTCCATTGAAGCGGCTAGAGCAGGAGAGCATGGCAAAGGCTTTGCTATTGTTGCTGAGGAAGTACGGAAGCTTGCTGAACAATCTAATCAAGAGGTATTGCAAGTTGAACAGCTGATTCAGGATATAATGAAGCATGTGCAGCAGGTCATGTCATCTACGAATGATAATACGCAATATATTGAAAAAGGAACAGAGACAGTGCGTCTAACCGCACAATCTTTAGGAAATATTTCTACAGCAGTGGCTGCAACAGTAGAAGAAATGATTACCATTTCTAATGCTATGACCGCTGAAAACGAAAAATCTACACGTATTGTGCAGATGATTCAACAATTAACAGAATCTATTCGTGATATAGAAGAAACGATGAATATGATTACTGTCGCAGCACAGCAAACAACTGCAAGCATTGATGAGGTGGCACATGGCTCTAATGAAACAAATCACATGGCACACACACTCGAACAACATGTAAAGGCGTTTAAATTAAAAGAATAATAGAAAGATTAGGACATATTGGCTTTTGCTTATACTACTTAAATGGTAAACTAGCAATAAGATTTTTCTTTTGCGAAGGTGAGGATTTTAATGGTGGTAAAACAAATGAACGAGCAAGTTCAACAAGTCAATGACTTATTTTTGAGTGGTCAAGTAAAGGAAAGTTATCAACTAGCTAAAGAAATATTGGGCAATGATACAGCGATCGCAGAAGAGGCCTATCAAGTCATTCAGCAGCATGTGGCAATGCTAGAGGCAAATGGGTATGCAAATATGCCTCAGCCTACTGATGACAAAGCAAAGCAAAGTAAGGAACGTACAGATGGTTCGTATCCAGAACGAGATGTTCTCGCAGCTTATATAGGTAGTCAGGATGATGAGCAATTTGGTAAAGTGGTCGATGAATTATTAGCAGGACCTATAGAAGCGCAGGCGAACGCCTATTATACAATGGCAGAATATTATGTCCTTGCAAAAGAACAGGACAAGGCATCAGTGCAGTATGCGGAGGCAATCAAATTGCAGCCCAATAAGGCATTGTATTGGGGAGCATTTGCACAGTTTTTAAATCGCCACGAAGGTAGCCCTTATTTGGCATTAAGACTGATTGAAGAAGCAATACTCCTAGATGGAATGAATCCTCGTTGGCACTATATTCAAGGTAATATATTTTTCCAGCTAGTAGCAGCGACAAAAAATTTAAGTTATTTGCCTGCCTTGGAAGAAGCGTGGGAGAAAGCTAAAAAACGTTGTACAGCTAAGCAAATCTCATTGAAATTGGATTTGGAGAAGTCAAAAGATTTGTTAGCACAATGGAAAAAGCAAATGCTCTAACAGGTAAAAAGACATGTATCTTTTAATAATTATTTCCTTTCAAGTATAATTATGCTATAGTGAAACCATAAACGGACGTATGAAGCTTATCGATGACATGAAAGAAGTGTTTTTTTGAGTTTATATGTAGCGTATGTATTGGTAGGACTTGCCATTGCCATGCCTGTAGGAGCTATTACAGTAGAAATGACAAAGCAAGGACTCAAAAATGGTTTTATGCACGGCTGGGCAGTTGGGCTTGGTGGTATGACCATTGATATAGTATTGGTTTTTGCTTTGTATATGGGACTAGCCTCCATCTTGGCTATGCCTTTGATTCAACTACCTATGTGGATTATTGGAGCGGGCTTTTTATTCTTGTTAGGCTATGATTCTATCAAGAATGCTGACCATGATATTACATTGGCAGGAGAAAAAGTAACCAAATCGTTTTTTGCCTCTTATTTTAACGGCTTACTAGTGGCCATTTCGCCTGGTAATCTTGTTTTTTGGGTCAACGTATTTGGTGTGGTGCTAGCAAAATCTTATGGACAAGGGGAGTCAACGAGCTTTTTAATTATTGCTGCTGGTGTTTTAAGTGGAATTTTACTCCACGATATCGGTTTGCTGACCATTGTCTCGGTTACTCGTAAAGCTATGAATCGGAAGATGATTAGGACATTTACAATTGTCGCAGGCTTCTTATTGATTGGCTTTGCTTGTTATTTTATCTATGAATTTATACAAGGAATTAAGATTTATATATGAAAAGTGCGATCCCTAAAGATCGCACTTTTTTTTATTGTGCAACAGCCTCAGTATGCTCTTTTATACAAGCTAAAATTTCTTCTGCTACTTCATGCGCTAATGCTAGTTCTGAAGTAAAGCCAACACAAGAACAATTCATCTCACCTAAAATATAGCAATCTTCTCCGACTTCATTGGTATCTAGCATAAAGTCAGCAGTCCAGATTAGCGGTAAATCATAATTGCCTAGTAGGTTTGTTACTTGAGGGAGCTGCTTTAAAAAGTTCTGTACCAGCTCTTGCCAGTCTTCAGGTTTGTCATAGCGGTATTGAGCGCCAGAGAATAGAGTTGCGCTAAAGGCATCCTCGGTAGCAGCTGGTTTTTTATGTACGACGTGTACAGGATGATCGCGCAACATGAATAAGCGGATTTCGCCTTCTGTAATCCTTGGAAGAAAGCGCATATCAATTAACATACCATTCGTCCCTGTAATATACTGCTCACAAAATGTCATAAAGTCGTCAAGCTGCCAATATTCTACATGGTTATCTTTTGCTTCAGTACATTTGATTTGTGCATCAAGTGGCACTTCAGTGATCCCCTCTGCAAGCGGTTCCACCAATTTTACACGCCAAATACCTTCTCCAGTGGAACCACGATTTTGCTTCAAAACACGCTCTGTTAAGGCTAAGGAAGCAGGGAATTGTTTTTTGAATGCTTCGATTGTGTAGTAGGCAAATGTATCATCAGGTACTAAATTTGTTGTCGTCAGTTTTGATAATACGTCTTTTGAACCATAGCTAATCATGGCGTCTGGATGTGGCATCCCTATAACGCCAGCTTGGCATAGCTCTCGTAGCATAGCAAAGTACTCATCCTCATGCTGTAAGTTGCCTGGGTTAATACGAGATACATAGGCAACACCATGTTCCTTCACATAGTGAAAGATTTCCTGCTTTTTTGTGATATCAAAGAAGAGCACCTCTGCATCTTGTCCACGTTGCTGTAGCGCTTCCACCATTGGCATTGTATCTGGGCGATAGCCATCTGGTCCTTTATCTGTGCCGCCCTCCACCTCGAAAAAAATAACTTTTTTATCCATAAAATACCTCCTTATATCTGTTGTTATGTTCAGTATAGTAGACAAATAAGGAGAAAAGATAGATAAAATATGTAAATTTTATGTATAAATTCATATATTACTATCTTGGTAATAGGAGGTATTGACTATTAAAATTCATAACTCTCTTAATTTTCTGTTTTCAAGCTTGCTTTTTCTGAAATACTGTAAGGTATAAAATCATCAGAAGAATTAGCAATGTACCAATAAACTGATAGCCACCAAAAGCAATCTTTAACCACCAAACACTTGTGATGACAGCCATTAATGGTTCAAGACTACCTAGTAGGCTTGACTCCTTTGGTGAAAGATAGTGCAAGCTAGCAATATAAAACCAAAAAGCGAACATTGTCCCAAAAATAACAATAAAGAGAAAATAGGCAATGGTTGAAAACGTCCATTCTGATAGGTCGATAGCCCATGGTGGGTGAGCTATACTCATTACTATACCACCGATGATCATCGACCAGCCGACAACTAGTAATGAATGGAATTGCTGTAAAAGGGGGACGGCATAAATGGTATAAAATGCAACAGAAAGACCAGATAAGATCCCCCACAACACAGCCATAAAAGGAACGGACAATGTTGAAAAAGAACCGTTTGTTAATAATAAAAAGGTCCCCACAAGTGTAAGTGACACAGCTATACCATCCTGCTTTGTCAATGGACTTTGCCTGGTTAGAAAGTAATAAGCCATGATAAACAGTGGCGCTAAATATTGCAATAATGTGGCTACAGCTGAATTACCAATAGCGATTGACATCATATAGGTGTATTGGACAGCAAGCATGCCGAGTAGGCTAAATAAAATTTGTCTAAAAGCATTTTGCTTTGTGCGCCATATGATGAAAATGGATTCTTGCCGATGGGTCATTTTATAAATAGCTATTAGTAACAGACCTGCTAAAAGTAAACGACTAGAAACAAGCCAGCCAACTTCTAAATTGTCCTGCTGAAATAGTCGTTGGGCAACGGTCCCTCCGATTCCCCAGAAACTTGCTCCAAGAATAACTAGTAGAAAGCCCAGTGTACGTTTATTTTGGATAATTTGATTCATCTGTTTACATCTCCTAAACTATCAATATAAGATGATTATAAAGTGATTAAGTGGAAAAAAATATCGATTTAATCCAATAAAATATCAATATATTGAGGTGTTATAAATGCCATTAACACATATTAAAATTGCTAAAGATTTACAAGAATTAACCTTGCATGGAACAAAGGAATTTCCAGTTGCCTTGTATGAAACGATTATGCGATTAGAAAGCATGGATTTTCTACCTCTCCATTGGCATAAAGAAATACAATTTGTTTTTATAAAAAAGGGATGTGCACAGTATCGAGTGGGGACGGACGTTTTTGTATTGAAGCAAGGCGAGGGGCTCTTTATTAATGCCTCGGGATTACATGAAGCAAAACCTTATCAAATTGAGCAAGCGATCGTTTATTGTGTAAATGTAGATCCAAAGTTAATGGGGGGGCATGAGGGCAGTGTCTTTTTCTCCAAATATGTAGAACCGTATATTACAAGAAATCGAATACCTTATGTCAAATTAACAGAAGAGTTAGCACAGAAAGTAGCAACGATTGCTGAATTAATGCGAGAGCAAACTGCTTTTTTTGAGTTAAAGGTACGGAGAGAGCTTCTATTTATTTGGGAATCCATGCTAACCCAATCCTTATTGACAGAACAAATAATGGATTCTGCCACTATTGTGCAGCATGAACGAGCAAAAGCTATGCTAGATTTTTTACACGCACATTATCAGCAGAAAATAGCATTAGAAGATTTAGCTAGCCAAGTGTATATAAGTCGCGCTGAATGTAGTCGTTTTTTTAAGAAAATAGTGGGCATGACACCATTTACCTATTTATGCCAATATCGACTGCGCAAAAGCATAGAATTATTGAAAGGTAGTGAGCGATCTGTAACAGAAATAGCGGTTGAAACAGGCTTTAGTACTGTCAGTTATTATATTAAAAAGTTTAAAGAATACACTGGCTATCCGCCACATGTTTATCGTAAGAAGTTTTTAAGTGTGAAAAATAATTGAACGTGAATGGAAATAGGAACATCTTTTATTCTCAAATTCTATACAAGATGAACCATTTGGCATAAAGTAAAATTATTAGTAGAGAGGGGGCGTTGTGAATGGTCTTAAAAAGTAAGCAAAATATTTGGCTAGCCTTATTATTAGTGGTATTAGCAAGTAACTATACACTCTATAATACAGGATTTGGCACATCTCTTTTACCTATCGAAACAAATGGTGTTGTCATGGGCTCATTGATTGATTGTATTGTGGTGGTACCTGTGCTATTTATGCTTTATAAAGGAAAATTTTCATTAAAGCAAGCCATCCTATTAGCTGCAGCTGGCTGTATTGCAGCACGTTTTATCATTCCTATGGAACACCTTCAGCCTTATGTGGCAGTGACATGGGCTGGATTTGCGATTGAAGGGTCTATTATTCTATTAGAAATTATCCTAGTGGCAACACTTGTACGATACCTGCCTAAAATCCTAGGGGAAGTGCGGAGCAGCTCTTTACCTGATCTCTTTTCATTTTCAAAAGCTGTAGAAAAACATGCACCCAAGCATCCAGTTATTCAGATGTTCTGTGCCGATTTATTAGTGCTTTATTATGGTTTCGCGAGTTGGAAAAGACAAGAACGACAAGGTTTAACTTTGCATAAAAATTCTAGCTATATCGCTTTTCAGCTCATGATTATTCATGGGATTGCTATTGAAACAATTGGTATTCATTGGTGGCTACATGAAAAGTCAATGATACTTTCCATTGTGTTGCTTGTTTTTAATATTTATTCAGTAATCTTCTTTCTTGCGGATATGCAGGCTATTCGCCTAAATCCTGTGTATGTCACAAATGATACATTGTACTTATCTCTGGGATTAATGAAACGTACTGAAATTCGTTTTGATCATATTGCTGAAATCATCGAAGACAAGGAGCGATTAGAGGGAAAATTATCAAAAGATACAATAGACTTTATAGCACGTGATTTTGGTGAGGCCTATCCGCATTTTATTTTGAAAATGAAAGAGCCTGTGGAAGTAACGTTTATGCTAGGGATCAAGAAGCACTATAGTCATATCGCCATTAAAGCAGACCAGGTTCAAGAATTTAGACAAATGCTTGTAGAAGGAATGGCAATGAGCCAACAACATTGACTATTTTTAGTGTTAAAAAACAAAATAGTCAATTAAAAGGTAGAAACGAATTTCTGTTGCAGGCTATTGGTTTTCCTATGGCCTCGCCTCTTTCGCTATCCTACGGGAGTAAAGTAGCCTTCCACTCCACCCCATAAAAATATTCCTGGTTTTCAAATAAAGTAAAGGGTTCGCAATTCTTTATGGAGAGGTGTTGTCACGCATTACTTTTCTATATTGAAAACACTTGTGCAGCAGGGTTGATTGTAGTGGAGCTAGCGTCACTCCTAGGAGGATTTAGCATCTCAGAGGAGTCCTTGGAGCGAACGGAAGTGAGTGAAGCGGCATATCGGATGCCCCCCTGGATAGGACGCTGGCGGAACGGAAATCAACCTCTCACCTTGCAAAGTTGCTTTTTCTGCCGTTGACTTCAACTCTATTTAACAACATGAAATAGTCAATGTTTTATGATCAAAACATGGACTATTTTTTTATTGATTGATTTTTAGCCATGCTTTCGGATAAAAAGTCTTTACTGATGATTATCATCTCATCTGTTAAGAAATGGAGAGAAATCCATTCTTTATAGTTTAATAAAATATTCAATATACTTAGCTCGGAGATTGCATTTCAACAACAAAGGACCTAGTGATTTACTAGAATATGATTATTTTATCCTGTTTTAATAAAAAGTGATAAATACTATTTAACCTAATTTTAACCTTCGGATTTTATAGTTTTAATGAACTAAAATAGAAGGAGTGTTTATTTTGAAGGTAGTTCCAAGAAAGATTACTGATTTACAGGAAGGCTTTGTTTTAGGGAAAGATTTATATGTTGAAAATCGTATGCTAATAAAAAAGGGAAGTGTATTAACAGCACGTATTATTACATTATTAAAAAACCGTCATGTTCAACAGGTATATATTGAAGTGCCGATAGACAAAGAGGTTAATCAAATACAGTCTATTACAGTACAACAGCAACAAGATTCTTTAGTAAGTAGTGAATGGAATGGAATGCCTAAATTCCTGCAAGCGCTAGCAGCATTGAGTACGGAGAGACGATATGGTCATGCTTTAAAAAATATGGATGATATCGTATTTGTGCGAGATTTATTTGAAATGTATATGGAGAATCTAAGCTATCGAAGGCTATTGCAGACACTAAAAAAATATGATGAATATACTTATATGCATGCGCTTGACGTATTTACACTCGGTACATTATTTGCGAAAAAAGAAGGTATTCCTGATTTAGAGCATTATGCATTAGGCTTTTTATTTCATGATATTGGTAAATTAAATATTCCACATGAAATTTTATCGAAAGAGGAAAAACTAACTGTGGAAGAATTTACTATCATGCAGAAGCATACACAGCTTGGCTATGACCTATTAAAGGAACTTGGACTTGAATCCATTGCCTTTTTGGCAAAACTACATCATGAACGGATCGATGGCTCTGGTTATCCAGATGGATTAGCAGGAAAAGAGATTCCAAAGGTAGTATTATTACTACAGCTGATTGATATCTACTCGGCTATCACGATGAATCGCCCCTATCAACAAGAAATAGGGGCTGCAGAAGCTATAGCTACTATCTATAAAGAAAAGCATTTATTAGACGGAAAGCTTTTGGCTAAATTTGTTGATTTTATTGGTATCTATCCAGAAAAGTCCATTGTCCTTTTGTCAGATGGAACGCATGCCTTAGTAGAACATGTCAATCTTATGTTCCCGCTTCTTCCTACGGTTAGAAGATTAGATTCGAATACAATTTTTAAGTTACCAGTAAATCTTCAAATAAAAATTGAGAAACTTATTACATATTATGTAGAAACACCGGATCAGTTGTTTCAGAAATTTTCTGAGTATTTAATAAAAGGCGAAGCGCATTTAATGGAGAAATATTATAATAAGCTAGTTGAGCAACACACCATTTCCGAATGCATTACTAAAATTTATATCCCCGTATACCAAATCTTTGATGTGCTCAAAGAACAAGTAATGTTAGAAAATGTACGAGTAAAGTTAAGAGGGTTATTAAACAAGGCTATATTCCATTTGCGAAAAGATACGAAAACAAAAAGCTCTTCCATCTTTCTAGTCGATCAAAATCTACGAGCAAGTATTCCTTTACTGTTATTAGAAGGTGTTTTTTATGTAAAGGGAATCTGTCCTATTATCATAGACATTACAACAAGCAAAGAGGAGTTATTGCAAATCGCAGATTATTGTGAAGCGACTGCCATCTGTTCATTTGAAGAGGAATATACCCCATTAATCGGTACAAACCGAAAATTGGAGCTCTATAATATTACACCAAAGAAGTTAGAGAGCCTTGTTTTTAGCTTTGCTGGACAATCGATGAAACAAATCAATATAAAGGTAGCGTTGCAAAAATATAAAGCGGTTACAAAGATAATAAACAACTAGTATTGAAGAGGAGGGTTTATGTGTGAATGATTGTATTCTTTTACAGTCTAGTCAAGATTGGCATCTACAAAGAATGTATATGAAGAAATTTAACAAACTGGTACTGGTAAAAAGTGTTCATCATAATTCAGCAGAGACGAGAGCCAAACTACAATATGAATTTTCTTTGTTTTCGAATGAGCAAAATCCTTGGTTATTAAAGCCAATTGCTATTGATTATATAGATGATCAATATGCGATCATTTATGAAAATTTTAATGGAGTCCCCTTAAAGCAATTCAGTAATAACTTGATTTCTTTGCATCAATTTCTACAGATTGCGATTGACCTTGTCAATATTTGTATGAAAATGCAACAAAGTGGTTTACTATACCTACACCTACATCCTAATCAAATCTTAATCAATCCTAATTCTTTAAAAATAAAACTATTAAGCTCTGAATTTAGTACAAAATATGATGTAGAATCTCCAGTTGTGATAGAAAATCCCTATGAACGACTAGAACAGCTACCCTATTATGCACCTGAGCAAACGGGCAGACTTCATTTAGAGGTAGACTATCGGACAGATTTATATGCACTGGGGATCATTTTTTACGAAATACTGGGGGGGCAATTACCTTTTCAAGCAAAGGATGCCGTCGATTTGATTTATGAAATCATCACCAAAAAACCCGAGGCATTGGTGAGTATAGACAGTCGTTATCATTCTTTGCTTTGGGAAATCATTGAAAAGCTATTAGCTAAAAATCCAGCTGATCGTTATCAAAGTGCCATTGGTTTAAGAGAGGATTTACTACATATCCAACAGAAACTTTTAGTAAACGAACCGCTTGAAAATTTCCTGCTTGGTAAACAGGATTTGCATCTGAATATGGGGCTGTCTACGAAGCTGTATGGGAGAGAATCGCAATTCGCAGAGCTTTCCTCTATTTTTCGTCAGGTTGCAAAAGGTGACAAAAAGATGGTTACGATATCAGGAAAAGCAGGGTATGGAAAGTCCAAGTTAGTTCAAGAACTAAAGGGTGAAATTGCGGCCGCAAAAGGCTATTTTATTACAACTAAGTATGAGCAATTGCAATTAGAAAATGACTATTCCATTGTCATCCATCCTTTAAGGAGTTTATTAAAATTTATTTATATGGAAGGTGAAAGGTCTGTCCATTTGTGGGAAAAATTATTTCAAGAGGTTAAATTAGTTGTGACAGATGAACTTATCCATCTATTACCTGAACTTAAATGGTTTGTGAAGGAGGAAGTACACTTCCAAAAAGAAGTTAGCCAAAATACAAAACAGCTTCATTCGTATACGTTTATATCGATTCAAAAAATTTTATTGACATTTGCTATTCAGAAGAAACCAGTTATATGGTTTGTAGATGATTTGCATTGGGCCAATCAAAGTACAATTGAAATTATGACCCAAATCTTTGAGCAACACCGAGCAGGATACTTTATGATGATTGGTACATTCCGAGTGAATAAGGACAGCACAGGGGAGGAAAATCAGCAAAGAACTACTAGTTTTTCGAGCGGTCATCATATCCATTTACCTCTGCTTCAGGAACAACATGTTCAACAATGGTTGAAGGCGTCTTTCCATGCAAAGCCTCATACCATACAGCTCATTACCAAGCAATTATTTAATTTGACCAAAGGGAATCCGTTATTTGTGAAAGAAGCGTTTCGTTCACTCCAGCAAGATAACACAATTTATTTTAATGCAACAACAAAAGAATGGGAGTTTAATCGTAAGAAATTTAATTTATCCCGTTTAAATAACGAGCTACTAGCCTTTATTGAAACTAGAATGGCTAATTTAACAACAGAAGCCCATGAGATTTTACGAATAGTTGCATGTTTTGGGCAGCGCTTTGAATTTACAGATGTCTTAAAGCTCGTGTCCTTATCCGCTCAAGCGTTATTAAAACACCTGGAAACACTTGTTGAAAATGGCTTTATTATTCCGTTAGATGCCCATTATAAATGGGCAAGTACGTTAGAGCATGAAGGGATTTTACATACATTTTCTACCAAATTCCGATTTATCCATGATCGTATTCAACAAGTAGCTTATCAGGAATTATCAGGGCAATTGCGTGCAAAATTTCATTATCAAATTGGCCAACTTTTAACAGATGATCCTCAAATAGCTGCTGATCATGATCGATTAAGCGAAATCGTCATGCATTTCAATTACAGTCGACACTTATTGACTGGGGAAGAAAAGCAAAAGCTGGCTATTTGGAATTATCAACTCGGTATTGAGGCTAAAAGAATAGGGCTCTTTGATAATGCGCTAAAATTTTTTACAACTAGTAAAGAACTATTGACACCTGATCATTGGGAGACTAGGAGAGAACAGTCGGTTAAATTATATGCAAATTTAGGTGAATGTGAATATTTAACTGGTCACTACGAACAATCGGAAAGGCATTTAACAGAAGCTTTGCAGCATGCACAGACAAAATTAGAAAAACTGATGATTAACAATTTGAAAACAGTATTATACATTGAGTCCGATAACCCTATTATTGGTCTAGAAGCAGGCTTGGCAGGTTTTCAAGTTGCGAATCTTAAAATTTCAGCATATCCTAAAAAGTCACAGCTTCTAAAAGAGTATTTATTGTTGAAATGGGCATTGCGACGTATGTCTGACCAAGACTTGTTGCAGCATCCACCAACGAATAGTAAAGAAATTGATATTTTGATTCATTTAATTATTAATATGACGGCAAGTGCTTTCCTATTAAATCCTAACTTAACAGGTATTCTTTTAATGAAAGGGCTACGTTTACAGTTGAAGTATGGCGCTACATCGAAAAGCGGCATGGTATTGATTAACTATGCTATGCTTTTAAATGCAGGTTTTACCAATATAAAAGAAGCCACTCGCTTTGGCAAACTAGCCATCATTGTGGCAGATAACCAAGAAAGCATATATATCAAGGGCCATACTTATTATGTGTATGGCGTGTTTATCAGTCATTGGACAGAACCCTATGAAACCAGTATTCAATATATTGACGAGGCTCAAGCAAAATGCCAAGAACTCGGCTTATATCATCTAGTATCCTCAGCTTCATGTTTTATTGTTGCGATACGACTTATTCAGGGTGTTGCCCTAGAGGATTTACAACAAGAAATTAAACGACAACAAGAGGAATTTTCTAATCATGCAAGTACCCTTTCGATTGACTTTTTAGCGGAAATGGGGAGATGGATGAATATCCTCCGCACTCCTCATCATCCTGTACATTGGGCTTATCCCATCACAATACAGGATCAGCCTGCTATTAAAATCATGCATTATTCAGTGCGTTTACAAATGTCTTTTTTATTAGCTGATGAAAAACAAGGGAAAGCGATTCTGGTTGAATTAAAGAAGCTAAGTAAGGACACTTATACATTACCAATCACCACGGTCTATTATTTTTATCGGTCCATGTGGCAATTTCACTTTCTGCATAGTCAAAATTGTCAGGTACAGGAGCAGAGGTTGTTTTTAAAGGATATACGTCAAAGCCTTAAGAAATTTAAGAAATGGGCTGTTTATTCTTCAGAAAATTATGAGCATCTCTATGCTTTATTAATGGCAGAGAATTACCGTTTACACAACAACGACAATGAGGCAGAACTCTATTATGACCGAGCAATACGATTAGCAAGTATGAATGGATTTGTCCAGGACACAGCCTTAGCATATGAACGAGCGGCAAACTATTATTTCGCAAAACAGCAAAAGAAAACGGCAAGACATTATATACTAAATGGTATTCAAAATATTGAAACGTGGGGAGCAGAAACAGTTGCTAGAAGATGGGCAAGAGATTATCAAATACATCGCAAACTGGAGAATCATAGTAGAGATTCACTCACGTTTGATATGATGACGGTTTTTGAAACGACTCAATCATTTGCAACAGCTATTCGTATGGAAGATTTACTGCATAAAATATTGTTTTCACTGTTAAAGCATGTGGGGGCAAATAGTGGTTATTTCATTCATAAACAGCGGCAGGAATTATTGGTGTTGGCAAAGGCGGAAGCTGCAGAAAAAACGTTTACGATGTATGAACACCAAAGTATGGAGAATTTTAATGCGAATATGCAATCGATTATACGCTATGTTCTTAATAGTAAAGAGCATGTGATTATCGACAATGCACAAATGACACAGCATCCTCTTTTCTCCTACTCGACGGCTAAATCTATTCTTTGCCTGCCGATTATCCATCAAAATGAAATTATTTCGATTTTGTATTTTGAGAATACCTTAATGACGAATGCCTTCCATCCATCTCATGTTCAGCTATTGAAAGTGATTGCGGCTCAAATTGCCGTTTCTTTTGAAAATGCGAAAATATATGGAGATTTAGAAAAACGTGTTCAGTTGCGTACTAAGGAGCTAGATGAGACGAATCGGCATTTGATAAAAATGAATGAACGTTTAGAAAAAAATGAACTGGAACGTAAAAAACTCTTGCATAGTATTTCCCATGAATTACGCTCCCCGTTAACCTCTACATTAGGGTATATAGAACTTATGCTAGAGGGAGTGATAGTTGACGCAGTAGCCAGAAAGAAATATTTAAAACGGAGTAAAGAAAGGCTACTATCATTAAATAGCTTAATTCAAGATTTGTTTGATTTAGCAAATCTAGAAGCTGGTAGAGCAGAATTTTCTTTTACTGAGGTAAAGGCGAAGGAATTATTTTTACAAATGGTAACCCGTTATGAGGATGAAGTAAAACAATCAGGATTAACATTCAGTGCTCACTTTTATGGTCATGAAGAAGCTCAGCTCTTGATTGATAAAACACGAATCAATCAAGTGATTGAAAATATCATGACCAATGCAATGAAATATACATCAAATGGTGGTATTCAAGTGTCCATTCATGTAGAGAACAAGCACTTGAGTTGTTCAATAGCAGATAGTGGCATTGGTATTGCTGAGAGTGATCTTCCCTTTATTTTTGATAGCTATTATCGAGCAACTAACATCCATGAAGCACATTCGCACGGCATTGGCTTAGCTATCTGTAAACAAATTGTTCACCAGCATAATGGTGAGATTTTTGTTGAAAGTCTTGAAAATGAAGGAAGCATATTTAGCTTTACATTACCACTAGTTAAGACATTGATAAAAAATTAAAAAGGGGTGGTGAGTGTTTTTTTACTTCTCACCACTCTCTTTTTTATAGACAAATTGGTAGCCAAAACCTCTCACTGTTTGAATCCATTTCGGCTTTGAGGGGATATCTTCAATTTTACGACGAAGTGTACTAATATGGACAGATACGGTTTTCAAATCAGTGACACCGTCATAGCCCCACACATGATCAATGAGTTGATCAACACTAATCACTTGATTCGCATGCTCAATTAGAAAAAAGAGGAGCAGCTTCTCCTTCGTAAATAAATTTAAAAGCTGACCATCCTTATAAACATTTTTCTCATCTAAATGTATGGACAAATTATCAATATGTACAATATTACTTTTCTTTGATGGGTTCCTTCTTTTTAAATGTGCTTGGATACGGGCCAATAATTCTTTTGGAATAAATGGCTTTGTCATATAATCATCTGCCCCCACCTCAAAGCCCTCAAGTTTCTGTTCAATTAGGTGATTGACGGTCACAAAAATGATAATGACATCCGACACATCACGAATTCTTTTGGCTAACTCGAAGCCTGTACCATCTGGTAAATTAACATCTAACAAGATTAAATCTGGTTGTTGCGTGACAGCGAGATGCCAGCCACTGGATAGAGAGGATGCCTTTAATACACTATAATTAGCATTAGCTAGCGTGAGCGACAAAACCTCCATAATATCTATATCATCTTCCACTATTAAAATTTTCTCGTTCGACATATCTATTAATCACCTTCCTATTTCAAATATACCAACTTTTGTCTAGGTTGGGAATTAGAAGACTTAGAACTCGCATGATTTTAGAATCCCTCATAACCTTTAGGTTAAAATAATCACTAAAAAGACTTCTATTTCCCCATGAGAAAATGAAGTCTCTAAAAAATTAATCTAGGTGTGCGATAGCATGGAGTAGATCATCACGGACGGCCTCCCAAAATTGCTGTTGAACACTATCACTGTACGTATACAGCTCTTTATGTTGAACATGGTCATAGATGGCAGCAATCGTTTCTTGATGAAAAGAGAGACGATGGTTTAATAGCTCTCGTTCTTCTTCCATACAAAATAGTTTATAAATATCGGATAAGCGTTCAAACTTTGCTAATTTCTGTGTCATCACTTCATATTGTGTTTGATGAAAACGCCCTACGGCAGAAGTCATTGAGATTTTTGCCCGATGCTCTGCTTGTAATGTCCGATACTCCTCTTGACGGATGGCCACCCGATACCAAAATTCATAGCGATTTGGTAATTCTTTTAGTTCATAGGTAAGTAATGATTTTAAAATTGAATGCACTTGTTCATATGTATCGATGAACTTCGCTGGTTCTTTAAAAATGCCAAACATACTACCACCCCCATGTAGTTTAATACTACGAGTGAAGATTAAAATCCTTTAAAATAATCATAATATTCAAAAGCGAGAACCTACTAATTATTGAAACCTTGACTCCGTAGTTACGTAAAGATTTACAGGGGGTGAGTCAATGTATGAGTATAAATTTGTACAAGCACATTTAGGTAGCTTTTTTCAGGAATCTACCTATCGGAAAACAATCGAAGAATACGCGAAGCAAGGTTGGCGTTTAGTGCAAGTATTGCCGATTGCTTATAATGGACATGGGAAACCAACAGACTATGAAATCATTTTTGAGAGATTATTATCATGACTATCAATGAACGCTAGATTCTTGCCATAAATGGTGGGAGTTTAGCGTTTTCTTATTTTAATACAAGATTTGCTGTTTTTATTAACAAAAATAGTGTATTCAGAAAAATATAGAAATAGCATTTACAAAACAAAAATATATGTGTTAACTTAAATAGTGTTAATGGTTAACTTAAAAGAGGGAGGTTAACAATGCAACATTTTTGGGTTGTCGGTACAGATACGGATGTTGGGAAAACAATTGTCACCACCATGTTGATGTGTCATTTACAAAAACAAGGCTTGAAAGTTTCACCATACAAGCCTGTGCAAACAGGAGAGGTATACGAAAACGGTCGTGGCTATTATCATGATACAGCCATGTATGAGAAGTATTCCTTACAAAAGCTTCAACAAGAGCATCTCAATAGCTATTCATTTAGAGAAGCTGCATCGCCACATTTTGCTGCGCAACTGGAGGGGCAGCAAATTGATGTCAATGAGCTATTATTGCGGATTCAATTATTACAAGCATCCTATGATGTTGTGATATGTGAAGGAGCGGGTGGGCTTTTTGTTCCTTTTACTGCTCCCCATGGGATGACGCTGCTTGATGTCATCGTCAGTAGCAAGCTGCCAGTATTGCTTGTTACAAGGACATCCCTAGGGACGATCAATCACACATTATTAACAATAGAGGCATTGCGCTCTCGTGAAGTTGACGTTCTTGGCATAGTGTTTAATGGGAACACAGGTAGCCGTATGGAGCAAGATAATATACAAACGATTTTACAGTACCATCCCTTGCCCTATGCGATTATTCCAAAGCTACAAAATTTGTCACAGCTAATGGATTATGCCATGACACACACCACACTGTTTGAAAGGCTTTTTAACTATGAAACAAGCATTAACTGATTTACAGCTAAGAGATTTACGTCATGTATGGCATCCATGCTCACAAATGAAGGACTATGAGGCATTTCCACCCATCGTCATAAAAAAGGGGCAAGGCGTGTGGCTTTATGACGAACATGATCAGCGTTACTTGGATGCTGTATCTTCCTGGTGGGTTAATTTATTTGGACATGCCAATCCGCGTATTAGCCAAGCTTTAAGTGAGCAAGCATTTACATTAGAGCATACGATCTTTGCTAATTTTACACATGAACCAGCCATACAATTGGCTGAAAAATTAACTGCATTAGCACCACAGGGATTACATAAAGTCTTTTTTGCCGATAATGGCTCATCTGCTATTGAAGTTGCACTGAAAATGAGCTTTCAATACCATATGCAGACGGGGAAACCAGCAAAAAAGCGCTTTCTCGCCTTGACGGATGCCTATCATGGAGAAACTATTGGTGCTTTATCCATAGGAGGGGTAGGGCTTTACAATGAAGTTTACCAGCCTCTGTTATTAGATACTGTTCGTGCCAAAGGACCAGATTGCTTCCGCTGTCCATTTCAGGAAGATCCAGCAAGCTGTAATGCACCATGTAGTCAATTTGTTGAGGAACAACTTCAAGCGCATCATGAGGAAATCACGGCAGTTATTATTGAACCATTAATTCAGGCTGCAGCAGGTATGAAAATGTACCCACCTGTCTATTTACAGCGCTTACGGGCGTTGTGCTCACATTATGATGTGCACTTCATTGCAGATGAAATTGCTGTAGGTTTTGGTCGGACCGGTACATTATTTGCCTGTCAACAAGCGGACATCATGCCAGATTTTATGTGTTTATCAAAGGGGCTAACAGGTGGTTATTTACCTTTATCAGTTGTCTTAACGACGGAGCAAATCTATGACGCTTTTTATGATGATTACGGAACAATGAAGGCTTTTTTACATTCGCATAGCTATTCAGGCAATACATTGGCCTGTCGTGTGGCACTGGAAGTATTAACGATGTTTCAAGAGGAACAAGTGATGGAGATGATTCAGCACAAGGGACAATACATGCGAGCGTTAGCCATGGAAGCTTTTTGTGATATGCCTTATGTGGGTGAATACCGACAAGTTGGTTTAGTGGGAGCGATTGAACTAGTAAAGGACCGGCGGACAAAGGAAGCGTTCGCAAGTGAGGAGCGTATCGGCTATCAAATTTATCAACGGGCTTTAACGAAAGGCTTACTCATCAGACCGCTCGGCAATGTTCTGTATTTTATGCCACCTTATATTATTTCTGAAGAGGAAATGTCATTTATGATTCATACAACGAAAGAGACAATCGAACAATTTTTCCAGGACAGGGGGGCTAAGGGTGGGTAAGCGACAACAAACATTAGCGCTAGTCATGATTGCCATGTTTGCTGCTCTAACAGCAATCGGAGCTTTTGTTAAAATTCCATTGCCTGTCGTACCGTTTACATTACAGATTGTTTTTGTATTTTTAGCAGGCTGTTTATTGGGTAGTCGGAATGGTTTTTATAGTCAACTTGTCTATATCAGCGTGGGCTTAGTAGGCTTACCTGTTTTTACACAGGGTGGTGGTATCACATATGTCTTACAGCCAACTTTTGGTTATCTGATTGGCTTTGCCCTAGCCGCCTATGTGATTGGGTTCATTATTGAAAGGATTGAGACGCCGACGAAAAAGCATTTTATTGCAGCAACCATTATTGGGCTGGTTATTATTTATGCTGTGGCTGTTCCTTATTTGTATGTAGCATTGAATTTCTGGTTAGACATGAAGTCAAGCTGGTCACATGTGTTTGTTGTCGGCTTTTTAAGTAGTATTGTCGCTGATTTTTGCTTAGCTATTACATCAGCGCTATTAGCTGAGCGCTTGTATAAAGTATTTCAGTCAGCAAGAAATGTGAAATTTTCACACGTAGAGGGGGAGAATGTAATATGAATTATTACCAATTAGCACAAGAAGTTATTGCTGGAAAGATCATTAGCAATGAAGAGGCACTTGCCATATTAAATAGTGAGGATGATGAGCTATTACAGCTTATGGATGGTGCTTTTACGATTCGTCGTCATTATTATGGTAAAAAAGTTAAATTGAATATGATTATGAACGCCAAAAGCGGTTATTGCCCCGAGGATTGTGGCTATTGCTCCCAGTCCTCTAAATCAACGGCTCCTATTGAGAAATATCCATTTATTACAAAAGAGGAAATTTTAGCAGGTGCAAAACGAGCGTTTGACAATAAGATTGGGACGTATTGTATTGTAGCCAGTGGTCGTGGGCCAACACGTAAGGATGTCAATGTCGTGAGTGAGGCGGTTGCTGAAATAAAAGAAAAGTATGGCTTGAAGGTTTGTGCCTGTCTTGGCTTATTAAAAGAAGAACAGGCACAGCAACTAAAGGAAGCGGGGGTGGATCGCTACAATCATAATTTAAATACATCGGAACGTCATCATTCCTTCATCACGACCTCACATACATATGAGGATCGTGTCAATACGGTAGAGATTGTGAAAAAGCATGGAATTTCACCTTGCTCGGGTGCCATTATTGGGATGAAGGAAACAAAAGAGGATGTCGTCAATATTGCACGCGCCCTCCATCAATTGGACGCTGATTCTATTCCTGTAAACTTTTTAAATGCAATTGATGGCACAAAGCTAGAAGGGACAAAGGATTTAAATCCCCGTTATTGTTTAAAGGTTTTAGCTTTATTCCGCTACATCAATCCGACAAAGGAAATCCGTATTTCGGGTGGTCGTGAAATCAATTTAGGCTCACTTCAGCCACTTGGTCTCTATGCAGCTAATAGTATTTTTGTTGGGGATTATTTAACAACAGCAGGACAGGAAGCGAATAGCGATTATCGCATGCTGGAGGATTTGGGCTTCGAAATTGAATTAACACATAAACAAGAAGAAGTATTTTGTTAAACTTATGACATGCAAATCTACTACTACAGCAAAAACCGTACTTTTGTACGGTTTTTTGGCTATAGATGAAAAGAGACGGATAGACCTGACATCACTGGCTGTTGATATACCTATAAAATTAAGGTTTTCACAAATTGTTCAATGAAAGCGTTTTGAAATTGAACAGTTTGTGAAGACCTTCACATAAAGCTTTCTTTTTGAAAAAATCAGCGTAAAATAAGAATCAAGTAAGGAATTGTTATAAAACAGTTGATAAGTCGTATCACAAATTTTGGTGGTTGTTATATTACAAAAATAATGAGTGAAGGGAGCTTTTCACATGTGGGTTATTACAGTTTTTGATAAAAAGGACGTTCGAATTTTTGAGTACGCGAGCAAAAATGAGGCAACAGAAGCTTTAGCAAAATTCAAGAAAAACGCCGTTTTAACGTATACAAAATAAGTTGCTGATAAAGCAGCCCTCTACCGACAGAGGGCTGTTTTTTAATGTAAAACAATGGAAACAGCACTGTACATTAATAATAGTGCCATGATCATGTTAAATGGTTTTCGGTATTGCTGTAGTGCTTTTTGAAAAACGGAGCCACATAATGACCAACTAAATGTACTGATTACCCCTATTAGCGCTAAAAAGAACGAGAAGAGTAGATAGCTTATGTAGGATGAGTAGTAGGGTAGGATGTAAGTTGCGACAACAGTAAGACCAAATAAAATACCTTTTGGGTTAATAAATTGAACGAACGCTCCTAAAAAAAATAGGTTTCGTTTTTCTTCTTCGTTGTCGTGCTCCTCTAATTCTTTGCTTGTTAAAATTTTATAAGCCAGGTACAACATATAGCCTACACCAAATATGGTTAGGGGTAATTCAATGGCAGGTAAAATGTTTAACATGATCGTGTTAAAAAAGCTACTAAGACCAATAATGATGAAAAAACCAATCCCTACACCTAAACAGAATGGAATCGTTTTCGCTAAGCCATGTTGTTTAGCAAAAACCATCGCCATAAAATTATTAGGGCCAGGTGTAAAGCTTGTAATGATGATAAATAATAAAAAGGAAAATACAGGCAAAATAATCCCATCTTTCAAGTTGTGTGATATAATGCACGAAATAGACTGTATAACGTCGGTCTTTTTATTATACAAAATGTACGTTATATTGTACATACAAGGAGGGCTTTTGGATGGAAGAAATTCATCTCGTTTTTGCGAGAAATTTAAAGGCAATTCGAGAAAGGGAGAAATTAAGCTTAGAGAAAGTTTCTCAGCTTAGTGGCGTGAGTAAAACGATGATTGGTCAAATTGAGAGGGGAGAATCCAGTCCAACTTTGACAACGATTTGGAAAATTGCAAATGGATTAAAGGTTTCGTTTACAGAGCTTATTCATCCTCCCCAACCTGAGACGGAGGTTATTCGCGGTAAAGAAATTCAAGTATTGAAGGAAGATCATGGCCGATATATGGTTTATCCTCATTTCCCCTATCAAAAGGATAGTCGTTTTGAAATATATACAATTGAAATCAAAGAAAATGGAACGTTAGATGCTGAGGCTCATCGAGAAGGAACGGAGGAATATATAACCGTTTTTGATGGGGAATTAATCATCCATATACAGGGTCAGGATTATCGATTAACAAGTGGTGATGCCATACGATTGAAGGCTGACCGTCCACACACATACAGCAATCCAGGTAGTACAGTAACACGACTTAGTATGACTATTTACTATCCACATTAAAAAACGTATAAACGCTTTTCACAGCGTTTATACGTTTTCGTTTTATAAAATACTAGCTAAACGTTTAATTCCCTCACGGATGACTTCAGGTGTTGCATTTGTATAATTAAGACGCATTGTGTTCACATTCGTTTTTGATGTGTAGAATGGATCGCCAGGCACGAAGGCAACCTTTTGTTCCATCGCTTTATTGAATACATCAAGGGCCGGTGTACCGTCCTTCATGGTTGCCCAAATGAACATGCCACCCTCAGGTCGTGTATATTCAACATGGGCAGGGAAAAACTCCTGCATAGCATCAAGCATCGCATCCGACTGATTTTTATATAAAGCAATAATTTTCTTTACATGTTCGGTATAATCATTACTTGCTAAGTAATCGTAGATAACATATTGTGAAAAAATATTAGTATGAAGATCAGACGCTTGCTTCGCTGTTTCAATATGCTGCAAAAGCTCTTTGTTTTTTGTGATAATAAAGCCAAGACGCATGCCTGGTGTGACCGTTTTAGAGAAAGAACCTAGTAAAATACTATTTTCTAATTTACCAGCACCGATATATGGAAGTGGCTCCCCTTGGAAACGTAGCTCCCCGTATGGATCATCCTCAATTAAAGCAACATCATATTTTGCCACTATTTCGCAAATTTGCTCACGCTTTTCTTTCGAATATGTGAGTCCTGTTGGGTTTTGGAAGTTCGGCACCGTATAAATGAATTTTACATTTGGTTGTTGTAGAGCACGCTCTAACTCTTCTAAGTTAAGACCATCATTTTCTAGCGTAACACCATGGAAAGTGGGCTCTGTTAAAGTAAAGGCTTGGATAGCCCCTAGGTAACCTGGCTCTTCGATGATAATGCCATCGCCTTTATTGATAAGTACTTTACCAATTAGTTCAAGCGCTTGCTGTGAACCTGTAGTAATAAAGACATCGTCAGCATGTACATCAAGTCCATGGACACGTTGATATTTCGCGGCAATATATTCACGCAATGGTGCATAACCCTGTGTGGATGAATATTGGAATAATCGGCTGCCATTTACTGTAATAGCATGGTCTACGGATGCTCTCAATGCATCAATCGGGAAAGAAATTGGGTTTGGAAGCCCGCCTGCAAAGGAAATAACGTCCTCTGCATCTGTCACTTTTAAAATATTTCGAATAAATGAGGATGGTGTTTTTAAGATTCTTTCAGAATATTGCATAATTATCGGTCCTTTTTTTCTGATTTTTTAAAAATTATATCATTGTCATCGTGTGCATACAATATTATCATTGTATGCAAGACAATTAAACTATTGTATGCAAATTAAGAGAAAGAAGGGCCTAGTGAATGCCTATTAATTCATTTGACGAGTATCCAATGAGTTGGAAGCCGGATATTAGCAATATTTCTGCTCCGTTATATATAGCCATCGCACATCAGCTAGAACAAGATATTAAGGATGGAAAGCTAGTACCAGGCACAAAATTGCCACCCCAGCGTGAATTAGCTGATTTTTTAGATGTGAATTTGAGTACGATTACAAGAGCCTTTAAGCTTTGTGGCCAAAAAGGATTAATTTATGCCTCGATTGGCAGCGGTACATTCGTTTCAACAGATGCGGCTAGCAATAAAATGTTACTGCCAACCAACCATGCCACACCTATCATTGAAATGGGCTCTGTTTTACCAGATAATTTTGTGAATGATGATATTACACGCTTTATGAAGAAAATGATAAACGAACCTAGTTTTAGCATGCTATTTCAATATGGACGACCTGAGGGCAATGCATGGCAAAACGAAGCCGTGATGAAGCTACTCGAACTAGTAAATTTTCAAACAGATCAGCCTATTCTTCTAGGAGCAGGCGGACAAAATGCCATTGTGGGAACCCTTGCAGCTTTATTTCAGCCAGGCGACCGCATTGGTACAGATCCAATTACCTATGCAGGCATTAAAACAGCTGCAAATATGCTTGGTATCCAGCTTGTGGCTATCCAACAATGTCAGGGTGAAATGACAAAAGAAGGATTACTATATGCGTGTAAAAATGAACATATCAAAGGAATCTATGTGATCCCTGATTTTCATAACCCAACGACTCATACGATGTCAGTAGAAACAAGAAAAATGATTGCAGACGTGGCAAGACAGAAGGATTTGCTTGTAATCGAGGATGCTATCTATAGCTTTCTCAAGGAGCAACCGCTTGCTCCGATTGCTTCTTATGCACCCGATAAGGTTATTTACATTGCTAGCCTATCTAAAACACTATCACCTGGTTTACGATTATCCTTCCTTGTGACACCGCCTGTGCTACGTAAAAAAATAATGGAAACGCTCTATAATATCAACATTTCTGTTTCTCCTATCATGCTGGAGCTTGCAGCACGATTAATCCATGAAGGTGTTGCCCAAACGATATTAGAAAAACACCGAGCATATGCCAAGCAGCAAAATGCGCTTGTCGATCAGTATTTAGGGGATTATCACATATTAGGGGATGAGGAATGTATTTTTAGGTGGCTCCAATTGCCTGACAAATTTACGGGTGTTCAATTTGAATTGTTAGCTTCGAAAGCTGGTGTACAAGTCTATGCAGCGGAACGCTTTGCCGTAGGGAATACAAAGCCTGTCAATGCCGTTCGTTTAGCCATTGCAGCACCAGAATCTCAACTTGAGCAAGCGTTAATTATTTTAAAGGACCTCCTCGAAAGTAATGGTGATTATGCATTTGTTGATTAGAGGTTATGGGGCGTATAATAAGGCTAAGAAAGAAACGAGGTGATGAACATGGCACATAAAGGGCGTGTTATTTTGCATGTGGATATGAACAGTTTCTATGCTTCTGTGGAGCAAGCACATGACCCAAGTTTAAAGGGGAAGCCTATCGCAATTGCAGGGAACCCAAAGGAACGGCGTGGCATTTTAGTAACTTGTTCATATGAAGCAAGAGCGCTAGGCATTTATACAACTATGACTGTTCATGAAGCGAAGCGTAAATGTCCTGAGCTATTGTTATTACCTCCAGATTTTCAAAAGTATCGTCATGCATCTAAAGAAATGTTCACCATTCTTCGAAGCTATACACCATTAGTAGAGCCTGTTTCGATTGATGAGGGCTACTTGGATGTGACTGAGCTAAGCAAGGAACGGCATGCCTTAAGTATTGCCCAGGAAATACAAGCGCGCATTTTAGCTGAGCTGGATTTACCTTGTTCCATCGGTATTGCACCGAATAAATTTTTAGCGAAAACAGCCTCTGATATGAAGAAACCAATGGGGATTACCGTACTACGAATACGGGATATTGAACAGCAATTATGGCATCGTGAGGTTGTCAACATGCATGGGATTGGAGCAAGTACTGCTAAAAAATTAAATGCACAAGGCATCTTTACAATAGGTGATTTAGCTAAGACAGAAGAATTTAAAATGAAGCAAATTTTAGGGAAGAATGGGGTACGGCTTCGAGCAAGGGCCAATGGGGTGGATCAGCGCATGGTCGATCCTGAGGCAATTTTTGATACGAAAAGCGTTGGGAATTCAACAACTTTACCAGAAGATGTAACAGATGTTCGTACACTTCATAAAACAATCGAAGGTCTATGTAAAAAAGTGGTGGAGCGTCTTGATGCCAAGCGCTTAGCAGGTTCAACTGTGAGCATTCAAATTCGGGATGCTGATTGGCATAATCATACACGTTCGAAAACAATGTCCAATGTCCTGTATCGTTATGAAGAAATTTACGACATTGCTTGTACTTTATTTGATAAGCATTGGGATGAATCTCCTGTAAGATTACTTGGTGTAACGGTTTCCAATGTGGTGGATCGTAAAGATTATTCACAGCAATTATCGATATTTGATTTTCAGGAGCATGCGAAAGATGAACCGATTCTCAAGCTTGTCGATGAAATTGAGGGACGGTTTGGCAAGGGGATTATAAAACGTGGTGTAGATTTAGGGAAACGTTCCTCCTATCAATCACAAACAAGCTTTAGTAAAGATTTTTTAGATGACCATGAATGAGAAAGAATGAAAGTAGGTGTATCTATGCAATACAAGGAGTATGGGGATGCTAACAATCCTTTTATGATGTTTATTCACGGAGGGGGGGTTGGAGGGTGGATGTGGGATCAGCAAGTTCACCATTTTTCCCATTATCACTGTGTTATACCTGAGCTAATGACACACAATCCATTTTCCATTGAACAAAGTGCGAAAGAGCTTCTTCTGCTTATTGAGAAAAAAGCCAATGGGAAGCCTGTTATAGTAATTGGTTTCTCTTTAGGAGCGCAAATCGCTATTCAAATGCTAAGTCTACAGCCTAGTTTAATCGATTTTACGATCATCAATAGTGCGCTCGTGATACCCTCTCCTACTGTAGAAAGGATGCTTCAACCGTTTATTCGGCTGTCATTTCCACTTATAAAAAATAAAACATTTGCGAAACTTCAAGCAAAAGCCCTGTACATTCAAGAAGATTATTTTGAGCGTTACTATCAAGAGAGTGCCACGATGAAAGTAGATACATTGATTCAAATTTTGCGAGAAAATATGTCGTTTTCCATCCCAGCTGACTTTAACAAAGCTCAAGGAAAGATCCTAATAACTGTGGGAGAAAAAGAGAAAAGCAACATGAGAAAATCCGCTAAAGCACTTGTGCGAAGTCATCCAAATAGCAAGGGTGTGTTATTGAAGAACATCGGTCACGGCGTCTCATTAGCCCAGCCTGCATTTTTTAATCGCTTTGTAGAGAATTGGATTAAGGATGGTCAATTACCTGAAGGGACAGTTATTCGGTAGGGGAACCCCATTACGAATCGTCATCCATAATGGAGTTGATGTATGGATCATTGAAAATAGTGAGGATATAAGTGTTTATGCTGCAATATCCATTCCTTCATCTCTATCAACATTTCTTCGTAGCTAGGGACAAGAAATGAAAAGTCATTTCTTGTATTTATTAATGTTTTATTGATTTGAACAACGTGATGAGGAAGAATTTTTATACTGTTGTTCAGGAAGTGCTTATTAAATAGATGCAGTAGATCGTGTTTAGAAATATTTGTCGTATTGACGAGATGATAAAGTCCTGTTAAATCTTGTTGTGCAGCACGTTCAATGGCTTTAGCCAAAGTAAGTGTTGTCACTCCCGTCCAAATAGCACCCGAATAGCCATAGACGGGACTTTTTTGTTGCATAAACCAATTGAAGAGTCCGATGCCATCCTTTTTCAAATCAGGACCAATTATGGAATTACGAAATGTTATGTGCTTGTCGTTATTCACTTCCCCTATACCTTTGGTGCGGTCATAAAAGGTTTCCCCGTCTAGTACACTATTTTCATAGTAGGGAGCACTTTTGCCTGAAAATACGCAGTCGGTACTTAGATGAATAAGCTTTGTGTGACGATTTTCAAGGAGAGATACAATGGCATGTGGTAAATAGCTATTCAGTAAAACACTTTGGGCAGGATGAGCCTCACAAGCATTGTTTAAAACACCAATACAATTAATGACGACATCTACCTCATTGTCTAGTAGTAGCGACCTTAAAAAATGGGCGTCTGTCACATCACCTGTTCTATTATTGCCATAGGGAAAAGGGGTTCGAGAGTATGTTGTTACATCATGCCCTTGTTCACATAAATAGATGGCAATAGTATGACCAGCCATGCCTGTAGCACCGAGCACTAAAAATTTCATGGTTTTCCTCCTGTCCAATGAAGGAGCTCTTCTTGTATAAGAGGCAATGTTAATAGCTTTACTTTAATGTCAGCCACACTTAATTGTTGGGTATTGTTCGAGTTATATTCATCCGTTAATGTAATTTTTGGAGAGCCCTCATCGAGGTATTTTCCATAATTTAAATCCCGATTATCCGCGGGGATTCGATAGAAATGGCCCATATCAATAGCTTTTGCCGCTTCTTCCTTCGTACATAATACTTCATACATTTTTTCTCCGTGCCGTGTTCCGATAATTTGTATGGCGTTGTTTGCTTGAAAGATCTCAAGTAAAGCCTGTGCTAAATTTGCTATTGTGGCAGCAGGTGATTTTTGCACCATAATATCCCCGTTTTGAGCATGTGAGAATGCGTACAATACCAATTCTACCGCTTCCTCAAGGCTCATCATAAAACGTGTCATATGAGGGTCCGTAATCGTTAAAGGTTTCCCAGCCTTTATTTGTTCAATGAATAATGGGATAACCGAGCCTCGTGAAGCCATGACATTACCGTATCGAGTGCCACAAATTAGGGTATGGCGAGGGTCAACCATTCGTGACTTCGCAATAAACGTTTTTTCCATCATTGCCTTGGATATACCCATCGCATTGACAGGGTACGCGGCCTTATCTGTTGACAGGCAAATGATTTTCTTGACGCCAGCTTGAATGGCGGCTGTTAGTACGTGATCTGTTCCTAAAATATTGGTTTTCACAGCTTCTAAGGGAAAAAATTCGCAGGAGGGAACTTGCTTGAGAGCGGCGGCATGAAATACATAGTCAACATTATACATCGCATTGTGAATGCTTTGAATATCGCGGACATCCCCGATATAAAATTTAATTTTTGTATGCTGATAGTGTTTTCGCATATCATCTTGCTTTTTTTCATCCCTTGAAAAAATCCGAATTTCCTTGATATCCGTATTTAAGAATCGCTTTAATACGGCGTTCCCGAAAGAGCCCGTGCCTCCAGTAATCAATAATATTTTATCTGTAAACATTGTATAGTTCGTTACACCTCCTGCATGCTCTTATTTCAATCCTCTTTGATGTAGGTCACATTCTGAGTTCTCCCTAGGGTAGTTGTACCAATAAGCAAATTCGTTAGTATATTTACTTGTCGGATTTTTATCCATCAGGGCGCAATTAAAATCCCAATCTCCTGCAATATCTTTCCGTATCGTAAATTTCGCATCTCCAATTAAACTTCTCCTGATAATCTTAAATTGCCCGGGCAAGGAATAGCGGTTGGATTCATCTTTAATAAAAGCAAAGCCATTTTTAATAATCATGTTGTAATAGTAAATATCAAATGTGCCATCCACTTGTGCTAGTACATTGCGAATAGCAGGTAAATAGTGGTCATCACTATCGATGATGGCTATATAATCTCCTGTCGCTTCTGCAATACATCGATTGTAGGCAACACTTGCACCTAAATTCGTAGGATGAACGATGATTTTTAAAGCTGCACAGTTTTTCTGATAATCCTGTAAAATGGCTAGCGTATTGTCTGTAGAGCCATCATCTACCACAATAATTTCATAGGCATATTCTTTAGGAATACTATCAAGCATCGTTACGATCCATTCTTCGCTATTAAATGCAGGTGATAAAAAACTAATCTTCATCTGATCCCTCCATTCTATGTTCATTAGTAGAGTTGTTCCATGTGACTGAGTAGATCCTTTAATACAATATGCGTAGACGTAGTGCTACTGTAGGCAATTGCTTATTTTAGGATGTTTTTAAGAGAGTGTTTTTAGATAGAATTTTTATGGTTACTAGAGATATGGCATAAGAAAGACGAAAATTTACTAACATAAGCACATTTAGCAAGAGAGGTCATAAACTAGCGAGAGCGCTTTTTTTAGAAAGAGGGATACGATGACAAAAAGGATAGCATTTATTTGTAGCGTAGAATCTTACAAACTTTCGGATGCCCATATTTTCAAAGATTTGTGTCTAGTGCCTATTTTGTTGGGGGAACATTTAGGCTATGAGGTCACTATTGTCACGACAGAAATGAATGAAGCTCTACTTCAACAAGTCTTTCCCACTGTAAAATTTGAGTCTGTACCATTTGAAGATGATTATGTGGTGAATATGAATGCTTATTTAGCCCAGCATGCAAGGGACATCGACATTGCCTTTGCTATTGGACCCTATCCATCCTATTTAGCTATTTTGAAAAACTATAAGCATTTTAATCCAAATGGCAAAATTTATATGAAATTAGATGTTAATCGATTTTGGCTAAATCGATTAAAAACCTATCCCTATTTTTTAGAGTTGTTGCAGCTTTGTGATCTCCTTACCTCTGAATGCATATCTATTCAAACAGCCATCAAAGACTTTTCACAATCGGATGTTAAACATATACCCAATGGTTTTTATGAACATTTTCCCACTGAGCCAGTGCCGTTTCATGAGAAAGAAAATAGAATTCTAACAGTTGGGCGATTGGATGCACCAGAGAAGCAAACAATTTTGACAGTCAAGGCATTTTTAGCAGCACAACTGCCAGATTGGGAGCTTCGTTTAGTAGGGCCGATGTCAGTCTCATTTCAAGAAGAGCTGAGACTATTACTAGATAGTCATCCGCTTGCCGCTCAAGTAACGATGGTAGGACCTATTGTTGATAAGGTCCAGCTAGAAGAGGAGTATCGTAAGGCTAAAATTTTTTGCTTAACGTCTTTAGTCGAATGCTATGCCCATGTCTTTGCGGAGGCAGCTAAAAATGGTTGCTATATCGTGACAACAGATGTGGATGGTGCTGCTGATATTACACAACAACAGCGTTTTGGTACAATCCATCCTACACATGATTGGGAGGCGATAGGTCGGACATTGCAACAAGTTGCAGCACAGGAATCATTATTGGCAGATACTTGTGTCCAGCTTCAAGCATTTGCCCGCAAGGAATTAAATTGGAGGCAGATCGTCAAGAAGGTTGCCAATTATTTAGGTGAATAAAAGTGAATCTTTTCTGGATTGAGAGGAGATTCTTTTCTTTATACCAGTATTTCCTATATAATAAAAACTAGTTTTATAAAGCTAGACAATCATGGGTAGACACAAGGGGAGACTAGAATGGAAATACTACAAGCAACAATGGATGAACTAGAGGACTTAGCAAAACTGTTTGATGAATATCGTCAATTTTATGGAATTGAGTCAGATATAAGCAGTGCCAAGGCATTTTTACAATTACGATTGGCCTTGAAAGAATCCGTCATTTTTATCGCGCTGATGGATGACAAGATAATTGGATTTACACAATTATATCCAACATTTTCGTCCATTGCTTTACAGCGAGCCTATATTTTAAATGATATTTATGTAACAGAAGATGCTAGAGGCCTAGGGGTGGGCAAGGCATTGATGGAAAAGGTATTTCATTATTGCGAGCAACAGTATGCTCGCTATGTCACGTTACAAACGGCGGCTGATAATGTAAATGCACGTAAGCTTTATGAAAAGCTACAAATGAAGCAAGATGAATATTGTAATTATGTTAAATATTTTATGTAAGCTGAAGTGGTGAAGCACATCGTTGGATGAAAATGCTTCTTTCAGATCATAAATATCCCCTAGATCGTTTTGATCTAGGGGATATTTTTAATTCTAACTATTTTATTTCAAGTGTATAGGGTTGTGTGCTAGCTTTGCCATCAAACTCACTTACTTCAATATAATATTTACCCGCATCTAGCTCCACCGTACCAACCTCGGCATCACCAACACCGTAAAGATCGAATGTTTTGACGGTTTTTCCGTTTGCATCTAACACTCGAATAACACCATCCAACGCTTTTTCGGTTTGGAGTGAGAAGAAGACTTCGCGTTTCTGGTCGTTATTCCATTCAAAATAGTCTTTATCACCAAATGGTATACCTGCATTTAAATATTGCGTTGCAACCCATTTCTCATCCTTTTTCACAAGAACAGATGGCTTGCTAGGTACTCCATTTACTAATTTTGAATCCGCATCTTCATCCACATGCTTATGATCAAACAATGTTAATGTATAAGGCTGAATCGATACTTGGCCAAGCCCCATGCTGTTGACTAGAATAAAATAGCCTCGATCCTTCTTTGCCTTAAACGATGTATTTACATCGTTTGTACCCATCATTCCAAGTAACATTTCAAGAATATTATCACCTAGTCCGAATGGAATTTCTGTTTCCATTTCTTTGGCATCAATCTTCATATTGCCGTTCGTATCTTCGATGATAGCTCCTGCAAATTTTAAGTCTTTTTGTAGTTCTTTAGGTAGCTGAGCTAATTGTTCATTTGTAAAGGGAACCGAAGAAAGAAGCAGACTCATGACCTCATCATTGCCTTGTTGCTTATAGTAGTAATAATCTACATCATCTTGATAAATCAGGTGGTCTTTATAAGTTGTACCTGGTTGAATTTTTAGCGCTTTTGCTTCCTCATGATTGTTTGGATTGTACTCTGCTGGAATATCGCCTATTTTCTTTGTTTTCAATGTATAAGGCTCAGCAGATCGTTCTCCAGCATTGACAACGGCTACCACGTATGTTTTGTCCTTTTTCAATGGGATGACCTTTGCATCGTCTTCGTTACCAGCTGAACCAAGTAGTAGTGCCAGTATACCAAGGTCATTAGTTAAGGAAGAAACGGGAATTAATTCTTTTGTTTCTTCATCATATTCAAACACTGTACCTGTCGGCATTTGGTTCATGCCTTTCAAAAAGCTGAAGCTATAAAGGGCGTCTTCCTTCGCTTTAAATAAGAAATAATCCTCATCATAATCTGTTTGGAAATAAGCTTTTTGATCGTCACCTATTTCAAACCGGATTGCCTGCTTAATGATAGGGTCAACATTTTCTAGGTTGCCTGAAGCCGTAGGATTCAATAACATACTCATCAGGCTGTCAATTTCATTACGTTTTTTTATGTTGTTTTCTATAAGCGGTAATTGGCTCTCTGGAACATTTTCTTCGATCATGGCTTCATCTATAGGGAGACCATCCTCATCAGGTGGGAGGGAAACTACTTCGCCTTTTAATGTGTAAGGGATCATCGATTCACTGATCGTTTCTTCTTTTTCGATGCCGCCACTAAAGAACATCTCCATAGAAAACTCGCTATTACTTTCATTAGATACACTTAAAACGTACTCTTGATCTGGAACAGCATCGATAATCATACGAACCGGTTCACCTTTTGCTGTACCATAAGCGGTCTGCATTGGATAGGCTTCTTCTTCACCTTCATCATTTTCAGCTTGATCGATTTCTTCTGGTGGCACAGGATTAAAGTCATCTTTTAGATAAAGCTCCATAGAGGCAGTGACACCTGGAATTCCCGATAGATCAAATTGTAACGTCGTCGGTTTTTTGACAGAGAACGTGAAGTAATCTTGATCTTGTTGTTGATCTTTTGACAGTAATGTATAGTTTTTACCTGCTGTACTATATGGGAACTTTTTAATAAGCTCCATCGTAGACTTGTCTATTGTATCAATTGGCAAGTCCTTCGTCGTTTGTGCTGTAAAAATGTAAGTAGATTTGCCTTTTAAACTATAGCTTCCATTATGATCTTTGACACCAATGACAAGCGTTCCCTTTTGATCTGCTTTAAATAGATAACCTTCTTTTTTTCCTACGCGAACATCATTGACATGGATAGGCTCTACATCTCCAATCCCGCTATTTGGGTAGAAATATAAATCAAAGGCATAGTCGTATTTGTCAGCGCCTTTTAATGTTAATTGAGCATATTCATTTTCTTCTAAATCGACTTTATACCATTTCTTTTCGTCTTGCTGTTCAAAAGCACCCTGTTCTGTATTTAGCTTATTTTTAGCAAGGATCTTGGCGTTCTTAATACGATCTTCCTTTGTCTCTGAATAATGCTTAGGCAATTTATTTAAATCAAATTGTAATGCTTTTACAGGATCAACTAATCCGTGACCATAAGTAAGATCATAGCCTTTCTCGCCCAAATCTTGCGCGGTCATTTCTAAAATCGCTTCTATTTGATGCGGTTTTAAAGATGGGTCTTTGGATTTAAGAAGAGAGGCGATACCTGCCACGACAGGAGAGGCCATGGATGTTCCACTAAACTTGACAAAAGATGATCCTTTCTTCGCATCATGAACGGTACTATAAATGTCTTCACCTGGTGCAACAATATCCACAGACGGGCCGTAATTGGAGTAGCTTGATAGTTTGTTGCGTTCGTTTGTTGAACCAACACTAATGACACCTTCGTAAGAAGCGGGGAAGGAATATTCATCTGTCGATTCATTGCCTGCGGCCGCCACAATTGTAATCCCACTATCAATCGCCTTCTGAACGGCTTCCTTCATCAGGGGAGATTCACCATAGCCTCCTAGACTCATATTAATAACGTCAACGCCCTGCTCAATTGCATAAAGAATACCCTGTGCAATGATGAAATCATTAGCACCTTCTTTGCCATTAAATACATCAATTGGCAGTAACTTTGCATTCGGATTAATCCCATGCCCACCTACGCCATTATCTTTTGCTGCGGCGATAATACCTGCCACATGTGTTCCGTGATCGCCTGAATAGGTAGTATTAGCAGGTGCTGCTGCATTATAGGGTGGGAGTACTTGTGACTTTAGATCGGGGTGTTTAAAATCTACACCAGAATCAATGACAGCAACTGTGACATCATGGTTGCCTGCTAATTCTAGTGCCTTATCCATTTGCAGTAAGTTTAAATGATACATCTCTTGTTTTTTAGGATCAGCTTCTTTATTAAAAGAATGATAGATGTAACTAGGAGATACACTTGATATTCCGTTTTGCTTTAAATAGTAAGAGACGGCTTTTTCGATCGATACGCCTTTATTTAGTTGTACAACATCATACCCTAATGAAGGAATGGAGCGGATGACCTTGGAGCCAATTTTTTTATGTACGTTTTTATCAAGACCTGAATGCTTGATAACAATTGTATCCTTACTCATCCATTTTTCTTCATTCTTCTCTGTTTGTTTCGCACTGTTTGCCAGCATGTTTTTCGCTTTATGCTGAGGTGCCTCAGCAAAGGCAGAAGCAGTAGGAACCATGAGTGCAGCAGATGCTACAACAGCGACTGATTTTTTATACCAACTTTTCAATTGTTATCTCTCCTTGGTGTTATAAATTAAATCTCGACTATATTAATACGGACAAAGATTAGAAAAGTTTCGTAATGTAGGAAAATTTTTCTTTGCTATTTTAATTTTTGGTAGGTTTAACGAAAAAACCTAGCATTGTTAAAAGCTTTAGATCATTTCTATTAATTGTTGTAGCTCCTGCTTGGAACGAGGGATGTTGATATTTTCCTGCAATAGCTTCTTTTTTTGCAAAGCTATGACCATTTCAAAAATCCATGGACGTTCAAGATGCGCGCGATGTAACAATTCGTCTTCATAAAACAAGGTGATTGGATCACCGTTATAAATAATTTTTCCAGCCTCCATAACAATGATTAGATCTGCCCATTCATAGGCGAGAGGTATGTCATGGGTTGCTAGTAAAATGGTTCTCTCACCATCATCTAATTTGGCTAAGTATTGTAATACTTGTGTAGCATAATAATTATCAAGACCTGCTGTTGGTTCATCTAACAAAAGGACAGAGGGCTCCATCGCTAAAACACCTGCCATTGCTACACGTTTTTTCTGACCTACGCTTAAAAAATGAATGGGTTTATCAAGCAAATCTTCCACTTCGGTTTGCGCAACGGCCCATGCTATTTTTTCTTCCGTTTTTTCAGTAGACCAGCCGAGATTCAATGGGCCAAATGCTATATCTTGCTTGACGGTCCCTGAAAAAAGCTGATGATCTGCATTCTGAAAAACAATGCCGACTTTTTGGCGTAGGGCCTTTAAAGCTTTTCGACTATATTCCAGATCGTTGCCTTCGAATACAATCGTTCCAGCTGTAGGTTTTAAAATACCGTTAAGATGCTGAAATAAAGTCGATTTTCCTGCGCCATTATGTCCGAGTATGGCGATTTTTTTACCTTTTGGAATGTCTAATGTAATATCTGACAACGCCTTCGTACCATCCGCATAGGCATAAGATAATTGGTTGAGTTCAAAATAAAATGCTGTCATGTAAAATACCCTCCATATACGATGAGGACTAGTAAAATAGCTGCCATGCCTAGCCAATTTTTCTTGCTATAAGAGCCCATCTCTTGCCAGTAGACGGCCTCGCCTCCACGTGATTGCATGGCATTGTTGAGCTCTCGGCTACGCTGAAACATTTCCACAAATAATGCCACAATAAGCATGGAGACAGAGCGTAGCCATTGCATCGGTGAATGATAGCCAAGACGTGCTTGCTGGGCGAGATGTATATTTTGCATGCTTTCTAAAAACATAAAAATAAAACGATAGATTAGTTCGACGAGCTCCACTAATAAAGAGGGGAGTCGCCATTGTCGTAGCACATAACATATTCCTTGTACGGAAGTGGTTAGAATTAAAAAGTATAAACAACTAATGCTGCCAAGGACAATAAAGAACAGCTGTTGCGCTGCTAACACACTTGCATTCCCGATAAAGACAGTCCAATTCCTAAATGTAAACGACCAAATATGGGCAGGGAGTGTATTCGTTGATGATGTAAAGGAAAGTAAAATAGATACGAGACTTGTTAATAAGAAAAAGCTAGGTAGCAATAATAATTTGCCGTAGTATGCAAGCGGAATTTTTGCACCTAAAATGATAAAAGCACTCATTACAAAAAATGTAATGAGTGAAAGTCGTTCATCTCTCATGATGAGCGTTATGAGAAGTAGTCCAAGTGAAAATATCATTTTTTCTAGCGGATGAACGGACGCTAGCTTATTCAGATAGGCATACTTATCAATGAGTAACATAATGGTTAACCTTCTTTGTGTTTGCCACGCATATAGCCGATGAAGTAGCCAATAAAGCCAGCTCCTATAGCTGCCTGTAGCACGAATAATAAGCTTTCGATTTCACCACTTGGTGGCTCCCATAGACTTTCAAACCATGGTTCATATTCCGCATTAATTTCACCAATAGCTGCTTCTGCTTCTCCATCAGCACCACCAAATTCAGCACCTTTTTGTATGAATAAGGGAATGATGGCTAACAACACAACAATTGCTAATAACAATAAATTTTTTTTCATTTGTTAATGTGCCTCCTTTGTTGAGAAAACACGTAACGTTTTTAATTCGCTAACATTGTATTTTTTCAAGAAATTCATCACAATGACCGTTAAAATTCCTTCACTCACTGCTAAAGGAATTTGAGTTAAGGCAAAAATACCTGCAAACTTTGTAAAGGATGCCATAAAGCCTCCAACCTCTGAAGGAAAGGCTAGTGCTAGTTGTACAGAAGTCACAATGTATGTACCTAAATCACCAAGCATAGCTGCAAAGAATATGGCTAGTGAAAATGACAACCCTACTTTTTGAGCCCCTTTAAAGACAAAGTAAGCAATAAAAGGACCAACAATAGCCATAGAAAAGGCATTAGCCCCTAAAGTTGTAATTCCTCCATGAGCTAATAATAAAGATTGAAATAATAAAACGATTGTTCCAATTACACTCATTGCTAGAGGGCCAAAGAGTACTGTCCCAAGTCCTACACCAGTTGGGTGAGAGCAACTACCTGTAACTGAAGGGATTTTTAGGGCGGATAGCACAAAGGCAAAGGCTCCTGAAAGCCCCAAAAGCATTTTGGTTTCAGGATTTTCATCAATGGTTTTTCGAATAGAACGCAATCCTAGAATGATAAATGGGATAGAGATCACCCACCAAAAAATAGCCCATTCGATTGGTAAAAAACCTTCCATGATATGCATGGCAAAGGCACGTTTTGGCACGATTAAAAAGGCCAGTAAAAAATAACTAAGTTTCCACCATGATAATGTCAAAAAGCTTTCCTCCTAACTAATTAATAGATTTTTAGAATATTGCGTGCGTAATTAAAAAAAGCACTTCTCCTTAGGTGGAAAAGTGCATAGCTAAAAAAGCAAATAACAGTCTCATCTGCTAAGCCGCACACCTATCCTCGTAGGTTGAAACGATCACTTATTTTTCGGCAGGTCTCCTGGCTCTAGTTCAATGCTTTATAGGTCTTCCCATCCGTTGGACAGTGACATATTCTATAAAGCTCCCTATTACAGTGGCGGGACCGCGCCGGACTCAAACCGGCTTCCCTTTTAAGCAAAATGACAAGCACTTTGCACCGAAAAACATTCAAATTGTGAGATTTCACGACAAAGTGTAACATGAATTTCCATAAATATGCTATACCTTTTATGAAATTTTTTAAATTAAAGGTCAACGGTGAATATTCTGATAAAAGTTTGTGCGCAAATTATATAGATTGTATAAATTTCATACCTAGTTCCATTCAAAATTGATAAATTTGTCATAAATTTTTAAAGAAATATTGAAATTTTAAAATAATAAGATATGATAAAGACAGTTTTCTATTTAAAATTCTACTAAAAATTTCATATAAAACGTCAATAAGTGCTCGAATAGCTCGAGATAATAGGGAAATTGGTGAAAATCCAATACAGCCCCCGCTACTGTAATAGCTGATGAAATCGCAAAGCCACTGGTACAAACTTGGGAAGGTGCGACAGTAAAATGAAGCTTAAGTCAGGAAACCTGCTTATTTGATTGTGCATGCAAACTTTTCGGAGGGAGAAGTTGAAGCGAAAGCGGGTACCTGTATTTCATTCTATTCGTTTTTATTTGGCTTCTACAAAACCTTTACTCTTCGTTATAGAGTAAAGGTTTTTCTTTTTCCAAAAAGCAAATGAGGGGAGACAGAACATGACAACTTGGAATTTAGAGGGGATGAAAACACATCTCTTTATTTGCAATGGCAGTAGCTGCATGAAAAAGGATGGGGAGGAAATTACCTTAGCCATTCGAGATGAGATACAGCGGCAAGCACTCGATCAGGAAATACATACGACAAGAACGCGCTGTAATGGACGCTGCAAGGATGCTTGTGTGGTAATCGCTTATCCTCAAGGAAACTGGTATCGTGTGCCATCAACAGAGCATGCTAGAACACTAGTACAAGATTTACATCATGAATCCTTATACAACGAACATGTCTTTACACTTCGTGAAGGTACATTACAGCGTACTGCTCAAACAACTGCCATTAAAGGGATCGAAAAGGTGAAAGAGGGGTAACAACATGGCGCAAAAAGGAAAAATTTTCGTAGTAGGCTTTGGACCTGGAGATTTTAAGCATATTACGACACGTGCAGTAGAGGCTTTACAACAAAGTGATATGATTATAGGCTATAAAACCTATGTAGAGCTGATTCAAGATTTAGTAAGTGCAAAATCGATTGTTAGTACAGGCATGACAGAAGAAGTGTCGCGTGCACAGGAAGCCGTTCGTCAAGCCGAAGCAGGGAGCATCGTCTCAGTAATTTCGAGTGGTGATGCAGGCGTCTATGGCATGGCAGGATTAGTCTATGAGGTGTTAATTGAGCTAGGCTGGACAGAAGCTACAGGAATTGAAGTAGAAATTGTTCCTGGGATTTCTGCGATTAATTCATGCGCTAGCATACTTGGTGCACCTATTATGCATGATGCTTGTACAATCAGTTTGAGTGACCATCTAACACCTTGGAATTTAATTGCAAAGCGTGTCGAGGCAGCTGCAATGGCGGACTTTGTCATTGCTTTATACAATCCTAAAAGTGGACGTCGAACAAGACAAATTGTCGAGGCTCAACGAATACTCTTAGAATATCGTTCGCCAGACACACCAGTTGGGCTTGTGAAAAGTGCCTATCGAGAACGTCAAGAAGTGACCATGACAACACTAGCAGAAATGCTAGAACATGATATTGGTATGCTGACAACTGTCATTATCGGGAATTCGTCAACATTTTTCTATGACAATAAGATGATTACGCCCCGCGGTTACCAACGTAAATATACCCTGGGTGAAGAGAAACAGCCATTACGTCCACATCAACGTTTACGCGAAGAAAATGAACCTTGGGCAATGAACCAAGAGACAGGAACAGCGCGAAATGACTTTACGGCTGACCCTAATGCAGGGCGCTTTAATAAACCCAGTATAGCCGCTACGCCAAAGCCGAAAAAAACAGCTCTTGAAATGGCTACAGCGGCACTTGCAATGGTAAAAGGGACAAGCGCAGTCAAAATAACACCGAAGCTTGTACAGCAAAAAATAGAATCTATTTTTGAATTAGCAGTAAGTCCTGGTGTAGCCAATAAGTTTTTTACTCCCCAGCAAATGATGACGTTAGCGGAGGTCGTTGGGGATGAGGGGACGATGGAATACACACCAGATCATCAAATTCATTTGAAAATACCAACGACTGCCCCTGAACAGATCACAGAGAAATTACAGAAAGTAGGGTTTTTATTAGCCCCGATTGGTGATGTGTTATCACTGAAGGCTTGTGATTTTTGCTACGGTGAAAAGGCTGATTCAATACCATATGCAGAGGAAATACAAGAAAAACTAGGCGGTATGTCCTTACCGAAGACATTAAATATTGGCTTTAATGGCTGTGGGATGGCCTGTTATCGGGCTGTATTTGATGATATTGGCATCGTCTACCGCAAAAGTAAATTCGATGTCTTTATTGGAGCAAAACCAGTCGGTCGTACAGCACACGCAGCACAGCCTGTTGTAGAAGGGCTGGAGCCTGAGCAGCTGATTCCACTCATTACAGATATTATTGAAGAATATAAAGCAAATGCTCATCCAAATGAACGCTTATTTAAATATTTTAAACGTGTGAAAAAAATACTGCATTTTACGTATCAAGATATGTCTTCCAAAATAAAAGTAGAGCCAGCTCCGTGCGGCGACTAGTAAGGAGTAGAGAGATGAAAGCTATTTTATTTGTCGGCCATGGGAGCCGTTTAGCAGCAGGAAATGATGAGGTTCGTACATTTATCGAACAAATGACACCTCGTATTGATGAACAATTTTTAGTGGAAACTTGTTTCCTTGAATTTGCTTCACCTAACATCGAAGAAGGTATTACAAACTGTGTGAAAAAGGGAGCTACAGAGGTACATGTAATTCCAATCATTTTACTGCATGCAGGCCATTCAAAGCTGCATATTCCAGCGGAAATCGAGCATGCGCGTGAGCATTATCCAGCGATTACCTTCACATATGGTCAAACAATTGGTATCCATGATGAAATCTTTGCCATTTTACAAGATCGCCTAGCTGAAATTGGCTTTAATTCAGAACAAGAGCAGGAAGACACAGCGATTTTATTGATTGCACGAGGTGGCAGTGATCCATCTGCTAATGGTGATTTTTATAAAATCACGCGACTTTTATGGGAAAAACTACCTGTAAAATACGTAGAAAGTGCTTTTATGGGTGTCACAGATCCACGAGTTGAAGAAGGAATTGAACGTTGTGTCAAACTAGGTGCAAAAAAAATCATCATGTTACCATACTTTTTATTCACAGGCATTTTGATGGAACGCATGCATGGCATGTGTGAGAAGTTTAATGAACTTTATCCAGATTGTGATATTCAAATTGCTAACTATTTTGGCTACCATGAACGGTTACAAAATGTTTTATTAGAGCGTATTGAACAGGCAATCAACGGTACATCAACAGGTATGCAAGATCTAGAAGATTATCGCGCCTATGCGGCAGTACATGGACATGCACATCATCATCACCATCATGATCACGATCATGGACATGCGCATCATCATCACGACCATCACGATCATGACCATGACCATGACCATCACCATCATGACCATCACGATCATGGGCATGACCATCACCATCATGACCATGACCATCATCATGAAGAGGAGCCGGTAAAATGATTTTCATGTTAGCAGGGACAAGTGATGCAAGGGATCTAGCCCTTGCATTACAAAGCGCAGGTTATGCGGTAACCGCTACGGTCGTCACTGAATCGGCAGCCTCTAGTCTTGCTGACGTTGGCCTGCCACATTTAATCGGTAGACTGACAGCTGAGGAAATGGCGACCATCATGACAGAGCAGGGCTATCAATTGGTGGTAGATGCCTCTCATCCATTTGCGGAGGAAGCCTCTAAAAATGCGATGGCAGCGGCAGAGCAGGCAAAGATTCCTTATATTCGCTATGAAAGAGCTCATGAGCATTATGCCCATCCTTTGATTACTGTTGTAAAGGATTATGAGGAGGCAGCTCAGCTAGCTGCAGAAAAACGCGGTGTCATTATGCTAACGACAGGTAGTAAAACACTCGCTACATTTACAAGGGTTTTACAGGGCTTAGAAAATACAAGAGTAATCGCTCGTATGCTTCCACGACTGGATAATATGGAAAAATGTGAGGCACTTGGCGTGGCGCAGCGAGATATTGTGGCTATTCAAGGTCCGTTTTCAAAGGAATTAAATGAAGCTCTATTTCGTCAATACGGAGTGACGTTGATGATTACCAAAGAAAGCGGTAAAGTGGGCTCAGTTGATGAGAAGCTAGAGGCAGCTCTCGCATGCCAGATTGAAACGATTCTTATTGCACGACCAAATATACAGTACGGCCAACAATATTCAACATTTGAAGAAGTATTACAGGCTGTTGAACATACAATTTAGGAGGCATTTTCCATGGATTTTAAAACAGATTTTAAACCATTAACGGTAGACCCAGATAAAATTTACGATTACAGTTTCTCTATTATTGCAGAGGAAATGGGCGAGCATGACTTCTCAGAAGATGAATGGAAAGTTGTACGTCGCATTATCCATGCATCAGCTGATTTCGAGCTAGGTCGTAGTGTCATCATTACACCAGGTGCTATTGAAGCGGGTATCAAGTCTATTCTTGCAGGACGTCATGTCATTGCAGATGTGCAAATGATTGAAAGTGGCTCTGGTAAAAAGCGTTTCCAAAAACATGGCGGTGATTTGCATTGCTATATTGCGGATGAAGATGTATCAATAGAAGCGAAAAAACAAAATACAACACGTGCCATTATTTCGATGCAAAAGGCATCCAAATTACATGAAGGTGGTATTTATGCCATTGGTAATGCACCAACTGCATTGCTGGAATTGATTCGATTAATTAAAGAAGGGCTAGCAAAACCAGATTTAATTATCGGTATGCCTGTTGGTTTTGTGTCAGCAGCTGAGTCAAAAGAAGAGCTGCTTAAACTAGAAGGGATTCCGTACATTACAAATGTTGGTCGTAAAGGCGGTAGTACAGTGACGGTTGCTGCTTTAAATGCCATCTCACTTTTAGCGGACGAACAGGCGAAAAAATAATGGAGCGGAAGCCAAAAAAGGACCCCAAGGACATGCGTCACGGTTATACGACGGGAGCCTGTGCAACTGCTGTATCAAAGGCTGCACTGCTTGCTCTTATTACTAAGGAGGAGCAAGAGACAAGTACGATTCATTTACCTATTGGTCGAGATGCAACCTTTACAATTGAAAAATGCATATTTGAAGAAAATGCTGTCAGCTGTGAAACGATTAAAGATGCTGGTGATGATCCTGATGCGACCCATCAGGCACTCATCGTTGGCACAGTGAGCTGGGCAGATACACCTGGGATTCATTTAGATGGAGGTATTGGCGTCGGGCGTGTCACAAAGCCTGGCCTGCCAGTGCCTGTCGGAGAGGCAGCCATTAATCCTGTACCCCGTAAAATGATTTATAGCACGGTCCAAGGTGTGTTGGACGAATTTCACATTACTCGAGGCGTGAATGTGGTGATTTCTGTACCTAAGGGAGAGGAGATTGCTAAAAAAACGTTAAATGGACGACTCGGTATACTTGGGGGCATCTCAATCTTAGGCACAAGGGGAACCGTCGTGCCTTTTTCGAGTTCTGCTTATATGGCCAGTATTGTCCAAGCTATTAGTGTAGCGAAAGAGGCTGGCTGTGAGCATTTAGTGGTGACAACAGGTGGACGAAGTGAGAAGTTTGCGATGAAACAATACCCACATCTAGCAGAAGAAGCGTTTATTGAAATGGGTGACTTTGTAGGTTTTACATTAAAGCATTGTAAGCGTCTAGGCATCAAACAAGTTTCACTCGTTGGGATGATGGGGAAATTTTCTAAAGTCGCACAAGGAGTCATGATGGTGCATTCCAAAAGTGCACCAATCGATTTTAATTTTTTAGCACAACTGGCAGAGGATATAGGGGCAGATAGAGAAACGATAGCACAAGTTCTAGAGGCAAATACAGCTTCACAAGTAGGTGAGATGATGATGGAGAAGGGCTATGATGCGTTCTTCCATCGTTTATGTGAGGCTTGCTGCTATTCCTCTATCCATCATATTAAGGGCGGTTTAACGCTTTCCACATCGATCTATTCGATGCAGGGACAATTATTAGGAAGGGCTGATGACATTGCATCGATCGATGAAGTTGATTGGGATCGGGGATAACGGATTAGCAAGCTTATTACCGCAATACCTTCAGTGGATTGAAGACTGTGAGGTACTTGTTGGTGGTGAGCGAGTACTTGATTTTTTCTCAGACTTTAGGGGTGAAAAAATCTTGATAAAAGGAGGTCTTTCAACACTTGTTGAAAGATTGTCTGAAGAAACAAGAAATACCGTGATTCTTGCATCTGGAGATCCATTATTTTATGGCATCGGAGGCTATTTAGCAAAAAAGCTACAAATAGAGGTTTATCCCTATATGAGCTCTGTCCAGCTGGCCTTTGCGAAAATGGGAGAGAGCTGGCAGGATGCTTACGTAACGAGTATTCATGGACGACCAATGAAGGGCTTGGCACAGCGAATTGATGGCAAAAAGAAAGTAGCACTTTTAACAGATGCAGAGAATAGTCCGAATGCTCTTGCTCGATATTTAAAGCATTTTGGTATGACGGAATATCGTGCCTTTGTAGCCGAAAATTTACAGGGCGACAACGAAAAAAGTGGCTGGTACTCGCTCGATGAAATGGAAGTTACTCATTTTTCTCCTTTAAATGTCGTGGTTTTAAAACAAACAATAGCACCGAAACGCTACACACTTGGGATTGATGATGAGGAATTTTCACAACGAAAGCCAGATAAAGGACTTATTACGAAGAAAGAAATTCGAGTTCTAAGTTTGCAAGCCATGCAGCTTCAACGGGATAGCATTATTTGGGATATTGGCACATGTACGGGATCCATGGCTATTGAGGCAGGTAAGCTTGCTCCTGAGGGACAAGTTTTTGCCGTAGAAAAAAATGCTCCTGATTTAGAAAACTGTCTTCAAAACCAACAAAAGTTTCGAGTCGATATAACTGCTATCCATAGTAAAGCACCAGAGGGTTTAGACAACTTTCCAGACCCTGATGCCATTTTCATAGGGGGCACTGGTGGTGAAATGGTTGAGTTACTGCAATTATGCTGTCAGCGTTTAAAGCAAAATGGGCGCATTGTCTTAAATGCGGCGACTATTGAAAATTTATATAAAGCTGTTGAGGCATTTAAAGCTTGTGGTTTTGCTGTTGACATTTTACAGGCTCAGCTGGCACGCAGTAAACCAATTTTAGATATGACACGCTTTGTGCCATTAAATCCAATATACATTATTTCCGCTTATCGAAAGGAAGAAAATCATGAGTAATCTAGGAATTTTATATGGCTTGGGCGTTGGTCCTGGCGATCCAGAATTAATTACAGTAAAGGCATTTCGAGTGATTCAGGAATCACCTGTTATTGCTTACCCAAAAAAGTTAAAAGGCAGTAAAAGCTATGCCCATCGTATTGTAGATGTGTATATTAATCCAGAAGAAAAAGATATGCTTGGTCTTGTATTCCCAATGACGAAAGATGAGGCTGTTTTAGAACGTGAATGGACAAAGTCAGTAGAACTTGTCTACGAAAAATTACAAGCAGGCAAAGATGTAGCCTTTGTTACAGAGGGCGATCCATTATTGTATAGTACGTTTATTCATATGATGAAGCTAATGCAGGACAAGCATCCAGATGTTGAAATTCGCACGGTACCAGGGATTTCTTCATTTAACGGCTCTGCATCGCGCTTAGGCATTGCGTTAGCGGATGGTGATGATCGTGTTGCGATTATTCCAGCGTATGACAATTACGAAGCTATGCGTGAAGCGATTGAAACCCATGATGCTGTTGTTTTTATTAAAGTGGCGAAAGTGATTGATTTAATGCTTGAAGTGCTACGCGATTTAGATTTATTAGATAAAGCATCCGTGGTGACAAAGGTAACATCTGATGAAGAAATCATTTGGGATGTGCGTGAGTTGGATGGTGTCGATTTAGAATATTTAACATTAATGGTGGTGCGTAAATAATGAAAAAAATCTATATTGTCGGCGCTGGTCCTGGTGATCCAGATTTAATTACAGTCAAAGGTTTACATATGTTACAAACAGCGGACGTTGTCATGTATACAGATTCTTTAGTGAGTGAGGACCTTATTGCGAAAGCTAGACCAGATGCTGAGGTCATTCGTACAGCTGGTATGCATTTGGAGGAAATGGTTGCTGTGATGGTGGACCGAGTCAATGCTGGGAAAACAGTGGCACGTATGCATACAGGAGACCCAGCGATGTATGGTGCCATTATGGAGCAAGTTGCACTATTAAAAAAGGAAGGCATTGGGTATGAAGTCATTCCAGGAGTTAGCTCTGTATTTGCATCGGCCGCTGCAATCGGAGCTGAGCTAACAATTCCTGATCTAACCCAAACCCTTATTCTAACACGTGCAGAGGGGCGCACACCTGTACCAGAATTTGAAAAGCTACGTGATTTAGCGAGCCATCATTGTACAATTGCCTTATTCCTTAGTGCAACGCTGACGAAGAAAATTGTCAAAGAGCTACAAAATGCTGGTTGGGCTGATGACACGCCTGTAGCAGTTATTCAACGTGCTTCATGGCCCGATCAAAAAATCGTACGAACAACTTTAATCGAATTAGATGAAGCGATGCGTGTGAATGGTATTCGTAAGCATGCGATGATTTTAGCGGGCTGGGCATTAGATCCGAACATTCATGATAAGGATCAATATCGTTCGAAGTTATATGATGCAAGCTTTACACATGGCTTTAGAAAAGGTGTGAAGACGAGTGATTGAGTTACAAGAGGGTGTGTTACCAGAGGTTGATCAACGTAATCCTTATGCCGTTGTAGCTATTACGAAGCATGGTGTCCAAATAGGACGTCGTCTGCAGCAAACCTTTGCAGCAAGTGATTTATATTATATGAGTAAATTTGAACAAGGCGATGAAGGAGAAAAGCATATTCAACTATTTACAGGAACAGTGCGTCTGCTATTGCCAACACTTTTTAAGCAATATAAAGGGTTAATTTTAATTATTTCACTAGGGGCAGTTGTACGAATGATTGCACCGATTTTAAAGGATAAAAAGACAGACCCTGGCGTTGTGGTGATTGATGATCGAGGGGAAAATGTTATTAGCGTATTATCAGGGCATTTAGGTGGGGCCAATGAGCTAACACACGAGGTGGCAGCTGCACTTGGTGCAAATCCGATTATTACAACGGCTTCTGATGTACAAAAGACGATTCCAGTTGATTTATTTGGAGCCCGCTTTGGCTGGGTATGGGATAGTGCGGATAAATTGACACCAGTTAGTGCATCTGTTGTAAATGAGGAACATGTAGCCATTGTACAGGAAACAGGCGAACGTGATTGGTGGATGCGTGATACACCGATGCCAGAGCAAATTAAAATCTATCCATCCACACAGGCAGCCATCCAAGCTACTCCCCATGCCACATTATTAATAACAGATCGAATCATTGAACCTGAAGAAGAGGTTCTTCTAGAAAACGGTGTTATTTATCGCCCAAAATCCATTGTGCTAGGAATGGGCTGTAACCGTGGTACATCTTTAGAGGAAATTGAACAAGTAATCGATGAAACCTTGGTAGAGTTAAAGCTTTCGAAAAAAAGTGTGAAAGCCTTATGCACGATTGATTTGAAGAAAGATGAGCAATGTTTCTTAGAGATTACGAAGAAATATGATTGGGAGTTCGTTACGTATACACCGGATGAATTAAATGAAATCGAATTTCCATCACCCTCTGAAACAGTCTTTAAATATACAGGTGCATACGGCGTGAGTGAACCAGCAGCTATGCGCTATGCACAGGTTTCATCACTTCTATTAGGGAAGAAAAAATCGGGTAATGCTACGATTTCAGTTGCTAGATATCTATTTTAAGGAGGAAGTCCATGCAAACAAATCGCTTTGTACTAGCTGGTACGGGCAGTGGTGTAGGCAAAACTACTTTTACCATTGGACTGATGAAGGCACTTCAAAACAAAGGGAACGTGGTGCAGGGCTTTAAATGCGGTCCTGATTATATCGACCCAACCTATCATACAGCTGTAACGGGCAGAATATCACGTAATATTGATAGCTGGATGTTCTCACACGAAGCAGTCCGTGATATTGTGGCACGTGCAAGTATAGATGCAGATGTGTCCATTATTGAAGGTGTGATGGGCTTTTATGACGGTAAAAGCCCTTTATCTGACGCTGGGTCTGCTGCTGATATTAGTGTAGTGACAGAGAGTCCTGTTATTTTAATTGTCAATTGTGCTAGCATGGCACGTAGCGTAGCAGCAGTTGTGAAAGGCTTCCAATTACTATCAGATAAGCCGAATATCGTTGGTGTTATTGCGAACCAGGTTGGTAGTGTCGGTCATTACGAAATTGCGAAGGCAGCTATTGAACAAGAATGCGGCATACCTGTTATTGGCTACCTAAAGCGTGAGGAAGGGATCGATATCCCGAGTCGTCATTTAGGGTTAGTACCTGCTATTGAAAGAGGAGAGCTAGATTCATTTTTTGATAAACTAGGGAACCTGATGGCGGAAACGATTGATTTGGATCAATTAATACATTTAACAAAGGCTCCTATCTTGCAAGAATCAGGCCATTTATTTAGGGAGGAGCCTTCACGAAATATTTGTATAGCAGTTGCAAGAGATGCAGCTTTTAATTTTTATTATGAAGAAAACTTGGCTTTGTTACGTGCGAAAGGTGCGACACTACAGTTTTTCTCACCGCTTGCGAATGAGCCTGTACCAGCTGAAGCAGATGGCTTGTATATTGGTGGTGGCTTTCCTGAGGAATTTGCAGAGTCACTTGCTACCAATACAGTCGTTAAAGACTCTATTCGTCAAGTCATTGCGAAAGGTCTTCCAACATTAGCTGAGTGTGGGGGCTTTATGTATTTAACAGAGGCCATTACAAATAGCCATGGCGACCGTTATGACATGGTAGGGGTAATTCCTGGAGAAGTGGCGATGCAAACAAAACTAGCAGCACTTGGTTATCGTGAAATTTTTGGCACAGCCGATAATTTCTTAATTGGTGCTGAGGAACAAGCGAAGGGCCATGAGTTCCATTATTCCAAATATAGTGGTTCTCACAATACAGCAGCCTATGAAACGATTGGTCGTTTTGGCAAAAAGAAAGAAGGCTATCAAGAAGGAAATTTAGTGGCTGGCTATACTCATTTCCATTTTGTATCAAACCCAAAGCTAGTTGACAATTGGTTAACAGCTTGTAAGAAGGTGAAAAGTAATGACTAATTATTTTCCTATTCATATCAATCTAGAATATAAAACAGTAGTGATTGTAGGCGGGGGTCACGTGGCAACGCAGAAGGTAGCATCCCTGTTACCAGCAAAGGCAAACATCGTGATTGTCAGTCCAACCTTACATGACACATTACAGTCACTTGCAGAGTCAGGGCAAATTACTTGGAAGCAAAAGGAATTTGAACCTCGTGATTTAGATGATGCCATTCTCATTATCGCTGCAACGAATGTGACAGCTGTGAACGAAGCCGTTCAAGAAGCAGCACAGCATTGGCAATTAATCAACCGCACAGATAAACAAAGTGAAAGTGATTTTATTACGCCTGCTACTGTTCGCCGTGGTCCATTGGTGGTAACTGTTTCGACATCGGGAGCAAGCCCAAGCCTAGCCCGCAAGATTAAAGCAGATTTAGAAGAGCAATTCGATGATGCTTATGATGACTATGTATGCTTTTTACAGCAAGCTCGATTAATGATTGCTGCTCAGTATGATAAAGGTCCACAAAGACGTGCGGCATTACAAGCATTGCTAGAGCCAAACATCCTTGAATGGACACGTCATGGTGAGATCGATCGACGAGAAGCCTATTTACAACAACTATTGATGGGAGCAACGCAATGAAGGATGGAATCGTATATATCGTGGGAGCAGGTCCTGGCGATCCGAAGCTCATTACTGTGTATGGACTGGAATGTATTCAAAAGTCTGATGTAATTGCTTATGACCGTCTTGTAAATCCTAAATTGCTTGATTTTGCAAAAAAGGATGCGGAGCTAGTTTATTGTGGCAAATTACCTGGGAAGCATCATCTCATTCAAGAGGAAATAAATGCATTACTCGTGGAAAAAGCACAAGAAGGTAAAATTGTTACACGCCTCAAAGGTGGCGATCCCTTTGTTTTTGGACGAGGCGCGGAGGAAGCTGAAATATTAAAAAATCATGGCATTGCCTATGAAATCGTTCCGGGGATTACAGCGGGAATAGCAGCTCCTGCATACGCAGGAATTCCAGTTACACATAGAGACTTTGCGACAAGCTTTGCCCTTGTAACTGGACATGGTCGTGAAGAAAAAGGACAAGATTTTTTGAATTGGCCCGCATTAGCTACGGGTATAGATACCGTTGCCTTTTATATGAGCGTTGGTAATATTGCCTACATTGCTCGCAAATTAATCGAAAATGGACGGAAGGCAACAACGCCAGTAGCAGTCATTGAGTGGGGAACAACTGCTCAGCAACGCACGATTACAGGGCCGTTAAATGAGATAGCTAGCATCATTGAGCGTGAAGGGTACCATAATCCTTCTATGATTGTGGTTGGCGAGGTTGTCAATGTACGTGAAAAAATTCAATGGTTTGAAGAGCAAGGACTTACCTTTTCATAATCATTTCTTATAAGCGCACAAGGAGGAAGTACTATGACTGTCACGGAAGCATTAAAAAAACGTCGAGCAATTCGTAATTACACGACACAACCAGTAGAGAAAGAAAAAATTGAGCAAATTTTACAGGCAGCAACCTATGCACCGAATGACCGGATGCGTGAGCCCTGGCATTTTTATGTCATTCAAGATGAAGCCATGAAGCGTTATGAAGAAATGGCAAGTGCTTATTTACATGAACGCTTTCCCACGAAGCCAAATTTAGTGGAAAGTTCATTAAAGGTTGTACAAACAACCCCTGTAGCCATTGTGGTGACAGCTGACATAGTAGAGGGAGACACAGATGCGACAGAAGATAATGTCTTTGCTGTATGTAGTGCCATTATGTCTATGTGGTTGACAGCAGAGGAGCTAGGTCTTGGCTTTGTTTGGCGTACACGTGGTGTTGGCCTCGTACATGATCCTCGTATGCATACGTTTATTGGTGCAAGCGACGCTCAAAAAGTAGTTGGTACAATATTTATTGGCTACCCACAGGAGCAAGAACAAACCGACAAGAAACGAACACCGTTTGCAGAAAAGACAACATGGCTGTAAGGAGGCTATCAGCATGGCAAGAAAAGGCTTGTTTTTAGTATATACAGGTGAAGGTAAGGGCAAAACGACTGCATCACTTGGTGTTACATTGCGTGCGGTTGGTCGAGGCTTAAATGTGCGTTATATGCAGTTTATCAAATCCCCAGAACGTACTTATGGAGAGCAAATTGCCCTTCGAAAGCTAGGCGTAGAAATGGAACAAATGGGCATAGGGTTTACATGGACAAAAACACCTGAGGAGCATCGAGCTGCATTAGCGAAGGCTTGGAAAAAAACGAAGGCAGCTCTACAGGATGACAGCATTGATTTATTGGTCTTAGATGAACTGAACAATGCCCTAGCGATCACCAAGTTTCCAATCGATGATGTTCTTCCCCTAGCAGAAGTCATTGAGGCAATCCTACATCGCCCTTCAACAATGCATTTGGTTGTCACAGGGCGAAGTGCGAATCCGGCATTACTAGCAATGGCTGATTTAGTGTCAACCATTGAGGCGACAAAGCATTATTATGATGAAGGGATTCCAGCGGTGAAAGGGCTTGAATTTTAAAGCCCTTTGCAATTGCTGGAGGAAATACACACAAAGCGAAAACGAATACATGCGTTCTGCCATAGAATAATTACGGAGGAGAGTGACTATGCCAGCAAAATCAATCATGATTCAAGGAACAGCTTCCGATGTTGGAAAAAGTATGATTTGTACTGCACTATGTCGTATATTTTCAGATGATGGACTGAAGGTAGTCCCATTTAAATCACAAAATATGGCTCTTAATTCATTTGTTACAAAGGATGGCGGTGAAATCGGCCGTGCACAAGGGGTACAGGCAGAGGCAGCTCGTGTTGTTGCAACGACGGATATGAATCCTATTTTGCTGAAACCGAAGCAAGATATGATGTCAGAGGTTATCGTTCATGGTAAGCATTTTTTAAATATGGATGCCAAAAGCTACCGCAATAATTTTGTGCAAGAAGCGATGCCAATCGTAGAAAAATCAATACGCACGCTTCAACATACATATGATGTTATTGTCCTAGAGGGCGCTGGTAGCCCAGCAGAAATTAACTTAAAGGATCGCGATATTGCTAATATGCGAATGGCTCATTTAGCAGATGCAGCGGTAGTCCTCGTTGCTGATATTGATCGTGGCGGTGTCTTTGCCTCGATTGTTGGTACACTGGCATTGTTAGATGAGGGAGAACGAGCACGTGTGAAGGGATTAATTATCAATAAGTTTAGAGGCATGCGTGAATTACTGGATGATGGTTTGGCATGGGTGGAGCGCGAAACGGGTATTCCGGTACTTGGTGTGATTCCTTATGTCGATGTCAATATTGAAGCAGAGGATTCTCTTGCATTATCGTCACTACGTTTTAAAAAACCAAAGCCAGGCGAATTTGCTGTAGATGTAGCCATGATTCGTTTACCTCGTATTTCAAACTTCACCGATATTGATCCATTTTTCGATGAGCCTGAGGTGGGTGTACGTTTAATTGGTCATGTCAATGAATTAGGTACACCAGATTTACTCATTCTGCCAGGAACGAAAAGTACAATGGATGATTTAGCTTGGCTAAAAGCACAGGGCTTCGATCAAGCCATCACACATTTACGTGAGTGCGGTACTAAAATTATTGGCATTTGTGGCGGTTTCCAAATGCTTGGTGAAACATTACTTGATCCAGAAGCGGTGGAGGGGAATGGTGAATCTGCAGATGGTCTTGGGCTATTACCGATGGAAACCATTTTTGTAGGCAATAAAAAAACGGTGCAAATGACAGGCGTAAGAGGGCAGGACACATTGACAGGCTATGAAATCCATCTAGGACGTACGAAAATTTTACGTGATGCGGTATCACCGTTTTTACTGTTAGAGGATGGAAGAGAAGATGGAGCGGTTAGTCAAGATGAGCAAGTGATTGGCACGTATTTCCACGGCTTGTTCCATAATCGTCCCTTTACCCGTCAGCTCGTCAATGAAATACGAGTGAAAAAAGGGCTAGCAGCTTTACCAGGTGATGTGAAAAGTGACGCAGAACGAAGAGAAGATGCCTATAATATGTTAGCCGACCACGTTCGAGCAAATCTTGATATGAAAAAAATATATGGAATATTATCGTTAGAGGTATCTATATGACGAGAAAAGGACCGTTAGCCATTAACTATGAGGCATTATGGCAGGAAGGCATGAAGGACTGGCATGGCAATATGCCTGAACGAATGGTGAATGATCAGCTAGAGGAGCAATTTTGGGCCCAATCCGTGGCACGTAAAAAAGTGGGCCAAACAGATCCTTATGCTGCATTGATTTTTCAGGAGCTTCAAAAAAAGATTGAACCTCAGCATTCTGTATTAGAAATTGGTCCTGGGTGGGGCAATTATACATTTCCATTAGCTGATAAAGTAAGGAAGCTCACGTGTGTAGATAGCTCGGAAAGCATTTTACATTACTTACAACAGTGTATACCGCAGGAGGAGCACGTTTCCTATATTCATGCAAAGTGGGAAAGTTTAGAGGATGATGAGATTGAACCACATGATATCGTCTTGGGCGTGAATTGTTTTTACCGAATGTATGAAATAAAAGCGGCTTTATATCACATGAATCGGCTGGCGAGAAAGCGTGCTATCATTGGGATGACGACAGGCCCCATTCAGCCACATTATGAAAAGTTATATGAAAAGTATGGGTATGATATTAAATTTCCGCGCAGAGATTATATCGAGTTTTTGAATCTACTCTATGAAATGGATATTTACGCGGATTGTCAGATTATCCCTCTAGAACGTGTCTATGAATATGAAAGCTATGAGCAGCTTGTGACAACGCAGAGTAAAAAAATATTAACGACGAATTTTCAGCGAGCCCATGTAGAAGAATCACTGCTACCTTTTATCGAAGAAAAGGATGGACGTTATTATTATCGTCATGATTTCCATGCGGCGCTTGTTTCATGGCAACCAAAATAATCAAGAAACCTTTGGAGAAACTGTACACCAAAGGTTTTTCTTATGGGAACGGATAAGGTACAATAAAACGATATTAATAAGAAGTGAGGTGACATATGTTGCAGCTACATTTTCTAGGGACAGGCGCAGGCATGCCTTCAAAAGAACGAAATACAAGTGCTCTGATGGTAAAGCTATTAGACGAAGTAAGTGAAATGTGGCTATTTGACTGTGGGGAGGCGACACAGCATCAAATCCTTCATACGTCGTTAAAGCCACGGAAAGTAACGAAAATTTTTATTACACATTTACATGGAGATCATATTTTTGGCCTTCCAGGCTTTTTAAGCTCGCGTTCCTTTCAAGGTGGGGATGAGCCCCTAACAATCTTCGGGCCATCTGGCTTACAGCAGTGGATTGAACAAACATTAGCGCTATCAAAAACCCATTTAACATATCCTTTACGCTTTGTAGAGGTACAAGAAGGCATTATTTTTGAGGATGCTCATTTTACAATTCATGCTAAAGAATTGCGCCATGTTGTACCTTGCTATGGGTATCGTATCGAACAAAAGGATTTACCAGGCGAATTATTAATCGACAAAGCACAGGCACTTGGCGTTCCAAAGGGACCTTTACTAGGTCAATTAAAAAATGGCCACGATATTGTACTTGAAAATGGTGATGTGATACTTGCGAAAGACGTGGTTGCACCAGCCAAAAAGGGCTTTACATTGTCAGTCTTAGGCGATACAAAATATTGTGAAGAAGCAATCCAATTATCAATGGGCGCTGACATCATTGTTCATGAAGCAACTTTTGATGGTACAACAACAGATTTAGCAGCAAGCTACGGTCATGCAACAAACGTGGAGGCTGCAAAAGTCGCACAGCAAGCTGGTGCACACTATTTATTATTAAATCATTTAAGCGCGCGTTTTCTTCCATATGACTTACCACAATTTTTAGCTGAAGCACAGGGGATTTTTCCGAATACATTCCTAACAGCTGATCAAGCCGTTTATACATGGCAACACAATAAATTATTTTGATATAATTATTAAGTGAAAAACATCTATTAGAGGAGATTCTTCTAATAGATGTTTTTAGTTTATAGTCCTAAAGATGTATAGATGAATTTGTTTAAATATTACTGTTTAGTCATGAGAAATATGCTTTTTTGTATGCCTCTACTAGTACAAAATAGTTAGTTTTATCCTCCATGCTTATCTATTTCGAAAATTTTACAAATTAATGACAATTTGAACTTCTTCAAAACTTATTATTTTATATTTAATAAATTGTTAATGAAATATATGGAAGTAATATTGTATGATGAAGTGGAAATAATCGTAATTTTTAGGGGGATCTCATCATGAGAAAGTCAATGAAATGGAAAATGCTTCTGGAGATTATGGGCATTGTGGTGTTCATTATAGCGGCATTTTCTATTTATGTTTATCAAGCTACATATAAAAGTGAAAAAAGCAATGGAGAAGCAATCGCCAACTCCATTGTCATGGGGTTGGAAGGAGCGATTCAATCTAGAGAAAAAGCAGAAGAAATTATGGAAAAAGAAATGATTGCTGAATCTGTAATGGCTTCTTACATCATTGACAAAGGTGCTACATATGAGGATTTAAAGGCCATTGCTGAGCGAGGTGGCATTGATGAGATTTGGAGTACAGATGATAAAGGGAATACAACGGTGACATCAGTAGCTCCAACTGTTGATTTTAACTTTGGTGCTGATCCAAACGGACAAGCTGCTGAATATATGCAACTCTTAGATGGAAGAGCGAAAGAAATTGTCCAAAAAGCACAAATTCGCGATGTCGATGATCAATTTTTCAAATTTGTCGGGGTAGGTAGCTGGAATCCAGCAACTCCACAAATTGTACAGGTGGCCCGCCATGGACAGCAGCTACTAGATTTAGAAGCAAGTATCGGTAGTGAATCCTATATCGATCAACTGGACAACTATTTATCCTCAATCGTATTATTCGCCGCAATTGTAGATGAAAAAGGCCAAGCCATTGACGCTACAGCAAAACAAAATTTAGCGGATATTGGTTTTGAGCCAGCCCAATTTTCAGCACAAAAGTCAACTGAATTTTCAGGGCGCTACGATAGCACGCGTGTCACGCAATATGTAAAACCATTATCAAACGGTACATACTTAGCTATCATTGTATCCAATGCGATCCTCTCACAAATTTTGGTAGGCACAATTGTAGCTTCATTGATCGTTGTCTGTGTGATTTTCTTCACTACGGGCCTGTCTATTTCGAAGCAAGTATCGCGTATTTTAAGTGTGCGCAACTCCTTAGAGGAAATTAGTAAAGGAGAAGCAGATTTAACCAAGCGTATTCCAATCCATGCAAAGGATGAGATTGGCCAATTAGTGACATCATTTAATGGGATGATGGATAATTTCCAACAAATTATGTGTGAAATCAAGCAAGGGGCCAATCAAATAAAAGAAGCTACCTATACAATTCAAGAAAATGCTCATGAAACACTTGACTCAGCCGCAATTATCCAAGGAGAATCTAGTCAGGTAGCGCAGGCCTCCTTTGCACAACAGAATAATACGGCAGACAGTGCGCACTCAATGGAGGAATTGGCACGCAGCATTCAATATATTTCGGAATCCATAGCAGAAATTTCTAGTATTTCGCGTAATACTGAGGAAAACGCAGATAACGGATTACAAATTATGCAGTCCTTACAAAAGCAACTGGTGACTATTCATGAGAAAACGAATTTTGCGGTGATTGGAACACAGGAGCTTGAAAAACTATCTACAATGATTGGGGAATTTACTAATGTGATTACAGGAATTTCTGATCAAACGAATTTACTGGCATTAAATGCATCTATTGAAGCGGCACGTGCAGGTGAAGCGGGGAAAGGCTTTGCCGTTGTAGCTGAAGAAGTTCGGAAATTAGCTGAAGATTCTAAGAGTGCGGCGGATAGAATCACCCAGGTGGTGATGAATGTCCAAAAGGAAACAGCCAATATTGTAGCAACCATCCAAGCAACAGCAGATGTCTTACATACAGGACGTGCTATCGTACTAGAAGCACAGCAATCGTTTGAAGGAATTCATAATGATGTACAGGTGTTAGCAACACAAGTGGATTTAGTGTCAAGCTCCACCGAGGAAATTGCTGCTAGTACAGAAGAAGTAACAGCTACCATGGAAGATGTTTCGCTCTTGGCTAAGCAGACTTCGCAAAGTGTTGATGCCGTTGCTCAAAAGGCTAAACATCAAGCGGAAAATATGGAGAGTATGACCGCATTTATCGACCAATTGAATACAACAGCGGAAAACCTCCAACTATCAGCAGGCAAATATAAAGTATAAAAGGAAAAATATAGTACGATAAATCACTAGATTCCCGTATAATTGAAAAAAGGGGTGTGGTTTAAATGAATCAACAAAAGATGCCGCCAGCATTATTACGATTAATCGTCATTTTTCCAAATGTGCTGAGTTATTTACTATTGTTCGGTCTACTTATTTTTGTCATGACAAATTATGAAACATTAAAAGCAACAAATAATTTAACTGTGTGGATTATTTTTATTGTCGTATTAGCACCTGCTGCTGCCTACACGACTTTCAGCATCGTAAAGAAAATCCGAGCAGGGCATATGTAACTCACAAGTGTTGTTAATAGAACATGTTCTATTAACAACACTTTTTTTTGACAAATTGGGTTTAATCCTCTATATTTTTGTTAGTCATAACTAACATTTAGGGGACGTGTAAAATGAAAAAAGACACAAAGGATAAAATTCTTGCTGCTGCGACAAGCTTAATGACTGAAAGGGGCTACTCCAATGTCTCTGTGAAAGATATTGCTTTAACTGCTGGAGTGAGTGAAATGACTGTTTTTCGTCATTTTGAAACAAAAATGGGGATTCTACAAGCTGTGCTAGATAGACATTCTTATATTCCATACTTTGAACAGTTATTTGCTCGAGATTTATCAGGAAATCTAGTGAATGACTTACAGCAAATTGCTAACGCTTATCTAGCTTTTATGGAAAAAAATAAAGCGATATTTCTCATTACTATACAAGATAGAAGTATACTACCAGGAGTAATGGAGCTTATTTCGGATAGCCAAACCAAACAATTACTAAAATTATTGGAAGGTTATTTTCAAGTCCAAATCCAACAGAGAAAGATCAAGGATATTGATACAAATGGGCAGGCCACTGTTTTTTTAACGAGCCTTTTCGGATTCTTTGTATCCAATGCATTTTGGGATGATCATTTTTTAAAAAACCAAAAGGAAAGTTTTGTTGATCATTTAGTAGCTACTTTTGTGGGTGGAGTCTGTATTTAATGCTCTACCCACAAAGCTTTCATATATTTTTTAAATAAAATGTTAGTTATAACTAACTAACAAATTAAAGGGGATTCAAACATGAAGGAAAAAAGAAATGTTATAGTAGCAATTTTACTATCTGCAGCATTTGTGTCTATTCTCAACCAGACTTTATTACTCATAGCTATGCCGCCCATTATGGAAGATTTTAAGATTCATGCTAACTTAGCACAATGGCTCACGACAATTTATTTATTGACGAATGGAATTCTCATCCCCATTACAGCATTTCTAATCGGTCGTTTTTCAAATCGATTGCTGCTAATCGTTGCCCTCACGTTATTTAGTATCGGTACTTTTTTAGGTGCCTTTGCCCCAACCTTTACAATTTTGCTTCTCGCAAGAATTATTCAAGCAGCTGGAGCAGGGGTGATTATGCCGTTAATGCAAACGATTTTATTAACGATGTATCCAAAAGAAAAACGGGGTTCAATTATGGGGCTAGCTGGTCTTGTAACAGGTTTTGCGCCAGCAGTTGGCCCAACTTTATCTGGCTGGATATTAGAACATCTTACATGGCGACATTTATTTTTTACTGTCCTACCTGTTTCGGTCATGGTGTTGACAGTAGCGACGATTTTTATGAAAAATGTAACGACTACAAAAGAGGGAAAGTTAGACGCTCTTTCCATCGTGTTTTCTTCTTTAGGGTGGGGAGGTTTGTTATATGGTTTTAGTATTGCAGGAACAGCTGGCTTCCAATCAATGCAGGTTGTTGTCACATTAGGGATAGGTGGGACGATGTTGACTTTATTTATTAGGCGACAGCTACGATTACCCAAACCCATGCTAGAATTTCGTGTCTTTCAATCTACTATGTTCTCTATCACAACCTTCCTATCAAGTTTGGTCTATGCCATTATGATTGGTACGCAAATACTATTAACCTTTTATATTCAAAACGTGCGTCAACTTTCTGCACTTGAAACAGGATTAGTTTTATTAATTGGTGCTCTCGTGATGGGCTTTATGTCTCCAGTGACAGGGAAGATTTTCGATAAAGTTGGAGGAAAGGGCTTAGCACTAGTAGGATTCACATGTATTTTCCTTGGAACAAGTCTGCTTATAGCGATATCAATGAATACGAAACTTTTGCTACTGGCAGGGGTGTTTACGATGATTTCCTTTGGGATTTCAATGATTATGATGCCCCTAACAACTGCTGGCATGAATGCGTTACCTACACATTTAATGGCCCATGCAACAGCAATGACTAGCACATTGCGTATGGTTGGGGGTGCATTAGTGACGGCATTACTTGTAACCATCATGAGTACTGTGACGACTTTACAACATCAGTTGGGAGTAGCTGATCCGATGCTAAATGGTATTCGAACTGCTTTTATTGCCACAACGATTTTAAGTAGCATTGGACTACTATTGTCTCTATATGTAAGGAAAGGGCAAACTACTCATTAACCTCATTTCTAATACGCATAAAAATAGCCTAAATAGAGAAACTAAGGGAAGAAGAGGCTTCACGATTTTGAAAAAAGAGAGGTGCTTTTTGTGGATCCAACAAATTGTGATTTTTCACCAATGAAAGAAACTTTAAAAGATGAGCTTCTCGAAGTGATCATGTCTTTACAGCAGAGTGTACAGGAAATGGATACAGATGCAAATTGTCTCCTCGGTAATTTTGAGAAAATTAAAGAGAAGTTTATGACAATTGAAATGAAAGCTGCAACGTTCTATTTAAATTGTTATCTTTCCCCGTTTACTGAAAAGTATCCAGAGCTATCACACAGTGTGCAAAATATGTCTTTGAGAAGGCATGGTGGTTTAATTGTTATTCAAAGACAGGATGCTTTAGAGAATTTAATTCAGCCTGGTATTCATATTGGTGCAGATTTAACCCATTCTTTATTAGAATCTATTTTCTTCCCTGGTAATCCACTTCACGATGGAGCGGTACTTGTCCATCAAAATCAAATTGAGTCAGCTGCCAATGTACTGCCATTGTCAGAGCGGTATACAGGGGAAAAGAAATTAGGAACAAGACATCGTGCAGCGCTGGGATTGAGTGAGCAAAGTGATGCACTTGTAATGGTTGTATCAGAAGAAACGGGTAGAATTTCTTTTGCTCTTAAGGGCAATTTATATCCTGTTACAACACCTGGCATCATATAGGGGGTCTCCCTATGTTAAAAAAATATCTTGAATTCGAGATATTTTTCTTGCGGAAGTATCACTTGCGTGGTAAAGTGATAACTGAAGGGAGGGTGAAGTCATGAGAAATCATACACTAGGCACCTTAACGTGGATTCGGATGATGCGCTTTACAACGCAAAGTAATCAGTTATCGAATGAATTTTTAAAACGTTTCGACTTAACGACAGCACAATTTGATGTGTTAATCCAAATTAAAACATATGCCCCGATTACACAGTCTCAATTAGCAGAAAAAGTAACTGTAACACAAGGTGGCATGTCTCGCATGCTTGCCCGACTAGAAAAAGAGGGACTAATCGAGCGTAAACAAAATTGGAAGACGAAAACCATCTCATTGACATCAAAAGGGGAGCAAATGATTGATGCAGCAACACCTAGTCAACTTCATTTCCAGTCTTCGTTTTTTGAAGAAGTATTAACAGCTGAAGAAATTAAATCTTTATATATTGCGATGACAAAGCTTGAAAAACATAGTCGAGAAAAAAAATTGCCACCCGTGTAATTTTTTTTGTAAAATCACTTGCTTAGTCAAGTGAAAATAATGAGGAGGAACAATTATGATGAACAAATTAAGCGGACACCATCATATATCAATGCTAACGAAAAATGGTAAACAGAATAATCACTTTTACACAACTATTTTAGGGTTACGACGTGTGAAAAAAACGGTGAATCAAGACTCACCTTCCATGTATCACTTATTTTATGGAGACTTAACAGGCGCAGCAGGTACAGAATTAACATTTTTTGAAATGCCTGTTGCAGGACGTACAGTGCGAGGGACGAATGCTATTACGCGCATTGGCTTACTTGTACCTAGCTCCGAAAGCCTACTATACTGGAAAGAACGCTTTCAGCAGCTAGAGGTAGAACATAGCGATATCACTACTTATGCAGGCAAAGAGGCTTTATTTTTTGAAGATCATGAAGGTTTACGGATGGTATTGTTAAACCACCAAGGACAAGAAACGCCTGCTCAATGGCAACCATGGGATGGAAATAATATACCGAAGGAACATCGTATTTTAGGCATGGGAACGATCGAAATCACTGTGCGATATTTACCAAGAACGGTCAATTTATTACAAGATTTATTTCACTATACAGTTATTGCCGAAAAGGACAAAGAAACGGTCCTACAATCGATAGAAGGGGAAGTGCTTGGCGAGATTGTTGTCAAAGAATTAGAAGGACCAAGCGAGAAACCTGGTAAAGGCAGTATTCACCATCTTGCGTTACGTGTTGCAACCGTTGAAGAATTACAGCAATGGGATACCAAAATTAAGGAGCTTGGATTGGATAGTACTGGTGTGGTTGATCGTTATTATTTCCAAAGTCTATATTTTAGAGATCGTAACGGTATTTTATTTGAAATGGCGACAGATGGGCCAGGGTTTACGGTAGATTCAGCAGTCGAAGAACTTGGCAAAGAGTTAGACCTCCCGCCATTTTTAGAAGAGAGACGTTCAGAAATTGAAGCTATTTTAGAACCGCTAGAATAAGGAGAGATAACACATGATGGAAAAATATCGTATTGATCAAGCACAAGGACTCGAATTCGGACTGTACTCTTTAGGAGATCATATCCCTAATCCACTAACGGGCGAGCGTATTTCTGCTCAACAACGACTAAAAGAGCTAGTCGAGGCAAGTCAATTAGCAGAGCAAGCTGGAATTGATGTATTTGGCATAGGTGAAAGTCATCAGTCTTATTTTACAACACAGGCACATACGGTCGTGTTAGGTGCTATCGCACAAGCAACTTCGACCATTAAATTATCTAGCTCCGCAACCGTATTAAGTGTTTCAGACCCTGTACGAGTATATGAGGATTTTGCCACAATTGATTTATTATCAAATGGTCGTGCAGAAATTGTAGCGGGACGTGGTTCACGTGTAGGTGCCTATCACTTACTAGGTGTTGATTTACAAGATTATGAAGAAATCTTTGAGGAAAAATTAGAGCTTCTTATGAAAATCAATGATGAGGAGCTTGTGACTTGGGAAGGGCAATTTAGAGCACCACTCCACCATGCACAAATTTTACCGCAGCCAAAAAACGGCTCGTTGCCAATATGGCGTGCGGTGGGTGGACCACCTGCCAGCGCCATTAAAGCAGGTTATATGGGCATTCCGATGATGCTTACAACATTAGGTGGACCTGCTATCAACTTTAAACCATCAGTGGATGCCTATCGCGAAGCGGCAGAGCGCAAAGGCTTTGACCCAAATGAATTACCTATTGCCACAACAAGCTTGTTTTATGTAGCAGACACAACAAAAGAGGCATTGCAGGGCATGTATCCACATTTAAACGGTGGTTTCCAAGCGATTCGTGGTGGGGGCTATCCAAAGCAACAATTTGCACAAGCGCCTGATACACGTGATGCTTTAATGGTGGGCAGTAAAGAGCAAATTATTGAAAAACTACTTTATCAATACGAACTATATGGCATGCAACGCTTTATGGCACAAATCGATTTTGGTGGCGTACCATTCGAAAAATTGATGAAAAATATTGAAATCATTGGTAATGATATAATTCCAGCGATAAAAAAACACACAGCAAAATAAGGAGTGGCTCATTATGAAAATTGTCGCACTTGCGGGTTCTATTGTCGGCTCAAAGACAAGAACAGCTACACAAAAGTTAGTCGAGATGTTACAAGAAAAATACCCACAGCATGAAGTAACATTACTAGATCTTGCTGACTATCAGCTAGTTTTTAGTGATGGACGTAATTACTTTGACTATGAAGGCGATACAAAATATGTGACGGAAACCATTATGGCTGCAGATGCGATCGTTATTGGGACGCCAACATTCCAAGCATCTATACCAGCTACATTAAAAAACATCTTTGACCTTTTACCTGTCAATGCCTTCCGCGATAAAGTCGTCAGTGTTATTGTTACAGCGGGTACATCCAAGCATTATTTAATGGTGGAACAGCAACTAAAGCCGATCCTTGCTTATATGAAAGCGCACATCGTACCGACCTATGTATTTATAGAAGAAAAGGATTTTTTACGTAAAGAAATTGTCAATGATGATGTCCTTTTTCGTCTAGAACGGTTAGCGGAGGATACCGTGATGGTTACAGAGGCTTTTGCAGAAATTCGAGCCAAAAAAGATGCTGAATATGATTTTTAAAGATTAATAGAAGAAACGCTGTGAAGTAGTCTGACACAGCGTTTCTTTTTGTGTCAAGGCTAGCTATTAGTTCGTGACAATCATGAAAAAAAATAAAACCCAAATCACTTTGAGTTTTTAATAAAGGTGGTTAAGGGTAAATAGAGAATAGAACTTGTTCTTCTGTAGCTAACTAAGCAGTATACTTTCCATATGGAGAAATGGAAATAGAAACTTCTAGTAGTTCCCAACGTTTTAAAATTAAAGAGTATGTGTAGGAAACTTGAGATTTGAATATTGTTAGGGGCGATATAGAATTCCTACTGAAGTAGTGTAGTTTTCTTCAATGTAAATGATGGGAGAGATGGAAATGGAAAACGACTGGGACAAAGCTATAGGTTCTCTTTCTAAAATAAACGTTTTTTCAAACCCAAATAACGAGCCTGTTACCATAAGTGGTGAAGCTGATGATTTGAAATGTATAGGTGTTGGAACGGATGCGGCTGTTTTTCAAGCTCTTTCCGCCCCAGCGTATGCATTTAAACTATATGCCAAAGACAAAGTGCACAAAGTAAAAGTTGAAGCAAATGTGTATCAAATACTTGGAGATTCACCTTTCTTTTCAACATGCTTTGCTTCACATGACGAATACCTTGTTTTAAGTTACGAAGAAGGAAAAACGCTTTTTGATTGCATTCTACAAGGTATTCACATTCCAAAACAGGTTATAAATGAAGTGGAGGATGCAAGAGAATATGTTCGGAAGAAGGGCCTTAACCCTCGTGATATTCATTTGAAAAATATTTTGCTACAGAATGGAAGGGCAAAAATAATTGATGTCTCTGAGTACACACTACAGGGTAATGATCATCGATGGGAGCATTTAAAAAAAGGATATGAGCAATACTATCATGTAATTGATGGAAATTCTGTGCCGTTTTGGTTAGTAGAAACAATACGAAAGTGGTATAACCAGCGTGGAAAGAATACTTCATACGAAGAGTTTACAAAAAATATTTTAAAGTTTCTATTAAAAAATAATTGAACTTACGGGAGCTACCTTTTACGAGATGCTTTAATAGAAATAAAGAAAACAGACAACAAAATTTCATTGACTGTTTTAAAAAATACTTATTCGCTTATAATAGTAGGTTTATAAAATGAGACAATATCAATAATATGGTCTAAACAAACAATCTGATAATGGAATAGCTCCTTGTAGGAATAGATATCGAGAGCTATAGTTCCTTTACTTATAAAATCTAAATAAGTTGATTTTGTAAAAAGACGTACTGAGTTACCCAAGAAATCATCTTCTTGATTGACAAAATGAAATGATTCGTCAAAAACAGTATAGGCTACATATGAATCGAATTCTATATGTATGACCGGTAATGTCTTATCAATTTCAATAGGATAGACATCATTTATAGTATATTCCTCAAAACTTATATCCTCGATTTCGGAGCTGACGGAAGCTCTAGAAATAGAGACTCTCAAAGAGTTTGTCCCTGGCTCTACTATATTATCTAAAAACAAATAACCTTTCCATTGCATTAAATCTTCATAGTTCATACAAATCATCCTTCCATATTATCACTTGAGATTATGGTCATTTTATAGTTAGAATTTCAAAATGTCAATTTTGAGATTGGTTGAATTAGAATAAAAATTTATTATTTATCAATAAAAAATAATTGAATTAGAATATATTTTGGGTTTATGATTGTTACAGCGAGTTGTAGAAAGCTGCAGTGTAGGAATTAAACATAAAAATATTTAGGAGAGAAGAAAAAGTTATGAAAAAATATATTTTGGCATGAATGCCAATCATATTAGGCGTACTTAGTTTTTTAATCTTTATGGTGAAAGGGAGTAATGTAGCACCTGATGGTACATTAGAAGAACCATTCTTTCTTATTCCAATAGGATTTTTATTGTTATTTATTGGATTTATATGTGTAGTAGGGGTGGCGTTAAAATCGGTTATTAAAAAGACACAATACGTTAAATAATAGATAAAACAACCAGGTCATACATAAGAGACTTGGTTGTTTTTAATATTTACTTAATAAAAGCACTACATTTGTGTGGGAGTTTTGTTTACACGATCTATGGAGTAGACTGATGATTTGATTGAACAACATAAATAGCTATTTTAGTTGACTGCAAAATTGTACTTGAAGGTTTTGCATGATAAGTTTGTAACTACCTTTTTTCAAGGCAGTCATCTTCGTTTAATGGTTGTACATTAATTTCATAAGAAAAACTTATGTTGATTGAGCTGAAAGATTAATAGTATTTTATGATAATCATTTTGCTTAACGCTACAGTTTTCATGTAGTTTATGGAATTGTGGTATGATTATTTTTAGAGAGTAGGGGGTCAATAAACATGGTATTTTCTCTTTTTAAAAAAAAGAAGGAACCACAGCAGCTAAAAAATAGAGTGGAGTTTTGTATCACTAATTTAGCTCTTGGTGCGGCAGATGCGTATGATGTATTAGTAGAACGAGAAGATATTGAGATAGAGGAATCTGGTTGTACATCCCATTGTGAAATCTGTGAGCAAGGTATTTTTGCGATAGTAAATGGGGAAGTTGTGACAGCAGATGACGCGGAGACATTGGTACAGGCTATTGATGAAGAATTAAAACAAAATCCACTTTTCTAATGAAAAAACAGCTTGCTGGAGCACAAGCTGTTTTTTGATGGAAATGTAATTACCAACCACGAACGTATTGAACGGGAGGCTGCACGTCTTCTCCTAGCTCTTTAGCTGCATGTAGTGCCCAGTAAGGGTCTCGTAATAAAACACGCGCTAAGAATATTAAATCTGCACGATTATTTTGGAGTATCTCTTCGGCTTGAATGGCTGTGGTAATAAGACCAACTGCACCAGTAGGAATATCAGCCCCATGCTTAATCGCTTCTGCATGTGGTACCTGATAGCCTGGAAAGACATTGATGGCTGCTGGTACAACGCCCCCTGTTGACACATCAACTAAATCAACACCTTGAGATTTCATCCAGCGGCTAAAAACAATAAAGTCATCCATTGTTGTACCATCTTCCGCATAATCTTCCGCAGAGACACGTACCAATAAAGGACCATCCCATACACTGCGAACAGCATCGATGACTTGACGTAGAATGCGATATCGATTTTCCTGTGAGCCCCCATATCGATCTTGACGTTTATTCGTAGCAGGTGATAAAAACTCGCTAATTAAATAGCCATGTGCGCCATGAATTTCTAGTACATCAAAGCCAGCCTTTGCGGCACGAATAGCTGCTTGTTTAAATGCCTCGATGACATAGTGAATGTCCTCTTCTGTCATTTCTGTTGGCGTTTTATAGTCTGAACTAAAGGCAATCGCTGATGGAGCAAAAATTTCGCCATCTACTGTTGCTTTGCGACCAGCATGTGCAAGCTGGATGCCTGTTTTAGCGCCGTACGCTTTCATCCCCTCAACTAATTGACTTAATCCTTCAATATGTGCATCATCCCAAATCCCTAAATCCTTATTTGAGATACGACCTTCTGGCACAACACCAGTAGCTTCTAAAATGATTAAGCCTACTTGACCAGCTGCACGTGTTGCATAATGGACCAAATGAAAGGGTGTTACCATGCCATCGTCTTGTGCTGAGTACATGCACATAGGTGCCATCACAACACGGTTTTTTAAGGTGATAGATTGCAATGTATAGGGTTCGAATAATTTACTCAAAATAAAGCCTCCTAATTCCTAGTGATACACTCTATTTTGCACATAATGCTACCCATTTGCAAGTGAACGAGATCGTGCCTCGGCTTCTTTAATACAGGCTTCGATGGCTTCATTAAATTGATATTGCTCTAATGCCTGTATCCCTGCCTCCGTCGTGCCACCAGGACTTGTCACCTTTTTGCGTAAGACATCTGGTTCATCTAATGACTGCTTGAGCATCTCAGCTGTCCCCGCAAGTGTTTGAGTCATTAGCAAGCGCACCGTATCTTTCGATAAGCCTACCTTCGTCCCTACTCGTTCAAAAGCTTCCATTAAATAATAGATATAGGCAGGGCCGCTACCTGAAAGGGCTGTGACTGCATGTAACTGATCCTCATCGACTTCAATAACGGAGCCAACAGCCTCTAATAACTGGAGGAATAGGATACGCTGGTCTGCAGATACCTCGTTATTGAATGCAATGCCACTTGCTGACATGCCGATTGTAGCGGAAGTATTCGGCATCACCCTTGCTACTGGGCGACTCCCTAAAAATTCTGTAATTGTATCAATCGCAATGCCTGCTAAAATAGATAGTACAGCAGTGTGTGCTGTAAGTTTAGGCTTTAAATCACACATAGCAGCAATAGCATCTTTCGGCTTCATCGCTAAGATAATCAGATCTGCCTGTTGAAAAATCGCAGGATCAAACACACAATGGACACCATATGTTTCATGTAGGAAATGTAAGCGTTCCTTGTCTGAGCGATTGGTGACGTAAATTTCCTGTGGTGTGAACACCTTTTGTTTAATCCAGCCTTGCATCAATGCTTCCGCCATTGAGCCTGCACCGATAAATAAAATTTTTCTCATGAACAAAACCTCCAGTTCAAAATAAAAAAGCGCTCTCGTCCTTATCTAGAAGGACGAAAACGCTCTCGTTTCCGCGGTACCACCTTTGTTTGCCAATTGTTGGCACAACTCTTAGCCCTCTTATCGCAAGGGAAACGGTTATGTTTGCATAACTGCTCAGAAGTAGGTTCGGTAATGGGAGCGGGTGATGTTACTCTCAGCAAATGTAACACTCTCTAACACCTTCACCAGATACGTACTCGTCTTCTTCAACGCACATAAATAATTAGATTATTCAAAATTATAGTGAGGAATAAGCAACCTGTCAACAGGAGGATGACGAAAACAGAAAAAACTTGTAAAATAGAATGAATCAGTATTCACAAGTGCGTGAAAAGGGGGAGACAACTTTGTCTATATACAAGATAGAAATACCAACACCCTATGCAGTAGGAGATGTCAATGCATTTATTGTAAAAGGCGATGCACTTAGCATTTTTGATGTTGGCCCAAAAACAATGGAAGCCTATGATGCTTTAAAATGGGGGATTCGAGCAGCAGGCTTTGACATGCAAGATATTGAACAGGTTGTGTTAACCCATCACCATCCAGATCATGCGGGATGGGTCGATGCTTTTCCATATGCAGAAATTTTAGGGCATGCCTATAATGACAAATGGCTTCGTCATGATGAAGACTTTTTACGCTATCATGAACAATTTTACAGTGAACGTTTATTGGAGCATGGGGTACCACAAGAATATATTGCAAAAAGTGTCCATGTTCGTCGTGAATTGGAGCTTGTAGGGGAACGACCATTAACGCAAATTTTGGCAGATGGAGATGAAGTTCCTGGGCATCCAGGATTAAAGGCAATCGAAACATTAGGTCACGCACAAAGTCACTTCATTTTTTGGGATGAAAAAACTCATCATGTGATTGGTGGAGATTTATTGCTTGAAAAAATAACGCCCAATCCATTAATAGAGCCACCATTGGATCGTACTGTAGGACGTACAAAATCTTTACTACAATATAATGCATCCCTTGAAATTCTACGTCAATTACCTGTCAAAATGATGCATACAGGGCATGGAGCAGAGCTAGAGGATATTCCGTTGTTAATTGTTAAACGATTAGAGCGACAGCACCAACAATCAATGAAAGTTTTTGAATTATTAGGCGATGATCAATTAACAGTTGTCCAAGTAACAAAACGCTTGTATCCTGCTATCTTCCAGCATCAGCTTGGTTTAACTTTATCTAAAACACTTGGTCATTTAGATTACCTAGAGGCCAATGACTATATTACGTCAACAAAGACAGAAGCAGGTATCTATTTATTTCAAAGGAAGTAGGTTTATACATGAAACATCCTAACAAAACAATCTTTGTGACAGGAGCTACAAGTGGGGTTGGCTTAAAAATAACTGAATTACTAGTAGCTCAAGGGCATATCGTTTATGCCACAGGTCGCAATGCCGTTGCACTAAAGGTGCTAGAGCGTTTAGGTGCTCAAGTGATCCAAGCGGATTTAACCAATCTACATACACTTGATGATGTTTGTGCGCAGCTACCACCGATTGATGTAGCGATTCTTTCAGCAGGTGTAGGGAAGTTTGCTGTAGCCCCTGCTTTACAGGATGAGGATATTGCGCAAATGATCGAATTAAATGTTAGCGTACCCATTTATCTTGCCAAACGATTAGCCTCTAAGATGATAGAGCGTAAACAGGGCCATTTAATATTCATTGGTTCTCAGGCTGGGAAGGTGGCCACACAAAAAGCGAGTGTCTATGCTGCGACGAAACATGCTATTGTCGGTTTTACCAATGGATTGCGTATGGAATTAGCTCCGTACAATGTAAAAGTGACAGCCATCCATCCTGGTCCCATTGATACACCATTTTTAGATAAAGCCAATGATACAAGTGGCTACCGAGAATCCTTAGGGCGCTTTTTATTGTCAGCGGAGGAAGTAGCTCAAGAGACAGTGAAAACGATTGATCGTCCTGTTCGTGAGATTAATCTACCTAGAATTATGGGATTGTCGAGTAAATTGTATGCATTAGCCCCTGCGACCATTGAATGGCTAGGCAAATCATTTTTCCATAAGAAATAACAACATTTGAAACTGTAAACATGCTTCACGTGCATGTCTACGGTTTTTTCATATTTACATATAATTGTAGCTATAGTAGTAAAAAGGAAGAGTTGAAAAGGAGACATAGATGTATACAATTGGTCAAGTTGCAAAATTTCTAGGAGTTTCTAGAGATACCTTAAAATTTTATGAAGAAAAGGGGTTAGTAAAGCCCCAGCAAAATAGTGAAAATGGGTATAGAACATACAATCATTTTGATATATACGATATCACAACAATCAATTTTTATAGAGAAATTGATTTTGAAATCAAAAAGATTCAGGAATTGAGAAAAGGCAAGAGTATAGAGGGCATCCAATCATTGTTAGTAGAAAAAGAACAAGTAATGTTAGAGGAAATAGCTTATAAAAAGCTACAATTAAAAAAGCTCCAGCTTGTAAAAGAGGATTGTCAAAAAATTAGCCAATATCTAGGCACGTATACTATAAAGGAAATGAAACCATTAGAAATAATGGGCGTAATAGATCATTATACAGCCTATGATGAATATGATTCGTTAAAAGAAAATGCAGACAGTATAAAGAAAGCGGTAATTCTTACTTCTTTAAGAAGAGTTATTAGATTCGATGATAACGGAATGCTCGAAAATAAATTTATGGTTGTCAGGAAAGTAGAAAATAGCGATTATCCAATTAAAGGTGAAGTTTTAGCGCATCCCAAATGTCTTTATACAGTTATTGAAGATGGGCGCTGGTCAACAGGTGGCAAAAATACAGACAATAAAGTAGAGGCTGGTATAAGAAAAGTAGCTAAGGAAAATGGCTATGAGCTTTTAGGGCTTGTTTATATCAACTTATTGCTTACCACTTATGAAGAAGGGCTTGAACGTATTTTTTTAGAAATGTATGTACCGATAAAATAATGGCAAAATGGGTTTGACCTGTGAGCAACCCCTAGGTTTATGCTGAAGATATTCAGATGAAATGGGGGATTTACTTGCGTAGAAAAAAGAAATTAAAAAAACCAGTAGCAAGCTTTATTATTTTAACCAATATTATTTTTTGGCCTCTTTTCTGTGTTGTAGGAGCCGTCAAGCTATTAGGCTATCCTACTTGGCTATTTGATACCGTACGCTGTCTATCGGCTTGGTCATCCACCTTTGCCTTTGCGTTACTATTTCCAAGAATCTATCCTGGACAACGTTTTATCCACTTTGTCAAACAAAAATTCAAAAACAAATTGTCACTTTCAGTAATTGTTTTAATCGTGATGATACAAACAGCTATCTTTATCATGATTTTGTTTCAAATCATGAATAATTATGAAGAAAACTCTATTTTTACGGTGTCTTCATGGGGCATGCTCAGTTTTTATTTTGTTAAAACGCTTTTGTCAGGACCACTGGGTGAGGAGTTAGGATGGAGGGGCTTTGCACTGCTGGAGCTGCAAAAGAAGTATTCGCCATTAATAGCTTCAATTATCATAGGCTTTTGGTGGGGAATGTGGCATTTACCGATATGGCTTACAACAGGGTTTATAGGAATGGATTTGATCAAATATAGCTTCTTCTTTATGTTAACGATTATAGCTACGACCATCATCATGACAGTATTTTATACGATCAATCAGAATTTAATGATTCCTATTATTATTCATCAGCTCTTTAATTTTTTTATCGGCTCTATCAATGGCAACCTAATTGATTTAATCATGTATAATGCCATTTTATATTCGGCGGTGGCCGTTCTACTGATTTTGATTAATCCTAAAAAAGTATTGTATAAGATAGATCAGCTAAGTAACTAGAAAGAATCCAGTTTGTATCATGGATTCTTTTTTTTCGTCCGTTGCTAAATTTATATAGTATACATTTATATATATAGTAAAAAAACGTTTTTTTGAGTGAATTGCCATGGATTTCTTGTCAACCTTATACAAGGAACGACTTACTTTTGACAATAAAAATAAAAGTCTATGAATTTATAAAAATACACTTGTATTTATTTTTATAACATGATACTATTCGTGTATAAACTTTTAAATGAATGTATAAACATACATATCGATAGAGCAATGGAGGCGCATTTTTAATGGCAAATAAAAAAGTGGTATTAGCTTATTCAGGTGGACTTGATACTTCGGTAGCAATTCCATGGTTAAAAGAACAAGGTTGGGACGTAATTGCAGTATGTCTTGACGTTGGCGAAGGGAAAGATCTTGAATTCGTAAAAAATAAAGCGCTTCAAGTAGGAGCGATTGAATCTTATATGGTAGATGCGAAAGACGAATTTGCTGAAGGGTATGCATTAATTTCTTTACAAGCACATACATGGTATGAGCAAAAGTATCCTTTAGTATCAGCACTTTCCCGTCCACTTATCTCGAAAAAACTAGTAGAGATTGCTAATCAAGTAGGCGCAGATGCTGTTGCGCATGGTTGCACAGGTAAAGGGAATGACCAAGTTCGTTTTGAAGTATCGATTAAAGCATTAAATCCAGATTTAGAGGTATTAGCACCAGTACGTGAGTGGGGCTGGAGCCGTGATGAGGAAATCGAATATGCAATGAAGCATAATGTACCGATTCCTGCAACATTGGATTCACCATTCTCAATCGACCAAAACCTATGGGGCCGTGCGAATGAAGCTGGCATCATGGAAGACCCATGGGTGTCACCACCAGAAGAAGCGTATGGCTTAACTGTTTCTGTTGAAAATGCACCGAATGAAGCAGAGTATGTGGAAATCGAGTTTGTAGCTGGTAAACCAGTAGCATTAAACGGAAAAGAAATGAAGCTTGCTGATTTAATTCAAGAATTAAATGCAGTAGCGGGTGCTCATGGTGTAGGACGTATCGATCACGTTGAAAATCGTTTAGTTGGTATTAAATCTCGTGAGGTTTATGAAATTCCAGGTGCAAAAGTGCTGTTAACAGCGCATAAAGAGCTTGAGGACTTAACGCTTGTAAAAGAATTAGCACACTTCAAGCCAGTAATCGAGAAAAAACTATCCGAATTAATTTACGACGGTCTATGGTTCTCACCATTACGTGATGCTCTGGAAGCATTCCTTGCGCAAACACAACAATATGTGAATGGTACAGTACGTGTGAAACTATTTAAAGGACATGCGATTGTAGAAGGACGTAAATCACCAAATTCATTATACAGTGAAAAGCTAGCAACATACTCGAAGGAAGATCAATTCAATCATGCTTCCGCTGTAGGCTTTATCGAGTTATGGGGTCTACCAACTGTAGTGAACTCATCTGTGAATAAAAAGTAATGTTGAACAAGCAAGGTGTGGTGAGGCATTTGTGCTTATACTACACCTTTTGATAAGTAATCGAGGAAAAGGTGAGCTGACATGACAAAACTTTGGGGTGGACGTTTCCAAAAATCAGCAGAAGCATGGGTAGACGAATTTGGCGCATCCATTGGCTTTGACCAGCAACTTGTGCTAGAGGACCTTGAAGGTAGTGTTGCACATGTCACAATGCTTGGTGCCACAGGAATTTTACCAGCAGCTGATGTAGAGGCCATACTAGGTGGTCTTGCCCAATTAAAAGATAAGGCAATCGCAGGTGAGCTTGAATTTAGCGTTGCCAATGAAGATATACACTTAAATTTAGAAAAAATGTTAATTGATTTAATAGGTCCTGTCGGTGGCAAACTACATACAGGACGTAGCCGAAATGACCAAGTAGCAACGGATATGCATCTTTTCTTGAAAAAGCGTGTGCAGGAAGCAATTGATTTAATTGTGACGTTCCAACAAACACTATTAGACAAAGCACAAGAGCATATTGAAACGATTGCACCAGGTTATACGCATCTACAACGTGCACAGCCAATCTCCTTTGCACACCATTTAATGGCTTATTTTTGGATGCTAGAGCGTGATAAACAACGTTTTACAGAATCCATAAAACGTATTGATATTTTACCTTTAGGTGCTGGGGCAATGGCAGGGACAACTTTCCCGATTGACCGTTTAAAATCAGCAGAGCTATTAGGGTTTAGCGAGGTTTACGCAAACTCCATGGATGCTGTAAGTGATCGTGATTTTATCGTGGAATTTTTAAGTCATTCTTCCTTACTTATGGCGCATTTATCACGCTTTGCTGAGGAAATTATTATCTGGTCTACAGATGAATTTAAATTTATCGAACTGGATGATGCCTTCTCAACAGGTTCTTCGATTATGCCACAAAAGAAAAACCCAGATATGGCAGAGCTTATTCGTGGTAAAACAGGGCGTGTTTATGGGAATCTAATGGGCTTATTAACGGTGTTAAAAGGCACACCATTAACATATAACAAAGATATGCAGGAGGACAAAGAGGGGATGTTTGACACTGTTCATACGATTCTTGGTTCACTTAAAATCTTTGAAGGTATGGTTCGTACAATGACTGTCAACACGGAACGCTTACATCAGGCTGTTCACGCTGATTTTTCAAATGCAACGGAGCTAGCAGATTACCTCGCTACAAAGGGGATGCCATTCCGTGAGGCACATGAGGTGACTGGTAAGCTTGTCTTTACATGTATTCAAAAGGGCATTTATTTATTAGACTTGCCATTGGAAGAAATGCAGCAAGAAAGTACGTTAATTGAAGCGGATATTTATGATGTACTAGCGCCAGAAGCTGCTGTTCGCCGCCGCCATTCCTTAGGTGGTACTGGCTTTGAACAAGTAAAAATCCAAATTGAAAAAGCGAAAGCCTGTCTTGTAGCCATTTAATTTTTGCGTGCATGTCCTTGTGACTTTTTGCATAGATATTCATTAAAGCTGTCCTGTGAGGCACTATGAAAACCTTTATCCTTTTTCACTGAGCCAGAGGGTGACGTAAAGAAGAGAACCTTACATATGTGAAGGACAATCCCCAATTCTGGAGACGCGGAATTGGGGTTTTTGTATAAGTAAATGTAGGAGGGATGAAGAAATGAATGAACGTTTTACAAAGGGGCTCGAAACAATTAAACAATATGTGACAGAAGAAGAAGCAGCACAGATGATTGAATCCGATGCATTAGCCGATATAGCACCCGATTTACGCAAAATGATTATTGAATTTGCTTACGGTGATGTCTATGCACGGCCTGGGCTGGATGCAAAGAGTCGAGCACTCGTCGTGATAACAGCGGTAGTTACACAAGGTGCTGCACCACAAACCAAAACGCATATTCAGCGTGGATTACATGCAGGCTTGACACAGACAGAAGTGGTCGAGGCACTTTTACAATTAGCACCCTACATCGGTTTTCCAAGAGTGCAAAATGCTTTAACGATAGCCCAACAAGTCTTTGCAGAAAAAAGCTAAAGCATGTATAAAAAATAGAAGAAGGCTCATAATAAGAGAGGAACCACTTATTAATCTAATCTGATGGGGAGGATGCAGAATGAGTAGTAATAGTCAAACACCCAAAGACCAAGAATCTCAGGAAAGTCCGCCACAACTGTTGAAGGTTGAAGCTTCATAAATCTTAAGCCTAAAGGTGAAACAGACTATTCTGTTTTGCTATAGATTAAGAAGAAGTGTAAACCATACCAGTTAAAAATCAAATAGAAGCAATAAGTGTCCATGGATCCAGAATTATTCTGGGTCCTTTTTGTTTCTTATTTGGGGTCTAAAGTACACAAGATATCCGCTCTAAATGAAATTCAAAGCGCTCCTAAGGAAGGAGCATCCGCTCTAAATGGAGTTCAAAGTGCTCCTAGGGGAGGAGAACCCGCTCTAAATGAAGTTCAAAGCACTACTAAGGGAAGGCTCCCGCCCTTATTGTGAAAAAACCTCTACTCAACACCATAAAAAATTCCTTCATTTGACATTAAAGAAAATCTGTATTACTATATACATAACAGATTTCTGTTTGGTTACAAGCAATACAGATTGGAGGGTTATTATGCAAATACAATTAGATCCAAACAGTGAATTGCAGCTATATAAACAATTGGCCAATCAAATAATAGAATGCATTGCGCAAGGTGAGCTGAAAAATGGTGATACTTTACCGTCTGTACGTTCGATGGCTACAGATCTAGGCATCAATGTTAGCACGGTCAGTAAAAGTTATCATGAGCTTGAAGAGAAGGGCTTAATTGAATTGAAGCCGAAAGCAAAAGCGGTCATTATTGGTGGTCAAAAGAGGGCGCTGGAAGAAACGGAGGTTGAAAAAGTCGAAAATGCCTTGAAGCCTATCATGGCGGAGGCTTTTGCGCGTGGCCTCGAGAAAGAGCAAATGACAAGTTTGTTCCAGCGAATTTTAAAACAATGGAAGTAGGGGTAGTATGCTTATAATTGTAGGCATCTTTATCATTGTCGGAATTATGGAAATGATGACACCACATTTAACAAGAAAAACACTTGTTTTTGGTGTTTCCATACCCGAACCATATGTCAAACATCCACAATTAAAGCTGTGGAAGAAGCATTATAGCCAAATCATCGCAGGGATTGCTGGCTTATTCCTAGTAGGTCAAATCGCTCTCTATCTTTCACCTATACAAGAGGAGAAGGTATCTTTAATTTCCTTTATCCTTTTGTATGTCATGCTCCTTTTATCATCAGGTCTTTACATGAGTTATCATGCTAAAACGAAAAAATTAAAGGTGCAGGAGCAGTGGGAGGCACAAATAAAAACAATATATGTGACAGATTTGTCTATCCGTCAGAAAGAGGAAACATTATCACCTATATTTTTTAGTGTACCCATTATCATCACACTTGCATTAATCGCTTTTACGTACATGAACTATGAGTCAATCCCTGAGGTTTTCGCGATACATTGGAATGGGGCAGGGGAGGTCGATGGTTGGACTCAAAAATCGCGGCTCTCAGTCATCAGTATGCCACTGATATTATTGGCAATACAAATTAGTTTTTTCATGATGAGTCAAGGCATGAAAAGTGCCAAAATTCAATTAAGTGCACAGGCCAAAGAAGCATCCATTCATCGGGAGTTAACTCAGCGTAAATACGGAAGCTGGTACCTGGCAGCTATTAATTTTAGTATGACAATTCTATTTGTTGTTTTACACTATACAACTGTTATTTTACAAGACCAAACAGCTCCCTACTTCTTCCCACTTTTTCTTGTCTTTAATGTCGTTACGTTGGGTGGTTTACTAGTGTTCATTTGGAAGCTCAGTAAAAGTAATGAACGTTTTGATGAGGTACATACAAATGAAACAGCTGCCACAGATGATCAATACTGGAAATGGGGTATTTTTTATTGCAATAAAAATGATCCATCCCTATTAGTGCCTAAAAAGTTCGGGATTGGTTGGACTGTTAATTTCGCGAACAAATGGTGTTACATCTTAATAGTGATTACGTTACTGCCAATTTTATTGGTGATTTTCATATAGAAAGGAAGATTAGATGAAAAAATGGTTATTGATTTGCTGTACAATTTTACTTTTAGCTGCCTGTGGGCAAAAAGAGGTCACTGCTCAACATCAAGGAACAAAGGGGACAAATGCAATGAATGAACAGTTTATTGGAAAATGGGAAGGGAATATTGAAACGCCAAACGGACCATTACCGATTATTATTGATTTAAAGAAGGAAAGTGGTACATTATCCGTGCCAGCACAGGGCTTATCTAATTTTCCGTTTCAAAGTGTGACGTATACAGGTGATAAAGTAAAAGTGTCCATAAATTTAAACGGCTCTGCTATTGCCATTAATGGCACAATCAAAAATGAACAAATAGAGGCTACATTTCAACAAAATGGTGGGAAATTTCCTTTAATACTAAAGGCTTATAAAGAGCAACCTGTTACCTATGACACATTAAAAATTCCCGTTCAAAACGGCAACTTAACGGTAGCTGTACAAAAGGCTTCTCCATCTCCATCACCAGTGGCACTGATAATAGCAGGATCGGGGCCAACTGATAAAGATGGTAATTCCGCTTTGGCTGGAAAAAATAATAGCTTGAAAATGTTGGCGGAAGGTTTAGCACAACAGGGCATTGCGACGGTGCGTTATGATAAGCGAGGACTTGGTGACAATCAAGCGCTCTTAACAAAGGAAGAGGATGGAACGTTTGATCAATACGTGGATGATGCTGTACAAATTATCGAAACATTGATGGCTGATAAAGCCTACACAAGTGTCCATATAATTGGCCATAGCGAAGGCTCACTCATTGGTTTGCTCGCGGCTCAAAAGACAGGCGTAGCATCCTTTGTCTCCTTAGCTGGTGCAGGTAGATCGTTAGATGAAGTGCTTTTAGAGCAATTAAAAGGTCAATTAGCACCAAAGCTTTTCAATGAATCAACGAACATTTTGACAGCTTTAAAGCAAGGGGAGCAAGTGAAAAATATTTCGCCAGAGCTACAGGCCCTTTTCCGTCCATCTGTACAGCCTTTTCTAATTTCCTTGCTAAAATATCAACCTGCTAATGAGCTTGCAAAAGTAAAAAGCCGTGTATTGTTAGTCCAAGGAACAACGGATTTACAAGTGAAGGAAGCCGATGCTGAGGCATTGAAGAAAGGCAAACAAGACTCAAAATTACTTTATCTAGCGGGTATGAATCACGTATTGAAAAAGGCACCGGCAGATCGCGCCAAAAACTTAGCAACCTATGCAGACCCTTCGCTGCCACTGCATGAAGAATTACTACCAGCAATTGAGCAATTTATTAAAAATGAAAAGTAGGATAATTAACCTTGGGAGTACTTGTCTATTTAATAATCATGCTGCCGTTTCTCATCTTCGCCATTGTTCTATCGCAAGGTAAAGGAGCTTTTCTACTTGAAGGCTTTCATACGATGGCACAGGAAAATAAAGAACAATATGATGAAAAGGCACTGGCAAGATTTATGGGAAAAATGATGTATGGCTACTGTTTTTGTGTCCTTTTATGGATACTAAACGAATTTTTCCATACACAATGGTTATTTCATGTAGGTCTTGTACTTTTTGTTGCCCTTACGATATTTTTATTGATCTATGCGAACACAGGTAATCGTTTCAAAAAATAGCATGTAAGAGAAAGTAGAACCATTTTATAATGGTTCTATTTTTTTGTAAGCGCTTTATGAAAATTCTTTAAAATCTAAATATTTGGAAAACCGTAATTTTAGTGTCGCGAATATGCTCGTTCACGCGCTGTTTTTCTTCTTTTCTGTAAAAATAGAATTTTAAGAATAATTAGTATTATTATAGATGACATTAAAAAATTACTAAGTTAGGAGAATTCTTTGATATGTCGCAAATGTTAGCACTGACGATAGTACTTGCTATTCTTTACATCGGAGATATCGTAGCAACAAGAACGAAGGCGTGGATTCCATCTGTGTTCGTCTGTGCGGTATTATTTTTAATTGGCTATTGGACATTCTTCCCGAAAGATATTGTTAGTATTGCCGGGATTGGTCCAGTCGTTGCCACGATGTTAATGTATTTATTAATTACGAATATGGGTACACTTCTGTCCCTTAAGGAATTGAAAAACCAGTGGAAAGCCATCGTTATTTCTTTAGCAGGTATTGTAGGCATCATCGCCATATTATTTACAATTGGTGCCTTGCTATTTGATTTAAAAACGATGATTGTTGCAGTTCCACCATTAGTCGGTGGTGTTGTGGCAGCGCTAGTGATGTCAGAAGGCGCTTCTGCAGCTGGCTTAGAGGATTTAGCCGTCTTTGCCATTGTAATTTATGTCATTCAAGGTTTTGCAGGATATCCCATCACGTCCATTGTATTGAAGCGTGAAGCAAAACGTTTATTAAAAGAACACCAGCAAGGGAATATACAATCGGTAACACAGGTAGAGGAAGATGTTGAACAGGCATCTGAGCAACCAAAATTATTTAGGAAAATTCCTCCCAAGTACAATACAGAATACTTTAAATTTTTCCGTTTAGCGCTTGTTGGATTATTAGCGTATGGTACATCTACAGCATTAGCACCTGTTGTGACAGTCAATGCGTTAGTGCTATGCCTAGTGTTTGGTGTCCTTGCATCGACATTTGGTTTTTTAGAAAGACAACCATTGCAAAAAGCAAATGGCTTCGGTTTTGCCATTATGGGGTTAATGCTCTTTATATTTGATGGCTTAAAACAGGCTTCCCCTGAAATGCTGATGCGTATTATTGTGCCATTAGTAGTGTCTATTGTCTTAGCAGTTATTGGTATGTATATTTTCTCTTTCATCGCAGGGAAAGTTTTAAAGGTCAGCCCGAATTTAGCGTTTGCTGTATCCTTAACAGCGCTCTATGGGTTCCCCGCAGATTATATTTTAACGAATGAAGTAGTGAAATCGTCCACAGCCGATCAAAAAGAACGAGAAATGCTGTTAAGTCATATGTTACCACCGATGCTTGTGGGAGGTTTCATTAGTGTAACGATAACATCTGTGATTTTAGCGGGTATTTTTGTCAATTGGCTATAAAGAAGGAGAGAGTCAGCATGAATAAAATGAAAGAAATTATTGTGGAATTAAATAGTGAGCTTGTGGCAATTCGTCAAAAATTGCACAGTGAGCCAGAGCTTTCTTGGGAAGAATATGAAACAACGAATTATGTAGCAGCATATTTAGAGAACCTTGGTATTCCGTATAGACGAACAGAGCCAACAGGCATTATTGCGGAGTTAAAAGGGGGCAAGGAAGGAAAAACCGTTGCCTTACGTGCAGATATGGATGCATTGTCAGTTTATGAAATACGAGAAGATATTCCGTATCGCTCTAAAACGGATGGTAAGATGCATGCCTGTGGTCATGATGCGCATACAGCCATGTTGCTGATTGCAGCTAAGACATTACATACGGTACAAGAAGAAATTGAGGGAACAGTTCGTTTTATTTTCCAGCCAGCGGAAGAAGTAGCTACAGGCGCAAAAGCGATGGTAGAGCAAGGAGCAATGAAAGGTGTAGATAACGTCTTTGGTATTCATATTTGGTCACAAATTGACACAGGGAAAATTCAGTGTAATAAAGGTCCTGCCTTTGCCTCTGCTGATATTTTCAAAGTGCGCTTTAAAGGGCAGGGCGGTCATGCCGCAGTACCACATGATGCCATTGATGCCGTGATGATTGCTTCAACGTTTGCTTTGAATGTCCAAACAGTTGTGGCACGTACAGTCAATCCACTTCAACCTGCCGTTCTTACAATTGGAAAAATGGAGGTTGGCACACGCTTTAATGTAATTGCAGAAGATGCCATTTTAGAAGGGACTGTGCGTTGTTTTGATAAAGAGGTTCGTTCACATATCGAAACGCAAATTCGTCATTATGCTGACCAGATTGCCTCACTTTTTGGTGGCACAGCAGAGGTCGTTTATGAATATGGTACACAAGCCGTCAACAATGATGTGGCGAGTGCCAGCTTAGTCGAGCGCCTTGCAGCTGAACATTTTGGCGCGGATGCTTATCATATTGATGATCCGACAATGGGTGGAGAAGACTTTAGCTTTTACTTAGATGAAGTACCTGGCTGTTTTGCTCTAGTAGGCTCAGGCAATACAGAAAAGGATACACGCTGGGCACATCATAACGGCCATTTTACTATCGATGAAGATGGTTTGCGCGTTGGAGCCGAATTATATGTACAATATGCATTAACTTGGTTAAGCGAAAACTAATAAAGTGAAGTAAATAAGCTTCTTATGAAATTAGTATAAATTCACCTTAACTGGTCATAATAAAGAAGATTTCACTTATGAAATCTATAATGATGAGGAGGATGAAAAATGAGTAGGTTCGAACAACTAGACCCCAAATCTCAAAAAATCCACCGCAACTGGTCAAGGATTAAGCGATCAAAATCGCAAGTAAATGGTGAAACGGAGATTACTCTCCATAACCGTCTCTTGCGAAGTGAAGCAAAGGCCCGTCAGTTTTAATCATGCTAGAAAAGTAAGTGTCATCAAGCCCAGAAAAAATTCTGGGTTTTTCTTTATGACTAAGAAAGATGTATTATATTGTAAGGAAGTAATTTCTAACAGAAAAGGAGGGGAAAGCTATGATTAATCCTATTCCCATTTATCTACAGCAATTTGCAGGAAACGTCCAAATTATAGATGACGTTGAATCCCAGTTTCAGCTTCATTCTAGTGCAGGCAATGAACAATTTGAAATTTGGTATTACGGTGATTTGCTAATGATTGAAGGGGAGGAAATGCCTTATATTACAGGCTCAACCGCTAGAATCGTTGCTAAAGATCCTTTATCCGCGGAGGAAATTTTGCTCTTTGATGCGACGCTACATGGTTATAATGCGCTATTTTGTGAGGCGTATACAGAGAATCACCGTGACAACCGTCCACTAGAAAAATATAATTTACCCGAAACAAAAGTCGTATTATCATTTTTCTATAACATCGACTATGACGAAGAAATAGACGAATATGAGGTAGATGAACAAGAAAATGTTCAACTTATAAATGGAGAAACCACTAACTGGGAAACGATTAAAAGAAATGGCTATGATGCATTTGCTTTTTATTTTAAAAAAGAAGATGGAACACTTTTAGCATTTGCTGAAGAAGAACTAGCCTAATAGGAAGGGATTTTCGCGAAATGCAACTCATACAATTTACACAAGATTTAGCAAATCCAATTCATCAATACCAATCCATCGATACATTTTATAGAAAAATCACGAAAACGGAAGTACCTACGATGATTGGTTTCATCTATATTGAGCCAGGCGGTGTGGTTGGTTTGCATGACGCCCCCATTCCACAGCTATTTATCGTTATTAATGGAGAGGGATGGATTAGTGGTGAAGATGGTGAAAAAATCACGATAAAAACAGGACAGGGAGTACTATGGCATCAAGGACAGGCACATGAATCTGGTAGTATAACGGGCTTAACAGCACTTGTTTTCCAAGCGGAGCAGATAAATCTTACATAAATAAAAGTGTAACGGTAGTTGCAAGAACCGTTACACTTTTTCATATTGTTTAACCAATTTAACTGTTTTAAGTAGATGGCCATCAAATTGTTCATCAAATTCTTCTATTGCTACAAATCCCTTTGCTTGATAAAAATGCATACCAAGTTTATTTTCTTTCTCTACACAAACAAATAAAGACGATAGATTTGGGAGCATGCGTAGTCCTTCCTGTAAAAGTGCAGTACCCACGCCCTTACCATGCATATCAGGATGTAAATAAATCGCATGTAGCTCCGCCTCACCTTGTGTTACATTTGAAAAATTAGCAAAGCCTACTAGCCATTCATCAAAAATTGCAACGAGAAACGGACTATTGATAAGACGTTCGATTAATCGTTCTCGACTATAAGCTAGTTGTAAAAAACGATCTTGAATGTCACGTGGAATGATTCCTTCGTATGTATGATGCCAGCTTATTCTAGCAATTTCTTGTACAAAAGTAATGTCATTTTCTTGCATCTGTCGTATAATAAGTGTCAACACTTTTCACCTGCTATTCCAATTTTTCTCTTTATTGTAACATTCAATCATTCAAAGGGGGTCACTTTCATGCAAGTAATTGAAAAAGCTTTTGGCTATATCACGAGAACGCATGAGGATCAATTACAGGTACTCGTATTTGAACAGAATTCAGTTGGGGCAGGTATCCAGGTGCCCAAAGGTACGGTTGAGGAAGGGGAAACACCTTTAGATGCTGTGAAACGTGAAATGCTAGAAGAAACAGGTCTAACCACACTTGTCGTTCAAGCGCTAATAGCACAGGATTATTTTAACCATCCATCAGGTGTTTTACAGAAACGGTATTTTTATCATTTAACATCCGATGAAACACGGGATGCATGGCAACATCATCCAACAGGCTTAAACGAAGGGGATTTAATCTTTTCATTCTATTGGATTTCAGCTGAGCAAGATGCCCTGCTAGCAAAGGGGCATGGCGATTATTTATACCGATTGTTAGCAAAGGTGAGAAATTGAACCTATCATAATAAAACCGCGTCAATTGGACGCGGTTTTTATGTTGATTCAATTAAGCCTTGGCAGCAATCTCTAGGGCTTGTGCAAAATCAGCAATTAAATCATCAACATGCTCAAGTCCTACAGAAAAACGTAGAAGACCATCTGTGATGCCTCGTTTAGCACGCTCTTCAGGCTCCATAGCAGCATGACTCATTTTTGCAGGGTAAGAAAGGATAGATTCTACTCCTCCAAGAGAGACCGCAAATACTGGAATTGTCATCGCCTCAACCAATGCCTTTGCAGCTGTATAGCTTGGTAGTCGGAAGGATAAAACGGCCCCAGGACTTGTGCTTTGACGTTGATGAATAGCGTAGCCAGGGTGTGAAGCAAGCCCTGGATAGTAGACCTGCTCAACTAGTGGATTGCTAGCCAAATACACAGCAATTTTTTGTGCAGATTCAGCAGAACGACTAAAACGTACATCTGTTGTTTTGATGTTTTGTAGTAGTGTGAATGAATCCTGTACACCTAAAATATTACCGAATGAATTTTGGATAAAGTAGAGATCCTGACCTAGCTTTTCATCGGCAGTAACCGTTAAGCCAGCAATAATATCAGAATGTCCAGATAAAAACTTCGTTGCACTATGAATGACGACATCTACACCAAGTTCTAGTGGGCGTTGGTGTAACGGTGTCATAAAAGTATTATCCAAGAATGTGAGGCAGTGGTGTTGCTTAGCAAGCGCCACTACACCACGAATATCTGTAATGCCTAACGTTGGATTTGATGGTGTTTCCATATAAAGTAGTTTTGTAGCTGGCGTGATTGCTGCTTCTACAGCTGCTAGATCCGTAAAATCTACAAATGTATGGGAAATCCCAAAGCGCGGCAACACCTTTGTTACAAAACGATAGGTTCCACCATAAACATCCTCAGTCATGACGATATGATCTCCCTGCGATAACAGCATTAATGCTGCTGATACGGCAGCGATACCAGATGAAAATGCATGGGCACGAACGCCACCCTCAAGCTCTGCTACAGCTTTTTCTAACGCATCTCTTGTAGGGTTGCCTGAACGAGCATAATCATATTCTCCAAATTCATCTATACTTTCTTGATGGAAAGTAGACGACAGATACATCGGGACGTTAACAGCCCCTTTTTTATTACTATAGCCATCACGAACACCTGCGTGAATGAGGCTTGTTTCAATACGGTGCTTCATCAATTACGCCTCTTTTCTAAGGATATCAAACACTTGTCGTAAGTCTGCCATTAAATCTTCTGCTTCCTCAATGCCAACAGAGAAGCGTAATAAACGATCACAAACGCCACGCTCCACACGCTCTTCATAAGGCATATCTGCATGTGTTTGTGTAGCAGGATACGTAATAAAGCTTTCGACACCGCCAAGACTTTCAGCAAAAGTAATTAACTTTAAGTTACGAAGGAATGGGTCAATCCACTCAGGCTTTTGCAAGCGGAATGACAGCATGCCACCTTTTCCAGTATAAAGGACATCGGTCACTAACTCTTCTTCCTCTAAGTAAGCAGCAATTGCCTTCGCATTGGCATCATGTTGCTTTAAGCGTAGATGCATTGTTTTTAGACCACGAATAAGTAACCATGAATCCATAGCTCCTAGCACCATACCACTACCATTATGAATAAAGCCAATGCGTTCGGCTAATTCTGTGCCTTTAGCAACCACTAGCCCAGCTAAAACATCATTATGACCACCAATATACTTCGTTGCAGAATGAAGCACAATATCTGCGCCTAATTCAATAGGGCGTTGGAAGTATGGCGTATAAAATGTATTATCCACAATTAGCCATGCCCCATGCTTATGTGCTAACTCCGCATACACTTGTAAATCAAACTCCTGCATAAGTGGATTTGTTGGTGTTTCAATAAATATTGCACGGGTATTTTCATTCATCAATGCTTCCACCTGTTCAACCGATTCAAATTTTGAATAAACAGGCTTAATATTATAAGTATCTTGGAAGAAGTTAAATAGTCTATATGTACCACCATATAAATCATCTGGCACGACTAATTCATCGCCTGGTTTAAATAGGGATAACACCAATTGAATGGCAGCCATCCCGGAACTACAGGCAAAGCCCATATCGCCACCCTCTAAATCAGCAATTCCTGCTTCTAAAAGAGCACGTGTTGGATTTTTTGTACGTGTATAGTCAAAACCAGTAGATTCACCAATCCCAGTATGTTTATAAGCAGTCGATAAGTGAATGGGTGGGCTCACAGCTCCTGTTGCTGGGTCACTTAAATTACCAAGTTGTACAAGCTTTGTTTCTATACTTCTGTTTAATGTCATGACGTCACTCTTTTCTTCAATATTATTAAAAGCAACAGCTTTCGCTTTCAATTTAATAGTATTCTCAATAATTGTTACCAATTTAACATGGATACTAAAGAAGAACAAGGTGATTTCTGAAAATTAGCTAGATTATTTATAGTTAATCACCTAGGAATAGTAGGAGATTAACTGTGGCTTTATGCGAAATAAATAGTTTCTAAGTTAGCGAATAGAAGATAGAAAGTAGCGGTTAGAACGTGAAAAGTAGTGGATACAACGTGAAAAGTGGCGGATAGAACAGACAAAGTGAGGGATAGGTTTTGAAGTAGCGGATAGAACACAAAAAGTAAAGGATGCAAAATAAAAACATCTGCCTCCTTTGAGAGACAGATGCTTTAACAACATGTTAGGCTTGTTCTTTTTTTAGCAAGTCGCGAATTTCTTTGAGAAGCTCTTCTTTGGCATCGAGTTCAGGTGCTGGTTCTTCCACGACTGCTTCTTCTTTTTTACGTGTGAGCTTTGTCATAATTCGTAAGGCCATAAAAATGGCAAATGCTATGATTAAAAAATCAATGATGGATTGTAGAAATACACCAAAATTGATTTGGGCTTCACCTGAGCCAAAAACAAAACTCTTTGTTAAATCAATACCACCTGTTAAAACACCGACTAATGGCATGATGATATTTTCAACTAAGGAGGTAACAATTTTACCGAAAGCACCACCAATAACTACTGCTACTGCTAGATCGACAATATTGCCTTTCATCGCAAATTCTTTAAAGTCTTTCCACAAATAAATTCCTCCCTATTAATAACCAATAAACGAATCAATCTGTATTTTACTATATTTTTACCAAACCTTTCAACTGCTTTCATGGTGGAAATGATGTACTTTCATAGATGTGGAAGACTTCAATCTTTCAAAATGAAAAGATATACTGCACATGACGGAAAATTTGGTAATATAGAAAAAGAATACTAGATTAGGTGTGACGTATGGCAAAGAAAAAGAATAACAAACCCATGTTATCACCCGCGACAAAATTGGGTATGATAGCATTATTGATTCCAATTGCAATTACCGTGTATGTCCTCACGTTTTTTGCTTGGAAAGAGCTTCAAACATTACCGATATTCGAAAAGCTTGTCCAGCAAAAGGCAATTGAGGAGATTCAACAGCATTTCGATATGAAAATTCCTGAGCAATACATTCCCGTTTATGTAGCTGCAGAAGAAAAATATGGTGTACCCTGGACATTACTTGCTGCTCATCATCGTATTGAAACACGGTTTTCTACGGTAAAATCAATGGTATCATCTGCTGGGGCAGAGGGGCATATGCAATTCATGCCCTGTACATTCGTTGGCTGGCAGCATCCTACATGCTCAGGTTTAGGTAAAGGAAGTATCACGAAAACTGAATTAATGAGTCCTGAGACAATTGCTAAATACGGAGGATATGGTGTTGACGCAAATGGGGATGGAATAGCCGATCCTTATGATATAGAGGATGCAGTATTTAGTGCTGCGAATTACTTATCTAAATACGGTGCTGCGACAGGGAATATTAAGAAAGCTGTTTATCAATACAACCATAGCGAGAAATATGTTGAGGATGTGTTATATTACTACCAGTTGTATGATGATTTTCACGATGAGCTCCAAGCAGCTGTTCTTTTACATGGAAAATAATAAAGAGCCATCACACTGGATGGCTCTTCATTACATATTTAAGTTGCTTTACGCATACCTTTTAAAATAAGGCTGACGATAAAGATCAACACGATGGCACCGATTAGTGCTGGGAACACATAGAAATCACTTACTCTCCAGCCCCAGTTCCCTAAAACCATACTACCAATCCAAGAACCGACAATCCCTGCAATAATATTCCCGATGATGCCGCCTGGTACATCTTTACCTAAAATGACGCCAGCTAACCATCCAAGAATTCCTCCAATAATTAAATACCAAATGAAACTAATCATTACTTTCATCTCCTTAAATTTAAGATATAATGGCGATTACTTAGTTATACCCTGAATGGAGTAGATTAAACACTGTGATTTGTTTAGTAATTATTACATGTTGTAAATAAGGCTGTAGACAAATGAATGCAGCTCCTTTGCTGTGCTCACTTTATAGCTAATCCAACTGCATAAATTACTGTGAAAATGTCCACATTAACTACAATTACTTCTATATTGTACATACACCGATTATCGCTTACTTCTATAGTATGTTCATGCATTCAATTCGTACCAGAAATGAATGAAACGCCAGTAACAATAAAAAACAGCCATTTAACTAAATTATTTACTACAATAGCCATTTCATTCGTGAAAAAATACATTATTTATTGAAACAGAATGTCAATTCCCTGTACAATTCCTTATTTTTGGGGAGAATTTTTAGAGTAGAGAAAGAAAAATGGGTAAATTTCCACTTTTTAATAGTTTGAAAATTCTGTATAAAGGGATTATAATGTAGAAAAGGAGCGTGGTCGTATGAATATGGCTGTTATGAAACGTTTAAATCGTCAAGGATTTTTAATTGCTGGTTTGCATTTATTAGTGATGCTAAATCTTGCAGCTGAATTCTTATACGCATCGTAATCAACTTAATAGAAAGGTGAATAAAATGTTTATCCCCTATTAAAACAACCGTGTAGTCTTATTGTAAAACAGGCTCACGGTTGTTTTATTATGCTTAATTAACTGAAAAAAGGAATTGTTCTGCTAAATGTCAAATACATAGTTTATACAAGGGAGTGATGAAATGACGTCAAGATTGGATCAAGCATTTTGTGATTTGGAAAGACCATTTGCATGGTTAGATTTAGATGCACTAGATAAAAATATACAAATGGTTCAAGATGCTTGTGGTGGAAAACAAATTCGTATTGCAACAAAATCGATTCGTTCTATTGAGGTCCTTCGTTATATACAGAAAAAACTTGTGAATGTTGTGGGGGTTATGACATTTACTGCAGCAGAGACCCTTTTTTTATTGGAGCAGCAGTTTGATGACTTATTGCTTGGCTATCCAGTAATGGAGGAAGCAATGATTCGTCGATTGTTGCATTTTGTAAAGGAAGGAAAAATCGTTACCTTTATGGTAGACAGAGCAGAACATATCCAACTATTGGCGAAATTAGGACAAGAGATAGGCGTACGTGTACAGGTTTGCATTGATCTTAATGTTTCGAATGATTTTAAAGTATTGTATTTTGGAACAAAACGTTCGTCATTGTCTTCTCTTGAAACGTTGACACCTTTTTTACAAACCATTCAAAATACCCCTGTAATTGAAGTGGTAGGAGCGATGGGCTATGAGGCACAAATAGCAGGGGTTGGCAATCGTCCTGCAAATGCTTTAAAAGGTAGAATCATAGAAGCCATGCAAGTACAAGCCAAAAAGCAAGTAACGCAGTTTCGTCGATTAGCGATCGCCCATATCAAGGCCTATTTTCCCAATCTGCGCTTTGTGAATGGTGGAGGATCGGGAAGTATGACGTACACCAATCAACAGAAGGAAGTAACGGAAATTACAGTTGGCTCAGCTTTTTATGCACCTGCATTGTTCGATCAATTTACACATTTACAGCTAGAAAAGGCTGCTGGATTTGCCTTACGTGTAACAAGAATGCCGGAAAAAAATATCGTTGTTTGTCATGGGGGAGGCTACACGGCTTCTGGAGCCATTGGGATGGATCGTTTGCCTGTATTCTATGACCCTACTACTTTTGCATATCTTAGCCTAGAAGGCGCAGGGGAAGTGCAAACACCCATTAAGGTCAAAGGGAAGAGTGTCCATATTGGCGATACCATTTATTTTCGACATGCGAAGGCTGGAGAGCTTTGTGAGCGTTTTCAGGTCCTCCATGCTATTCGTGGGAACAAGTATGCAGGACATTACACAACATATAGGGGGGATGGACAATGTTTTCTATAGAAAAATGGCGAAATGGTGAAAAGTGGACAAACTGGGCTGGTAATGTTATTTCCTATCCGAGTGAAATGTATTTACCACACTCTATTGATGAAGTTTCAGCAATTGTGAAGCATGCGTGTCAATCAGGAAAGACAATCCGTGTCACAGGTGCTGCTCATTCTTTTAGCGCTGTGGCTATGCCTGAGCATATAGCCATTTCCTTACATAATCTGCGTGGATTAATCGCTGTGAATGAGGAAAGGCAGGAGGCAACATTATGGGCGGGGACCTACCTATATGAAATTGGACCAATGCTAGCGAAACACGGTTTTGCGTTAATCAATATGGGCGATATACAGGAGCAAACCATAGCAGGAGCAGTGTCAACTGGCACACATGGTACAGGGGTTACACTTGGTTCACTATCGTCAGCTGTCCAGGCATGGGGATTTGTAGACGGTACGGGTACTTATCAGGAACATAGGAGAGGTATGGATGATTTATCTGAAGCACTGCATGTATCTCTTGGGATGCTAGGTGTTCTGGTCAAAGTAACGATTAAAGTCATACCACTATATGGTTTGCATTATGTGGGGGCAAGAGAAACATTGACAAATGGTCTCTCGTTATTTGCGGGGGATATTCGTCAACATCGTCATGTGGAGTGGTTTTATTTCCCTGGTAGTGAAACAATTCAAGTAAAACGGATGAACGCGGTCGCGCCTGTCTTTCAAAGTGAATGGAATAAAAAAATAGAAACGTTAAAGCTACAAATAGTAGAAAATGGTGCTTTCTTTGCGATGTCAGAGCTTTGTAAGTGGAAACCAGGTTTAAGTGGTGCCATGAGCAAAATAGCGGCTGCCAATGTGGTAGAAAGTGAAAAAGTAGGGATAAGCTATGAAATTTATCCCTCACCTCGTAGCGTGAAGTTCCAAGAGAGTGAATATGCCATCCCACTATCACAGTTTGAAGCTTGTTTGGAGGAAATCCATGCAACCTTTAAAAAAGGGACTTTTAATGTTCATTTTCCTTTAGAGTGTCGAACAACTGCAGGCGAAGCAGGTTTTTTAAGTCCAACACAAGGGCGTGAGTCGGCTTTTATAGCCTTTCATATGTATAAGGGAATGGCAGAAGAGCCTTACTTTAAATGGGTGCATACATTGATGCAAAAATATGAAGGTCGTCCTCACTGGGGAAAACAACATCATTTAACAGCGCAAACGGTCTATGCGTTGTATCCAGAGATTGAAAAGTTTTTAAGCATTCGACACCAATATGATCCTGAACAAGTATTTTTTACAGGATACTTAAAAAAATTGTTTCTATTGTAAGCGTTATCTCTAGGATTGGATGATTTAAGTTATTCAAATATATGGGAATTATTTATTTACTTATTGTTGTTTATTATTGAAAAATTAAAATTTGAACGAAATGTCAAAATTTTTATCAAAGCGAGATAAAACTGATGCTTAATCAGCATGTAAACGATTTCAATTTTGACAGATTTTTTGAATTGTTTAAACAATTCAAAAAATACTGTTGACGAGACCTTTTTTTCGTACTATGATAACAACAATTTAACACGTTCGTTACAGCGGTAATCGTCTAAGAGACTATTACTCTATAAACAAAAATTAAAAAGACAGAACATTTTGTCTATAGAAACGAACATAGTATGGATAGCAATGAGGGGCGTTTAAAATGAGAAGTGACATGATTAAAGTAGGCGTAGATCGAGCGCCACATCGAAGTCTTTTATATGCAACAGGCAAAGTAAAAGCAAAAGATCTAGGCAAACCATTTATTGGGGTTTGTAACTCTTATATCGACATAATACCAGGTCACGTTCATTTACGTACGTTCGCTGATGTAGTGAAAGAAGCTATTATTGAAGCGGGTGGTATTCCATTCGAATTTAATACAATTGGTGTCGATGATGGTATTGCAATGGGGCATATTGGTATGCGTTATTCCTTACCAAGTCGTGAAATTATAGCAGACTCTGCTGAAACAGTTATTAATGCACATTGGTTTGATGGCGTATTTTATATTCCAAACTGTGACAAAATTACACCAGGAATGCTTATGGCAGCAGTTCGTACGAATGTACCATCTATCTTTGTTTCAGGTGGTCCAATGGAGGCAGGAACTTCTGCAGCAGGGAAACAGCTTTCCTTAACATCTGTGTTTGAAGGTGTAGGAGCACACAAATCAGGAAAAATGTCTGCGGAAGAGCTGTTGGATATTGAGAATAATGCTTGTCCGACGTGTGGTTCATGCTCAGGCATGTTTACAGCAAATTCCATGAACTGCTTAATGGAAATGCTTGGTGTTGCTTTACCTGGAAATGGTACAATCGTTGCCACTTCTGAAGAGCGTCACAAGCTGATTAAAGAAGCAGCTAAGCAATTAATTCGCATGGTCAAGGAAGACGTTAAACCTCGCGATATTATTACAAAAGAGGCAATTGATGATGCTTTTGCTCTTGATATGGCAATGGGGGGCTCCACAAATACAGTTCTTCATACATTAGCAATTGCCAATGAAGCCGAAATAGATTACAACATTGAAGATATTAATAAAGTAGCGGAAAGAGTGCCTTATTTAGCAAAAATCATGCCTGCTTCAGATATTTCAATGGATGATATTAATAAAGCGGGTGGAGTAAGTGCCATTATTAATGAATTAACATCTATTCCAGGTGCTATTCATCCAGACCGTCCAACCGTAGCAGGCGTTACAATGGGTGAGCTTGTTAAAGATTATCACATCACGAATGATCAAGTCATTCGAACAAAAGACAATCCATATAGTGCTGTAGGTGGATTATCCGTTTTATTCGGTAACATCGCACCAGATGGCTCTGTTATTAAAGTAGGGGCCGTTGATCCTTCTATCAAAGTATTCAAGGGCGAGGCAATTGTTTTTGATTCACAAGAAGCAGCACAAGAAAACATTGATAATGGAACGGTGAAAGAGGGCCATGTAGTCGTCATTCGCTATGAAGGACCTAAGGGTGGCCCAGGGATGCCAGAAATGCTTGCACCAACATCTGCCATTCAAGGTCGAGGCCTTGGTACAAAGGTTGCATTAATTACAGATGGTCGTTTCTCAGGTGCATCTCGTGGTATTTCAATTGGCCATATTTCACCAGAAGCTGCTGAAGGCGGTCCAATCGCTTTAGTAGAAAACGGAGATATTATCGAAATTGATCTACCAAATCGTACGATTAATTTACAAGTTTCAGATGAAGTTTTAGCTGAACGTCGTGCAAAATTACCAGTCTTTGAGCCAAAAATCAAACGGGGTTGGTTAGCAAGATATTCAAAATTAGTGACGAGCGCTTCCACTGGAGGCGTAATGAAAATTTAACAACTAGATAAATAAAAACGTTGATGAGGTTAAAGGTTCTAGAGCCTTGTATCTACCAGAGAGCCGGTCGTGCTGGAAGCCGGCGATACAACTAGATCCGACATCCCCTCGGAGTGGGCTATTAAACGTGTTAACACCATTAGATAGCTCCGGGCATAGTCGAAAGTGCTCGTTATTAATGAATAAATGTTTTATGGCACTATATTGGATGCGATGTCTTTCGCATTGGTGCATAAATGCTGTCATTTATTCGCGAGGTAGCAATTATTTGCTATAAAAAAGGGTGGTACCATGGAAAGTCTTTTTCATCCCTACGTAAGGTAGTTCTTTGCGTGTGGAGAAAAAGGCTTTTTATTATTTTCACGATGCAATTGAACAGCCTCTCAACGAAAAGGATGAGAGGAATAGTCAATCCAGCTATTGACACTTCACTAATCTACAACACTGATGTGTGAGTTTGAAAGAAATGAAGGAGGCATAATTTGATGAGTGCGAATGTTTCAATCAATGAACAAGAACAATTAGCTACAACAGCAACAGCTGAACAAACCTATCAAGCAAAGGACGGTGCAGATGTATTAGTGCAGGCATTGCACGATCAAGGGGTTGAAATTGTCTTTGGCTATCCAGGAGGAGCCGTATTACAAATTTATGATGCGATGTATAAAAACCCAATTCGCCATATTTTAACAAGACATGAACAGGGTGCTATTCATGCGGCGGAAGGCTATGCTCGTGTTTCAGGTAAAACGGGTGTTGTTATTGCCACAAGTGGACCTGGTGCAACAAACCTTGTAACAGGTATTGCGGATGCCATGATCGACTCTATTCCATTGGTTGTTTTTACAGGACAGGTTGCGACATCTGTGATTGGAACAGATGCTTTCCAAGAAGCCGATATTATGGGGATTACAACACCGATTACAAAGCACAACTATCAGGTGCAGGATGTCAATGATATTCCCCGCATTGTGAAGGAAGCTTTCCATATCGCTAGCACAGGTCGTAAGGGACCAGTTGTCGTGGATTTCCCAAAAAACGTTTCCCAAATGTTGTTTGATGTAGAGAATCCACCGCAAGCACCTGATGAAATTTATTTACCAGGCTATCAGCCAACATATAAACCAAATTATCTACAAGTCCAAAAGGCGATTCAAGCCATTTCATTGGCAAAAAACCCAATCATCTTAGCGGGTGCAGGTGTTCTTTTTGCGGATGCACGTGAGGAATTAACGATTTTCGCAGAAAAATATCGTATTCCAGTAACGAACACATTGCTAGGATTGGGCTCCATCCATGGTGAACATGACTTATTCCTTGGGATGGCTGGGATGCATGGTACAGCTACAGCAAATACAGCGATCACAAAATCGGATTTATTACTCAATATTGGGGCACGATTTGATGATCGTCTAACAGGTAATCTAGCTACATTTGCACCAAATGCAACGATTATCCATATCGATATTGATCCTGCTGAAATTGGCAAAAATGTACCGACAGATATTCCAATTGTTGCTGATGCCAAGGAGGCTTTAAAAGCCCTATTGAAAAAGGATTTCCAAGGTCCTGATACAGCCGATTGGTTAGCTTATTTAAGGAATCATGCGATGGAATATCCATTATGGTATTGCAAGGATACAAATACGCAAGAAATTCTACCACAAGAGGCATTGCAATTAGTGCACAAGGTAACTGAAGGGAATGCCATTGTGACGACAGATGTTGGGCAGCATCAAATGTGGGCAGCACAATATTATCATTTAAATAATGATCATGCATGGGTAACGTCTGGTGGACTTGGTACGATGGGCTTCGGCTTCCCGGCCGCAATTGGCGCCCAATTTGCGAAGCCAGACAAAAAAGTTATTTCGATTGTAGGAGATGCAGGATTCCAAATGACGGCACAGGAGCTATCCATCCTACAGGAATTTAACTTACCAGTAAAAATAGTGATTTTGAATAATAGCTGTCTAGGCATGGTGCGTCAATGGCAACAAACATTCTATGAAGAGCGCTATTCATCATCACTGATGCCGATCCAACCAGATTTTGTTAAGTTAGCTGATGCTTATGACATTAAAGGCTATCGTATTAACACAATCGATGAAGCAGAGTCTATTTTCCGTGAGGCACTGCTGTCTGATGAGCCAGTATTAATTGACTGTCGAGTGAAACAGCTTGAATGTGTTTACCCAATGGTAGCACCTGGCAAAGGCTTACATGAAATGATTGGGGTGAAAAAGAATTGAAACGAGTAATTACCGTAACTGTGATTAACCAAAGTGGTGTATTAAACCGTTTGACAGGTTTATTGATGAAGCGTCAGTTCAATATTGAATCGATTACAGTAGGTCATACGGAGCAACCGAATTTTTCAAAGATGACCTTCGTTGTTAACGTAGAGGACGAACGCAAAATTGAGCAGCTAGTGAAACAGTTATCCAAGCAAATTGATGTGTTAAAGGTCAATGACATAACCGATAAATCGATTGTTCTGCGAGAGCTAGCACTAGTAAAGGTGATTTCCCCACCAAATTTACGTTTGGAAATGAATTCAATTGTTGAGCCGTTCCGAGCCCAAATTATTGATACAGCCAAAAATGTTGTGACATATCAAGTAGTAGGACATCCAGAGAAGATTGATGCCTTCATCGAACTCATTCGACCGTATGGCATTAAAGAACTTACACGTACAGGAGCAACTGCCTCCGTTCGTGAAACACAAAAAGTCTCAAACCCGCAGCTCTCTATTTTAAAATAGTTTGCATATAAAAATAAATAGCTTTATAGACAAAGCAAGAATCTAAAGCTATAAAAAACAAAACATATTCTAGGAGGAAATTAACTATGGCTACAATGTACTATGAGCAAAATATCAACGAGGACGTATTAAAAGGAAAGAAAATCGCAATTATCGGTTACGGTTCACAAGGTCATGCACATGCTTTAAACCTTAAAGAATCAGGTTTTGACGTGGTAGTAGGCGTTCGTCCAGGTGGATCTTTCGATGCGGCAAAAGCAGATGGTATTGACGTAAAAACAGTAGCTGAAGCTGCACAAGAAGCAGATGTTATCCAAATTCTATTACCAGATGAGCGTCAAAAAGCAGTTTATGAAGCGGAAATTGCGCCACATTTACAAGCTGGTAAAGCATTGATGTTTGCACACGGCTTCAATATCCATTTCGGTCAAATTACACCACCAGCAGACGTTGACGTATTTTTAGTAGCACCAAAAGGACCAGGACATCTAGTTCGTCGTCAATTCCAAGAAGGTGCTGGGGTACCAGGACTATTCGCTATTCACCAAGATGCTACAGGCCAAGCAAAAGATTTAGCGCTTGCGTATGGTAAAGGAATCGGTGCTGCACGTGGTGGGCTTCTTGAAACAACATTCAAAGAAGAAACAGAGACAGATTTATTTGGTGAACAAGCGGTACTTTGTGGTGGTGCAACACAGCTAGTAAGAGCAGGATTCGAAACATTAGTAGAAGCTGGTTATCAACCAGAATTAGCCTACTTTGAAACACTACATGAGCTTAAATTAATTGTTGACCTAATGTTTGAGGGCGGTATGGCAACAATGCGCTACTCAGTTTCAGATACAGCAGAGTGGGGAGATTATGTGGCAGGACCACGCATCATCGATGAGTCTGTAAAAGCTCGTATGAAAGATGTATTAACAGATATCCAAGATGGTACATTTGCTCGTCGTTGGATTCAAGAAAATGAAAATGGTCGTCCAGAATATACAAAATTCAAAGAAGCTGGTGCGAACCATCAAATCGAAGAAGTAGGCGCTAAACTACGTGCTATGATGCCATTCATCAACGAAGGTAAAGAAAAAGTTGTGAGAGAAGTGGCGACAAGTGCGAAAAATTGATATTTTCGATACTACGCTTCGCGATGGTGAACAATCTGCTGGGATTAACTTAAACACAGCTGAGAAGATTGAAATTGCCAAACAATTAGAGCGCCTTGGTGTGACAATTATCGAAGCAGGATTTCCTGCTTCGTCACCCGGTGACTTTGATGCGGTCCATCGCATTGCAGGTACAGTAAAAAATTCCATTGTGACGGGGCTAGCTCGCTGTATCCAAAAGGATATTGATGCTACATGGGAAGCGATAAAATTAGCACAACAGCCACATATTCATATTTTTCTAGCCACATCACCTATTCATATGGAATACAAATTAAAAAAATCTCCTGATCAAGTGGTGGAGCAAGCGATAGAGGCTGTTAAATACGCTAAAAAATTCTTCCCACTTGTACAATGGTCTGCTGAGGATGCATTCCGCTCTGATCGTGAATTTTTAGTGCGAATTATGAACGAAGTGGTTGCTGCTGGTGCAACAACGATTAATGTTCCAGACACTGTAGGGTATGCATCCCCACAAGAATATGGTGCATTATTTAAGTTCCTACTGGAAAATGTCAAAGGTGCTGACAAAGTGAAATTCTCCGCCCATTGTCATGATGATTTAGGGATGGCAACAGCTAACACGATTGCAGCAATAGAAAATGGTGCTGCACAAGTCGAAGGAACGATCAATGGTATCGGCGAGCGCGCAGGTAATGTGGCACTCGAGGAAATTGCTGTAGCACTTCATATTCGCAAGGACATTTATCAGGTGCAAACGGGCATTCAGTTGCAAGAAATTAAACGTACGTCTCAATTAGTCAGTAAATTGACAAATGTTGTGATTCAGCCAAATAAAGCGATTGTAGGAAGAAATGCATTTGCACACGAATCGGGTATCCATCAAGATGGTGTCTTAAAAAATCCAGAAACCTATGAAATTATTTCACCTTCTTTAATCGGCGAAGGTGAAATACCATTAGTTCTCGGGAAACATTCTGGTCGTGCAGCCTTCCGTGATCGTGCGGAAACAATGGGCTTCCATCTTTCTGATGAAAAGTTGAACAAAGCATTTGTGGAATTTAAAAAATTGGCTGATCGTAAAAAAGAAATTACAGAGGAAGATTTACTCACTCTTCTTACTGAGCAGCAAGTTCAAGTAGAAGATGTACCACTCTTTGAGTTGAAAATGGTGCAGGTGCAATATGGTACTGAAAATATTCCTACAGCGACAGCCATTGTGCTTACACCTGAGGGACTAGAGAAAACCGTTGTAGCTACTGGCTCTGGTTCAGTAGAAGCCATTTTTAATACACTGGAGCAACTTGTACCTGGAGCTGTACATGTCATTGATTACCGTGTGACCTCGGTTGGCAAAGGACGAGATGCACTGGGTGAAGCGGTTATTAATATTCGCTATGATGAGGTTTCGACTACAGGCCGTAATTCCTCTCAAGATGTTTTAGAAGCATCGGCAAAAGCTTATTTAAATGCTATTAACCGTCATTTAATACAAGCAAGCCTTCGCGCACATCCTGTATAGGTTTCTGAGGTAGTGAATTGTATGAAGTACCATTCACAAGTCGGATGCAATGATGTCATGGCGTATTGTATCAATTAATCAAAAATTACGCTTAGACGTAATGACTACGCTCACCTCGATAAAAGGTAGGTGAGCGTCTTTACTAAATTAGCGAATACGCTATACAAAGAAAGGTGTTTTGACGATGGAGAGAAAAATTACAGTACTTCCCGGTGATGGAATTGGGCCAGAGGTTGTTGCTTCTGCTGTACGTGTATTACAGGTGATTGGTAAACGATTTAATCATACATTTCATTTAGGATATGCAACAATTGGTGGTGCTGCGATCGACCAGCATAATAATCCATTACCGGATGAAACAATCGAGATGTGTGAAAATAGTGATGCGATTTTATTAGGAGCTGTAGGTGGTCCAAAGTGGGATCAAAACCCTCCTGAATTGCGCCCAGAGAAAGGGTTACTGCGAATTCGGAAACACTTCGATTTATTTGCCAATCTACGTCCAGTAAAGGCGTTCCCGAGTTTACTAGATGCTTCACCATTAAAGCGTGAAGTGGCTGAGAACGTTGATTTAATGATTGTACGTGAACTAACAGGCGGCGTATACTTCGGGGAACCACGTATGCGTACTGAAAATGGCGCAATTGATACAACGGTTTACTCTAAAGCAGAGGTAGAGCGTATCGTTGAAAATGCCTTTGAACTAGCACGTTTACGTGGTGGCAAATTATGCTCTGTTGACAAGGCGAATGTGCTTGAAACAAGTCGCTTATGGCGTGAAGTTGTAGAAGCAAAGAAAAAAGAGTATCCAGATGTAATCGTAGAACATAACCTAGTAGACTCTGTCGCAATGAAACTGATTACAAATCCTGGACACTATGATGTAGTCGTTACTGAAAATATGTTTGGTGATATTTTAAGTGATGAAGCATCTGTTATTACTGGTTCTCTAGGTGTTTTACCATCCGCATCCATTCGTGGTGATAATTTTGGCTTATATGAACCAGTACATGGCTCCGCACCAGAAATTGCAGGGCAAGGTGTAGCAAATCCTGCTGCAACCATTTTATCCGTAGCGATGATGCTGCAATATTCATTTGGCTTAAAAGAAGAAGCAGCAGAAATTGAACGCGCGGTAAGTGCAGTATTTGATGATGGCTACTTTACAGCAGATCTTGCTCGTGACGGCAGTCGTATTTTATCAACTAATGAATGGACAGATAAGGTAATTAACGAAATTGATACTAGCTTTGTATCACAAAGTATTATGACAACATATATTTAAAGAAATAGGTGAAGACAATGGGTAAAAATATAATTGAAAAGATTTGGGATAAACATGTTGTTTATCAGGAAGAGGGCAAACCGGACCTGTTATATATTGATCTTCATTTAATTCATGAAGTAACATCTCCGCAAGCTTTTGAAGGGTTACGCATGAACGGACGTAAAGTGCGTCGTCCTGATTTAAGCTTTGCGACAATGGATCATAACGTACCAACAAAAAATTTACCAACTATCCATGATCCCATTGCGCGCAATCAAATCGAAACATTAGCTAAAAATGCTGAGGAATTTGGCGTTGAGTTAGCAGGCATGGGTCACCCTGACCAAGGGATTGTCCATGTGATTGGGCCAGAGCTTGGATTAACACAGCCTGGTAAAACCATTGTTTGTGGGGATTCTCATACATCGACTCACGGTGCCTTTGGGGCCATTGCATTTGGTATTGGAACATCAGAGGTGGAGCATGTATTATCGACGCAAACATTATGGCAAAATAAGCCGAAAACGATGGAGATTCGTGTCGAAGGGGAGCTACCAGTTGGGGTAGCGGCAAAGGATATTATTCTAGCCATCATTGCCAAGTTCGGAATAGGTGTTGGTACAGGACATATTGTGGAATTCACTGGAGAGGCTATCCACAAACTATCTATGGAAGAACGCATGACGATTTGTAATATGTCAATTGAGGCAGGCGCAAAAGCAGGGCTTATCTCACCTGACCAAACAACAGTCGATTATATTCGTGGACGCAAATATGCACCGCAGGGAGAAAAATTGGAAGAAGCAGCCGCTTACTGGTTAAGTCTTGCTTCAGACGAAGATGCAACGTACGATACGGTTCGTATTATAAAAGCTGAAGAAATTGAACCAATCATTACGTGGGGAACAAACCCATCGATGGGTACTGGTGTTTCTGGGCATGTTCCAACACAAGCAGATTATGAGGATGAATCAGACAAGGCGGCACTTCAAAAAGCACTTGCCTATATGGGCTTAGAGGAAGGCCAGCCATTAACATCCATTGACATCCAGCATGTCTTCATTGGCTCCTGCACAAACTCACGCATTAGTGATTTGCGTGCAGCTGCTGATGTCATCAAAGGACGTAAGGTGCATGACAAGGTCACAGCCATCGTTGTCCCAGGCTCACATACAACGAAAAAACAAGCTGAGGCAGAAGGTTTAGATAAAATCTTTTTGGATGCTGGCTTTGAATGGCGTGAGTCTGGTTGCTCGATGTGCCTTGCGATGAATGATGACGTCGTACCAGCTGGAGAACGCTGTGCCTCTACCTCAAACCGCAACTTTGAAGGACGTCAGGGCGCAGGAGCTCGTACACATTTAGTGTCACCACCAATGGCAGCAGCCGCTGCGATTGCAGGTCACTTCGTCGATGTACGTGAATTTGTGAAGGAAACAGTGTAAGTCTTGCTTTACTCGGGAAGGGATGATTGAAAAATGGAACCAATTAATATCGTAAATAGTGTCATCACACCACTTGATCGAAAAAATGTTGATACCGATCAAATTATTTCAAAAGAATTTCTAAAACGTATTGAGCGCACAGGTTTTGGACAGTTTTTATTTTACCATTGGCGTTTCGATGCACAAGGCAATGAAATAGCTGACTTTGTATTAAATAAACCTGAATTTAAAGAATCTAAAATTCTAGTGGCGCAAGATAATTTCGGCTGTGGCTCCTCTCGTGAACATGCACCATGGGCAATTTTAGATTACGGTTTTAACGTTGTGATGGCACCTTCTTTTGCAGATATTTTTCATAATAACTGCTTCAAAAACGGTATCTTACCGATTAAGCTAACAGAATCGGAATGTGATGCTATTTTAGCAAAAGGCTTAGCAAAGCCCTATAGTATGGAAGTAAATCTTGCAGAGCAAACCGTAACAGGTGAAGATGGTACAGTTTATCATTTTACAATTGACCCGTACTATAAAGAAACGTTACTGAATGGTTGGGATGAAATCGCCTTAACCTTTAAATATGAGGACCACATCGCCGCATATGAGGCGAAGCGAGTAGCCTATTAATGGATGTGACTGAAGACAAATTTGATGTTGTCTTCAGTTTTTTTGTGTTTGTAGTGCATTTCCTATATGAAATTATTTATAATAAAGGAAACATCAAATGCGAAGGTGGCACTATGTTATCATTATAAAAATATTTGTATATTAAAGGACAAATCCAGCTAGCTTTTGAAAGCATCCCTAAAACAGTCGATAGGCATTTCGGAAATTTTTAATTCATACGAATTTTTATATTGTTAAGCTACTGAAATGATACTACTCATTTCAGTTGTTTTTTTGTTTGATCAAAAGATGAAAGGTGGAATTCCATGATTACAGTTATAGGAAGTTTAAATATGGATTTAGTTGTACAAATGAATGCTTTTCCAAAGCAGGGGGAAACCATTCTAGGTAACTCGTTTCAAACAGTTCCAGGAGGAAAAGGGGCTAATCAAGCAGTTGCCGCAGCTCGTCTTGGCAGTGAGGTGGCGATGGTTGGCTGTTTAGGGAATGATCATTTTGGTGAGACATTACATGCTGCTTTACAGCAAGAGCAGATTCAGACAAACGCCATTGTAAAAAGCACCACTGCTCCTACAGGCATTGCTAATATACTTATTTACAATAACGATAATCGAATTGTTGTCGTACCTGGAGCTAATTATGACCTAAGCATATCCCATCTTGAAGCTTCAAAAGAGTTGATACAAAAAAGTAACTTGGTAATTATACAGCTTGAAATCCCTAAAGAGACGACAGCCCATGCCATTCATTTATGTAAAGAAGCGGGTGTTCCGATACTGTTGAACCCTGCTCCAGCAGCCAATTTTGATGTGCAGTGGATGGACGATATTACCTATTTAACACCTAACGAGACAGAATGTGCTGAAATTTTTAACGAGCCAGTGGAACAAGTTTTAGAAAAATATCCTAATAAATTAATCGTGACGCTAGGAAGTGATGGTGCACGTTATTTCGATGGCTCCTATCCAATTCATGTTCCAGGTTATATGACAACAGTCGTGGATACAACGGGCGCAGGTGATACCTTTAATGGTGCTTTAGCCTATGCTTTAGTAGAAGGGCAATCGTTGGATGAGGCTGTATATTTTGCTAATATCGCTGCCTCCTTATCTGTAGAGAAATTAGGTGCCCAAGGTGGAATGCCATTACTTGGAGCTGTTTATGCTCGTATGGCTGGTTTGGAGGAATAGGACAAAGGTCAGCTATTCAGCAACCTTGGAGAGAAATCTCCAAGCCTAATACTTCTAAACTCATAGATGGGACTATTCCCTTTAGTCTGTGTAGCAATCATATATGAAGCAGACAGGAAATAGGTGTAAGGATGAATTCCTATTTGTCGTATAAACGTATAAGTATATTGTCCTCTTTTTATCAATCCGTGTATTAGAAAAGCCATAGTTTCATTTATAATGGTCTTATAGATACATACGAAAAGAGGTTTTGAGGATGACGAACATTGACAATACGCCAATCGAAAATACAACCTCAGCGAATAATATTTTGCCGCAATTTGTTGACCAACTACGACACTTGTATGGCATCATCGTCCAAAATACATATGTGAAAGATACAGCAAAACATTTAAATCGAATCATTCAAGATGCCAATAACCAGACGATGATTTTAATAGTTGGAAAAGAGCGGGTGGGCAAAACAACACTTGTGAATGGACTTCTAGGACGCGAAATATTATCGGTAGATGATCAGCATCCAACAAGTGTAAATACGTTTATACGCTACGGCGAGCAAGAAGAGATTAAAGCTTATTTTTTAGATGGTGTTGTCGCTGTATTTGATCTCAGTAAATTAGAGCTACTAACAACTGGCGATACGTTTGCTTCCCAGATTTTACGTGAACACTTAGATTACCTAGAAGTCTATTTGAAAAATGATTTATTAAAATCCGTGACAATAATTGATTCTGTGTCATTAGAAGCAGGCGGAGGAGAAATGGCTTATTTTTCAGAGGCGCTTATGAACCGTGTTGATGAAATTTTCTGGGTGTTACGCGCTGGTTCAATGGCAATGGATGCTGAACTTCTCTTAATTGAAACGTTAAAGAATAAAGGTGTTGAACCTTTATGTGTCATCAACGGCATCGATGATGAGGAACATGCCACAGCATTTATGGACTCTGAACAACAACGTATTGGTCATTTGATGAGTGATTTTATAGGGATTTCAGCAATTAATGCACTAGTAGCCAAACAAACAGACAGTCATGAGCTTTGGCAAAAAAGTCAGTATGATCAATTAATTGCTCACATTCATCGTGTGGCTGAAAATAGTGATAAAAAAACATATGCCATCCTAATTCGCTTCTTACAATGGCTTGAACGATTCCGCTTCGAATTAACTGTAATTCCACAACGAGATCCATTTCAATCTGCTGTAGAGAATATTGAAAAATACGCAGGCGATACCCAATATGAATATTCTCGCTATCAACGTGACTTAGCAATTGTCAAAGAATATGAGCAAGAATATGAACAGGTAGCGAACACGTTTAAACAGGTTCAAACACTGTATCAGCTATTACAAACGATAGCGCAACATGATTATTTACACGATTCCAAGGTGGAAGAATTTACTGAAATTGCTGTGCACTATCAACAAGTGTTGCGTGAATACCGCAACATGCACAGTGAGTATTTACGCGAATATGAGCGTTTAGATGCACAACATAAAAAAATTCATGGTAAAGGTCTTATGAAAGCTTTCTTTGGCCAACATACGCAAAATGAATTTTTCAAAGAGCGTGTTCAAAAACTCAATGAGCAGCAAGAGGTTTGTGTCGCCCAATATGCCAAGGTACAACAAGCAGAGGTTTCAATGCTACAGGCGATTCGAGATACACAGCCTTTTTTGATTGATTTAGTGAAAGTACGCATGAGCCGTATTGAACAAAAAGTACAGAAACTAAATCAACAGCGTGCAAAAGATAAGCGTCAGTTAAAGCGCTATGCTGAAAAATTAAATGAATTTTCTTGCTTAATCGAAGCACAGGGTTATATAAAAGAGCATCTTCAACCATTTTTAATGAATGAGCAAATGCCGTTGAAATCGAAGGATATTGCCATGCTTGAGGAAACTGTGCAGGCTATTTTAGCCATTGATTTATCAAACAATGGCTTACTCGCAAGAAGTCAAATGAATAATAAAATGGAAAGTATTGCAATACCTTTTGAGGTGCAAGAAAAATATCCCATGCAACTGCTTGACTTAAGGGAAGAAGATGTAAAATCAAATGATATACCCGAAATACCTAAAAAATTAGTTGTACAATATGAAGATTAGGTTTTCACCAAACGTTCTAAAAGTAGCATGCTTTTAGAACGTTTTCTTTATGATATGAAACAAATCATTCCAGTTTTACGTATAAGTAGTAAGGAGGGATACACTTGATTGAAATAAATGGACGCTTCACGAATGCAAAAATCTTTGCGCAAACAGCATTACAAACAGCTGTTGATCAGATTCAAGAACTAACAGACCAGGCTTTTATGGCAGGCACTAAAGTACGTATTATGCCAGATTATCATGCGGGTAAAGGATGTGTCATTGGCACGACCATCCAATTGCAAGACCGTGTTGTACCCAATCTTGTCGGCATTGATGTGGGGTGTGGTGTATTTGTAGCACAACTTGACGTAACAACAGTTGATTTTGCTCAACTCGATGCCATCATTCGCACATATGTACCCAGTGGGCAGGATATTCATAAAGAAGTATCGCCAAGCCGACATTTTGTAGAGTTTGAAGGTAAACAATTTCGAGCGAGCGGCTTGAAAGATGACTATACGAACTTGTCATTAGGTACACTTGGGGGAGGCAACCATTTTATTGAGCTTGCCAAAGATGAAGATGATCAGCACTATTTGCTCATCCATACGGGGTCACGCTATGTAGGGGCAAAGGTTGCTAATTGGCATCAAAAAAGAGCTTATGAAAATTTACGTCGAGAAGATTTGACAGAAAAAATAGAAGCAATGAAACAGCAAGGACGACAACAAGAGATTCAATCCATGATACAAGCCTATAAAGAACAAACACCGTTCGTTCCGAAAGACTTGTCATATTTAGAGGGTAAAGCTTTCCATGATTATATCCATGATATGAAGATTGCACAGCAATTTGCACGGATGAATCGTTGGACCATTGCAGAAACCATAGCTAAACAGATGGATTGGCATTTTACGGATACGTTTGATACGATTCATAACTATATCGATACAGAAACGATGACGCTTCGCAAAGGGGCTGTTCGTGCAAATAAAGATGAAAAGCTAGTTATTCCAATGAATATGCGGGATGGATCTCTGATTTGTATAGGGAAAGGCAATGCGGAATGGAATTATTCAGCCCCCCATGGAGCAGGACGCATGTTTTCACGACGCGCAGCGAAAAAAGCTTTGAATATGGCCGATTTTAAAGATACGATGCAGGGGATTTGGACAACATCAGTCAATGAAGAAACATTGGATGAGGCACCAATGGCCTATAAGCCGATGACAGAAATTACTTCTGCGATTGGGGAAACTGTAGATATTGTCAAAGTTATTAAACCTGTTTATAACTTTAAAGCGAGTGAAGCTGCAAAGCCATATGAGCGAAAGCGTTAAGGTAGAGAAGAAATCATCACTATAATCATTATTCTATAGATGATATAATATAGCTTCACAATGATGAAATGGGTGGTTTTTTTGGTATCTTCAAAAGATGTGGCGAAGCATGCTGGTGTCTCACAAACAACTGTATCTAGAGTATTGAATACACCAGAGCTTGTAAAGCCAAAAACAATTGAAAAAGTAATGCAGGCGATAGAGGAACTAAACTATGTGCCAAATGATATAGCAAGATCGCTTGTTCAGAAAAAAACAGGCATTATTACATTGATTTCGGGGCCCTTACACAACCCTTTTTTTGTTGATACAACTACAGCCATCGTGAATTATGTTAATGCACGTGGCTATAAAGTGAATGTCTATTTTGGCACAGAGGATAATCTTAATTCAATCTACAATGCTGTTTTAGAAACGAAAGCAGACGCAATTATATTGTCTTCTATGTTGTATCAAGATGATTTATTTTATAAACTAGAAAAACTAGCTATTCCATTTATTATGTTTAACCGTAAGCATAAAGAGAATAGACATTTTGTAGAAATTGATAATGTTCAAGCAGGTTACCTTGCGACCAAGCATGTCCTATCATTAGGGCATGACTCTTTATGTTGGATAGGGGGTCCACATCAAATGAGTACCTTCTATGGACGCTATCTGGGATTTGAACAAGCTTTACAGGATTATGGGCTAGATGCAAAATTAGTGCCTACTTTTTTAACGAACACCAATAAAATGGATATTGAACGTGCGTTTGCAGAGCTTTTACAACTCGAAAAAAGACCAACAGCTATTTGTGCTGCTACGGATGCCATTGCCATTGAAATATTGAATCTTTGTTTAGAGAGAGGTTTTCAGGTTCCGAGAGATTTTAATATCATTGGTATTGATAATGTCGAGCTTAGTAAACATAACTCTATTGCCTTAACAACAGTAGGTTTAACATCAGAAGAGAACTTAGGTTTTATTGCTATCGAAAAATTATTTGAGGTAATGGAGAAAAAAAGTACTTGCATTAGACAAACAGAGTCTGTTAAGATTTTCCCAAGAAATACAACGTGTAAAATAAACTGATAGACCATCAGTTTATTTTTTACACCAAAATGGTTACGTATTCATTTCTTTATTTTCTGAAATGAATACGTAACCATAAAAAGAAAGGAGTGAATTACGATTGAAAAAGGGCTTATGGATTAATGGAGAATGGAAGATAACTGCTGAATGGATGGAGATCCATGCTCCCTATTCACAAGAGGTATTGGCACACTTTGCGATGGCCACTGAAAAAGATGTACAGGAGGCCATTGAAAGTGCGCATGCTGCAGCTCCTCAAATGGCTGCATTAACTGCTTTTCAACGAGCAGAGATATTAGAGCAGTTATCCACCCTTTTTGCAGAAAATAGAGATGAAGCAGCAAGTATCATTGCAATGGAATCAGCTAAACCGTTAAAGTATGCTTACGCTGAAATTGATCGCACAGTTGAAACCTATAAATTTGCGGCAGAAGAAGCAAAGCGACTTACTGGTGAAATGGTTCCAATGGATGCATCAAAAAATGGAGAGGGGCGCTTTGCTTATACATTAAGAGAGCCAATCGGTGTTGTGGCAGCGATTACACCATTTAACTTTCCGCAAAATCTAGTAGCACACAAAGTTGGACCTGCATTAGCTGCTGGCAATACGATTGTATTGAAACCTGCCACACAAACAGCATTATCTGCCCATTTTTTGGCAAAATTATTGGCGCAAACAAATTTACCAGCAGGTGCCTTTAATCTTGTAACTGGTCAAGGTAAATTAGTAGGCGATGCATTTTTAGCACATCCAAATGTTAAGATGATAACGTTTACAGGAAGTCCAGCGGTAGGGATTTCTCTACGCAATCGAGCAGGCTTGAAGAAAGTAACCTTAGAATTAGGTTCCAATGCAGGCGTAATTATAGACGAAGGGGTACAGCTAGAGCGTATTATGGATCGCATTGTGATGGGGGCCTTTTCCAACCAAGGTCAAGTCTGCATTTCTTTACAACGTATCTATGTCATGGAAAGTATGGTGGAGGAATTTTTAATACGGCTGAAGGAAAAAATAGAGCAGCTTACAATTGGTGATCCAATGGATAATCAAACAGATCTTGCTATGATGATTTCACAAGCTGAACAACAGCGTGCTTATCAATGGATTGAAGAGGCAGTAGCTGAAGGGGCACAAGTAATTACAGGTGGTCACATTGACAATCATATTTTATTGCCCACTGTTTTATATAATGTTCAGCCACAGAGTCGTGTATCCTGTGAAGAAATTTTTGCACCTGTTGTTATCGTTAATACGGTATCCACCATTGATGAAGGGATAGCGGCTATCAATGATTCTCACTATGGCCTACAGGCAGGCATCTTCACTCCTTCTATTCAGACAGCTTTTCAGGCTACAAAAGCATTGCACGTTGGTGGAGTCATCATTAATGATGTACCTACTTATCGAGTAGATCACATGCCATATGGTGGTGTAAAGGAAAGCGGCACAGGCCGTGAAGGCATTAAATATGCGTTAGAAGAAATGACGGAAATGAAGCTAGTAATTTGGAATAACCAATAATCACGAATGGAGATGGGAAAATGAAAATGATTAAACAACATCCAAAATTGTATGTGATGGACAATGGTACGATGCGAATGGATAAAAATTATATGATTGCGATGCACAATCCCGCAACCATCGATCATCCAAACCAGCCAAATGAATTTGTTGAATTCCCTGTTTATACAGTATTGATTGATCATCCAGAAGGTAAAATTCTATTTGATACAGCATGCAATCCAAACTCAATGGGTCCAGAAGGGCGATGGGGTGAATTTACGCAAAAAGCATTTCCTATTAATATGCCAGAAGAATGCTATTTACATCATCGTCTAGAAGAATTAAATGTTCGTCCAGAGGATATCAAGTATGTTGTTGCTTCCCATTTGCATCTCGACCATGCAGGGTGCTTAGAACTCTTTACAAATGCCACAATTATTGTACAGGAAGATGAGTTTAATGGCACATTACAAACATATGCTAGAAACGTGAAAGACGGTGCCTATGTTTGGGGTGACATTGATATGTGGATTAAAAACAATCTACAATGGCGCTTAATCAAACGTGGCGAGGATCATGTAAAACTAGCTGAAGGGATACAAGTATTAAATTTTGGTAGTGGTCATGCTTGGGGAATGCTAGGTTTGCATATTCAAATGCCTGACACAGGTGGTATTATTTTAGCTTCAGATGCCATTTATACGGCAGAAAGCTTTGGCCCTCCTGTCAAGCCACCAGGCATTATCTACGATTCTGTAGGTTATAATACAACTGTGGAACGGATTCGAAGACTAGCAAATGAAACAAATTCACAGGTATGGTTTGGCCATGATCCTATTCAATTTAAATCATTTAGAAAATCGACGGAAGGCTATTATGAATAGATAGGAGTAGAGAAGCCATGCATAAATTAACCTTTACGCCTGCTAGCTATACTGGCTGGGGCTGTTTGAGTCAGCTTCTGCTAGAGGTAAAGAAGTTTAATGCTCACAATATTTTAATCGTGACCGATCCATTATTAAAAGAAATAGGTCTAACGGACAATGTGGAAAAGCCTTTAATGGAGAAAGGCTATACCACAACCATTTATACGGATATTGCACCAGAGCCTCCGCTTGCAATTGGCGAAAAACTGGTTGATTTTACGAGAAAGCATCCATTTGATTTGGTGATTGGTGTAGGTGGGGGCAGTGCACTAGATTTAGCAAAGCTTGCCGCCGTATTAGCAAAACATGATGGAAAAGTTGCAGATTATTTAAACCTAACAGGAACGAAAACATTAGATAATAAAGGGTTACCTAAAATCTTAATTCCTACCACTTCTGGGACAGGCTCGGAGGTAACAAATATTTCTGTGTTATCACTGGATACAACCAAGGATGTTGTGACACATGATTATTTATTAGCGGATGTAGCGATTGTAGATCCTGCCTTAACGATTTCCTTACCATCAAAGGTGACAGCAGCGACTGGGGTAGACGCGTTAACTCATGCGATAGAAGCCTACGTATCCGTAAATGCGAATGCAGTAACGGATGCACTTGCACTACAAGCTATCCGATTAATTAGCCAGTCAATCCGAACAGCTGTCCATAATGGACAAGACAAGCAAGCGCGCACAGATATGAGTTATGGCAGCTATTTAGCAGGATTAGCCTTTTTCAATGCCGGTGTAGCAGGCGTCCATGCCTTAGCCTATCCCCTGGGAGGTCAGTTCCATATAGCTCATGGTGATTCCAATGCAGTACTATTACCATATGTCATGGGGTATATTCGTCAAAGCTGTGAAAAACGAATGAAAGATATTTTAGATGCCATGGGAATATCATCATCCTATTTATCGCAAGAAGAGGCTTCCTATAAATGTGTTGATGCCTTACAACAACTCGTTCAAGATGTGAAAATTCCCTCAACATTACAAGGATTTAATATCCCTGCATCAGCACTTGAACAGCTAACAGAGGATGCTACAAAACAAACTCGCATTTTAGCTCGAAGTCCAATGCCATTAGGGCGTGAAGATATCTATCAAATCTATCAAGCTGCCTTTGATGGAGTGGTAAGAGAACCATAAAGAACCTGAGAAACGTTGATTTTTCAACGTTTCTCTTTTATTGCATCTTTTGAAAATCCCACAAGCAAGATAGTTACCTAAAAAAATCTGCCTTCATGGCAGATTTTTTTATAAGAACTATCATGCTTCTGTATCTGGTGTAAAAGTACGAGTCGCCAATTCTGCATCAAGCATAAAGATTGCGTTTGAGTCAGTTTCGATACGCTCGATTTTACGAATTAATGTATCAAATGTAGATTCTTCTTCTACTTGCTCGTCGATGAACCATTTTAAGAAGGCCATTGTCGCATGCTCACGTTCATCTAAAGCAATGTCTGATAAATTGTAAATACGGCGTGTTACTTCTTTTTCGTGTGATAGAGCCGTTTTAAAGGCATCTAAAATGGATTCGAAATGATTGCCTGGGCTTTCAAAACCTTGAATTGTTGCGCGGTAGCCCATATCACTTAAGAAATTATAAAATTTCATGGCATGGAAGCGTTCTTCTTCTGCTTGTACTAAAAAGAAGTTAGCGAAGCCATCATAATCTTGATCTGTGCAATAGGCTGCCATTGCCATATAGGCATGCGCAGAGTAGAATTCAAAATTCATTTGTTCATTAAGAGCTGTGTGTAGTTTTTCAGATAACATAAAAGTTTTCCTCCTTTTGCAGTAAATGACTTCTTTACTAGTATACAGCGTAGAAGCCGTAACATACAAAAAATTTAATTTTTAAAGCAATTCATGTGAAAAATAATTGATATTCGTTCTCAATTAGAAAATACCTTCTTTTATACTTTTAAGAAAATAAAAAAATCGCCCCGATCGTAATCGAAGCGATTTTTCATTATTATTGTTCTTGTTTCTTTTGATTTTTGACACCGATTAGGTAGCCACCTAATGCGATAGCAATTAAGACAATCCAGAAAATAGCTTTCCAAAGAGTGGAGTGGGGGAATTCGTGTGGAATCACACCCAATTTTTCATGTGCTAATGTTAATACAGCTAATTTTACACCAACCCAGCCGACAATTAGGAAAGCAGCTGTTTCAAGTGATGGGAATTTGTCGAGAACCTTTACAAACCAACGAGCTGCGAAACGCATCATGATGACACCAATAATACCACCTAAGAACATCACTGCGAACTGACCTGCGTTAATACCGCCAATATCAAAATCACCGATATGTGGAAGTGTGACAGCAATGGCAACCGCCGCAAGAATAGAATCCACAGCAAATGCGATATCAGCAAGTTCTACTTTTACAACCGTCATCCAGAAGCCAGATTGTTTTTTCGGCTCTTGAATTTCTTCGGAGTTTTGAGATGCTTTCCGCGAATCATAAATATGCTTAATAGACATAAACAGTAGATAAGCTGCACCTATTGCTTGAATCTGCCAGAAATTAACGAGCGTTGTAATAAGGAATAATGCGGCAAAACGGAAAACAAATGCCCCCACCAATCCATACAATAAAGCTTTTTGTTGTTGTGCCTTTGGTAAATGCTTAACCATAACAGCCATTACGACGGCGTTGTCTGCTGCTAACAAACCTTCTAGTACAATTAATACGACAAGTACCCATGCGTATTCTAAAAATATTGCCTCCAAATTTATTGCCTCCTTTAATTGTTGAACAGAAATGAATGGCTTGCTAACTTATTCTTTCCCTATTTTAAGCAAAAGAAAAAGACCCCTGCCTAAAAAATAGGCAAAGGTCTTGCTAAGCAATTAACTGTTCGTTGCACAGAAAGTGTTCTGTGTGACAAAAAATGCCATCACACCCGATGGTAATATACCATGTAATGACGAATGTGAATCAGATGCTTCGATCGCATCTGCTAGCTACTCCCCTTTGACAATAAAGTCAAAAGCTATTCAATTCTTACTAACATAGTAACATGCAACATTTTAAAAGTAAATAAAAATATACTGCTATGGAGAAAAAATACTTTTCCGTTACGTTTGCACAAATGGTACTATTAAAAGATAGGCAAAATTTTTACAACTTAGAGAGGAGACAAACATGTATAGAAAATTTTTTTCCTACTACAAGCCACATAAACGATTGTTTGTCATCGATTTTTCGAGTGCCATTATTGTAGCAATCTTAGAGCTTGCGTTTCCATTGGCTGTTCAATGGTTTATCGATGAGTTATTGCCAACAGGGGATTGGGGCATGATCGTGAAAATAAGTGTCCTATTACTGCTTGTTTATGCCATTAGTACATTATTGAACTTTATCGTTAACTATTTAGGGCATAAACTAGGCATAAATATCGAAACGGATATGCGTCAGGAATTATTTACGCATGTACAAAGGCAATCTTTCCGATTCTTTGATAATACGAAAACAGGTCATATTATGAGTCGCATTACCAATGATTTGTTTGATATAGGTGAGTTTGCCCATCATGGACCAGAGGATCTCTTTATTGCGATCATGACCTTTGTTGGGGCCTTTGCCATTATGTTTAATGTCAATCCAACACTCGCTTTGATTGCAGCGATTATGGTGCCATTTTTAACATGGCTTGTGACATTTAGTAATATAAAAATGAACAATGCTTGGAAAACGATGTATGGCAAAATTGCTGATGTGAACGGACGTGTAGAGGATAGTGTGTCTGGTGTCCGTGTTGTGAAATCCTTTACAAATGAAGATTTTGAAATTAAACGCTTTAAGGAGCAAAATGGATTTTTCCGTACGGCTAAATTATATGCCTATAAAATTATGGCAGGGACACACTCCAGTATTTACATGATGACGCGCCTCCTTACATTAATGGTGTTAGTGGTCGGCGCTTGGCTAAGCTTTAATGGGAAATTATCTTATGGGGAGCTAGTGAGCTTTGTTTTATATACGAATGTCCTGATTAAACCAATTGATAAAATTAGTGCTTTATTAGAGCTTTATCCGAAAGGAATGGCTGGCTTTAAGCGCTTCCGTGAATTAATTGAACAGGAGCCAGAAATTCAAGATCGTGAGGATGCAAAGGTTATCAAACATTTAGATGGAAATATTGCCTTCAATCACGTTCATTTTAATTATGATGCATCCAAACAGGTTTTACATGATATATCATTTGATGTAAAAGCTGGCCAAACCATTGCCTTTGTAGGGCCTTCGGGTGCTGGTAAAACTACAATCTGCTCATTGATTCCTCGATTTTATGAGGTGACAAAAGGCGCTATTACGATTGATGGTATCGATATACGTCATATGACACAAGCGTCATTACGTGCTCAAATTGGTATCGTACAGCAGGACGTCTTTTTATTTACAGGTACGATTCGTGAAAACATTGCCTATGGAAAATTAGATGCAAGTGAAGCGGAAATTCGAGAGGCAGCGAAAAAAGCACATCTAGAGGCATTTATTGCTGAGCTACCCGATGGCTATGATACACAAATAGGTGAACGTGGCTTAAAATTATCAGGAGGACAAAAGCAACGACTAGCGATTGCTCGTATGTTCCTAAAGAACCCGCCTATCTTAATTTTGGACGAGGCAACCTCTGCCTTAGATACAGAAACAGAAATGATTATTCAGCAATCGTTAACAGAGCTTGCTGAAAATCGTACAACACTAGTTATTGCCCATCGACTGGCAACTATTCGCAATGCCGATCGCGTATTAGTTGTGACACCGAAGGGCATTGAAGAGGATGGTACCTATGATGAGCTAGTGGCTCAAAATGGGATTTTTGCAAAGCTTCATCATATTCAATTTCGCAAGGGACAAACAGAACAAAGCGTTCAGAAAGAGTTTGTGGAATTGACGTAAATGAAGGAGGGGGAGATTGTTTTTTAAAACAATTTCCCTTTTTTGGTTGCTTCCCTTAGTTACTTGTCCTACTGCTTATGTGGTAGCCAAAGGACACTGACATGCATAGTGAAGGTTTATGTGGAAAGAGGGAATCGATTGAAGGTAATGCCATCGAATATGCATAGGGTAACAGGTCAAATCTTTAATATGGAAAATGGAACATTCATTTATGAATCATAGAAGGAATGTTTAGCAGGTAAATCGAATAGAACATTACAGTTCACAATAAAGGTCATAAAATAGGGGTGAAGCAATGGATAACGAGAGAATCATCGGTCAAACGAAAAGTGTGGGTTTTCAAATCGGGCTTAGAAGGACATTTCCAATTTCGCAGGAGCAAGCATGGGCATTGATTACGACAACAGAAGGAGTACGTACATGGCTGGGGGAAGACACTTCAGTTATATTCGAACCTGGGTACAAATTCCATTCAAAGACAGGGACAGGCGAAATCAGGATTGTTAAACCATTAGAGCAGCTTCGATTGACTTGGCAAAAGGAAGAGTGGTCAAAACCATCTACCGTACAAATCCGTATTTTACCCAAAGAGCGTAATAAAACAACCATTAGCTTTCATCAAGAACATCTTTCTGATCAAATAGTACGAGAAGAAATGAAAGGTCATTGGGAAAGTGTACTGGACCTTATCAAAGAAAGAGTCCAAAATAGTTGAGCGAATAAAAATAGCATCCCTTCACAATCGATAGGGATGCTATTTGTTTTTATTTGGAGAATCTTTGTTCTCATGCCCTTTTGAAGTTCGTGTATAATCTTGAGGAGCAAGCGCTTTGTTCCGCTCTGTATAGCCTTTGGGTGATAATCGAAAGATGGATTTTTTAATGGTTGCCCAATTTAGATCTGTTGCTAGGTTCATGTAAGAGTAGCCGTAAATTCGAATATTACTTAAATAAAGCAGTGTCAGGTATAAAGAAACAAAGAAGCCAAATAACCCGAAAAAGGCACTAGCAAAGATAAAGGCAACGCGTAATATGCTAACTGAAGTAACAAGTGACTGATTCACTAATGTGAAGGAAGCAATGGTAGAAATAGCGATGACAACGATCATTTCAGGACTCGTTACACCTGCTCGAATGGCTGCATCCCCAATAATTAATCCACCTACAACACTGATGGTCCCACCAATAACGGAAGGGAGACGCAAGCCTGCTTCACGAAATAATTCAAACATCAGCAACATGAGTAACATTTCAAGCGAAGAGGGGAGCGGTAAGCCAGCCTTCGCTTGCACGACGGTTGCGAGTAGTTGAAGCGGCAATTGGTTTTGGTGATAGGTTGTCAAGGCAAGCCAAAATGCAGGGAGTAGTAATCCGATTAGAATACCGAATATTCTTAATAATCGTTCGAGTGAACTGAAAATAATAGGATATTCATTATCCTCAGCTGATTTCAGTAAGAGAAACAAATTGACAGGGGTAATGATAGCATAGGCGACGCCATCTACAAAAATAATAAAACGTCCTCTCGCTAAGGCCTGAACCGCATAATCAGGTCGTCCCGTATAATCAAACTTCGGAAAAAGCTTGGAATTTTTATTCACCCGTTCCATCAATAAATCGCCACTAAAAACAATATCTGTATCAACAGCAGCAAGCTGCTTTTTGATGCCATGTAAAATATCCATATCCACAATATCATCAAAATAAAGAATGGCTACCGTAGTTTTTGATCGTTTCCCAAGCTCCACTTTTTCCACACAAAATGAATTGGTCGGCAAACGTTTTCTTATGAGTGCGATATTGACGCGAATATCTTCAATGAAATTATCTCTTGGCCCTTTAACAAGAACCTCCATGCGCGTTTCTTCAGGCTGGCGATTCGGCTTTTGGGCAATATTGCTTGCATATAAAAGATTGTCTTCGTCAAAATACAACAACAAGAAGCCACTATAGACAAAAGTTATTAGCTGTTCCTTGTCTTGTACTTTTTGAATACTTGGAACATGAAGATGCCTTGCGATATTCTCTTCAAAGGGAACCTCATCCAAATGATCATATAAATATTGAATACGTTGAATAATCACTTCATTAAGCATTTGTTGATCAATCATAGCATCACACGTAATAAAGTGTACTTTCTGCTGATTAAACATATATTCCTGAAATTGAATATCTGCTGATTTTTGAAATAATTTTCTGAGCGTACTAAGATCTAGCGCTTGTTCTTGCTGAGGCATTATGATTCACCACTTTTCCTATCTTGTTTTTCAGTTTTCCCCTTTTTAGAAGATTTATCCGACAAGAAAGCTACGACTACGAAAAATATTGACAGTAAAAAGAAAAAAATAAAAGTGGCTGCAAGAATATAATGTCCTTTTACCTTTAAAAAAAGGCTTTCATTTAGCATGATTAATGGTAAACAAAGAATAAAGAAGGGAGGAGCGAGCATTTGCCATATACGCTTCGGATCTCCTGTCATCTTCAATAAATCTACCACAATGTACAAAAGGAAACTAACACGAATAAAGGTTCCTGTCAGCCATTGATAAATGGAGAAAAAGTCAAGATGCTCGATATAGCGACCAATTGTCACTAATCCCCATTCTTCGTAGGCAGGATAGCGTTGCTTAGCCGCTTCATTCGGTCCAAATTCTGTAATGGCTCCAATTAAAGGTCCTAATGTCAGTCCTACTAAAATGGCCAGCATAATAGCAAAGTGGTACCAGCGAATACGTTCCTTAAATTGATGCTGTAAAAATAGCAACATTAAAAGCTCAATAAACCCTGATGCAGGGAAAATCATGCCTCGCAAGACAGGCTGGAATCCATGTTCAAAAAATGGACGTAATAATTCATAATCTTTCACCTGCATGTTCGTAAAGGCAACGAAAAAGCCAAAGATAACTACTCCGAATAATACAAAAACGTTTAAAATAACGAGCGTCTGTAAGCTAGTCGTCACAAGAAGAATACACAGAATGGTATAGATAAAAAGTAAGATGATCACAGGGGTTTGTGGTAAAAATGTAGTATTAATCCATTGCAGTGTTTCAACCATTGTAAAAGCTGCGATAATCATTAAAAAAATAGCAACTGTATAAATAACAATAGTAGAGCCAATTTTCCCTATTTTTGAATCGAGCCAATCTCGGATGGGCTCCTGATTAGATTTTGATTGAATATATACTAATAAAAATAGCCAAAAGAAAATAATTCCTCCAGCAAACAATACGGATAGCCAGCCATCTCTTTTGGCCACATCTAGTAGTGGAGGAATAATGGTTACATGATTTTTTAAGCCAATAACAGTCATTGATAGGAAGATGACATGTAAAATACTGATTGATCCTACACTTTTCATGTTGAAAACCCTCTAACATTGATTGATACATATTAGCTTTGACAAAAAAAGTCGGCTTTATAAGCAGAAAATGGTATGGTTTCATGAAAAAACGAGGTATTGGATGACACCATCATCCAATACCTCGTCATAGGAAAAGTAAGCTAAATTAATGAATATATTTTGTGCTTACAAGATCGTCTTTTAAGACATCTGTTGGGATTTCAAACTCTACAACGCCCATATAGCCAGGTGCCACTTCATATTTATCAAAGGAAATCACAAGCTTGCCTTTATCAGAAATGTAGAATTGCTGATCAGGTTTAATAGTTGTAAATTCCTCCATTAACGCTTCATCGGCAAGGCCAGCACCCTTTACCCAATAAACTTTATCTTGATTCGATTCAGCTATTTGTGTACGCATTTGTTCTTTAATATTTTCACTAATTGTTTCAATATAGTGTTGATCTTTAAAGAGCATAGGTAAAGTAATTAAAATTTCGTTTTCTTTATCGATCGTATCGTATTCCATCACCGTTGAAGAAGAAGCAACGGTATTCACTACATAACGGCCAATCGACAAAATTTGTTCGTTATCAGTTTTGATTTCGTAGCCACTATCAATACCTAAATGACCACCGCCATTTAATTTTAAATCGCCCACTTCTGCCATAAATTCATCGTAAAGTGTCTTACCTTCTGCACGATATTTTTCATTTAATGTATTCGCCAGATCTTGATTTTCTAAGTTTTCAATAGAAGGTACTTTAATGTTGGCATCATAATTATCTTCAGCCACTTCATATTCTGTCCAAGTCAATACTTTTATCACACTACCAACCACGGGAATTTCTGAGAGTGTGCGTGCCATTGCAGGACTTACATTTAAACCAGCTGTAAATAGCATGGCTGCAGCGGCAGATCCAAGGACCCATTGAGGTGTACGATTTTTTTTCTTTTTTCGACCTTGCTTAAGTGCTTTTTCAACCACGAAGTCTAGCTCTTTTGGAATCGGGACTTTCATATATTGTTTTTCTAACTCCTGTAATTTTTTATCCATGTGCAGTTTCTCCCTTCACATCTTCCAATTGGATTTTCAATAGTTTTAATGCTTTATAAAGACGCGATTTGGCTGTACTCAACTTAATGTCGAGGATGTTCGCCACGTCAGTGAGTTTTAAATCCTCGAAATAATGGAGAATGACAACCTCTCGATACATTTGCGGGAGTTCATCCAACGCATGCTCCAAGTCAACATTCTCATAAACATCCTCTTGAGCAGGTGTTAAATATTGTAATGTATCATCATCTGTCACTTGTAAGCGTTTATGCTTACGTAAAAAATCTATGGCTGTACGGACAACTATTTTATAAAACCAGCTTTTCATATAGGTCACATTTTCAAGTCGATCTAATGAAAGCATGGCTTTTTGGATACTGTCTTGTACAACATCTAGTGCGTCCTGTTCATTTTTTGTATAGCTATACGCGAGCAAATAAAAACGCTCTTTTTGTTCTCGAATGAATTGGACAAACACCTCTTCATGTTGAAATGCATTTCTTGTTCTCATGTCCAAAGAAGCTCCTTTTTTAACATTGTCAAATTGTATACATTTACTAGACGTACGAGGAGAGGGAAAAAGTTGATACCATGAAAAAAACTTACCCCAATTGAGATAAGTTTGATCCTTCTATAGTATTGGCATACGTTAGTATAACGGCTGATCATGAAAAATAGTCATATGTATTTTTCAAGAGTAATAGAATGGTCACAACGATAAATAATTTACGTACATAGCCACTGCCGCGTTTAATGGCAAATTTTGAACCAACAATAGCTCCTGCAATTTGCGCAAGACCCATTGGTAGTCCATAGGCATAATTTATTTGTCCTAAGTATATAAACATAAGGAGGGCAGCTACATTACTGCCGAAATTTAAAAATTTGGCGTTTCCTGCTGATTGTAAAAAATCAAAGCCCACTATGAGAAAAGCAAAGAGTAGAAACGAGCCTGTCCCAGGACCTAAAAAGCCATCATAAAAGCCAATAAGTGTAATCACGAAAACAAAAATAATAGAACGCTTAGGAGTTAATGGTTTAAAGGTGGTCATACTGCCCCAGTCTTTTTTAAAGATGGTATAAATGGCAACGACTGCAAGCATAATCAGCATTAATGGCTTCAGTACACTTGGGTCCATTAAGTGGACAATCCAAGCACCCAGCATAGAGCCAAAAAAGACGAAGGGGAATAGCTTATAGACGGCTTTTATATCTAGTTTACCAGAGCGATAAAATGTCACTGTACTAGTAAGGGAACCCATTGTACCTGCCAATTTATTGGTTGCTACGGCAACAGAGGGAGGAAGACCAACGAACATAAGAGCTGGTAATGAGATAAGCCCACCTCCTCCAACCACTGAATCAATAAAGGCTGCTAAAAAACCGAAGAGGATTAAAATTAATAAAATATTTACATCTAAATCTAAATCAAAAGGCACAATAGGTCATCTCTTTTCTATCATAATAATCTGATAGTAGCGAACTGAGGATAGGCTGTAAACACTCTAGCTGCTATTTTTTAATAGAAATAAATGAAGTGATTCGATTTAAAATGACGATAATTTCTACATAACTCAAAAAAATTCTACTTGAAGTCATTATTTTGATGTATTATGTAGATAATGGTGTTTTTACGTAAAGGGGACGTGATGACATGAGTTTAGGAAATCATATACGTGTATTTCTCTGTGTTGTGTTTATGGGCGTACTTGTAGGGTATGTCTTTAATGCAAAAAAAGATATAACAGATCATGAGTATATTGATACCGTAAAGGAAGGCTATTTGGAGAATTTTTCAGATGTCACAGTTCGAAATGCGTTTAATTACGCTTTTTATGAACCTTACTGGCGCTATTATGAAGCAAAAACTGGGGAGCAAGTTGTAGAATTATCAGGTGATATTACGTTTCAAGACGAAAAAGGACATGCTATTCTCCAATTTGTCGTGAACGAACAAACGCAGCAATTTTCCCTAGAGGCAATGAAATTTAAAGAAGTCGTATTAAACCAGCAACAACAACAAAAGCTTGTTGGCATGGTCTATCACACTTGGGAAAAGAAACAACTAGCTTATGAGTAAGGTTTTTTATTTTGTAAATCATCCAAACTGTATTACAGTAAAAGGGGGAGCTAGAGACAGAGAGGATGTTTTACATGAGATTAAGTATTTTAGATCAAATGCCGATTCCAAAAGGTCATTCTGCAGAAGAGGCCTTCCAACGTACAGAACAGCTGGCATTGCTAGGTGAAGAGCTTGGCTATCACCGTATGTGGCTTGCTGAACACCATAATAGCCAGTCATTGGCGAGTTCAGCTCCTGAAGTAACTGCTGCTTTTTTAGCTGCTAAAACACAGCGGCTTCGCATTGGTACGGGTGGTGTCATGATGATGCATTATTCACCCTATAAGCTAGCAGAGGTCTTTAAAACATTATCGGGGCTGGCACCCAATCGTATTGATTTTGGTGTGGGGAGAGCTCCTGGTGGTGATCATGCCGCTATCTATGCCTTGGCAGAGGGAAGACGACAACGCTTCACAGAACAGTATGATAAGCTAGAAATCATATTAAAGCTAATGAATAATCAAAAAACAGGTGAACATGTCTATGATCAAGTCGTTGCAGCTCCTGCTCATATTTCATTACCAGAGGCTTGGTTACTAGGTTCTAGTGGTCAGAGCGCAATGCAGGCTGGCCAGCTGGGAGTAGGCTATTCGTATGCACAATTTTTCACGGGCAATATGTCAAAGGATATCTTTGATGCCTATAAAGCCTATTTTACGCCTTCTTATTATATGGATAAACCACAAATCATTGTGACATATGCAGCAACAGTTGCCCCAACCCTAGAAGAAGCGGAATATTTAGCTAAACCGATTGATATTTCTCGTCTTCAATTAATGAAAGGGCAAATCATTCAAACAATGTCACCCGAAGAAGCGAAAGATTATCCATTAACTGAAATGGATAAATTGACGATTGACAATAATCGCAAGGCGAATCTTGTCGGGACACCCCAAGATATTGCTGCTTTTTTAAGCGCTGAGCAAGAACGCTATGGCTTTGATGAAGTGATGCTAAATTGCAATCAATATGCATTAGAAAGTCGTTTAAATACCTATAGATTCCTTGCGAAGGAATTAATCAGATAAGAGGAAAAGCCATATTCATCTGAATATGGCTTTTATGTATTTAGCTGAAATAGAATAGCGATTTTACAATTAGAAAAACCCGGAAATTTACTTCCGGGTCTGATTACCACTTACATTTTCTGCTCCATGACACACTGCCTCGCTTCCGCATAGGATCTTAAGATATTCCTAAGAAATCTGTACTTTAGCTTATTCAGTTTTGATGGTCCTTCTGAGTTATCGATCAATCGCACTCATCGGGTTAACCCTCCTAGTCATTGGATTTGAAGTGAAATCTTTAATAGTATAGCCCTACCTCTATTTCTTATACCTCTAGTGACCATAAAATTTAATTTTTTGTGCTAAAGAAGTAAATACAAGAAAACATACATTTATTACTAACTAACAATGAAAATAAAAACACTCGTCTGTTTGAAGAAAAGTATATTTGCATCCATGATGTACATGCTAGAACTGGCTGTGATTTTAATTATTGATAGATATTTCCATAAATGTGGTTGACTTAAAATGTGTATTAAGCATATAATACATTTCAAGAAGTGTATTATATGCTTAATACATTTTTTTATTGTCGGTGTATTAAGTGCTTAATACGATGAGGTGTTAACGTGAGAAAAAATATGTCCATGTTGATAGGTGCAACCCATCATTCTACATACTGTGTATTAAGTGTTTAATACGCGGAATTAATTTTTGAGGAGTTGAGTTATTTGACTATAAATTTTAATAATCGGGACCCGGTGTATGTCCAAGTGATTCGGCATTTGAAAGAACAAATTGCCAAGGGATTTTATGAGCCAGGTCAGGAGATTCCATCCAGAAGGGAATTAGCCAATCAGTTAAAGATTAACCCAAATACTGCACAACGAGCTTATAAGGAAATGGAGGAACAAGGATTGATTTTTACAGAGGGGAATATGCCTAGCTGCATTACGAAAGATGAAGCAGTCCTTAAAAATGTCCGTGAGGAATTGATTATCGAAGCGGTTGACTTATTTTTAGGCTCTATTAAATCTATCGATGTGCCTTTAGCCGAAGTATTGGAACTTGTAAAGAAAAAACATGATGCCGAAAGCGGAGAAGCGGAGGAATCGAAATGATAGAAGTAAAAAATATTAACAAGAAATACGGCAGGAAACAGGTTTTAAAAGACATTTCTTTTACTGCAGAAAAAGGAGAGATTACTTGTTTAATAGGAATAAATGGTGTAGGTAAGACGACCATTATGAAAGCCATTATGGCGCTCACCCCAATTAATAGTGGTGAAATTTTAATGGATGGAGAAAAAATCACAAAAGAAAGTTTTGAAAAAATAACCTTCATCCCAGACACAATAACGATGTTGCCACAAATGAAAATCAATGAAGCTTTTGCGTTCATGGCTGATTTTTATAAAAGCTGGAATCCTCAGAGGGCAGAAGAATTATTACAATTTTTTAAACTTGATCCGAATGAACGTATTGCTAACTTATCGAAAGGAAATACAGCAAAAGTGAATATGCTACTGGGATTGTCACTTGATGTCGATTATTTACTGATGGATGAACCATTCTCTGGCATTGATATTTTCTCTCGTGAGCAGATTGCAGAGGTGTTTACAAGCCATTTAATTGAAGAACGTGGTGTCATTATAACAACGCATGAAATTAGTGATATTGAGCATTTGATTGATAAAGCAGTCCTTATGGATGACGGTGCAGTATTGAGGGAATTTAGCGTGGAGGAAGTACGTGAAAATGAAGGGAAATCAGTGGTTGATGTGATGAGGGAGGTATATCGAGCATGAAAAACTATTTAAAACTTGTTAATTTTGAAGTAAATCGATTTTTTAAATTGTATTTGATTTTAATAGGCTTGACCATGCTCAGCCAGCTTATAGGAGCGGGAATTATCTCACAAACCTATATGAAAAATGCTAAACAGTTGATGGCAGAAAACCAGTTATCCATGAACCAGTATGTGGAGCAATACGGGACTTTTTCTTTCGATCGATTCACTGATTCAGAATGGTTTCTGCTGCCAATCTTTTTTTGTATCGCCATGTTGATGATCTATGTTTTCTTTATTTGGTATCGAGATTGGTTTGGTAAAAATACATTTATTTACAGATTATTCATGTTACCAACTGAAAGAATCGCCATTTATTTTGCGAAATTAACGACGATTATGCTTTTAGTTCTTGGCTTGATTGCTTTGCAAATCTTGCTAATTTTGATGGAAAAACAAATAGTGAATAAAATTATACCAATAGACCTCCAATCAAATTTCTCAATTTATGCTAGTTCTACTTTAAATATGTGGAGGTGGCTGTATCCGACTAGCTTTACAGAGTTTATTCTGGTATATGCACTTGGGTTACTTTTCGTGGCAGTAATATTTACCGCGATTTTAATTGAGCGGAGTTATGGTTTAAAAGGGATTTTTTACGCTATTTTTTATGGCTTACTGTCACTTGGGGTATTTTTTGCTCCAATCCTATTAGTTAATGTTTATACAAATTACTTTTACCCACTTGAAATTTTCTTAATGGTACTGGTTACGAGCACGATTGTTTTAGGCAGTGCCATTTGGATTGCGAATCATTTACTAAAATATAAAAACAGGGTCTAGAGGAGGTATAACAATGAAAAAATATTGGAAAACAATCAGTATTAGTTTCTTCATCGTGGTGTTTATCAGTTCTTACTATATCCAAAAAACAGCAATGGCTTCTAAAAATGATAGAACCTATAAAATTGAAACGATCAGCGGAAATAAGGAAGAAATCGAAAATCTTATTCTTCAAACAAGTTATCAAAGTAATGATCTTTATCATATGTTGTACATATCAAAGGATGGTTCCACGAATCCCAATAGTCAGTCTTTTTTTAGAGATTTGATGGCACCGAATGAACCTATGATTCTTCGAAAATATATTGAGGAACACCGTAATTTTATGCGTGGGAAAGAATTTGATCCAAGAAAATATTATGAAGACAAATCACATTTGACTTACACAATATTTCTAGATGATGGTCGAAAAGAAGCTAGAGGCAATGTTATAACGCTTCAAATTGATACACTTGATAAAAAAACAAATGATAGTTCTTCCTTTAAGATCGATATACCAGTCAAAGCAAGCTATGATTGGATTAATGTAAATGACGTCTACGTAGGGAATGGAAAAATAAATATATTAACAACAAACTATTTATCAGCCAACTATCTTATAAAAGGTAGGGAAGAGTTGCATGTCTATACGATTGATGAGAACAAGAAGGAATTAGTAAAGGACGACATCCTTGCAGAATTAGTGTCAGAAGAAAGAGGCACTTCCAGTATCCGTATTTTTAATGAAAACAATACTACTACTCAAAACGAAAATTATTATTTATATATGGTAGAAAAATATAGTGATCGAAAAGAAGGTACTGAGCCAGAAATTATCTCTAGTCAAATATATCTCTATAATAATGCCAAGAATGAAGCAGAGGAATGGACTATGCCAGAAGAATTAAAACCCTATCGGAAGTCAATGCTTATTCATAAAGAAACGATATACATTCCTGTATATTCAGCCAATGGTTTAACGCTGAATCGATATCATATTGAAAAGAAACAGTGGGAAGACCCCTTAACCCTTCAATATTCAAGCATTACGAATGAGAATGATGCTCCATATTTACGTATAGCAGAGGGAAAATTTTATTTAATATATCGTGTTTCTGATGGACAGTGGTTGTCTATCGTTGATTTACGTACAGGTGGATTGATTTATGAAGGAAAAATCATTTCCGAAGACAAGAAAAATCAAGAGGCGGATTCCTCACTTACGATCGAACAATTATATATAATGCCTTAAAGAACAGGTATAAGGACAACCTACAATCTATAACGCCATATATAAAAGAAACTCCATGTTGATCAGTCTTTGTTCAACATGGAGTTTCTTTCTTTATCGATGAACGTATACACGAGCAGAGCCACTCACAAACGCGGCATCTTGATAATACATATTTTTTACAAGTACATTTGGCCCTAAGCATTTGACTGCTGGACAGTGGCAGTTAAGTGATTTTGCCAAGTCGGTTGCCATCCATTTATCAAAAATCAATGGTAGTTCGTCATGTACAATAGTGCCGAGGGCTGGTGTGTCACCAAAGTCGGTAACAATCACATCGCCTGTTTACTGTAAATCGAAAATAAAAGCATATAATTTAAACTCCTTGTAATTACAGTGGCGCAAGAAAATTAATTGTATAGAAGATAAAAGAGGATACGAAGATAGAGTTGTCAGAAATAGAGCAGATGTAAACAAAATAATAAAAAAGTTATAATAAAGATTAAGTTCGATTCCGAGATAATTTATAAATAAATGCACTTTAAAAATTATTTTATCTGTGCGAAAATTATAAGCATGGAAAGGAAGTTTTTTATATGTTTACAGTACAGAAAACTCATGATGAATGGGAAAGTTACCATGACATTGATAGGTATGGGAAATTAACTTTATCAAATATTGAATTTACTACAACACATTTATGTAATATGAGATGTTCGCATTGTGCAGTTGGCTACACATTATTAACCAAAGAATTACCAGCATTACCTACAGAAGAAATTATCCACAAGTTAGATGAGGTGGAAACTTTACGTACAATGAGTTTTACAGGTGGAGAACCTTTAATGACTAAAAAGGGTATAAAGGAAAATTTGTTACCACTTTTGAAATACGCTAAGGGTAGGGGAATTAAGACGCAAATTAATTCGAATTTAACTTTGCCTATGCCTCATTACGAATTAATTGCTCCTTATCTAGATGTTATGCACATATCACATAACTGGTGTGATGAAAAAGAATTTGTTGAAACAGGCTTCGCTATGATGGAAAAGCAACCTTCAATTGAATATAGAGGCAATTTATATCGTAATATTTTCGACAATGCAAGGGAACTTTCCAAAGGAGGGATGTTTGTATCAGCAGAAACAATGTTAAATCGTAATACTGTACCCTATATGGAGAAAATTCATAATGAAGTGGCTAACGAAATGTTATGTAAGCGACACGAAATTCATCCTATGTATGCTAGTGACTTCGCTGAAAATTTAGAAGTTATTAGTTTGGAGGAATACAGAAAAGTTGTGAATGAAATTCTTGATTATAGAAATAAAGACATATGGGTATTGTTTGGTACATTGCCATTTTACCCTTGTAGTCAAGATGAGCGAGATTTAGCGTTAATCAAGCGAATCAATAGTGAACATAATATAACAATCAGAAATGATGTTGATGGACGATCAAGAATGAATTTAAATATTTTCACAGGGGATATATCGGTTACGGATTTCTCAGATGACGGTTCGGCTTTCGGAAATATAAAAAATGAATCATTACCTCAAATTTACGAACGGTGGTTAGATTCCAATATTTCTAAATCAATTAATTGCCACTGTCCAGCAGTCAAATGTTTAGGACCAAATGTAATTGTAAAGAATATGTATTATCCTGATAAAACATTTATTAGTGGCTCAGTTAAATAATGAATTGAAGACCTCCATTGGAATAACCATTGGAGGTTTTTTAGCGATATATACTATATAATTTTTCTACTCAGTTTAAATTTAAAAGTTTGTCAAAACACAATTTACTTGTACCTTAATACAAAGAAAAAGGCCTATAGCCTGTTATTCACAGCTTTGAGCCTTTGTCTTTGTAAGACCATTCTTTTTAAACAGTCGTTTTACTCTTTATCTGAATTTGAAGTTTTGTCATAAAAATTAACAAGAAATCGTTGGCTGATCTAAGTTTACTGACATGGTGTTGCTTGATTAAACAGCAGTAGTGCCCCAAAATATACTGATTCCAAAAGCTACTACTACTCCAGCAAAAACCCAACCCATAGCGTATTTCCTTAGTCTGAAGTTATTTATACTCAACATTAAAAAGCAAAAAGTCATCACAACTTGTATCCAAATTGGTCTATCAAAACGCTCTTTATGCCAAATGAAAGAATAAAGAACCCCGATAACCATAATAGACAGCACTACTAACGCAATTCTATTAAATATGCTAGACTTTTGCAAACCTATAAACCTCCTTAATATGGCTTTGTATTAAAATACCAATCACCAGTACCTCTTAATTGTTAAATTCATACTAAAACCTGCAACGGAAGCAATTACTCTAACATTTTCGTTTTTGTAAGGTCGTCATCTTTCGTACATCTTCCTTTCTAGCATTCTATTGTCTCATATTCAACGATAATTTCAAATATGAAATTGCAGAACGGGCTATTTTAGGGCTAGACGTTTTTTCCATTATCGAAAAAGTTCCCTCGTTTCAATGGACGGATAAGCATGTGTATAAAGCGCATACATGTGCTAATATTCTGTCATAGGACATTTTACTGTTATTTTTCATAAAAAACGTTATCATGATATAGAGTAAAAGTCATAATGCATTAAAGAAAGTGGGAATGAACATGACGAAATATGAGATATTATTGTTTGACGTAGATGATACATTACTAGATTTTGATTTAGCTGAAAATGCAGCACTTGACCGCATGTTCAGCGAGGAAAAGATAGCCACTACGCCCGAGATGATAGCGCGTTACAAAGAAATTAATGAATCGATGTGGCGAGCTTTTGAGCGTGGGGAAGTGACCAAAAATACACTACATAATACAAGATTTGCGATTGCTTTAAAGGAATTTGGGATGGAGGTCGATGGTGTCTACTTTGAATCGTTATTCCAAAAATACTTACAGGAAGCACATCATTATGTAGAGGGAGCTTATGAAGTCATCGCTCAACTAGCCAATCACTATCATTTGTATGTCGTATCAAATGGCGTAACGTTGACACAGAATAAACGACTAGTGGATGCCGATTTAGCACAATATTTTAAAGGCATCTTTATCTCCGAGCAAACGGGCTATCAAAAACCAATGCCTGCCTTTTTTGATTATGTATTTGAGCGGATTGAGCATTTTGATAAAGCTAAAACGCTTATAATCGGCGATTCTTTGACATCAGACATTAAAGGCGGATTGCTGTCAGGCATTGATACATGCTGGTTTAACATCCGCAATGTTGAAAATACGAGTGATATTGAACCACATTATGAAATTAAAAAATTGCATGAGTTACATGAGCTATTGCATACAAAAATAGCACTATATTAAGACAGAAAGACACTTCCTTTGTTCCATGAACAGAGGAGGTGTTTTTTTATGTTTTTTCGCTAATAAAATTTAAATTATTACTACAAGGCTGACCAAATAATCGCTTGCTTGCTATGTATAAAATACAATAGAAAAGGCAAAACCTTTTATGAGACTAGTTTCCATGAAAGGGGAAATATTCGATGAATATGGTTTTAACTGCCAGTAAACGTCAAAAGGGACAACAATCTTCTTTAACACAGCTTCGACAAAATGGGGGCATTCCAGGTGTAGTTTACGGCTTTCAAATGGAATCAACGGCGATTATGTTAGATGCGAGAGCCTTTGCAAAAATGTTAGCTACACACGGCACAAAAAGTGTTTTCCAATTAGATGTTGAAGGAAAACGGATTAATGCAGTTTTGACAGAGGTACAACGTTGTGCATTAAAAGGGAATGTTAAGCATGTGGATTTTAAATCCATCAATATGTCAGAGGAGCTAGAAGTGGATATTCCAGTGACTGTAATTGGGGATGCAGTAGGAGTTGCTGATGGCGGATTCCTGCTCCAGCCTAATCGTGAAGTGCGTATTAAAGTGAAGCCAACTGACATTCCAGAAACCATTGAAATAGATGTTACAAATGTTGCAATTGGGACTTCTCTATACGTCGGAGATATTCGTCAACAGTTCTCGTTTGAAATTTTACAAGAGGATGACTACACACTCGTGACGATTACACCACCTGCTGCTGAAAACGTACAGGAAGATGATACAGTGGACGATACACCAGAAGTGATGGAAGCAACAGGACAAAATACTGCTGAACCAGAAGCATAAAGGAAAGATGAGCCTCCTTACACTACGTAAGGGGCTCCTCCTGTTGTTGAAAAAGATCATGTCACTAGCAGAAAAAGACCTTTTAGCAAGGTGAGAGGTTGATTTCCGTTCCGCCAGCGTCCTTTCCAGGGGGCGTCCGATGAGCCGCTTCACTCACTTGCGCTCGCTCCAGGGTCTCCTCAGTGACGCTAAATCCCCTAGGCGTGACGCTGGCTCCACTCCAATCAACCATTCTGCAAAATGTCTTTACTTTTTCATACTAGCATAGCGATCAAATAGCCCATTATCTGTATTCTTAGAGGGGATAAGTTCTTATTTCCAAGGTGGAGAAGTGATGCGTGACAACACCTCTTCATAAAGAGTAATGAACACCTTCACTTTATTGCCCACAGGAAAGCAAGTAGCCTGCAACAGAAATCCATTTTCACCTTTCACAAAAATTCTATTGATTGTTTTGTTTTTCAACACTATGAGGAGCCTCCTTACACTACGTAAGAGGCTCCTTGTTATTTGCTATAAAAATTGCTATATGGATTTACGATAACGATAATACAGTGTGATGTAAATACTACAAGTTACTAAAAATAGCCATGGTGGGATAAAGCGCCCGATAGCAAAGGGTGTTTCAAATAAAAAGGCAAAAAGGAAAGAAAACCCTTCTTTCTCCCATAAACCAGGTGTAAAATACGCATTTTTTATACTGAAAAGGGAGTAGTAACTATCGTTGGCATAAAAAATCATTAAGAAGATAAATGACAGTATGGCCCAGTTGCTTGCTTGTTTCATTAAACGTTTATATTTCGCAATGTGGGAATCATGATCTGAAAATAATTCATCATTGCCATCTTTTCTTTTTAACCAATAGTAGGTGCCGTCATAGGCTTTTTCTTTTACTATACGCCAGCCAAAATCCTCATGTAATTGCTTATAGGTCGCTTTCTTTTCTTTGCGAAGCTCCTGCTGACAATCAATCCGAATAACTTGTTCAAGATCTTCAGTAGGCTGAAATGTATAAATACCTGCTGAGTTTATGTTGGAGCATAGCCAACCCTTGGCTAACATTTCGTTTAACCAACGCTCTTCCTTTTCGATATCAAAAAAGACTTTAAACTTTATCATGTTCGCCAGCTCCCTCATATAAAGATAAAATGTGCTGCAATCTTTGTTGCTCTGCGGCTAATATTTCTAGACCCTCTTCTGTCGTTTGATAAACCTTGCGTCTTGTATCCTGGGTTTCAACAGGTGTAATCCAATGATAATTCAATAAATTGTCAATGGCTCCATACATCGTACCTGCAGCAATTCGGACTGTACCAGCACTCATTTCCTCAATTTTTTGCATCATCGCATAGCCATGTAGCGGTTCACGTAAGGCGAGTAGAATATAATGCATGGTTTCGGATAAAGGTAATAATTTATGTTTTTTCACATCTTCACCTCAAATATACAGTTGGACTATATAGTTTGATTATATATAGTTGGACTGTATATTTCAACCGTAAAAAAAGACAATGCAAAAACTGCATTGTCATTAAAGTTTAGACAACGGCGCTTTTCACGCCTGTCCATCGCATAAATAATTTTTCGTTATAGGATAAGGCAAATTGTACAATTGGTCCAAGTCCAAATGCCATAAATACCGTACCGATGCCTATAGGACCGCCAAGTAGGAAGCCAATGATTGCAACTGTTACTTCCATTGTTGTACGAGAGCGAGTCACACTCCAGCCAAGCTTATGGACCATCATCAGCATGAGTGTATCCCGAGGTCCAATACCTAAATTCGCCACCATATACATCCCACAGCCCCAGCCTAGCAACACTAACCCTGTAAGGTAAGAAATAAGTTGCATCCAAAAACCATCAATATCGGGTAGCCAATAGTTGAAAATATCAATAAAAATGCCAGCCAAAAACATATCGATAAACGTTCCAGGTAAAGGGAATTTTTTTGTAATCAGCATATCAAACGCTAAAATAGCAAGTCCCAAAATAATGGACCATGAACCGATTGATAGGCCTACTGTTTTTGTTAAACCAATATGTAGTACATCCCATGAGCCCACTCCAAAGAGTTGGCCTTTAATTGTTAATGTGATACCAAAAGAAAGCACGATAATGCCTGTTATGAAAAACAAACAGCGCGTAAAAAAAGCTTGTTTCATTTTTTAACCCTCATTCATTCGAAAATTCCTGTTGTCCATCCAGTTATTATAACAATAGATTTTCAATATGCTCGAAGATTGTCATTTCACATTTTTCAAAAAAAGACGGTTTAGCTTTCTTGGGAGAGGGCAAAATAGATATATATATGAAAGGATGGGATACTATGACTTCTGTACGTGATGAAATTTTAGAAGTGTTAAACCGAGAAAAGATTGGCACAATGGCAACTGTAGAAAATGGCAAACCTTACTCTCGATACATGACATTCCAGCATGAAGATTTTGTATTGTATACAGTGACGAATAAACATTCAGAAAAAATGGAAGAGCTACGCAAAAACCCATATACCCATATTTTATATGGCTACGAAAATGGTGGCTTTGGTGATACGTATGTAGAAATAGAAGGCAAGCTTACGGAAGTACATGAAGAAGGGATAAAAAATAAACTAGCTGAATTTTTTACGAGTATCTTTATTGGCAATCAGGATGAAATGGTGACATTAAAGATTGAGCCTATTCGTATGCGCTTGATGAATAAAAAAGGGCAACCACCTAAAGAGCTAGAATTTTCAAACGACCATTGACAATGGTCGTTTTTTACTGATGTAACGACAAATAGTTGCAATGGTTAGCATCTTTTTGGCATGATAGTTCTTAAAAGAAAAAGGAGTATAGGTTATGTCGATAAAATTACAGCAGCTAACACAAAATGTATTATCATCTCAAGGAAAACTAGAGGCAGATTTTATACTGAGAAATGCGCAAATTGCGGATGTTTTTTCGTTAACATGGCAAAAAGCAGATATCGTCGTAAAGAATGGTGTGATTGTTGCTCTAGATCGCACGAATAAGTTTCACGCTAAACAGGAAGAGGATGCGGCAGGAGGCTATGTCATTCCTGGTTTAATTGATGGTCATATACATATTGAGTCTTCTATGTTGACACCAGGGGAATTTAGTCGCGTTTTACTTCCTCATGGGATTACAACAGTGATGACAGACCCTCATGAGATCGCCAATGTCGCAGGAGCAGAAGGTATTCAATTTATGCTCGATGATGCACAAAAGGCAGATATGGATATTTTTGTGATGCTGCCATCCAGTGTACCGGGTACACAGTTTGAAAATGCAGGTGCTACACTAACGGCTAAGGATTTGGCGCCATTTTTACAACATGAACAGGTTCGAGGATTAGCAGAGGTGATGGATTTCCCAGCGGTATTAAATGGACAAGAGGACATGCTTCAGAAAATTTTATTATCGCAGGAAGCAAATTTAGTCATTGATGGGCATTGTGCAGGTCTACAAAGCGAACAAATTACAGGCTATCGAGCTGCGGGTATTCACACAGATCATGAATGTGTAACGGCTGAGGAAGCCATTGACCGTGTAGAGCAGGGGATGTATGTACTAATCCGAGAGGGCTCAGCCGCGAAAAACTTACGTGATTTATTGCCAGCTGTCCAGTCACATAATGCTCGTCGCTTTGGATTTTGTACAGATGATAAATATGTGGATGAGTTAATTGACGAAGGTAGCATCAATTATGATATCGCCATGGCAATAGCTGAAGGAATGCCACCATTGCAAGCAATCCAGTTAGCAACCGTAAACACCGCAGAATGCTATCGTTTATTGGATCGAGGTGTACTTGCACCAGGCTATAAGGCAGATTTTGTGTTAGTAGAGAATTTGTCCACAATGCAAGCAAAGGCCGTATGGAAAAATGGGCAGAAAGTGGCTGAAGATGGTAAAATGCTGACAAATCGTCAAGAGCCAGTTGTACCTGCTCATATCCACCAATCTGTCCATTTACCAACCATTACAAAGGATAGGCTACAACTAGCATTCACAAAAGGTACAAAGGCGAATGTAATGGAGATTGTGCCAAATCAGCTAATTACCAATCATGTAATAATGGATGTACCTGTAAAGGATGGTTTTTTCGTCCCGTCTGTAGAACAAGATTTATTGAAACTAGCCGTCATCGAACGTCATCATCAGTTACACACGACAGGTTTAGGAATCGTCAAAGGCTTTGGCTTACAAAAAGGAGCAGTAGCCACAACAGTAGCTCATGATTCACATAATGCCCTTGTTGTAGGTACAAATGATGAGGATATGGTCCTGGCGCTTACGCGCATTCAGGAAATCCAAGGGGGTTTTGTGATCGTTGCGGATGGCCAAATTCTAGCGGAGATGCCATTAACCATTGGTGGCTTGATGACAGATGTACCAGCTCAGCAGGCAAAGGAGCAGCTAGCTGGCTTGCACAGGGCATTAAAGACGCTTAATCCAACATTAGATTTCCATTTTTTACTAACGTTTTCTTTTGTGGCATTACCAGTTATTCCTACTTTAAAGCTAACAGATACAGGATTATTTGATGTGACAACCTTCCAGCATATCTCAGTAGAAGCATAGACGGTAGAACGACCTAATTGCGGTAAGCGATTAGGTCGTTTATTATCATTCTGTATACCGTAATTAGGTAAATCTTTTTTACGTCGTGGAAATATATTTTCCCAGATGCTCCTTCTGCTCCTTCATCGAGCAATATGCAGCCATGCGATTTATCGTCATGGAGACGAGGGGAATGTTAAAAAATTGTCGGTACCATACCACCATCCATACGAATTGGTGAACCTTTAAATGCAGATGCAAATGGACTACATACAAATGTAGTTATTCTCCCTATTTCGATGGGTTTGATAAATCTTTGGATTTCTGATTGAGGTAGGTTTGTCATCATAAATTCTCTCTCTTTCTCAGAAAAACTCATGTCTTTATTAGGAAACATACCATCAATTATTTGATACACATTCTCGGAGAGTGTTGGTCCTGGCATGATTGTATTAATTGTAACCTCTCTTCCTATTGTTAATTTAGATAGGCTTTTTGACAAAGATAATAGCATCGTTTTTGTCATGCAATATTGAGGCATTTGTCCCGAGGGCATAATTGCTTCTTCACTTGCAATAAAAATAATGCGACCAAAATTATTTTCCAACATTTTAGGCAAGTAAAATTTAGATAATCCATTTGCCGCAAGAACATTCATACGAAAGTATTTTTCCCATGTATCATCATCAACATCTTCATATGGCATAATTTCATAGATACCCATATTGTTAACTAAAATATCAATACAGGGATATTTTTCAAATAAAGCTTCTCTTTGCTGTATATCAGCAATATCGGCTGTAGCATTTTGTGGAAAAGTAGATGGATAAGTTAATTTAATTTCATTTACAGTGCGTTGTACCTCTTCATCATTTCGTCCATTTATTAGTACGTTCACACCTTCTTTGGCTAGTTCGATAGCGATTGCTTTCCCTATACCTCTTGTAGATCCGGTCACTAAAGCTGTTTTATTGTTCAATCCTATATCCATATTACATTGCTCCTCTATCTATTCTGATTTTCTAAAGTGGATGTAAAAATAAAACTCCAACTTTTTTGAATGTCTGACTATTGCTATTGTGTTTCAAAATTTTATATTTATCTAATTTGTTCCTACATGTTTAGAACGCCAATTTGAAGGCGTATCACCTTCCCAAAGGTGGAAGGCACGGTAAAACGAGTTCTGATCTTCGTATCCAATCAGGAAGGCGACATCTTTAATATCAAGCGAGGGGTCTGCTAGATACTCGCGTGCCTGATCACGTCGAACCTGTGTTAACAAAAACTTAAAGCTCGTGCATTCGCTAGTAAGCCTGCGCTGCAAGGTACGGTCGCTCATTCCTAACTCGCTCGCGACTGTCTGTATGTCAGGGCGTCCTCCTGCTAAGCTACGTTTTATTATCCATTTAACCATCTCAGTGAAGGAGCTGCTATGTTGGTGCTCATTCAACGATTGATCCAGAAGAGGGGTCAACATTTCCAGTAACTCTAAGTTATATGAGGCAAAGGGACGATCCAGATCCCCACGGTGTATCGTCAACCGGTTACACGTTGCACCCATTTGGATACTGCAACCGAAATACTCTTCAAGCGTTTGTACATCGCCCATAGGATGTGAAAATTCAACTAACTTTGCTGCTATCGGTTGACCTGTCCCCCGACGTCCGAGCTCAAGAAGAAATGCAAGTGTGATACCAACCAGCATAGGTGGACCAGGTTGCTCAGTATACGCCCAATCTAGTTCGATTGTACAATCCTCACCTTCCTCAGTGATACGCAAGCTTTCAGGCGGACACAGTTGTTTGTACCGTACCATTCTCTTTAACGCATCACGATAATCACGTGCATGGTAGGCTACTAGGACAGTAGGTGGGTAATGAGTTGGTTCAAAGCTAGTCGCTAGTTTGATGATTCCTCTAGCAGTGTCGTCAATGATATCGGAATAAGCCTGCCACATCGAAAAATATTGGGTTATAGAGACGACTGGTTCCTTAATAATAGTGATAGGTAGTCGTGCTTTACGAACCACGTCTTGCGGGGCAATTCCTACTTGACGTAATCCTTCCCAAAATCCCAAAGGCATTTTAATACGATTAGAGGTATGTAACAACATCAATTTGAGGCTCCTTCATCATGTATATTTATTGTTCATATCGTGATTTTTGCCCTGCTTTGTTTGAACGGGACAGTGTATATAGTATCTTTTCAATCACGCCTTGTAACTAGCAAACAGTGACTACTAACTTGCTATGTGCGACAAATTTTTAGAAAACAAGAATATTAATGCTTGGATTAATGCAATACTTTGTTAACTTTAGCATATCTCAATCACTATCATTCGCAGTATTCATTTTTCTCTTTTACACTATCCTCGTTTCTTAAAAACTAAAGAGACATTTTGATTTTTCTCAAGATATTTAATACAGAATAGGGTATAGAAGCTCAATACAGCAAAAAAATGTTTCTATCTTTATCCATTTTGCAAAAGAGCAACCCCTTTAAAATCATTTTTTTCGATTGATTTTATCGAAATAATCATCTTTATCGAATTGTAAATTCATAATAAGATATAGGTATACGGGAACAATAGTAAAAACTTCAAGGAAACGGGGAAATTCTAAATGTCAATAGCAGTTATTTACGGTGGCAATCGGCCGAATGGGAATGTAGAGACTTTAACAAAATTAGCCACTCAAGGCCTAATGATTGAAGAAATTTATCTAAAGGACTGTGTTATTCAGCCAATAATCGATAAGCGTCATGCTGCGGAAGGGTTCACAGATGTCAGCGATGATTATAACGCCGTCATTGACCGTATTCTTCCACATGATATTCTTATATTTTCTACGCCTATTTATTGGTATAGTATGACAGGAGCGATGAAGAACTTTATAGATCGATGGTCACAAACCTTAAGAGACCCGAATTATCCTGATTTTAAAGCATTAATGTCTTCTAAAAAAGCATATGTCATTGCAGTTGGTGGAGATGAGCCTTATATAAAGGGGTTACCAATGATTCAGCAATTTCAACATATTTTTGATTTTGTTGGGATAACCTTTGAGGGATATATTCTAGGAGAAGGAAACAAGCCAGGCGAGATCCTTCAAGATCTAAAAGCATTGTCTGCAGCTGATCATCTTAGAAAAGAATTACAATAAGTCGACCTTATTGGCCTTTAGATGATATTGACTATTTTTATAGCACAATACAATGAAACGAATTTGGAGGAAAGAAGTCTCCAAATTCGTTTCTCTTTATATGATGAAAGGTTCTTTTGATGTTAGATATTTACTTGCGCTATTGGTAAATGCAGCCATCTCTTTCTTTCAGCTACAAACTAGTGTATATTGGATTTTATTATCGAAAAGGATGAATGTTTCAACAAAAACTATCGAAGAAATAGATGAAGGGGTTCAAGTGATGGATATTAAGCAGCTTCAAACGTTTTTTACTGCAGCTGAAACATTAAGCTTTACACAGACAGCTCAGCTTCTTGACTACGCTCAATCGAGTATTACAGCTCAGATAAAAACATTAGAACAAGAGTTAGGTGTTCATCTTTTTGAGCGGCTTGGCAAGCGCATTATTCTCACAGAAGAGGGCAAGCGTCTACAGCATTATGCAAAAAAAATGCTTGAGCTAGACCGTGAAATGAAAAAAGCTATATCCAACGAGCAGGAGCAAGTCCTATTGAAGGTAGGGGCACAGGAAAGTCAGTGTGTCTATCGACTACCAAGTATTTTACAGCAATTTCAACAAGCACACCCGCAAGTGAAAATCATTTTCAAGCCTGTGCATACAACAACTATTGCAAAGGATTTATTACAAGCTGGTAAACTTGATATTGCATTGATAACGGACACTTATCAGGAAACAGCCATGCTCAAGCGAGAGCGATTGATTCAGGAACAGCTTGTTTTTGTGAGTGCCCCCAAAGAAATTAGTCAGCCTCTATCGGCTCAACAAATTTCAACTGAAACGATGTTGTTAACAGAAACAGGGTGCTCCTATCGTAATCATTTAGAAGCACAGCTACAGCAAGAGGGTGTCAATCCCTTACAAATGATTGAATTCGCCAGTATTGAAGCAATCAAGCAATGTGTGATGGCAGGGTTAGGTATTACATTTTTACCTAAAATGGTTGTAGAGAAGGAGCTGGAAAGTGGGCAATTAATGGAAGTACCGTCCACAATTGATTTAGCGCCAATTTATACAGATATTGCATGGCATAAAGATAAGCATATGCATCCCTGTCTCGAAGATTTTATTGCCATCGCCAAACATAGCTATGAAGCTTTTAAGGATGAAAAAAGAGCCTGAATGATTCAGACTCTGTTACAAATTATTGCTGCTTGAGGGTACCCGAAAAATTGGTGCCTTCATTACGTTCAGCACGACAATCAATCTCGGACACCTTTAGGGCATTATTAGATAAACGTTCAAACTCGACAACACAACGATTGCCATTCGAGGATGTATTCATAAGGGCTTTCGTATTGCTTGTAATTGTGGCTGTGCCATTTACACTACCTGAAGCGGAGCCATCATTCGCCGTTAAAGCAATAGAAAAGCTCTTGTTTGTGGCATTGGAGATTATAGCATCACGGCGGTTAAACTCATTTGTACCCTTACCCCATTTATAGTAGTAAGTATACACACCTTCCCATGCGCTTTTACTAGGAGTAGCCTGCTGTAATGATTTGTCGAGCTGATTTTGAGCATTTTTTGCCCTATTATTTAAAGATACGTTGTTGGCATTCTCATGAATGGCTTGTGCATCCGCTGAAATTTCATAATAATTTCGTTCGTCCATACGATAGAGCATCGTGACAACTTGCGCACGGGTCATGTTGCTTGTCACGCCATAAAACTTTTGTAAATTGCGCTCTTCATACTGTGGATTTAGCCCTGAAGAAATATAGGTATCAAGTAAAAATTGAATAGATTGATCTAAGCCCTTCTTACCGCTAGCTAAATGAGCAATAGCCTGTGCCACTACACCACGCTTCACAGTAGCCGCTCGGATTCGGTTGTCGAAATAGCCATTTAAAGGCACCCCATAGCTTGCGAGTTGGTTATAGAATTCATCCGACCAGTTTGCCGAAGGCGTTTGCTTTTTTAATTCGTCGATAGGTGTTTCGAGCTCATAAAAATTGGCTAATAGTTTTGCTAATTGCTGTTCAGTAATGGTAGCATTTGGTTTAAATGTACCGTCTGTAAAGCCATTAACAATATCATATTCTTCTGCCCATAAAATAGCTTCATATGCATAATGATCCTTTGATACGTCTCGAAAGCCAGCAGCTTGTACATTGCCTGCACTAGCTATAATCAGAATAGAAAATAATAATGTACCTATTAATTTTTTCATTTGTTGTCTTCATCCTTTCTTGCTCGCTTTAGTAATAGTTTGCAGGAAATGGATAAAAACTGCAAATTTTTCTAGTGAAAAAATAATCGCTGCCCTTTGTCGGGTAGCGATTATTTTAAACGTCGTTATTGGGCTGTGTAGCCACCATCTACTGTTAATGTGTTCCCTGTCATAAACGTTGAATCGTCACATGCCATAAATAAAACAGCTTTTGCCATTTCCTCTGGTTGTCCTAGTCGTTGCATAGGTGTGATCTGACGTAATGGCTCCTTACTTTCTTCTGGGATAATTGGTGTATCAATAAAGCCTGGACATAGGGCATTGACACGAATCCCTCGCGTAGCAAATTCTAATGCTAATGAACGTGTTAAATTAATCACGCCTCCTTTTGCTGCATTATAAGCAGCTGATCCTGGCGAGCCAACCCAACCATACATCGAAGCTGTATTAACGATTGTACCACCATTCGCTTTTAGCATTTCTTTGATGGCAGCCTGCGCCATTAAAAATACACCATCTAAGTCTACATTTACAGTTTGACGCCATTTCGCATAAGGAAGCTCCTCAGTTGGCGTAACACGACCAATCCCTGCATTATTAAAAAGGACATCGACTTTGCCAAATGCCTCAATAGTTGTTTGATAAATAGCTGCTACTTCCTGTTCATCCGTTACATTTGCTTTGATAAACATGGCTTCTGCTCCTGTTGCCTGTAGTTCAGCTGCAAATGCTTCGCCTTTTTCCTCGTTTAGGTCCACAAGCACCACTTTTGCTCCCTCTGCTACAAATAATTGGGCTGTTGCAGCACCGATACCAGAAGCACCACCTGTAATAATTGCGACTTTATCTTGTAATTTCCCCATACATGACACTCCCTTAAACAAACTTTTTTCTTGCACACTGTGTAAATCACGGTGTACTTTTATTGTAAAACGCCTGAAAACGGAAACAATCATTAATGTCGTAGTAAATATCTAACTAGTAGACATATGTGCCTGAAATGTCTAAAAGGGGGAAGTAAAATTGCCAAAATGGACACAAAGACAAGAAAGAACCCGCCGTCATTTTTATGAAGCGTTTGTCGATTTAATGAAACAACATGGTTTTCAAGCCATTACAGTGAAGGATATTGTAGAACGAGCGGGCTATAACCGTAGTACCTTTTATGTGCATTTTCAAGATAAATTTGAACTAGCAGAGAATTTACTAGAACAAATGCTGAATGGTCTGGAAGTGGCAGTAGGTGAACCCTACCTATATGGAGAAAAGGTATACACGACAAAATTGAAAGCACCATCCTTTAATATTATTCATTACATTTATAAGCACCGTTTGTTTTTCGAGCTGCTGAATGTGGAAGATACGATTCCTGGGTTGCACACCCGTATGCCCTTAACGATCACAAAAATTTATCAAGAGCAATTTAAATTTGAGACGATCAATCAGCAGCCTGTCAACATGAACATGTTCAAGCATTATACTTCCTACGGCTTTTATGGATTGATGATGCAATGGATTGCAAGCGGCTATGAAAAATCAGAAGAAGCTTTAATCAAGGATATTATTGAATTAACAAAAACACATATTTATGCATTTGAATTTATAGGAAAGCCGCTAGAAAAAGAAGAATAAAAGTATATTAACATAGATCTATGTATTTTTATAAAAGAATCTCTAATGTCTGAATTAGGGGTTTTTTTGTTTGGGCTAAACTAATTTTTGTATAAGAAAAAAATTTTTTTAAAGAAATTTTCATAAAGTAGTTGAATTTTCTTTGTATTAAGCATATATTTTTCCTAAGGGAAACAAAATATCTCCAAAGAAAGAAGAGTGCGTGAATGAAAGATTTAGGTGATTTCAAGCTGACGATTCTTCCAATGGCCATTTTAATTATTTTAGCAATCGTATGGAAACTGACCGATTCAGTAGGCGCAGGTATGATGTTAATCCTTTTCTGGATGAGCTGGCGCCAGCTTATCAGGAAAATGAATATAAATTAAGGTATTGCATGGAAAAAGTTGGGATATTGGCGTTAAATACGACTAGGGCGGGCATGACAAACAATTTACGGCTTGTCCGCCTATTGGTTACTTCGTAGTTTAGGCACTTTTTTCAAACAATTGCTTAATAAAGAGAAAGTTGAGGTAGGAAAATGAAACAATGGTTAGGTGTGGTGGTATTATCACTCTCATTTCTATTATTTGGCTGTTCAGCAGAAACAGAGGGTGAAAAAGACGGCATTGTGGTTGCAACCACAGGACAGATTGCAGATGCGATTAAAGAAATCAGTGGTGATCATTTACAGGTATCAGCATTGATGGGTCCAGGCGTAGATCCCCATCTCTACAAGGCGACTCAAAGTGATTTATCGAAATTGGATAAAGCAGAAGTCATTTTTTATAATGGCTTACATTTAGAAGGACAAATGCTCGATATATTTGAACAAATGGCGAAGGATAAAACGGTCTTGGCAGTGGGCGAGACATTAGATGAAAAGCAACTGCTTGCCAGTGATACGGATGCCATGCTCCATGATCCACATATTTGGTTTGATGTTGAGCTTTGGAAAGGTGTTGTCAAGGCAATCAGTACGCAGCTTCAGGAAGAATACCCTGAATTTAAAGTAGATTTTCAAACAAATGAAGCAGCTTACTTGAAAAAGCTGGATGATTTACAAAGCTACGCAGAAAAGCGTGTGAATGAAATACCACAGCAACAAAGAATATTAGTAACGGCTCATGATGCATTCAATTACTTTGGCAGAAGTCAGGGATTTGAAGTACGTGGCTTGCAAGGACTGAGTACGGATTCAGAGTATGGTGTGAAGGATGTCCAGGAGATGGTTGATTTCTTAGTAGAAAATAAGATTAAGGCTCTTTTTATAGAATCCAGTGTGTCCGATAAGGCAATGAAAGCTGTTATTGAAGGGGCTAAGGAGAAAGGCCACGACATTGTCATCGGTGGGGAATTATTCTCAGATGCTATGGGAGCTGAAGGAACAACAGAAGGTACGTATATAGGTATGTATCAACATAACATCGACACGATCGTCGATGCATTAAAGTAGGTGAAGAATATGTATGCATTAACAGTGGAAAATCTATCAGTTGCGTATGATAAAAAAACAGTATTAGAAAATGCCTGTGTAACAGTGCCTACAGGTCATCTAGCTGCCATTATTGGCCCAAATGGTGCAGGGAAATCCACATTTTTAAAGGCCATTTTAAATCAGCTTCCTAATAAAGTGGGAAAGGTAGAAATTTTAGGGAAGGTGTTTGAGCCAAAGAGTTTAGTCGTAGGCTATGTGCCTCAGCGTAATGCGGTGGATTGGGATTTCCCAACAAATGCGTTGGATGTGGTGCTCATGGGGCGTTATGGCCATACAGGCCTATTTAAAAGACCGTCTAAGCAGGATAAAATTGTTGCTCGACAAGCTTTAGCAAGTGTTGGGATGCAGGATTTTGCAGAGCGTTCCATCGGGCAGCTTTCAGGAGGCCAGCAACAGCGTGTATTCCTAGCTAGAGCCCTTGCACAAAATGCAGATATATATTTTTTAGATGAACCATTTGCAGGAGTAGATGCTGCGACAGAAAAAACGATTATTGATATTCTAAAGGATTTAAAGGCACAGGGAAAAAGTATTTTTGTTGTGCATCACGATCTTCAAACCGTCAAAGAATACTTTGACTATACGATTCTATTAAACAAAACGATTTTAGCATCAGGCGCAACGGAAGATGTTTTTACACCAGAGCAATTACAAAAAACATATGGTGGTAAACTTTTCATGATGCAGCATGTGTAAGGAGGGACATAATGTTAAGCGGTAACTTATTGTGGGTACTGAGTGGAACGATGTTACTTGGCATTGCAGCAGGCATCACAGGCACGTTCTCCTTCTTACAGAAACAAAGTCTAGTTGGGGATGCTGCTGCGCATGCAGCATTACCAGGTATTGCCCTTGCGTTCCTGCTAACAGGTCAAAAGGAATTGCCAATTTTAATGCTAGGAGCGGGCATTACATCTGCATTATCTGTGTATTGTATTCAATGGATTGTGTCATTTTCAAAAATGAAGGCTGACGCTGCCATTGGATTAGTCCTCACCGTATTTTTTGGTGTTGGTGTTGTATTTTTAACAGTGGTTAACCGTAGCCCACTGGGGAATCAGAGTGGTCTGAATAATTTTATTTTCGGTAAAGCAGCGACGATGACCAAGGCAGATTTAATGTGGCTCTTTATTAGTGCAACCATCATTATTGTGGTTAGTCTCTTGCTTTATAAGGAATGGAAGCTACTGATCTTTGATCCTGTTTATGCAAAAGGGATTGGCTTACCAATTGAGGCTTTAAAGGCAACATTAACGGTTTTAATTGTCATGACAATTGTTACAGGTATACAAGCTGTTGGCGTTATTTTAATGTCAGCTTTATTAATTATTCCTGCTGCCAGTGCCAAGTTATGGACAAAAAAATTGAGCACTATGCTCATTTTAAGTGCTGCGATTGGAGGTATCGCTGGCATAACAGGAACCTTTATTAGTGCGATTCGAACAGGGTTATCGACGGGTCCTATAATTGTCTTAGTGGCAGCAGGTATATTCTTTCTATCGTATTTTATAAGTCCAACTGGTCAAATTAGTAAATATCGTAGGAAAATGCAATTTCGAAAGCAGGGTGGTGTAGGATGATCGAATTTTGGGTTGTATTCACGGGACTGTTAGTTGGGGTAACTTGTGGAATTGCAGGTGTCTTCCTCATCTTGCGTAGAATGTCCATGATTGCAGATGCCATCAGTCATACAGTGCTCTTTGGCATCGTGATGGCTTACCTTATTACCCAAACGTTGAATGGTTTTTGGATGTTGGTAGGTGCTGCGTTTGCAGGGATTTTAACAGCCTATCTTGTGCAATTATTACATTCTTCTGGTATTCAAGAAGACGCAGCGATAGGCGTAGTGTTTACATCTCTGTTTGCAGCAGGTGTTCTCCTTATCACCTTATTTGCAGGCAATGTGCACTTAGATGTTGAGCATGTTTTAATGGGAGAAATTGCTTTTGTTCCTTGGGATAAATGGACATTGCTTGGGCTGGCAATGCCTAAGGCAGTATGGATGCTCTTACTCGTCCTCGTCATTAATATTGCGTTCCTACTCCTATTCTTTAAAGAAATGAAGCTTGCGACGTTTGACCCTGTGTATGCAGCAACCATCGGCATTCCCGTTGTCTTTCTTCATTATGGCTTTATGACATCGATTTCGTTTACAACAGTGGCAGCTTTTGATAGTGTAGGGGCCATTTTAGTGGTTGCCATGTTGATTGGGCCAGCTGCTACCTCCTATTTAATCAGCAAGACGATTAAGCAAATGTTCGTCTATAGTATGCTCTTTGGAGCTGCTGCTTCCGTCATTGGCTATTATTTAGCGAAATTTTGGGATACCTCTATAGCAGGTATGATGGCAACAACAGTCGGCTTCATTTTTATCGTGACATTCATTTGTCAAAAAATCGTTGAGCGTAGAAAAAAAGTACTTGTTCATAAACTAGAAACTTCTTAATGAAAAACGTCGTTTGATACGCCCATCAAACGATGTTTTTTCTTTTGAGGACAAGTTCAAACTTTTGAATGAGTACTCCTTCTAGGAAAAATAGTATACTCGTTAAGATAAACTAGAAAGAGAAAGAATAGTAGCATCTAGCAAATTTTTCTATATTTTTATGTACGAATATTTAAAATTTTGTTACGATAAATTTTATGATAGCAACAAGGAGAACAGCATGTGGAGAAATCGAAACGTATGGATTATTTTATTAGGTGAATTTGTCGTAGGTCTCGGCTTATGGGCTGGCATTATTGGCAATTTAGCCTTTATGCAAGAGGTAGTACCTTCTGACTTTCACAAATCATTAATTATTTCTTGTGGTATTTTAGCAGGCTTAGTTGTTGGTCCAATGGCAGGACGTATCATTGACCAATCGAAGAAAAAAACGGTTGTCCAGATGGCGAGTATCGGACGCATTATCAGTGTTTTATTTATGTTTATCGCACTTTATACTAATTCGGTCATTTGGATGATTCTATTTTTAATCACGCTGCAAATAGCAGCAGCATTTTATATGCCTGCCTTGCAATCTATTATTCCCATGATTGCGAAGGAACAGGATTTAATTACATTAAATGCTTGGCAAATGAATGCGAGAACCATTTCAAGGATCATCGGTACAGCCGCTGCCGGGTTTATGCTCAGTTTTTTTGAGTTAAAATGGTTATATATTATTTCATTTATTGTCTATTTAGGCATGTTTGTCATTACTAGTTTATTGCAATTGGATGAAGCATCTACGGAAACGATGACAAACAAAGAAAAAGGGAATTTTAAAGAAGTGTTACCGATGGTGAAAGAGCATCCAGTCGTCTTGATGACGCTTGTCTTAATGTTAATTCCTACATTATTTTTAGGCTCTTTTAATTTAGTGATTATGAAAATATCTGAAATTCATCAATCTACCACAATTTCAGGATTATTGTATACGGTGGAAGGTATCGGATTTATGCTTGGTGCAGCTGGTTTGAAAATGATTGCTGACCGTGTACAAATGGGTACACTGCTTTTTTCATTGGCCTTTATTATCGGCTCAATGGAGCTCCTATTATTACTGGCAGATATTCCATTTTTCGCTTTAGTGGCATTTGGCGTTTTTGGCTTTTCAGTTGGCTGTTTTTTCCCAACGACAATGGTAATTTTCCAAAAACAAGTACCCAAACAGTTTCATGGACGCTTTTTCTCATTCCGCAACATGATTGATTCCGTCGTCTTTCAAATCGTGCTTTTATCGACAGGTATGATGCTAGATTTAATTGGTTTAAGTGGTATGGGACTTGTTTTCGGAATCATAAGCTTAAGTTTAACCACTACTTTCTTATTTTACGCTAAGAAAAAGAATGTCGTTATGCATGCACATTAATATCATGTCCTTTATGCATGACACCAATTGGAGCATACGATAGAGGTATAAAAAGGTGGTAGCATAGGAAAGGAACTGTCTAGATGGAGACGGTTCCTTCTTCATTAATTCAAGTAATCTTATTTGATATACATAGAGAAAGAAGGTTGAAAAATGGTTGAAAAATCTCAAGAGTCAATTGCGTCCTATATTGAGTCACCAGAAAAACTAAAAAACCTATATAGGCGTGTACTGATAGTTGTTAGTTTATCCCAAATTTTTGGGGGAGCTGGACTTGCGGCGGGTATTACGGTAGGCGCTCTACTGGCACAACAAATGCTTGGAACGGATGCCTATGCGGGTGTACCCTCTGCATTATTTACGTTAGGCTCTGCGGGTGCGGCTTTCATTGTAGGAAAACTATCACAGCGTTATGGTCGCCGCATAGGCTTATCATCAGGTTTTATAGTGGGTGGACTTGGTGCAATAGGTGTAGTCCTAGCTACTTTAATGAATAGTATTTTGTTATTGTTTGCCTCTCTATTAATCTATGGAGCTGGTACGGCAACTAATTTACAGGCACGCTACGCTGGGACAGATTTAGCCAATAATAAGCAACGTGCTACGGCGATTAGTACAACCATGCTTATGACCACGTTTGGTGCTGTTTTAGGTCCAAATTTAGTAGAATGGATGGGAAAAGTAGCACTGTCTATCGGTATTCCAGCTTTAGCGGGTCCATTTCTATTATCAGCTTTGGCCTTTATTATGGCGGGGCTTGTATTGTTTACGATGCTGCGTCCTGACCCGCTAGAAATAGCGAAAGCCATAGAGGCACATAAGCAAAAAATGAACAAAGAAAATCAAACACCATCCATGCCTATATCTAGCAATAAAAGAGGCCTAGCGGTAGGAGCAACAGTTATGGTCCTGACACAAATTGTCATGGTGGCCATCATGACAATGACACCTGTCCATATGAAACATCATGGACATGGATTAGCCGAGGTTGGTATTGTGATAGGGTTTCATGTAGGTGCTATGTATCTGCCATCACTTGTCACAGGTATTCTTGTTGATAAAATCGGACGTACAGCAATGAGTATAGCTTCAGGTATTACGTTACTACTCGCTGGCGTAGTGGCTGCATTTGCACCAAGCGATTCCATGGTGTTACTCATTGTGGCACTTTCTTTACTGGGATTAGGTTGGAACTTTGGCTTAATTAGTGGAACTGCTCAAATTGTTGATGCGACGGAGCCTTCTACCCGTGCAAAAACACAGGGGAAGATGGATGTTTTTGTGGCATTGGCAGGGGCATCAGGTGGTGCACTATCAGGTATGGTAGTGGCGAATTCAAGCTATGCAGTGTTGTCCTTAGCAGGAGGGCTATTGTCGTTAGTATTGATTCCTGTTGTCATTTGGTCTAGGAGAGCAGCTTAAAAAGGAGAAGGGGAAATTGGCATCTAAGCTAATTATTATCCGAGGAAATTCAGGTAGTGGGAAAACGACAGTTGCAAAGAAACTTCAGCATCATCTGGGACATGGTACACTTTTGATTGCGCAAGATGTTGTCCGACGTGATATGTTAAAGGTGCATGATCGAGAAGGCAATCTTTCTATTGAATTAATTCGTCAAATCGCAGAGTATGGTAAAGGTCGTTGTGAAGTTGTCATTGTAGAAGGAATATTATATGCCAGTCGTTATGGAGCTATGTTAAAAGATTTAATCCACTTCTATGATCAGAAGGCCAATACTTATTATTTTGATTTATCTTTTGAGGAAACCGTTATTCGTCATCATTCTAGCTCCAAAAAAAATGACTTCGGAGAAGATTCTTTACGTGCTTGGTGGAATCCGATGATTATCTTGGGGTGGATGGTGAAACGCTGCTGACGGAAGAGATGTCACAGGATGATTTATTAAAATTAATGGTAAAGCAACTGTAGAAGTAACAAAAAACTTACCCTTTCGTAGGGTAAGTTTTTTCATAGTGTTGAAAAATTTCCGTGCAGGTTACATGCTTTCCTCTGGGCGAACACAGCTCCGTTTAGAGGTTACCTGTATCGCTATTCAAGAAGATTCAAGTAGCCTTCCACTCCAACCCGTTAAAATGTTTCTTTTTTTAGAAAAAATTTTCAAATAAAACAAAGGTGTTCACTACTCTTTATGGCGAGGGTAGTCACTCATCACTACTGCCAGTATGAAAGAGGAAAAGACACTTTTGTAGAATGGTTGATTGGAGAGGAGCCAGCGTTACTCCTTGGGGATTTAGCGTCACAGATGAGACCCTGGAGCGAACGCAAGTGAGTGAAGCGGCTAATCGGACGACCCCTTAGAAAGTACGCTGGCGGAACGGAAATCAACCTCTCGCCTTTTATAATTACCTTTTATGGCGTGGACAGCACATTTTTTCAATTGGAACTATTTTATTGAATAAGCGTTACAATATTAAATCGTTAGAAAGCAAAGAGTAGGTACATATGTGGATTTAATAACAGAAAAATTAATCATGATTGCTTTATTTATTTTAATCATTCATGCGATTGAAACGCTTGCATATGCAGTTCGTTTATCAGGAGCACGTGTCAAATTACTAGCTTCGGCTTTATCTCTTTTTAATGTAATGGTCATGGTGTCGAGGTTAGCAAATATGATGCAACAACCATTCACAGGGAGCCTTGTTGATACAGCACCTACGGAGAATGCCATGGCATTTGTAGAACATCAATTTCGACTAATTATTGGAGCGGCTTCGCTTGGAACAATCGTAGGAATCTTACTTATCCCCACCTTTGTAGCCATTTTTTCAAGAGCTATCGTTCATTTGGCTGAGGAAAGAGGCTCAATCCCGGCTTTATTGAAAAAGGGCTTTACATTTGACTATGTAAGACGGGGGATGAAGCATATTCATACACCGAATTTTAGTTATTTAAAAGGCATTCGTCTACAGGATATCCCGATTAAATTATTTGTTATCAATATTGTTATTACAGCTATCTATACGATTGGCGTTTTATCTGCATTGTATGCCACATTATTAGTACCAGAATTAAAGACTACTGCTGTTATGGCATCTGGATTAATTAATGGCATTGCAACAATACTATTAATCCTATTCATTGACCCGAAAATATCCATTCTAGCAGATGATGTGATCAATAAGAGAGGAAGCTATCTAGACCTGAAAAGAATGTCTGTTATGATGATGTTCTCCAGATTTTTAGGAACCATTGTGGCACAGTTATTATTGATTCCAGGTGCTCATTACGTTGCATGGTTTGCAAAGTTAATTGCTTGATTAGAACCACTTCCTTTCTATTTTTAGGAAGTGGTTTTTTAGGCCACAGCAATTATCGTAAGGTGTGGTAGGGGAGAAGTAAAGAAATTATATAGTATAATGTGGGTGAATAATAGATTCGAAAAGAGGGGAACGAATGTATGCCGACGATACTTGTTGCGGATGATGATGCGAACATTCGTGAACTTGTTTGCCTTTTTCTGCGCAAAGACGGGTTCACTACAATGGAGGCAGGAGATGGTAAAGAAGCATTAGCCATCTACGGCTCAACATCTATTGATCTTGTTGTACTGGATATTATGATGCCAACAATGGATGGCTGGACACTATGTAAGGAGCTCCGCAAAATGAATACGGATCTTCCTCTACTGATGCTGACTGCAAGAGGGGAAACATGGGAAAAAGTGAAGGGCTTTGAGCTTGGAACGGATGATTATTTAACAAAGCCATTTGATCCGTTAGAGCTAACTGTACGTGTAAAGGCACTTTTGAAGCGCTACAGGATTGGCCATTCGCAGACCATTCAACTTGGTCAAATCACGCTGGACCGTCAGACCTATAAAATTATGAGAGGAAAAGATGTTATTTCACTACCGCTCAAGGAATTTGAATTATTATATAAGCTTGCCGAAACACCTGGACAAGTCTATACAAGAGAACAACTGATCGATCAAATTTGGGGGATTGATTATGCGGGAGATAATCGAACCATCGATGTACATATTAAGCGCCTGCGTGAGCGCTTCAACACCATCACTGATTTTCATATCGACACAATAAGGGGTCTGGGCTATAGGCTTGAGGTTGAGGAATGATTAAATCTTTATATACTCGCGTCGTTTTAATCTTTCTAGTTGCTGTCATTGGGGGGACTGTTATCTCTTTTTTCATGGCAACATGGGTATTTAAAGATAAATTAAATGAAAACTTGCAAATTCCCTTACTAAATTTTGGACAAGACATGGTACAAATTTTTGACACATTGCCATATCATGAAGCCGATCGTTTTATACGCGATATGCATCAGCTTGAATCCTATCATGTTCGCATTTATGAAGAAACAGGGCAGTTTATGGCTTACGGAAAGCTTCATGGCAATGAGTTAGCCCCTGTAACAATGGAACAAGTACAAGCTGTACTGGATGGAGAGGTCATTCAAGTAATTCCAAGTGGTATTTCATCCATACTTGTCGGCATACCTCTAACAACTGAAATGGGAACAAGAGCGATGTTTATCCAAACGATTGCTTTACCTTCAACCTCCTTTTCCATCAAGTTGATTCTGAATTTTGCTACTTATGCCTTAGTAATAGGAAGCGTTGTGTTTTTAGTTGCAGCGATGTTTTTAGTCAAGCCCATCAAAAAACTAACACAAGCCACTAAACATATTGCTGGTGGTGATTTCAATGTCGAATTAAATATTAAGCAATCAGGGGAGTTAGGTACGTTGGCTAAAAGCTTTGAAGATATGGCGGAGGAGTTACAGCAGCTAGAGCAAATGAGGAGAGATTTTGTATCGAATGTGTCCCATGAGGTGCAGTCTCCACTTACCTCCATTTCTGGTTACGCATTAGCACTGAAACAAGTTGATGTAACGGATGACGAGAAAAACCGTTATCTTGATATCATCATTTCGGAAGCCAATCGAATGTCTAAGATGAGTGATAGCCTTTTAAAGCTGAGCTTACTAGAATCAAAGACACAGCCAATACATCTCGATACGTTCAGTCTAGATGAACAAATTAGACGTGTCATTGTCTCCCTCCAGCCTCAATGGTCCTCTCGCAATATTGATTTTGAGCTCCAGTTGAAGGCTGTTCGCCTCATGGCTGATTACGATCAATTACATCAGGTATGGACAAATATTCTTACGAATAGTATTAAATTTTCAAGTCCTAATGAGACGATTGAGATCAGCATGAAGCAAAGTGCAAATCATGTGATAGTCCGAATAACGGATAGAGGCATTGGGATTTCTTTAGAGGATCAACAACGTATATTCGAACGGTTTTTCAAGGCCGATCGTTCCCATAGTCACAAGTATGAAGGCAGTGGAATGGGGCTTGCTATCGTAAAGCAAATCGTTTTACTACATCGAGGAGAAATTGAAGTCGAGAGTGAGCTTGGGCATGGAACGACAATCATTGTCACATTACCTATTACCTTAAATGAAAGAGAGCATGTTACGACTCCTATAGAGATGTCGTAACATTTTTTTGTTGTTCATCTTGTGTTCATATTGTCGTCATTCGGCAGACATCTCTCTCCTTTATAGTTGCACTAACAGCTCAAAAGTAGCTGGAATAATCGTAGTAAAGGAGGGAGGCACGAGTAAAGGTGGATCCTCTCGTGCATCAAACATGAAAAAATTTATGCGTGTTTTACTGAAATCAATGGCAGTCCTAGGTATATCCATTGTGGGGCTACTTGTCATTGTTTTTACAATAAACATGATTTGCAACAAAATAGAGCAAGGAAAAATAGAACCTTATGGTCAGCTCGTCTCCGTGAATGGGGAAAAAATGAATGTCACCATTCAAGGTAAGGGTGCTGAAACCATCGTATTACTACCAGGCTTCGGTACTGTAGCACCAACGCTCGACTTTAAGCCATTGATAGATGAACTAGCTCCCTATTATAAAATCGTTTCAATAGAGCCCTTTGGCTATGGCTTAAGTGAGGATACAGCTAAAGAACGAAGCACAGAGAATATTGTTAGTGAAATCCATGAAGCTTTACAGGAGTTAAAGATTGATCGGTATATGCTAATGGGACATTCGATAGCAGGCATCTATGGACTCGATTATGTTAATAAATATCCGAATGAGGTAACTGGATTTGTCGGGATTGATAGCAGTGTCCCTACACAGGGTGGTATGGACACGAAGTTTCCAATTAAGTCGTTACAGCTGCTAAAAAAATCAGGGATTGCAAGAATTCTTATAAAATTTTCAGATGATCCCTATGCAGGTCTTCCGTATGATGACGACACAAAAGAGCAAATTAGGATGATTACACTCAAAAACTTTTATAATACAAGCACTTCAAATGAATTAGAGCATATTAGCAAAAATTTCACGGCAGCCAAAACTCTTACATTCCCTAAAGATCTACCTCTTCTCTTATTTGTCCAAGCGAAAAGTGGTGGAGTTGAAAAGAACTGGATACCGCTTCATGAAGAACAAGTCAAACATTCCGTATACGGCAAAGTAATCACACTGGATGGGGATCATTACTTACACCATACAAAATCGGAGGAAATCGCAGACAACGTCAGATCGTTTATGCAAAATAAATAATCCATAGTTTCTTACCTCTTTGCTGTTGGAGGTAAGATTTTTTAATACTATCCTCTTCCTTACGAAATTTTATAAAATCTTTCAATTGAGTTGTAATCCATACTTCGATGAGCATTGAAATACTTCCTGATTATAATGTACGTAGAACAATTATTCTATCAGGTAAGGAGCTAATGGATGAAAAATTATCAATTTATTGCTTTATTAGTAGTAACGACCTTTTTAATGGGTTCATCATTTGCCATTGTTAAATTAGGCTTACCGTATGCCTCGCCTTTATTATTAGCTGCACTTCGCTTTATATTGGCTGGTATAATCATGGCTATCGTTGTTATTATCTTGAAGAGACCTCATCCTAGTACAAGGAGTGAGTGGTTCAAGTTATGCATGATCGGGCTCTTTCAAACAGCAGGTGTGATGGGGTGTATTTTTTTAAGTCTCCGCACCATCACGGCAAGTGAGTCTTCTATTTTAACATTTACAAACCCATTACTAGTTGTAATTTTTGCCACCATTTTCATGAAAGTGTCCTATCGTTTCTATCAATGGATCGGGGTTTTGTTTGGCTTAATCGGGGTGATAATTACGATGGGGGCACAAGTTGAATGGAAAGTAGGTATCCTTTTTGGCTTGCTATCAGCTGTTTTTTGGGCTACTGCCACCCTGTTAGTGAAAAAATGGGGCGTGTTATTTGATACGTGGGTTTTATCTGCATATCAGATGCTATTTGGTGGCTTACTCTTATTACTAGGAAGCGCATTGTTAGAACAGCCATTTTTTATTGTGAATCCACAATCGTTATTGATTCTGTTGTGGCTTAGTATTTTTTCCTCGATCATACAATTTGCAGGGTGGTATTATCTTCTGCAAAATAGTGATCCAGGAAAAACAAGTGCCTATTTATTTTTAGCTCCTTTTTTTGGCGTATTAACAGGCTGGGTGTTATTGGAAGAACCGTTAAAACCATCACTAATGGTTGGCGGCTTATTCATCATCATGGGCATTTATTTAGTAAACCGAACTTTTAGTGGAGAAAAGGCTAGGAGATAACCCCGTGCCCTTTCCTATTTTACAAATCTAAATGAAAGACCTCTTTAAAGCCTATTTTCCCTTTCTCCGTCACTTTAATGGCGCGAATAGAGGGAACTCGTAAAAGCCAACCAAGGTTGAAAAATTGATTTAATAGCTCACAGCCTAGTGCACCAGCTAAATGATAACGCCGTTCACTCCAATCTAAACAGGCATGAGAAAAGGATCGTCGTTTTCTCTTTAAAGCAGTTAAATCGATTCCGAATGTCGTAAAAAATAATATGCCCTCATCTGTCAGGACAAATTGTTTACCCTCCAATGTAAGATAGCCTGCCTTCAGCATCGATTCCGTTAATTGGACACCCAATTTACCAGCAAGATGATCATAGCAAGTTCTAGCATCCTGTAATAACTTGATTTGGCTCGATTGCTTTAATGAACGTACTTCAGGTGGTGGAGAGATGGCTAGGAATGACTCTAAAAATTGAGCAATGTCCTCACCAGCCAATTGAAAATAACGATGACGTCCCTGCTTTTCAACTTTTATCAGCTTTCCTTCTACTAATTTAGCAAGATGAAAGCTAGCAGTTTGTGGTTTGATGGCAGCCATATATGCTAGTTCACTAGCCGTATGAAAACGACCGTCCATCATACTAGCAAGTATGGTTGCCCTTGACGTTTCACCAAGAAGTGCCGCTATTTCTGCCATGTTTGGATTAATTCCCATTCTGTCACAATCCTTTCAGTGTCCTATATTTAGATTTTAGTCAAAGTCATTATGGTTTACAATAAAAGTAATAGAGGAGGAGAAATAAATGGAAACATATTATGCAGTGATTTTTACATCGCAAAGAACTGAGCAAGATGGGGATGGCTATGGCAAGATGGCTGACCTAATTGATGCCTTAGCACAGCAACAGCCTGGTTTCATTCGTGTTGAAAGTGTTAGAAATGAGGAAGGAAAGGGCATAACGGTATCTTATTGGGAATCGCTAGAGGCTATCCAAGCATGGAAAGACAATGCCAAGCATTTAACAGCACAACAATTGGGTAAAGACAAATGGTACACAAACTATAAAGTGGAAATCTGTCAAATGATAAAGGAGTATTCATTTGCCAAATAGCAAGTGAGAAGGAGGCCTATTTTTTATGACGATTGCGGAAGAATGGCACGAACTAAGACAAAAATTTAATCCTTCCAATCCAATAACCATTAATCAAATGCATATGTTTAAAGATCAATTAAAGCAGGTTCAACAATCAGAAGAAACATTAAGGATATTAGTAGAGGTTTACTGTTTACTTAGGATGTATCCTGAGGCATATCAGTTATTTACTGTCATTATGAATAAAGACGATAAAAAGGATCGAAAAAAGTATGGCGTTCTCCAGACCTACATAGATAAACCAAATTCGGTGAATCCTCTGCTGCCAAGAAAAATTAGAGACCATCAGCAGCTCAAAACGAAAATTCCTACGTTTAAATATCTACCAAACCCTCTAGAGGCTGGAATTTTTGAAACAGATGAAATCGTTGTATGTGATTGTTGCGAGCAAGAAGTGGATGTCTATTATACTGGTGGTATTTATGCAATTGAGGACGTAGATTATCTTTGTCCTTCCTGCATCCATAGCGGGGAAGCAGCTCAAAAATATGATGGTTCTTTCCAGCAAGACTTAATGGATGATGAACAGGTTACGAACCCCAAGTTTGCTGAGGAAGTACTCTTTCGGACGCCTGGCTATGTAAGCTGGCAGGGCAATAATTGGGTGGCACATTGCTCTGACTATTGTGCGTTTATCGGCTATGTTGGTTGGCGTGATTTAGTAGAGCTAGGAATTGAGGATCAATTTGATAATTATACCGGCTTTTCAAAAGAAGAACTTTCTGCATCCTTAATGAACAATGGTCATCATCAAGGCTATTTATTTCAATGCTTGGAATGTGACCGTTATGTCCTTTATTCAGATTTTAGTTAGTCGTTGTTTGAGGGGGGTAGAGAAGTGGAACAATTTCTACAACGATATATCTATTCATGGCGTTTAAATGGTTGGCTTATCCACGATATTTTTTTCTGCATCGTGCTAGGTACGGGACTTCTACTATTTTTGTTTATCGTCATGAAACGAAAACGACTCGTTATTTCTAGCATTTTGCTCATTGCCTTTTTATTCGTCAGTAATCTATTAATGATTGTTTTTGGCTTAGCGGGGAGAGGCTTTCCCATCAAATCCGATTCGCCGATTTATACAGATGATTCACAAAGCATTGCTGTTCAAATGGTGCAAGGCTCAGAAAATAATGGGACATCGAATGGAATTACGCATTTAATCGCACACCATCTCCTAGTAGCTGTGAATTTACAAACAGGTGAAAAGCAATGGACAAAATCAGCTTCCTATAAAGAAACACTGCTTGGGGAATTTATGGGGGGTGTTCTTGTCCATCATCGTGATGATGAGTTTGGTCAATTATCCTTGGTAGATATGGAAACAGGCAAAGAACTACTTTCTGAAAAAGATTTTCGAACGCAACATCCGTCATTAATAGCGATATTGAGCAATAATGCACATCAAATGGCTGTCCTAGAGAACCATTTATATTTGGAAGGGGTCGATGGCAAATTCTATCGCTTTGATGGTAAAACATTAAGTGAGGATGCGAAAGCTCAAGATTACCTATCTGCCCGTTTTTTCATCGAGACAGAGTTGCCGGGCTATTTTGCTACACATCCACAGCCCGTAGAGGATTATCAGGCCATTCGCGATTTTAGTCAAGCTGTCCTAACCGAGCCAGCCATTCAAGTCTATGAAAATTTACAACCAAAAGTGGTGGATGTAGATATCATAGAAAAAACGGCTCTTGTTTCATATCGACAAACACAGCGAGAAAGTGCTGAACACATGTTATTGCTCTATGATATGAACAAACATCAGGTATTGTGGGAACGCAATATTGGCATCATTAATTCCCAACAACAACAGCCCACTGTTCGGACATTAGAGAATAGCTACGTCATTCAAGCTGGTGATAGATTACTAGTATTCGATAAAGAAACGAAAAAGAGGTCTGTTCACTATCATCTACGTTGGAATCGTCCTATTGATGAGTGAAATCTATTGGAAAAATCGTTCTTTTTTTGATTCGCCAAAAAAGGAGTATAATTTAATAGGAAGAAACTCTTATTAAAAGGACGGCGTGCAAATATGAATGAACAATTAGTAGATTGGATTATACGCTTTCAAAGGGATAAGGATATTGAAGCACTGGCCCATTTAAAAGATTATTGTTATGAGATGATCGAACCTTTGATGGAAGAATTTACGATGAAGTATGGCGAAGAAGCAGGCGAGTTATTACGCCTAAAGTGGGATAAACGATTTTATTTTATATTTACAAAATATCAAGTGAATGTAGGGCTACCTCTAGAGACATTTGTAAAAAATACGTATCGTTTTTATTTCATGCAGGTGTTACAAAAGGCTGGTTATAAGTGATCGAAAAAAAACCCTTGATTTGCGTAAAAACAAATCAAGGGTTTTAAATTATTTATAGAGTAGATCTTCTGCTAAATGAGTAAACACTTCACCGATTATCGACACTTCATCATAGACCGAGGAACCTGTATTTTCCTCAGGTTGAGCAAAAGGAATTTGAGCGATTACATCGGTCTGCAATAAATCTGCTAATTGTTCGGCTCCGCCTTGTCCAAATAGATAGTTTTTTTGACCGTCAGCGCCTTCAAAATAGGCCATGTTTTCAACAACACCAAGAATCGTGTGTTTCGTATGTTGCGCCATCAAGCCTGCACGAGATGCAACATGAGAAGCGGCAAGATGCGGTGTTGTCACGATGATTTCTTGGGCTTGTGGAATCATCGCAGCCATATCAATTGCAACATCTCCTGTACCAGGTGGTAAATCGATGAGGAGGTAATCTAAATCTCCCCATAGCGTGTTGACAAGGAAATTGCGAATCCACTTATTGAGCATAGGACCACGCCACATAACAGGCTGGTTGTCATTTGTAAAAAAGCCCATCGACATTATTTTTACGCCGTTACGTTCTACTGGAATCGCCGTTTGATCAAGCATGGTAGGCTTTTGATCAATCTTCATCATGGCAGGGATACTGAAACCATAGATATCAGCATCTAAAATACCTACACGTTTGCCAAGACGAGCAAGTGCAACCGCTAAATTAATGGTCACTGTAGACTTTCCAACACCGCCTTTACCACTTGTAATGGCAATGAATTGAACACCAGAATTAGGCAATAGCATGTTTGGCATTCCTTGATCAGTCACATTCTTTGCCTGTAGAGAGGCGGTTAAAGTGCGACGCTCCTGGTCTGTCATAGCGCCAAAGCTAATGGTAACAGTGGAGGCACCAAGCGCTTGTAAGGCCTCCTCCACATCTTGCTGTATTTTCGCCTTTAACGGACATCCTGGTATGGTCAAAATAATATCCAGCGCTATATGGTTGTCATGTATTTGAATGTTTCGCACCATATTCAAATCTACAATACTCTGATGTAGCTCAGGATCATTTACCTGTTTCAATGCGTTTACAACATTTTCTTTTGTTAACATTTAGGAACCACCTTATTCTTTTAAGCCTTTGCCGAGTCCCTTTAAGAAATGAACCCCAAAATTGAGCGCACGATTAACATCTGGATCGTTTATCATTTTCATGAGCTTAAAGGCACTGACCTTTTCATTCGATTCAAGTGCTTTACTTGCTTCATCTACGCCTGTATTTAAGCCTTCAATCAGCTTAGTCGTTGTTTCAGGATTGAGCGCCGTCAATGCTCCCGCAACACCCATTAAATTGTTAATGATATTGGTTACAGGCTTACGTGTTAATTGTCCAAGTGCAATATGTGCCACTTCCTCTTTGGCTTCAAGTAGCTTCATTGCTGCTTCTAGTGCACCGATATCATTTAATTCAGCCATAATACTAAACACCTGATTGACGGCTTCTTCATTTTCAGAAAGCAGTTCTTTTAGATTATCTAATTTTTGTTCTTTTAGTTGTTCTTCTGTTAATTGTTGTTTTTTAATGCCTGTAATGGGTACAGCCATGCTCTCACTCTCTTTCGTTTATGGTTGTTAAGTGAACGTAGCCAGGACGATTCCATTTTCGTTGTACCTCAACACCATTTTGAGGATGACGCTTTTTATAGCGTGGGTTTGTGCGAGGAAGTGGTGATTTACCTTTTGCTTTTAGCACTTCTACTCGTACTTTTGTTTGTTTATAAGCTGGTGTTGACGTATTCACATCTGCTGCAGGGCCAGTTAGGAAGTTGATGGCTGAATCTTTGCTAACAGAGTTCATTGGTAAGAATAATTCGTTTCCTTGTACGCGATCTGTAACAAGAGCATTTAGCTTCAAGGCACCATATGGAGACACTAAACGAAGTAGGGCTCCATCTGCAATGCCTCGTTCTTTCGCCAATTCTGGTGATACTTCAACGAAAATTTCAGGTACTTTCGATTGAATACCTTTCGATTTATTTGTTAGATTTCCTTCATGGAAGTGTTCAAGCATACGGCCATTATTAATATGACAATCGTATTGTGCTTCAAACTCAACAGGCTGCACCCAATCATTTAAAGCAAAACGAGCCTTCTTATCAGGGAAGTTAAAGCCATCTTCATATAATAATGGTGTATCTTTACCATCATGGCTACCCCAACAGAAGCTTCCCCAGCCTTCAAGAACATCATAGTTGGCTTGTGAGAAGAGGGGAGACAGGCTCGCCATTTCATCAAAAATGTCGCTTGGGTGATCATAATGCCAATCTGCCCCTAAACGACGAGCAACCGCTTGCAATATTTCCCAATCTGCTTTCGACTCACCAAGTGTTGGTAATACTTGATACAGGCGTTGAACACGACGTTCCGTATTCGTAAATGTACCTTCTTTTTCAAGCGAAGGTGCAGCAGGTAAAATCACATCTGCATATTGTGCTGTGCGTGATAGGAAACAATCTTGGACAACGAAAAAGTCAAGCTGTGAGAGCACCTCATCTACATGGTTGGCATTACAGTCAACAAGTGCCATATCTTCGCCCACTAAATACATCGCTTTCATTTTCCCTTCCATGATCGCATCTAACATTTGCATATTATTTCGACCAGGCTGTGGTTGAATAGGGACACCATAGGCTTTTTCGAATTTTGCACGTGCCTCGTCATCTGTGACTCTTTGATAGCCTGGCAATAGATTTGGAAGTGTCCCCATATCGCAGGCACCTTGCACATTGTTATGGCCGCGGAGTGGGTAGGCACCAGCACCTGGACGACGATAGTTCCCAGTTGCTAAAAGTAAATTTGAAATCGCTGCGGATGTATAGGAGCCACCAGTATTTTGTGTTACCCCCATGCCCCAAAGAACACATGTACCATCTGCATCACGAATCATTTCAGCTACTTCGATCAATGTTTCCTTACTAATACCAGTCATTTCTTGTGCATAATCAAGTGTATAGGTTGCAAGTACTTGTTTAAAATCATCATAATGAAGGACGTTTTCTTGAATAAACGCTTCATCATGCCAACCTTGATCAATGATATATTTGGTAACAGCCATTAACCAAACTTGGTCAGTACCTTGCTTTGGACGCATAAAGATGTCGGAACGCTCTGCCATTTCATGCTTACGAATATCAGCAACAATTAATTTCTGACCATGTAATTTATGTGCACGTTTCACACGTGTTGCTAAAACAGGATGTCCCTCAGCTGGATTAGCCCCAACAATAATGACAAGTCCAGCCTTAGCAATATCTTTGATCGTACCAGCATCTCCTCCCATGCCAACTGTACGTAATAAACCATCAGTTGCAGGAGATTGGCAATAACGAGAACAATTATCGACATCGTTTGTTCCAAATAATTGACGGGCCATTTTTTGAATTAAGTAATTCTCTTCATTTGTAATTTTAGAAGAGGAGATAAAGCCAACAGAACCTGGACCATATTGTTGTTGAATGCCACCTAGTTTTGTTGCAATTAAATCAAGTGCTTCATCCCACGATGATTCCACAAACTCATTATTTTTACGAATGAGTGGTTTTGTAATACGTTCCTCAGAATTGATAAAATCCCAGCCAAATTTCCCTTTGACACATGTAGAAATCGCATTTACTGGACCATCGGAAGGCTGTACTTTTAAAATTTTACGACCCTTTGTCCAAACTTCGAACGAGCAGCCTACACCACAGAAAGTACATACTGTTTTTGTTTTTTTGGTGCGCTTACTACGCATGGCTGCTTCCACTTCAGAAACGGCGAAAATACCGCTATAGCCTGGTTCAACTTCCTTAATCAAACTGATCATCGGATCTAACATATCCTGTTTGAGGCCAGTCATAAATCCAGCCTCTCCAAGCATGGATTTTTCCATTAAGGCATTACATGGACATACGGTTACGCATTGACCACAACTTACACAGGAAGAATCATTGATAGCAACGCCCGTATCCCAAATGACACGTGGTCTTTCTGCTTCCCAATCAAGGGATAATGTTTCATTTACCTGTAGATTCTGACAAACCTCTACGCACTGACCACAAGCGATACATTGGTTAGGATCATATCGATAAAACGGATGTGACATATCTACTTCATGAGGTTCAACTTTTGGCTGGTAGGGATATTTTTGATGCTCGATTTCCATCATTTCGGCAGTGTTGTGTAAAGCACAATTGCCATTGTTGTTATCACAAACTGTACAATACAGTAAATGATTTTCGAGTAGACGGTCCATCGCTTCTGTTTGTGCCGCTTTTGCTTTGTCAGAAGTTAGGAGTACATTCATGCCGTCTACTGCCTTTGTAGAGCAGGAACGAACTAATTGGCCATTCACTTCCACGATACATGTATCACATGTTTCAATGGGGTCAACAGCGGGCACATGACAAATCTGTGGATGCGGAATGTCATGTTGATTAATGGTATCAAGGATTGTAGCTCCTTCTTTTACTTCATACGGTACGCCATTAATATTAATTTGAGTCAAGGTAACTTCCTCCTTTTGCACTTTGAGACGAATCGGATAACATGGTACAGCTTAAGACAAAAGGGAATAACAAATCGAGTTGGTGATTGTTGAAAAGATTGTCTTGTTATCATTGTAATTCCCAATGGTTCTTGAAGCTACCTCAAAATAGGTAAATTGCTAGATCATAACATGTTATCCATGTCTCGGTTTTGAAAAAATAAAAAAATCCACCATGAAATTACATGTCCGAGACATGCTAATAATTCATGGTGGATAAAATTCTTAGCAGGTCTTGCTAAAAACTCAATCTACTTTTATTTTTTAATTACAATAGAATTCAACTATTAAAAACACTATGCAACATCGTAACATAGGGTTCAAAATAAATTAATTCCATTTGTGATATGAATAGTATAGCCCTTTCCTTCAAAATGAACAATATTTATCATAAAATTTATTAAATGAGAATTATTATCAAAAAGTATTTTCTCTTTTATTTTTTTAAAAGTTGCTATATCATTAACAAACTGTAAGGGTGGCCTACATAACCATTTGCCTAAAAAAGTTTAATTATGATGGGAGAATCGTTGCTATGTCTAAAAAAATCCACGAATTTAATGACATGATTCGAAAGTTAAGAAAGGAAGTATTTGGTAAAGGTCCTGAACGTATTCATACTGTTTTTGTCGAGAATATGGCTGTATCTACCTTATACGGAAATATCACTCCGACAGAAAAATTTATTGCCAGTACACCAGAAGGGCTGAAAATGGTGCATGCTGCAAGGACGAGTATGATTCAAGATTTATATAGACAATCGCCACCAGAGGGTATGGAAGAATTGATGGGTAGCAAATTACTTCACTTATTTTCAGATATTAAAATTGAAGAGGATTTTGCGATTTCCGTCTTTGTTTTTGAAAAGCATATCAGTGAATAAAGGGGATGCCTTATGGATCGAGCAATGACAAGAAAAATTGTGCGTGTTGAAGGACAACGAGTGACAGAAATGGTTGATTTAATTGTTTCAGAATACGCTGTTACCGTAAAAATTAATCAGCAGGAATTTGTCACGATGGTCTGTACACCCGAGTATGTAGAAGATATGGTTATTGGCTACTTAGCTTCTGAACGAGTGATTCGTAGTTTTGAGGATATTGAGGAAATTTGGCACCAAGAGAAAGAGGGTTTTGTGCATATTAAAACAAAGCATATTAATCCTTATTACCAACAGACGCAAAACAAGCGCTATATTACGTCTTGCTGTGGGATGAGTCGACAAGGCTTTGTGTTTACGAACGATGCATTAGTAGCGAAAAAAATGAATCAAGTCCATGTGCAAATAACGACCGAAGATTGCTTCCGTTTAATGCATGCGATGCAGGATAGTGCCGATATTTTTAAGAAAACGGGTGGGGTGCATAATGCTGCACTATGTGATGTAAATGGCATCGTCCTAAGTCGCATGGATATTGGACGTCATAATGCTTTGGATAAAATTTACGGCTATTGCCTACGCAACAACATCCTTATGGAAGATAAAATTATCGTCTTTAGCGGACGAATATCATCGGAGATTTTACTAAAGGTTTCCAAAATAGGCTGTGCCATCGTGCTGTCTAAATCAGCACCCACAGAATTAGCATTGCAATTAGCAGAGCAGCTTGGTATTACGACGGTTGGCTTTATTCGGCAACAGACATTGAATATTTATACACACCCACAACGCATCCTATTACCAGCTAATGAATTGAAAGAAGGAGATTAGATGACGAATCTACAAGACCAATTACACAGACCGTTAAGAGATTTAAGAATATCCGTGACAGATCGTTGTAATTTTCGCTGTCGCTATTGTATGCCAGCAGAAGTATTTGGTCCAGATTACGCATTTTTACCGTCTGATAAAATATTAAGTTTTGATGAAATTGAACGATTAGTAAAAATCTTTGTTTCATTGGGCGTGAAAAAAATACGGATTACAGGTGGGGAACCCTTACTACGTCGTGATTTGCCCGAATTAATTGCCCGTATTCACCGCATAAAAGGTGTAGAAGATATTGCTTTAACAACCAATGGCTCGTTATTAAAAAAATATGCACACTCATTGGCACAGGCAGGCTTAGCCCGAGTTTCTGTTAGTTTAGACTCGCTTGATGATGAGCGTTTTTTCGAGATGAATGGTCATAGAGGCAAGGTATTGCCAGTGTTAGAGGGAATTGAAAAGGCTGCAGAAGCGGGCTTACAAGTAAAAATTAATATGGTTGTTCAAAAAGGAAAAAACGAACAAGATATTGTTACCATGGCGCAGTTTTTTAAAGAAAAACAGCATATTCTACGCTTTATTGAATATATGGATGTAGGGAATTCGAACGGCTGGCGCTTGGATGATGTGGTGTCCAAAAAAGAGATTATTGAGCAAATCCATCAGTTTACGCCGTTACAACCAGTAGCGCCCAATTATAAAGGAGAGGTGGCAACGCGTTATCAGTATCAAGATGCTCAAGGTGAGATTGGTATAATTTCATCTGTAACGGATTCATTTTGCTCCAATTGCTCACGTGCTCGTCTCTCTGCAGAAGGTTCATTATACACTTGTTTATTTGCAACAGAAGGCACGGATTTAAGGGAATTGTTACGTTCAGGGCAAGATGATGCTGCCATCATCAAGTGCATAACGAACGTTTGGGAAACAAGAAATGATCGTTATTCAGATGAACGCAATGAACAAACGATGGCAAAAAGGAAAACGTCAAAAATTGAAATGTCTCATATTGGGGGGTAGGGTGTAAAAAACAGAAAAAAATCGGCACAATAATGCCGAATTTTTTCTGTTTATTTATGCACAAAAGTGCCACTTTTCCCACCTGTTTTTTCAACAAGGTAAGTTTCTTTGATGACCATCGTCTTATCAACGGCTTTGCACATATCATAAAAAGTTAGTGCTGCGACAGACACAGCAGTGAGAGCTTCCATTTCAACACCCGTTTTTCCACTGCATTTAACAGTGGCTTGAATATGGAGCTCATAGCCATTCTCTGCTTTTTCATAGTCAAACTGGAAATCCGTACCCTGTAGCATGATGGGATGGCACATGGGAATGATATCAGCTGTTTTTTTAGCGCCCATAATCCCTGCAATTTGCGCAACTTGCGTCGGATCACCTTTTTTAATGCCACCTTGTTGGATGGCTTCATAGACCGCATCGGATAAAAGAATCGTACTGCGCGCAATGGCTGTACGTGTTGTGATTTCTTTTGCGGAGATATCGACCATTTTAGGACGACCTTCTTCGTTCCAGTGTGTAAAATTATTCATTATTAAACTCCTTTTTACTTGTTTGTGACCAGTCTTGTTGTGCGTTGATATTGATAAATGTTGAGCTATTGTCATCAAAAGGGACATAACAAACACGAAGTTGCTCTAAAAGCACTTTCATACTCCGTTTATTTTGTGTCGTTAATTGTGTCGCCTTTGGTAAAGCAGTACGTCGATATAATGCAGCTAATGGCTGATCGCGTAGCGCTTGTGTCGGAACAATAGCATCATACGTGTCATTAATCAAGCCTACCATTTTTTGGATAAATTCTGCATTCATATAAGGCATATCGCTTGCTACGACAAAAAACCATTCCACATCAGGATAGGCTGTCATGATATGATGCAAAGCAAAAAGAGGGCCTTGATGTGGCTGCTTTTCAATAACCCAGTGGACATTTTCCTGTCCAAACTGATGTTGTAAGTGCGCATTTGTAGCGATAATAAGAGGGTTTAGCTGATTTTTTTGCAGGGCTATGAGACTATGTTTATATAATGGCAGTCCAGCAAACTTCTCAAACATTTTTGGCTGTCCATAGCGAGAGGATTGACCGCCAGCTAACACTATACCTGCAATTTTCATAAGCGCTTCAACTCACCAACAAAATGTTGGACTGTAGGTACTATGAGCTTCGTCATAGCTAAAGTCACCGCATTTGTGGAGCCTGGTAAAACATAAATGGCTGTTTGCTGGAGACTTCCTGCCGTGGCACGACTAAACATCGCCTTTGGGCCAATTTCTTCATAGCTGAGCATTCGAAATAATTCACCAAACCCCATCATTTCTTTTTCAAACAGAGGCAGAATGGTGTCATAGGTTTGGTCTCTTGGTGTAAATCCTGTTCCACCAGTAACGATAATGGTATTAATTGTTGGATCGCTGCACCAATTTTTAACATGATGAGCGATATCGAGCGGTTCATCCTTTGTTAGTTGGTAGTCTATAACTTCAAATGCAGCTTTTTGTAGTAAGGACTGAATACGCTGACCAGCATGATCATCTGCCTTTGTGCGTGTATCACTGACCGTTAAAATGGCAACTTGAATTGGTTGCTGCTGATGTGTGGGATGCACAGTAAGACCTCCTTCAAATGCGTTTTTGCTAAAAAACATTGCTTTTATTATAATGCTATAAATGAAAAGGTCAAACGAAAATTCATAGAAAGAAAGGCCACATACGTATGCAAAATAGATATTCTAGACAACAATTATTTCACCCTATCGGACAAACTGGGCAACAATCCCTTCAGCAAAAACACGTCCTTATTATAGGTGCGGGGGCATTGGGGAGTGCTAGTGCAGAAGCGCTTGTGCGAGCAGGTATTGGCAGGCTGACACTCATTGATCGTGATTATGTAGAGTGGAGTAATTTACAAAGACAGCAATTATATACAGAGCTAGATGCACAAGAAAAAATGCCCAAAGTTATCGCAGCTAAAAAGCGTCTCCAACAAATAAACACAGAGGTAGAAATTCATGTCGGCATTATGGATGCTTGTACAGAGACCTTGCTACCATTACTAGAAGATGTTGATGTGATGGTCGATGCGACCGATAATTTTGATGTTCGTTTTGTCATGAATGACCTTGCGCAAAAATATCGTATTCCTTGGGTATATGGCTCTTGTGTTGGTAGTTATGGTGCGACTTACACGGTTGTACCAGGTAAAACGCCTTGTTTGCATTGCTTATTAAAGGTGATGCCCCATACAGGGATGACTTGTGATACCGTTGGCATTATTAGTCCAGCAGTTCAAATTGTTGCTGCTTATCAGGTGGCAGAGGTTTTCAAGCTGCTTGTTGGAGATGACAAAGCCTTACGAAAAAGCTACTTAACGTTTGATGTTTGGCAAAATCAACACTATGAAATCAATGTGGAGAAAATAAGGCAAGGTGATTGTCCATCTTGTGGCGACAAGCCGACCTATCCTTACCTATCCTATGAAAATCAAACGAAATTACAGATCCTTTGTGGCCGAGACGCGGTACAAATTCGACCACCAAAGCCCATTTACTATTCGCTTGATCAGCTGGCAAATCAGCTCCGTTCCCACGGAGAAGTCCAGGTTAATCCTTATTTGCTATCTTGCCAAGCGGACGATTACCGAATCGTTATTTTCCAAGATGGGCGAGTTGTGATACATGGTATACAAGATATACAGAAAGCCAAAAGCATTTATTATCGTTTATTAGGTTAAGGGAGTGTACCAAATGGTAGAAAAAAGACAACCAATTCCTGTGGCAGAAGCCGTTCATCGTGTAATGGACTATGCCTTTCAAGCAAAAAAGGAGCATGTGTCATTAACGCAAGCACATGGACGCTTTATAGCACAAGCTATTAGAGCCGATCATGATGTACCTGCTTTTGATCGTTCACCGTATGATGGCTATGCCATTCGTTCCGTCGATAGCCAAGAGGCATCTTCACAGCGTCCAGTCCGCTTTCAAGTCGTTGGAGAAATTGGCGCAGGCTATGTCTATGAAGACGTAGTTGGCGATTATCAAGCAGTCCGCATTATGACCGGGGCCCCGATACCGCAAGGATGTGATGCAGTGGTCATGCTAGAATTAACCCAAACATTCGAAGAAAATCACCAAAAGTACATGTCGATTAAACGACCTTTTGAAGCAGGTACTAATATTTCCTATAAAGGGGAAGATGTGCAGCAAGGCGCAGTCCTCATTGAACAAGGCCAATATATTAACCCGGGTGTGATGGCCTTACTTGCTACTTTTGGCTACGAGCAAGTACCTGTTTATCGTAAAACAGTTATTGGTGTGCTTGCCACTGGTAGCGAATTACTAGAGCCAGGTGAAGCTTTACAGCCAGGTAAGATTCGCAATAGTAATGCCTATATGATGATGGCGCAAATTGAGCGTGCTGGGGCAGAAGTGAAATATTTCGGCAAGTTGAGCGATGATCTTACATTATGTATTGAAAACGTAGAAAAAGCCTTACAGGAAGTAGATATTTTAATTACAACGGGTGGCGTTTCCGTAGGTGATTATGATTATTTACCAGCTATTTATGAGGCGATCGATGCAAAGGTATTGTTTAATAAAATAGCGATGCGTCCAGGTAGTGTGACAACGGTTGCTGCTCGCAACGACAAATTATTATTTGGTCTTTCTGGTAATCCTTCAGCCTGCTATGTTGGCTTTGAGCTATTTGTACGTCCGATTATACGTTCTGCATATGGGCATACTCAACCACATTTACGCAGAGAGCAAGCTATTTTAGGGGCTGATTTTACAAAGCCAAATCCCTTTACACGCTTTGTACGAGCTTGTATCGAATATGAAAAAGGGAAGCTCGTAACTGTCCCATCTGGGTTCGATAAATCGAGTGCAGTTTCATCTTTAGCGACAGCCAATGCATTCATTGTTTTACCAGGTGGCTCTAGAGGCTATGAAAAGGGTATGCAAGTGGATGTCCTTTTGCTAGAAGATCTGCAAGGAAGTGAGTGGCCTTGGGACAATATCGAAAAATCTTACAGATAGTTGGCTATCAAAATAGTGGGAAAACAACATTGATGGAGCAATTGATCAAGCAGGCTACAATGGAAGGGCTAAGGGTAGGAACCATTAAGCATCATGGACATGGTGGAGTACCGACGATCGAAACTTCCAAGGATAGTAGTCGGCATGAGCAAGCAGGTGCGGTTGTTACAGCAGTGGAGGGGGCGGGTACTTTACGTATGAGTATCCACCAAAATAGCTGGCAATTGGCTGATATACTAGCGATTTATGAGTCCCTTCCACTGGATATCATGCTAATTGAAGGGTATAAAAATGAACATTATCCGAAGGTTGTGCTGCTGCGCACTGCACAGGATCAAGTACTACTACAGCAAGTAACCAATATCCTCTGTGTGATTTATTGGCCAAGCTGTCCGCTTGATCTATCCCTTGCAATCCCTGCTTTTTCGATTCATGAAGAATCACAATATATGGAATTTTTGTTGACAGAAATGAGGGAAAAACTATGACGACAGCGTTATTTGAAGTTATCGATCAACCAATAGATGTGGAGGAAGTAAGACAAAAAGTCCTTAGTCGAAATGCTGGAGCCATCACATTATTCATCGGTACAGTGCGTGAAATGACAAATGGTAAAAAAACGATGCATTTGGAATATCAAGCCTATCCAGCAATGGCGATTAAAATGTTTGAACAGATTGCCAAGGAAATACAAGAAGAGTGGCCAGAAGCAAAAGTAGCCATCACCCATCGTGTCGGTCATTTAGCTATTTCCGATATTGCCGTAGTGATTGCTGTGTCATCACCGCATCGTAAAATAGCTTACATGGCGAATGAATATGCAATTGATCGCATAAAACAAATCGTGCCCATATGGAAAAAAGAACATTGGGAGGACGGGACAGAGTGGATTGGTGATCAATTAGAAAATGTTCCCTATCCGCAAGGGAAACCAGCCATTCAGGAGGAGGAAAACCTGTGATTAACATTTTATTATTTGCCCACCTACAGGAAGCACTAGGTGAATCAAAGCTATCAGTAGAGCTGTCAGATGTGACAGTTGCGCAGTTAAAAGAGTGGATGGAAATGCGCTACCCTCAGCTATCATTACAACAGATCATGACAGCGGTTAATGAAGAATTTGCAACGGATACGACGATTGTCAAATCTGGCGACACAATCGCCTTTATTCCACCGATCAGTGGGGGATAAGCAAAAAGAGGTAGTTGGCTAGAGCCAACTACCTCTTTTATACTTTCAGGATATGGATACTAAGAAGTAAAAGGAAGGAAATGGCGATCATACACAGAACCCATGTCCAGGCAAGGGTCATGTTTCCAGAATCGATGGCCATATATATTGCTAGCGGTGTTGTTTGTGTTTTCCCTGGAATATTTCCCGCAAACATAAGTGTCGCTCCAAACTCACCCAAAGCTCGTGTGAAGCTTAGAATCCCACCAGAAACAAGTGCCTTTAATGCAAGGGGAATGGACACATAAAGAAAGACCTGCCATTCATTCGCTCCATCCACACGTGCTGCATTTTCAATATCTCGATCGACAGAGGCAAAGCCAGTTTTAGCTGATTGATACATTAATGGAAAGGCAACGATTGTAGAAGCGATGACGGCCGCCCACCATGTGAACATGATAGGTTGATCGAATAGCCAGATAATGATATCTCCTAACATACTATTTTTCCCGAAAATGACGATAAGCAGGAAACCGACTACTGTAGGAGGTAATACCAATGGTAACAGCAATACCGTTTCTAGCACTATTTTGCCTTTGAAATCATGGGTTGCCATCCATTTACCCATTAAAATACCTGCTATAATAGCGATGATCCCTGCAACAAAAGCAATTTCGATCGAAAGCCTAAGTGGAGACCAAAAATCGGTACTCATCTTTTATTGAGCCCCTTTAAATCCATACTTTTCAAAGACATCCATAGCTTCATCACTTTGTAAGAAGTGATAAAAATCCTCCGCCTCTTGTGCATGTTTACTAGCTTTTAGAACACCTACAGGATAAATAATCGGTGCGTGCATAGCATCATCGGCAGTTGCCACGACATTGACCTTATCAGAGACAAGGGCATCTGTTTTATAGACCATACCTGCATCCACATTTTCTGTTTCTGTATAAGTAAGTACTTGACGTACATCTTTTGTATACACTACTTTTGATTCGAGTGAATCCCACAGTTGCATATTTTTTAATGTGTCCACACCATACTGTCCGGCAGGAACCGTTTCGGGCGTACCGAGTGCAATTTTTCCTGCTTGTTGTAAATCTTCAAAGGATTGAATTTGCTTTTCATTGCTTTTAGGCACGATTAATACTAAATCATTGGCTAAAAGATCCGTTCCTAGCTTTTGATCGATCATTTCTTTCTCTACAAGCGCATCAAATTTATCCTTTGCTGCTGAAAAGAAAAGGTCTGCAGGAGCCCCTTGTAAAATTTGTTGCTGTAAAGCACCTGAACCTCCAAAGTTATAGAGGATTTTGATTGTATCGTGTTGTTGTTCATAAGTTGTTTTCAGTTCTTCTAAGGCATCCTGTAGACTAGCTGCCGCAGAAATTGTTAGTTCAACTGGTTCGTTTGTTGCCGCCTCTTGGTTACCACAGGCTGCTAATAGTCCAACTAGTACTAACAGTGTCGCAAATAAACGATAATATTTTTTCACGATGAGTATACTCCTTTTATTACTCGTTATAACAAGACATAACTAATTATAATCAGATATAAATAAAAAAGAAAGTTAGTAAGGGTAGAAAATGTCAAGATGTTCATAAGGCTATAAATACGTTACCATGTAAAATAGAGGCTTATAGGAGGAGAACTTTTACATGTCACAAGAACAATCCTATACGATTGAAGAGGTTGCACAATTATTAAAGGTTTCAAAATTAACAATTTATGATTTAGTGAAAAAGGGTGATTTGCCAGTTTTCCGCGTAGGGCGACAAATGCGGGTAGATCGTGCTGACTTGCAAACCTATATACAAAATCGAAAAACAGGTAGTATGCCAGCTTTGGCACAGGCTTCCATAGCCACTCCGACTAAAAATCACGCGAAAATTATAGTGAGTGGGCAAGATTTAGTATTAGATATTTTAGCAAAATATATCGAGAAACGACGATCTACGAAAGTATTACGCTCACATGAAGGTAGTTTTAATGGTGTAATGGCGTTGTATCACGGAGACTGTGATATTGCGAGTTTACATATGTTTGATGGGGATACAGGAGATTATAATACTCCTTATGTAAAAAAAATCTTTGTCAGCCATGCCTTTGTTCTCATCAATGTTGTATCACGTAAAGCAGGTTTCTATGTTCAAAAGGGGAATCCGCTGGAGATACGCACATTTGAAGATTTCCAAACAAAGACATTCACATTCATCAACCGTGAGAAAGGCTCAGGTGCTCGTACTCTGTTAGATGAGCAATTGCGCATTCACGGTATCGCTCCATCCACGATTGCAGGCTATACCCATGAAGAAATGAGCCACCTCGATGTCGCCTCTGCAGTTGCCAATGGACGTGCAGATGTTGGGATTGGCATTGAAAAAATCGCCAAGCTTATTCAGGTCGATTTTATACCGATGGTCACTGAACGTTACGATATTGTGTTATTAAAAACACCAGAAAATCAACCGCTCATCGATATGGTGAAGGAGATTTTAAATACACCTGATTTCCAATCTGAAGTAGCTGCATTAGGAGATTATGACATCTCTTTAATGGGCCAAGTCATGTATGAAACGCTATAATCAAAAATTCATATTGAGTTTAATAAAAAAATCAATTACAATTCTAACTAGGAAATTTTATGGTCGTTGTGTCAATTAGTATGGCACAGCAGCTATATTTTTTATGATAAATGGTGAGATGGATAAATTAGTAGGTACTACTGCTAGGATATTAGCCCACCATAAAATAGCTTGCGTACTCAATGCGCAACTATTTTATGGTGGGCTTTTTTGTATAGTAAAAAGGAGATGGATGATGTGACATGGTCAGTATTACATATCATTGGCATTATTGCCTACGCCATTAGTGGAGCATTTGTTGCGTTACAGGCCAACTATTCTTTTATTGGCATATTTGTGCTTGGTCTGACAACGTCTTATGGTGGTTCCATTATCCGCAATGTTGTACTGGATATCCCTGTGTCAGATATATGGGAACGGCAATCCTTATTAGTCGTTTTAGTCACGCTGACGACCATTTTATTTGTCAAAAGGAACTGGATTCATCATTGGAACCGCTGGGGCTATTTCTTTGATTCAATTGGCCTAGCTTCTTTCGCAATACAAGGCGGATTGTTAGCAAAAAGCTTACATCACGACCTAGGTATCATTATTATAGCGTCGATGTTTACTGGTGTTGGTGGAGGGATGGTTCGAGATTTGTTAGCTGGTAGAACACCGCTTGCATTAAGAGAAGAAATCCATGCTGTCCTCACATTTGTATGTGCCCTTTGTATATGGTTAGGGTGGGACAGCCCGCTTGAATTGTCAGTCATTGTTATTTTTATAGTAGTGATTCGCATGTTATCGGTGAATAATAAATTAAGATGGAAGCTTCCTTTTAAACATTCCTATAAGAATGCAGAGGAAAAATAGGTTGATTGTCGAAACGAACTGCCCTGTAAAAGTTTGACTCCAATCTTACTTTTATGGGAATTTTTTGTGTCTTTTGTAGACCCTTTGCTATGCGAGGGATTCCAAAGAGTTTTCCTGTATCTACAAGAATTTGAATCCATGGCATTATGAACAGGAATTACATCACTATATTCACTATTACAATCACAAACGAGTGAAGGCAAAATTAAAAGACCTAAGCCAGGTGGAGTACCGAAACTCAGGTCTTAGAAGTAGCTTAACTAAATATGTCTAACTTTTTTGGGTCAGCACATTTTGAAAAGTAAAATCAATTAACGATACAAAATTTATAGCTAAAAACAAGTAGTTTCCAATGTAATTACCTTACTTTAAAAATAATATCTAATATAGAAAAAAACTATGATTATCATAGAAATGATTTAATAGATAAATGATGTAAACTTTTTTAAAATGAAGATGGCCTTATGAAAATGAGGACTATTAGATTGGAAAGGTGTTTTAGATTATGCTTAATGAAGTAGCAGGTATTAAAATTCCAGATTCTATTTTAGCAAGGGATGCACGAGATATTTTAAGAGACTACGGAAATGATTTACTTTGGAATCATTCGAACCGTGTATTTCTATTTGGTGCCATTATGGGAAAAGAGGCAAAAAAGAATTATGATCTAGAGTTACTGTATATCAGTGCATTATTCCACGATTTAGGATTAACAAAAGAGTATAGCAGTCCAGATTTACGATTTGAAGTAGATGGTGCAAATGCTGCAAGAAGCTTTTTGCAACAATATCAAGTTCCAGAAGAGTCAATTCGTCTTGTCTGGGATGCAATAGCATTGCATACGACAATTGGAATAGCAGAACATAAAGAATCTGAAGTATCATTATTGTACTCAGGTGTAGGGTTAGACGTTATGGGGGATGGTTTTAAACAATTTCCAGCTGAATTGAGAGAAGAAATTGTACAAGCATTCCCACGTAATAATTTCAAACAAGACATTATTCCAGCTTTTTATGAAGGTTTTAAGCATAAACCAGAAACTACCTTTGGTAATATTAAATCTGATGTCGTTGAATTCTGTAAACCGAACTTTAAACCAAAGAATTTCTGTGAATGTATTTTACATTCACCTTGGAAAAGTTAATCAAAACATCAATCACAATTGTTTGTTCTAGGTGGGGTTTATACCATCAGCTTTAATCCAAGGGAGATATTTAGAGAATTTATTCATTTTATTTCGTTTTTATTTGATATAAGGGGATAATAAATAGTAAAACAACAAGAGTAGAACATGCTCTCAAGTATCTATAATAAAAAATGATAGGATAAAACAAAAAAGCCAACTACTTAAGAATAAGTAGTTAGCTTTTTTTCGTGTTAAACTTTATTCGGTTTACAATTTTGAGTAAGAGAACATTGTTCTCCATGTTCAATAATCGGACCATATTGTAGAATAATTCTTTTAGTAATAAAATTACTTTATACCAGATTATTATCTGACCATAAAACATGTAAAAATAGATAAAGTTTAATTAGAAAGGATTGAAATTGATGGAATTACGCCATTTAGAATATTTTTTAATGGTTAGTAAAGAACTACATTTTACAAAAGCAGCTGAAAAGTTAGGAATCTCTCAACCCACATTAAGTCATCAAATTAAGATTCTTGAAAAAGAGATTGGATATTCACTATTTAACCGTATTGGAAAGAAAATTGAACTTACACAAGTAGGGGAAATTGTACAAAAAGAAGCATTAAATATTCAAGGTTCCTTACAAAGTTTGTTTTCACAAATTACAGAATTTACGGAAGTAGAAATCGGGGAATTGAGAATCGCTGTGCTTCCAGGAGAAATAACTGATTTAGTATCTACTTTGTGTATTCTATTTAACCAGTTATATCCTAACATTAAAGTGTTCATTCAAACGACTGATCAAGTGGAAAAGGCTGTTTTAGAAAATCGAGCTGATTTCGGTATTGATTTCCAAATTAATACTAATGATTTATTGCAAGTGACTAAATTATATGATGAAGAATTTTATCTAATAGGTAATCAAAGTAATGATGAACAAAAAGTTTCATTTTCTTCTGTTTTAGATAGTCCTCTTATTTTATTTCCTAGTATGCATCAATGTAGAAAAATAATAGATAAAACTAGCTATGAGCTTGGAAAGCAAATAGAGCCTATTGTTGAAACGTCAAGTATTAAGTCTATCTTGAGTTTAGTTAGAAGTGGAGTTGGTTGTAGTATTGTATCCCGAACATTATATGAATTTTATGATACAGAGGATTTGTTTTTTCAAAAAATTGAAAACCCAACTTTAACCAGCACTGTTTATCTCGTAATGAAAAAGAACTGTTTTATTAATTATGCAGCACGTGAATATATTAAGTTATTAGTACGTGAAATCGAAAAGCTTTATTTTCACACAAACAAAGATGACATTAATTCCTTGCGAAGTTTTATATTATAGTTTTTTTCTATCATTATCATAGAAAGGATATGATAGACGAATAATGGAATCCTTTTTACAATTAAGAACAATCATGAATGCAATAGTCATTTTTGATATTTTTACTATCAAATTAAATAACTATTTAGAGGTGATTGTTAATGGAAAAAGATTTAAGCCAATTTATCAGAAATAAAGTGTTTTTGGACAAAGTTGTTTCTGCGGAGGAGGCAGCTTCTTGGATTGAAGACGGAATGAACATTGGAATGAGTGGATTTACACTTTTTGGTGAACCGAAAGAATTTCCACTTGCACTTTCTAAGCGCGGTGAGACAGAAGACTTCAAAATCAATCTATATACTGGAGCTTCATTAGGACCTGCTGCTGACCAATCAATGGCTGAAGCTGGGATCATTAACTTACGTGTTCCGTATCAAGGTAACCCTGTAATGCGTAAGAAAATCAATACTGGTGAAATATACTATATTGATCAACATGTATCACATACTGCAGAAGAGATAAGAAAAGGGTCATTAGGAAAAATTGATTATGCAATTATTGAAGCAGCTGCAATCACTGAAGAAGGTTATATTATTCCAACTGGTTCTGTTGGAAATTCACCTATTTTTGTGGAAAAATCTGAAAATGTTATCATTGAATTAAACACAACTGCTCCTAAAGCGTACGAGGGACTTCATGATATCCTTGTACTAGGGAATCAAGGTGAGCGTAGAGAGATTCCTATGTACAAAGTTTCAGATCGAATTGGAGAAATTGGAATTAAGGTTGATCCAGATAAAGTGAAAGGAATTGTTTTATCAGAACAGCCAGATATTCCTTCACCATTATTCGAGCCAAATGAAGAAACACAGCAAATTGCAAATAATTTATTAGAGTTCTTAGCTGGTGAAGTAAAAGCAGGACGTTTAACTGAATCATTAGCTCCATTACAATCTGGAGTAGGTTCTGTTGCTAATGCAGTTCTAAATGGTATGAAAAATTCTCAATTTAAAGATATCGAGGTTTTTTCTGAAGTATTACAGGATGGGATCTTTGACTTAATAGATGCTGGTGTAGTTAAATTTGCAGCTGGTACATCATTCTCCCTTTCAAAGAAACGTGTTGATTCACTATCTGCAGATTTAGAGAAATACAAAGATAAAGTTTTGTTCAGACCTCAGGAAATTTCTAACCATCCAGAAATTATTCGTCGCCTAGGAGTTATTTCATTTAACACAGCAATTGAAGTAGATATTTACGGAAACGTAAATTCAACTCATGTTAGCGGAACAAAAGTAATGAATGGAATTGGTGGATCTGGGGACTTTGCACGTAACGCTAGAATTACAATTTTTGTAACTTCTTCCCTAGCAAAAGACGGAGCTATCTCAACAATCGTTCCTTTTGTATCTCATGTTGACCATACAGAGCACGATGTAGACGTAATTGTAACAGAACAAGGATATGCTGATCTTCGAGGACTTCCACCAGTGAAAAGAGCAGAAAAGCTTATCGAAATTGCACATCCTAAGTACAGACCACAATTACGTGATTACTTTTTAGAAGCAAAAGAGAAAGTTGGTGGTCATACTCCACACATTCTTGAAAAAGCTTTCTCTTTCCATACAAACCTAAAAGAAAAAGGTACAATGTTGATTGAGAGAGAAAAGGTGAAAAATAATTTATAAAATTAAAAAAGCGTTACGGTCACCTGTAACATTGACCATACGTACTAGCATATAAAGCCCTCATTTTTAAAGAGGGCTTCCCACTTTAAAAATAAGTTTTATTGTTCTTAGAAAGTAAAATTTTACTTCTAGGAAAGAAAATTAAGATTTTATTTTCTTGCTGGAAGGTAGAATTATGGTAAATATTAGCATGCTCATAGAAAACAAATTTCAGACACTAAAAAGCCAACTACTTGTACTTTATGTAGTTGGCTCTATTGTACTAGGCTTTCTTTTTTTATAACTTTTCTCGCAAGATAGGAAAACAGATCTATGTAGTTTCAAAACCGATAGATACTCGGCGACTTAACTACCGATTGGCACACCTAGCATTTGAGAAACAGCTAATCCTGTAGTGGCTATACCCATCTTTTGTATTTTGTTAGAGGGAATTAACTGGGGAATAGCATGCGTGATTAATTTGATTTTAATCTTTTCTATTTCACTTACGTGTAAATTGAACTGTAGGGACCGAAAATAAATACAGTAAAACGTTACCCTCTTCATTAAATACAGGTGATCCTAAACCAGTTATTCAGAAGTTGGGACCTTAGGAATAATTAGTTTTAAAAGGAGAGCTTTGAAGATGTGTAGAAACTAATTGTAAACAACTGACCTAAGGATTGCGCCCTATTCTAAATGTGTGGATTATAAGTATAAAACTCTTCAAGATTTTCAGGTCCAAATTAAGAGTTATGTATACTTTGAAAAATTATTAAAATAGCTTTGATACCAAATTAAAATATGATAAAGGATGATTAATTCGATGAAACCTAGAATCGGAATGGTAGGACTGGGTGGCATCGCTCAGAAAGCATATTTGCCAATTCTTTCTAAAGAAATAGATTGGACATTTGCGGGTGCATTTTCACCCAGTAGAGAGAAGAGAAAGGTAATCTGTAATCAGTATCGTATAAAAGATTTCGATAGCTTACCAGCATTGGCTCAAGAGTGTGATGCCGTGTTTGTACACAGTTCCACTGAATCACATTTTAATGTGGTTTCGGAACTACTTTACAAAGGAATAGATGTATATGTTGATAAACCATTGGCAGCATCTATTTCGGAATCAGAAAAATTAGTCGAATTAAGTGGAAAATTGGGAAGAAAGCTTATGGTTGGATTTAATCGTCGTTTTGCTCCTATGTATGTAAAAGCAAAGGAAAAAGCAAATAATATAGCTTGGGTACGTGTTGAAAAGCACAGAACAGATAGTGTGGGTCCTTATTCTTATGGGTTCACAATGTTAGATGATTATCTCCACTTAGTCGATACAGTACGTTGGCTGGGTGATGGAGATCTTAATGTGTTGTATGGAACTGTTCATACGAACGATGAAAATCAACTTTTATATGCGCAGCATATGTATGAATCCTCTCAAAATATATCTTTCTCCACAGCTATGCATAGAAAAGCAGGAACGAATTTAGAACAAATAGAATTGATTACAGACGGAGCAATTATCCGTGTAAAAAACATGAATACAACAGAAATCGAAGAAGGAAATGTAATTTCTACAACCGTTTCTTCTTCATGGGATACAATATTAAAACAACGAGGCTTTGAAGATGCTGTAAAGCATTTCATTTATTGTATTCAAAATGATGAGCAACCACTCGTGGATGGGTTAGAAGGGTTAAAATCTCAACTACTTGTTGAACAATTAATAAAGCAAAAATAATTCAATTCATAAGATTATGGATATTAAATTAGTGCAAGTTTAGTAATGTCCCTTCTACATTCTACACATTGGGCCATTGGAAAAATTGAGGAGCTTCAACAGAAAGAGTGGTTAAAAAATAAAAAAACTACTCAGGAGAGCATCAAACTTTTTATAAAATCAACATAAATCAAAGGAATTTAAGCGAAGTGTGGACAGCCAATATGCCACTAAGTATATCAGGTGTTGGTCGATGTATTATTAACGGAACCATTGAATCCTTTTAGGGCACTTTGAAGTGTAAGAAGTATTATTTACATAAGCACGAGTCGTATGAAGGGATAAAACTGGCGATTGAAGACAATATTCATTGTTTTAATCGCTATTGCTAACAGAAATGATTAAGCGGCTTGAGCCCTTTAGAATTCTAAGCTCAAGCCGCTTAATACATTTTTATTATTACAATGTTTTACTTGAGTGGATATATTGGAAATTAACCAATATGCTTTTACTACAATAATTAATAGTATGTCTTGCCATTATGACAAAAGCTAGACAAACTAAATAAAATGGTTATGCACTATTTCTAATTAAATGTTTAAATAACTTATTAAGAAGGGATACATATAAATGAATTTTTATATCTCCCTGTGATTAAAAATGATATTATAAAGAGGTTCTAAACCTTTAAAATTAAATATTGATTTGCTAATTTTTCCAAGGTGAATGTAATATACATTCACAGAAATTTTTTTGTTTATAGTTCGGTTCAAAGAATTTAACGACATCAGCATTCATATTACCATAGGTAGTTTCGGGTTTGTGCTTAAAACCTTCATAAAAAGCTGGAATAATGTCTTGTTTGAAATTATTACGTGGGAATGCTTGTACAATTTCTTCTCTCAATTCAGCTGGAAATTGTTCAAAACCTTTCCCTATAACATCTAAAGATATACCTGAATTCAGTAATGATACTTCAGATTCTTTATGTTCTGCAATACCAACTGTTGTATGCAATGCTATTGCATCCCAGACAAGACGAATTGACTCTTCTGGAACTTGATATTGTTGCAAAAAGCTTCTTGCAGCATTTGCACCATCTACTTCAAATCGTAAATCTGGACTGCTATACTCTTTTGTTAATCCTAAATCATGGAATAATGCGCTGATATATAGTAATTCTAAATCGAACTTCTTATTTGCTTCTTTTCCCTTAATGGCACTAAATAAAAATACACGATTTGAATGGTTCCATAGTAAATCATTTCCATTTTCCCTCAAAATATCTTGTGCATCTTTTGCTAATTTAGAATCTGGAATTTTAATACCGGCTACTTCATTAAGCATCATTAAAACACCTTTCTTTTTAAAATTGCCTTTCGATAAAGGCTTCTTTATTGTAAAAGAGTATTTATCATTTATCTATTTGATAATTTCTATAATAATTATAGAAATTTTCTATCGAATGATCCCTTTTAAAGTAATAATGGAATGCTTTTTTACATTAAAATTGCAGTACTCTATAAAAACCTTCACTGCAGTTTTTGTAAAATCTAGTTCGTTGCTCACCATTAAAAAGCTCAATATATACCATTCATTATAAGGGTGGTAATCCTTCTCTCGTTAGTATTGCAAACGTTCTTTGGTTTATTCTACTTATTACTTGGTACTATTATCTCATTTCGGCCTACATTTCTAAAAAGTAGCTCGTTCACTTGTTTTTTTGAAGTAGATCATCTAAGCCTATTCTAGTGAGGAATTCTGTTCTAACACGATCAGCAACAATTGAGACCTCCTCTGAGCCATCATCCACTGGATCAATGTGTACTCGGTATGGTCTTTCACCTTCTGGTAGAGAAACAATACGTGCAATTTCATCAGATACCATAGATACATCAGCATCCTCAGGAGAAATAGCAGCTAGCTTTTCGCCTATTTGATCTATTAAACCATTGTACTTAGCATCGTATTCAGCTTGTACTTGTTTGTCTTGTGGTTGACCAGCGTTAATAAAATGATTCGTTCCACTAGTAAAAGAACCTGGTACTACGATTGAAGTTTCTATTCCAAATCGGGCAAGTTCAGCAGCATAAGAAACTGCCAATGAGTCCATACCAGCTTTTGCGGCAAAATAAGGGGCCAAGTAGGGTGGTGTTCCACCTTTAACACTTGAGCTAGACACCCAAATAATTAGACCTTGACCACGTTTCCGCATGTTAGGGAGCACAGCACGATTAACACGTTGAGTCGATAACACATTGATATTGTACATTTCGGCTAGTTGCTCAGGTGTAAACGCTTCTGCTGGACCAACAACCATATGTCCAGCATTATGGATTAAGACGTCGATATGAGTATGTTTTGTTAAAATCTCTCTCACTGCAGAATCAATAGAATTTTGTGAATTCACATCCATTTCAATTGCGTTAATATTTACCATATGTTTAGTCGAATAATCGATAACCGCTGTTACTTGATGAGCATTACGACCATTTGTTTCCCGCATACCTGCATAGACAATATGTCCAGCTTTTGAAAGTGTTCTAGCAGTTAGAGCACCAAATCCACTTGAAGCTCCTGTTATAACTATGACTTTCTTTTGTTCTTCACTCTTCATTATTTATTCCTCCTAATGTGAAAAATTAAGCAAGACCACCATTTGAAAAGATAACTTGTCCATTAATCCATCGTCCTGAAGTTGCTAAATATGTTACTGTGTCTGCAATGTCCTCTGGTGTACCAAGACGTTCAAGTGGTGCTGCTTTAGAAAGATTATCGATTGTTTGCTTATCTTTTCCATCTAAAAATAATGATGTTGCAGTTGGACCTGGAGCCACTGCATTAACGGTGATATCTTTACCACGTAATTCGCGTGCCAATATCATTGTCATTGATTCAACCGCTGCTTTACTTGCTACGTAAGCCCCGTATGTTGGAAATTGTGTACGAGTAACCGAAGTAGAAATATTAATAATTGCACCACCTTTGCGAACTCGTCGCGCAGCTTGTTGGGATATTACGAAAGCTCCTCGAATATTTGTGCGGTGCATTTTATCTAAATCGGCTAAGTTCAACTCAGCGATAGAACCGAGTAACATAATACCTGCTGTATTGATTACAACATCAATACCACCAAATTTTTCTTCAATTATATCGAAAGCTTTTTGCATAGCTTTTTCATCTGCTACATCTCCACCAATACTAATTGCTTTTCCACCTTGTTTTACAATCTCATTCACTAGAGTTTCTGCTTTGAGCTTATTACCAGAATAATGAACAGCAACAGCAAATCCATTTTTAGCTAGTTTTTTTACTACAGCTTGTCCAATTCCACCAGAGCCGCCTGTAACAAGTGCAACTCGTAAATCTTGTGTTTCAATAATTTTTTTTGTCATGATATTAACTCCTTTGCTCTTAAATAGTTGAAGTAGGTTACGATTATTTTAATTTGTAACCTATCAACACCACTATTATACATCGTTTAGTTACAAAGTCAACATTTTGTAACTTGGTTGTTATACTGTATAATGTAACTTAGTAAAACTAGGGGGTTCCATAATGGCAATACTAACAAAAGAGAAGATTTTTTCTGTTGCAGAAGACATTATTATGAGAAAGGGTGTACAAAAAACAACTCTTTCTGATATTGCAAAAGAACTTGGAGTTACACATGCGGCATTTTATAAACATTACAAAAATAAAGAGGACCTAATGCAGCAACTTGCACTTAGGTGGTTAAAAATTACTTCTAAAGAATTATTAGAATGGGAAGCTCCTAAAGATCTAAGTCCTGCTGCTGCACTTCATGATTGGCTTTGGCTTCTAGCAACTACCAAAAAAAAGCTTTATCATGACGACGAACGTATGTTTAGGTTATATACGGATTACTTAGAAGGCACTCAAATCCTTGTTAAAGAGCATTTAAAAGTATTAGCACAAAAAGCAGAATCCATTAGTGGATTAAAAGAAGCAGGATCTGCCATTATTACAGCATTTGTATATTTCCATAATCCATATTTTGCAGATCGCTGGGATAATGAGTTTTATAAGGAGAGTTTTGAAAGTGTATGGAAATTAGTTGAAAATAAAATTCCCTAAATTAATATAGTACTTAAATATTTGCAGTAATTATTTTTTGCATTTTGTTATCAAATAGATTTAAAAATAAAAAAAGATGTATGATAAAACGCCATTAACAATTGAAATATTGTAATGGCGTTTTTTTATATATATTACTACGTAAAAAAATTCTTTTCGATTTTGGGAAGGTAAGGTCGCAATAGAGCAAAATACAACTAAAATATAAAATATCAATTTAAAATTGACTGAACTTTAGAATTGTTGTAAAATCTCTGGTATACCACATACCACGAGGGGGGCTTCCAATGAAAAAAATAGAGACAGGTATGGCACTTAGAGATATAGCTTTTAAGGAAATTAAGAAATCCATTTTGAACTATGAATTATTGCCAGGACAAGCAATCTATGAGAGAGAATTGAGTGAAAAATTAGGAATAAGCAGAACGCCTATAAGAGAATCTCTGTCGTTGCTAGAAAGGGAAAAATGGATAGTTTCAAAGCCACGAGTAGGTACTTTTATAAAAGAAATTACAGAAGAAGATGTTATTGAAGTAATGGAAATAAGGATGATTTTTGACCGTTTTGCACTTGAAAAAATATGTGGGACGATTACTTTAGAACAAATAAATACTTTAGAGGAGTATGTTAAAGAACAAGAAAATAATAGAACAGATCAGCAAAAATTTATTGAGTTGGATAAGGAGTTCCATGCTCAAATCGTATCATTAACTAAAAATGAGCAAATAGAAAAGTGGTTTGAGGAAATTGGCGATAAGATAAGATGGTTTGGGTTAAAAGCCATTACTGAAAAATCACGTATTGAAGAAACAATTACTGAACATAAAGAAATTATAAAAGCTTTAAAATCACAAGATATAAATCAACTTTTATTAGCATCAAATAGCCACGTTGAAAATACTAAAAAAGAAGTGATTAATCAATTAAGGAGCAATTTAAATGAAGAAAACAATCAATTTACACCTTATCAATAGTGAGGTGAGAAAACATGAAATTGACATTAAAAAAGTAATTGTAGTGGGTTATGGTGGAAGGAATGTCGATAAAATCCAAGAACACATAGATGAATTAAAAGAATTGGGAATTGCACCCCCACCAAGTGTTCCTATGATATATCCACAAAATATTGAACAACTTAACTTTTCTAATGAATGTCATGGTAGCAAATTTTCTTCTGGAGAGGCTGAATATGTATTATTCCATGATGGACAAGAATGGTTGTTTACTCTAGGCAGTGATCATACGGATAGAGAGGTTGAAAAAGATAATATTTTAAAGTCTAAATTAGTATGTGATAAACCTCTAGCATCCGATTTTTGGAGACTGAAGGACTTAATAGAAGATTGGGATACTATCATTTTGCGATCGTATGTTACTTCTAATAGTGAAAGGTTTTTATATCAAGAAGACACTTTGGAAGCACTTTTAGAGGTGGATATTTTATTAGAAAAACTGAACAAGCTGGGGGAGATAGATTTAGAACATACCGTGATTTATTCAGGTACTGTACCTACAAAAAATGGTTTTGTCTTTGGTGAAAAATTTGAATATGAAGTTGAACAGCCAAAGCTAAACAGGAAAATAAAACATCATTATACTATTGTCAATTAAGTAAGGGGGCGCTTTTTTGAAAGAAAAACCAACAAAGGTTAGATGGGGACTAGCATTCTTTTTCTTTATCATCGGTGTAATCGCTTACATGGATAGGTCAAACATATCAATAATAGCAAAGCCAATGATGGATGATTTAGGTCTAGATAAAGTTCAGTTCGGGATGCTTGCATCATTATTCTCATTAGGTTACGCGTTAGTTCAAATTCCGGCGGGCTTATTGGCGGAAAAATTCGGTCCAAGAAAAATGGTCACTTTTGCATTAGTATGGTGGTCAGTATTTACTGGTTTAACTGGATTAGTTAAATCTCATGGTCTACTGTATGCAGTGAGATTCTTATTTGGAGTAGGAGAAGGACCCATGTTTCCGGCAAACGCTGTATTTAATACAAATTGGTTTAGACGAGATGAAAAGGCAAGAGCATCTAGTGCTTTATTAGCAGGTTCCTATTTTGGACCAGTTATAGCTCCAATCGTCACCGTTTATATCTATCAATATTTTGGTTGGCAAGCTGTGTTTTACATTTTTGGATTGTTAGGAATTATTATAGCTGCCGTATGGTGGGTTATAGCTAGAGACTATCCAGAGATTCATAAATTGGTTAACGAAAAAGAAAAAGAATATATATTAGAAGGCAGAGAAATTGTTAATACGGCTAAAGCTAGAGCACCTTGGAATACATTTTTGAAAAATTATAGATTTTGGGCAATAGGTCTGCAATATTTTGTTGTTTTGTATATCATTACGTTCTTTTTAGTTTGGTTACCTACTTACTTATTAGAAGATAGAGGATTTTCACTAAGTAAAATGGGATTTGCTGCGAGCCTACCTTGGCTAGCTATATTGATAACTGTAATGACTGGTGGTATTCTTTCTGACTACCTAGTACGTAAAGGTTTTTCAAAGCAAATATCAAGATCCTTTTTAGCTATATCAGGTTTAATAGTATTTATTATTTCAATGTACTTTGCTGTTATGACAGTATCACCTTATATGAATGTATTCTGGCTATCATTGTGCTTGGGATCACTAGGTTTCACTGTAGTATGTTCATGGGCCTCTGCTACAGACTTAGGAAGAAACTTTTCAGGCTCTGTTTCGGGTTGGATGAATTTGTGGGGAAATTTAGGAGCATTTGTATCACCATTGTTATGTGGTTGGTTAGCAGAAAATTTTGGCTGGAATATCACATTAGGAATGACTGTAATTCCTGTATTCATTGCAGCTATCTTATGGTTGTTAGTGAAACCAGATATTTCATTACTAAATAGACTTGAGGAGTGAGCTATATGAATTACTTAGTATTTCAAATGGAGCTAGAAGTAGGAAACCCAGAAAAGAATAGAAATATCATTGAACAGTGGTTAGAAGTTAACTACTATGAGGACTTAGATATTGTAGTTCTTCCAGAAATGTGGTCGACGGGCTATGCATTGAAAGAATTAAAAGAAATATGTAGTGTGGATGGCAATCAATCTATTGAATTTTTACAATTACTTGCTAAGAAGTTTAATGTAAATTTGGTGGGGGGCTCAATTGCTTTTTTAGAAGGTCGAGATATCTTTAATCGAGCAATTGTTGTAAATCGAAAGGGTGAAATTGTTCATACGTATGATAAGATACACCTTGTTCCGATGTTAGATGAGCCAAATTTTTTAACAGGTGGACTAAATCAAGTTGAAGTATTTGAGCTTGAAGGAGTGAAGATGGGCGTAATAACTTGTTATGATTTAAGATTTCCTGAAATTATTCGTGACTTAGCATTACAAGGTATTCAAGTACTACACGTCGTAGCAGAATGGCCATTAGTAAGAGAAACACATTGGAATACCTTACTTCGTGCACGTGCAATTGAGAACCAAATGTTTGTTGTTGGATCAAATGTAACTGGGACAAATCTAGGAGAAATATTTGCAGGTAACTCGCAAATTATAGACCCTTGGGGAGATATCGTTCAGAAATTAGATCAAGAGGTTGGAGGTATACGGGCTATATTGAATTTAGAAAAAGTACCACAAATCAGAAAAGAAGTTCCTATTTTTACTTCCAGAGTACCCGAAAAGTATAGAAAGTTATAATAAAGAGCTACTTCAAGGATGTTATCTTTGGAGTAGCTTTTAGATTTTAACATAGTGCTAATTTTTTATATAAAAGAAAAAGAAAGTGAAGCGAAACAAGAAAAGTAGGCATTCAATTTTATAAAGAATTAATCTTGATAAACGTAATCAAGATAAGCATCCCCTAACTGCAAAATATTGAGTTACTCATAAAAAACATATTTCAGACACTAAAAAGTCAGCTACTTGTACTTTAAGTAGTTGGCTTTTTAGTATTAGTATTTTAACTGCATGATTTTCAGCAACTAGATATATAGGGTAAATTATTAATCCTAGTAAGTATCGGCATGATAAATTTTTAAGCAGTTGTATTTTTTGAATTGATTTGCTGATTAGTAGGTAGAACTCCACTTTTTATGAATAAAATCAATGAAAAAGTAAAACAAATTCCTGTAAAGATACTAACAGCAATAAAACCGCCGATGTTTGCGTAAAGCATTCCAGCTACAAACGATCCTAACGTTGTGCCGAAATACATTGATGCATTTGCAAGTGATGCGATCGTTCCGCGTGCTGTAAAAGAGAGTGTTTGCAATAAACTCATCATAAGTGGAAAAACAATTCCTACGCACAGAAAAATTAAAAAATAAGCAGCTTTAATATATGGTAAACCTGGTAAAAAAGGAAGGACTAGATAAAGCAAAACGAGTAGCATTACTCCAAAAGAGAGAGAGGTTTTTATACCCATTTTTTTAACCAAGCTACTTCCAAAGAAACTGCTAATTGTATTACCTAAGCCAAGGAATAAAAACACAGTTCCAATACTTGCTATGCTGAGCTGAAATTTGTCAGAAAGCCATGTGCCGATAAAGGAGAATGCAGCAAAATTTCCTAGTTGAAAAATAAAGTAGCCGAGAAAAGCTAACTTTGATCTTGATTCACCCAGTAGAGCACGGTAACGTCCTAAAATAGAAGAATCTTTCTCGTGTGAATGAACTGATGGCATAGATGGCAATAAAACCGCAATAAGAATGGCTAGAAAGAAAGAGCAAATTCCAATAATGATAAACGGGGTTGGCCAACCGAAAGTAGCTAGATAACTACCGATTGGCACACCTAACATTTGAGAAACAGCTAGTCCTGCAGTGGCTATACCCATAGCTTTTAGTATTTTGTTAGATGGAACTAACTGGGGAATAGCTGCCCAGACTTGAGGCGAAGTAAACGCAGCACTAACCCCTGCTAAAAATCGAAATAAAAACATACTCCAAAAGCCCGTAGCATACCCACATAGCAAGGTGAATATACCAAAACTAAGTATGCCAACCAGCATCACTTTTTTGCGATTCCAGCTATCTGAAAGAGGTCCAGAAATTAACGCAAATAATGCATATCCCAAAGCATAGGCAGATACAATCCAACCTGACTTTTCAATAGAAATGTCAAAAACATCACGTAGTGTTGGTAATAAAGGAGAGACAATAAACGTGTCAGTTCCGATAATAAACATGATAAAGAAAAATAAAGTTAATATTTTTTTCATAGCAAATCTCCTATATTTCTATTGTTCGAATATAATCGAACAATAGAAATATATCACCAACTATGATATATTGCAATTATTAAATTAATAATTATTTTTAGGTAGGTGACTAATATGAGAACGCTTTACCATCCAAGTTTTAATGAAATCAATCTATCAACTGTACTTTATGCACTTAGTGATCAAATAAGGCTAGATATAATTAAGAGTTTAGCTGCAAATGGGGAACAATCTTGTAGTAATCTTGAAATTCCTGTTGCAAAATCAACCCTCTCGCATCACTTTAAGGTGCTTAGAGAGTCAGGGGTTATAAACACAAGAATAGAAGGAACTCAACGGTTCATTTCAATTAGATATGACGATTTAAATACTCGTTTTCCAGGTTTACTAAAGGCTATTTTACAGGGAGTAGAATAAAAACTTATCTAACGAAGGGGTTATCCGAAAGAGTTATTTTCTTCGTAAAAGATACGGTTATATTCAAGTTTGTGAGTTGCTCAAAATAGAAAAAGTTCTTGCCATACCCCAAAATAACTGGTAAAGATAAATTAATCAAAATCCAAAAATTTAATATGGGAAAATTAAAACGACATCTAATTTTTTAGATGTCGTCTCCTTTTTATATATAAAAAATGCTTATTTTAGGTGTAAAATGGCGTATTCCTAGGTTAATGTATATTGCATTTAAAAGGAAAGGTTCCAAATATGTCTCTTGTCTTTCCGATGTTGTAATAGAATGTTCTTCTACTGAAGTCAACGCTATGAATAATCATCTTATATTCAAACCAACATTTGATCTGACAGTGAGGGGAAAATAAAAGAAGTGTTGCAAAAACTTCAAATTTAAAAAAGGCGCCCTGGCAATTTCAAGTGGCGCCTAAAACATTTGAGGTAGAAATTCCCTCATGAATCGTTGATTTTTTCGTAACCATATCTTCAAAATCATGCGATGTGTTAACAGTTTATGCCTTTTATTTGGTCTCGCCTTTGCTTCTATGAGGCTCTGTAAAAGAATACAAGTTTCAGTTGCAAAAGCTTGAGGTTCAACGAGAACATCCAGCTTGTAATTAATTAACTGGGCTGTCTGAACCTTGGCAAGTAATTGCGCAAATTGTGTATTCATGGTAGCGTAATTTTCCTCTAATTCTAGGTCAATCAATGCATAGAGCGTTTGCTCTATTTCAACTTCTAATTCCTCCAATAACTCTTTTGACGGCTGTGTCACTAGTTCACCCTCTTTTATACGACTAGATAACCAATAGCTGCACAAAGTACGCCAATTAGCAAGGTACTGGCAATATAGCTAATGGCTTGTCTCCATTTTTGTTGTTCTATAAGCTGTAGACATTCAAATCCAAAAGTAGAAAAAGTTGTGTAGGCTCCTAAAAAACCTATGCCCATTAATTGCCATAACCAATCACTAAGATGTAGGGCAAATAAGAAACCAAGCGCAAAGGAGCCTGTACAATTAATCATAAAAGTCGCCCATGGATAGGGATGTACAAGTAATTTTCCTAAATAAAATCTAGAAAGAGCGCCAAAAAATCCACCAATTCCAACTAAAATCATGCAATACGCCCCCTAGCAAGTCGTATTCCCAGCCATGTGCAAACTAATCCACCTAAAACACTCACTGTAACATAGAGTACAGCCTGTAGCCACTCGCTATTTTCTAGGAGTAATAGTGTCTCTAAGGAAAATGTCGAAAAGGTAGTAAAAGCTCCACAAAACCCTGTACCTACTCCTAGTACAATAGGTGTGCGTTTTATAAATGAAGTAAAAAGCCATGCTAAGCAAAAGCAGCCCAGTAAATTAATAAACAGTGTTGTGAATGGAAATATTTCTGTATTGGGAACGGCGAGACTCAGACTATATCGACAGATGGCACCAAGAATTCCACCAATTCCCACGGCTAGAAATGACCTCAACATAAAAACCCCTTACTGAAAATGACTATAATGAAAGTGTATCATGAGACAAAAATTTTAGAAATATTTCAATTCAAGTTATGTCCCAAAATCGATTGTTAAAATGTATATAATGTATAGAAAGTTATAGATGCGCATGAAATAATATTTCGAAATATTATATGTGGAAAATGAAATATCTTTTATTATAAGGACAATTCTTTGTTCCTCTTATGTGAAGCCGTTGACGGAAAACCCGACACTACTAAATAATAAATAACTAAATAATAATTAACTAAATAAAGATGATGAGATAAGCATATGGAAGGAGTGCAACAGACGCAAAAAGAATATTCTCTTGTCTACTACTGGGTATCAAAATCTCTAGCCTTGGATTTCAGTCTTTAGGTTAATGTTTGTGCCGTAGAATTATTGTAAGGTTATAGACAACTCTGTAATTTTAAGCATGTTCTCCCCTTGATTCCTTAGAGCATTTCAATGCTTTAAAGCGCTAACTATTTCCTGAAAATGATAAAAAATAACAGGGTGATAGTTGACAAATATTTCTATAGTGTGATAATCTTCAAGAACACTATAACAAATAAACTAAAGGAGGGCATGACAATGTTAATTTTATCAGTATCAAATTCAATCACAGTTACATACATTGTCCGTGCCTAACGCTTTATTTACTATTGCAGAACTAGGTATGGAATTATCCTGCCTTTTATAAGAGACACTTACTCTTTTAGGGTATGTGTCTTTTTTTGTGCAAAAAAGGTTGTAGTGCAAACAAAAAAGGAGTGTATGTATATGACAAAAACAGTTAGAAGAATGATTTTCAAAAAGGAATTTCTAGAAAGTGGGTAGTCATCCACAACAGCACGGAGGAAAGAAGGTTATGATGTATGTTTGATGTGTTAAGTAAATTAGGCTGGTTCTTTAAAAAATACTGGAAGCAATATACGGTGGCCATTGTTCTACTAATGGTTGCCAGTGGATTAGAGGTTGTCCCTCCCTATTTACTCGGTTCTATTATAGATCTATTGACTGCAGGAGAAATGACACCAGCTATTTTAACAAAATATGTCTTGATTTTTATTGGGATTATTATTGGGGGCTATTTATTAAATTTTGTGTGGCAATTCCGACTATTTGAAGGAGCTATCAACCTTGAGAAAATTTTACGTCGTAATTTAATGCAGCATTTTTTACGTATGACCCCAACATTTTATGAAAAAAACCGTACCGGTGACCTGATGGCGCGTGCAACAAATGACTTGAATGCCGTATCCACGACAGCAGGTTTTGGCATTATGACGTTGATTGATTCAACGATTTATATGGGCTTTATCATTTTTGCGATGGGCTATATGATTTCGTGGAAGCTTACATTTTTTGCTATGTTACCAGTTCCTATTATGGCGATCCTCATTCAATATTTAGGGAAAATTGTTCATGAGCGATATATGAAGGCACAAGATGCTTTTGGGGAACTAAATGATAGTGTGCTAGAATCTGTAGCAGGAGTGCGAGTGGTGCGTGCCTATGTGCAGGAAAAAAAGGATGAGGCTAATTTTGCAGATATGAGTGAAGTTGTGTATGCGAAAAATATTCATACAGCGAAAATCAATGCTTTATTTGGCCCGATTACAAAAGTCGGAACAGGCATTAGCTATGTTGTAGCACTTGGTTACGGGGCTCATTTAGTGGCAACTGAGGCGATGACGGTTGGGCAACTGGTCACGTTTAATGTTTATTTAGGATTGGCTGTTTGGCCAATATTTGCAATTGGTGAGCTCATCAATGTTATGCAGCAGGGGAATGCCTCACTAGATCGCGTGCAGGAAACATTGAACTACGAGGCAGATGTTCAAAATATTCCGAATCCACAAATGATTGCGACACCAAATGCGATTGGCTTTGATGCCTTAACATTCCAATATCCGATGAGTCAGGTGAAAAACCTACAGCAGATTTCACTTTCCTTGAAAAAAGGCCAAACGCTTGGCATTGTTGGTAAAACGGGAGCAGGTAAAACAACCTTCCTACGCCAATTATTGCGAGAATACCCAATCGGTCAGGGACAGCTTTCCATTGACGGTATCGATATTACCGCTCAAACGAAGGAGCAGATCCTCGATTGGATTGGTTATGTGCCACAAGATCATGTGTTATTCTCACGAACTATTCGTGAAAATATATTATTTGGGAAAGAAGATGCAACACAAGCAGAGTTGCAGCAGGCGATACGTGCCGCGTATTTTGAAAAGGATTTAGACAATCTACCAATGGGCCTTGAAACACTTGTTGGAGAAAAGGGCGTCTCTCTTTCAGGTGGTCAAAAACAACGTGTATCTATTGCTCGTGCTTTAATTAAAGATCCTGAAATTTTAATGCTGGATGATTCACTCTCCGCTGTCGACGCGAAGACAGAGGCAAGAATTATTGAAAATATTCAGCGTGAACGTCAAGGTAAAACGACGATTATTACGACACATCGCTTGTCTGGTATTCAGCATGCCGATGTCATCATCGTACTGGATGATGGGCAAATTGTAGAGCAGGGAACACATGAGGAACTTCTTGCGCAACAAGGATGGTATAAAGAGCAATTTGACCGTCAGCAGCTAGAAGGAGGTGCCTCATGAGTACGAGTCAACGTTTAATGCGCTATGCGATGTATTTTAAAAAGCCGATACTATTAGGCTTATTCTTCCTAACAATTGCCGTATTCACGGAGCTTGTTGGACCGTTTATTGCGAAACATATTATTGATAATTACATGACAATCGGTCATATAGAAATCAAACCGATTACATGGTTGCTCATTGTTTATTTACTATTAGCCATTGCAACAGCCATATTACGTTATTTTATGTATATTTATTTACAAATTGGCGCGAACCGCGTCATCCAAAAATTACGTAAAGATGTCTTTGAACATATTCAAACTTTACCAATCCAATACTTTGACAATTTACCAGCAGGTAAAATTGTTGCGCGAGTAACAAATGATACAGAGGCAGTTCGGAATTTATATGTACAGGTACTATCCAATTTTGTGACGAGCTTCATTTCTATTTTTGGGGTGTATATAGCGCTCTTTATTTTAAATTGGAAAATGGCAATGCTTGCTTTAACCATGATTCCAATTGTTTATGTGTGGATGATTTTATATCGAAAATTTGCCTCTAAATATAACGATGTCATTCGTACAAAAATTGCAGATATTAATGCCATGATTAACGAATCTATTCAGGGCATGACAATTATTCAGGCGTTCCGTCGTGAGCAGCAAATGACGAAGGAATTTGATGACATGAATAATGAGCATTATGCGTATGAACGTAAGCTGCTGGTGCTAGATTCAGCTACATCCTTTAACCTTGTGAATACGCTAAGACTTATCATGTTTACGGTCTTTATTTTCTACTTTGGTACACGCTCATTCACAGCAACTGAAGTGATTACAGCAGGGACATTGTATGCATTTGTTGATTACTTAACAAAGCTATTTAATCCGATCACGAATATTGTGAACCAGTTTTCACAGCTTGAGCGTTCACTCATTGCAGGTAAACGTGTCTTTGAGGTGCTAGATACGAATGGTGAGCCTGTTTCTGAAAAGAGCATCCCACGATATAAAGGAAATGTGGTTTTCGAAGATGTTTCCTTTGCCTATAAAGATAATGACTATGTGCTGAAAAACCTGTCATTTGAAGCACATCAAGGTGAAACAATTGCCTTAGTTGGTCATACAGGTTCAGGGAAAAGTTCCATTATGAACTTGTTATTCCGCTTCTACGACCCATCAAAAGGCAAGATAACTATTGATGGCATTGATATTACTTCTGTTCCACGTCAAACGATGCGTGAACATATGGGTATTGTGCTACAGGACCCTTACTTATTTACGGGTACGATTGCATCCAATGTTAGCTTAAACAATCCGCGCATCTCTCACGAGAAAATAGAAGCTTCCTTAAATGCTGTCGGGGGGGAACGTGTTTTAGCTAATTTACCAAATGGCTATGAGGAGCCAGTTATTGAGAAGGGCAGCACATTATCTTCAGGACAACGTCAGTTGATTTCATTTGCACGCGCCCTGGCGTTTGATCCAGCCATTTTAATATTGGATGAAGCGACATCGAATATTGATACGGAAACGGAAGAAATTATTCAGCATGCGATGGATGTCCTGAAAAAAGGACGAACAACGTTTATTATTGCCCATCGACTTTCTACCATTAAAAATGCAGATCGTATTCTTGTACTTGATCGAGGAAAAATTGTAGAAAACGGCACGCATGATGAACTGCTAGCGCTTGGCGGAATTTATGACAAGATGTATCAAATGCAGGCGAACTCCATACAATAATAGCTTAAAAGCCCCACTTCAACTGTGAAGCGGGGCTTTTCTATTTATCTTACATATTTGAAGACATTGATAAAGAATAACAGGACAGACAGCGCTACAGCAATTCCACCACCAGACACGAAAAGCTCAAATAACCAGCGTGGTACATCCCAATACACCATCATCATGCCAACAAAAAGGAAGGGTAAACCGAGATTGTAAAGCCAGAACTGTGCTTTGGCGAGACCTGTCTCCGCAGCATTTTTATAAGTCGAATAAATTAAACCAATGAATCCAGTAGTCAGCCAACCTACCACACCAATATGAGCATGTGTCGCTTTCCATTGAAGTTGAACCGTATAATGCATAAACAGGCCAAAAGCAAAAACAATCAATAAATAAAAGACTGAAACCTTTATCCATTTAGCACCCATTATCCACAACTCCTTTCTTGAAAGTGATTTTAGCTAGCTGCTACAGTATATTCTTGTCAAATTAAAAAGATGCTTGTATGTATTTGAAAATAAATGTTGTTGGTTTTCATTAAACTAAAATATTTAATGGGAACTTTTTGTAATATGTAAACTTTTCATGGAGTTCTGCGTTGTATAGGCAGAAGGGAGGTGGACATGGTAAAGCAATCAATGAATGCATTTCTACAGCAGGCGGGAACGCTGCTATATCGTTATTTGAGAAAACGGGGATTAGCCCATGAGGATGCAGAAGATATCGTCCAAGATACATGTTATAAATTTTTATTACATAAAAATGGAATTCAGTCAGACAAAGTAATGAGCTGGTTATATCGTGTAGCAACCAATCAATTTTATGATCTCAAGAGAAAAGAAACACGTCATCCCACAACAGAATTAGAGGAAGTTCAATTGACTTCATTTATTCATATTCCTGAGATCCAGATGCTAAAGAAAGAAAAATTAAAGGATATCCACAATACACTCGAAACACTATCCATTTTACATCAGGAATTATTAATCCTGAAATATGAGCTGGGATTATCGTATAAGGAAATTTCAGCCCTGATGAATAAGAATGAAAACACACTAAAAACACATGTCAGACGTGCTAGGGAAGAATTTACTGAACGATTTAAGGAGGATGTTCATGATGAATAAGGAAGAAAATGAATTTTTGTTTGATGATAAACAAACGAAAAAAATAATGAGAAAGGCAAGGTTTTGGTCAACAGTCAAAATGATTGGGATTACATTGGTCGTTATACCAATTGTGCTAATAGCATTATGGTATGGGCTGAGGGCTTTATCGTTAAATAGTGCGCAAAAAGTAATGGATGATATTCATTTATTTAACGAAATAAGTGCGCCCAATGTCCAAATTAGTAATCAGGTTTATGACGATTATTTGCTGGGAGGGAAAATAACAACAACAACCTATAAGGTGCTTGGAGAGCAGCATCGGCCATATATTTGGAAGCCTATCAAAAGCGATTATAATTTATTTGGAACGCTTACACGAACGGCCATTTCTAGCCCCATCCAAATAGAAGGTTCAGAATCACTGGCTGAAACATATCAATTCGAACGGTTTAATGACTACACAGGTGACCGAGAAATGTTTTTTTATCATCCAAGGATTTCCTACGACCATTATCAAGATAATATTAGTGAACTGCATCAATTGGAGAAAAATACTTTAGTAGAATTAGCTATTTCCTTTAATGATGCCTATAGTTTTAGGGAAATTAAAAGCAAGCTACCTTCTGAAGTACAAGTAGATTGGTGGTGGGTGGATGCCTATACAGATGATACACTAGATTTTTTTAAACAAGGACAGAATACGATTTCAGCCAATGATCCATACATTTATGGCTTCCAATCAGAGCAATCCAAACCAAAACCCCGACGCACTTCAAATGATGAGGTTGAGACCTTTATTCGAAACATTGAGCTTCTGCGTAAAAGCAAGAACTTTGATTGGAAAACAAACCAGGTTTATCAAGCTTTAGTAGGGGAAAATGGAACCCTGGAGAAAAGTGATGTGAAAATAACTGGGGCTGTCGTAACTGGTACTCCAGAGCAATTGCAGTCTTTACAAGGACAAACCTACATTAAAGGGTCTACATTTGGTGTAATATCAAATCAGAAATAGAGCGAAGGAAAAGAGTAATCGGCACAAACATGTAGAAAGATCAATTTTAGAAAAGCTTATTTTGGATGAACCCTTCTCCAGAATAGGCTCTTTTATCGGAAACAATTTAGTTTAAAATTAAATAGTTTAATGTTAAACTATTAACAGATAAACAAGAAGGAGATGTTGTTGCAATGGGTAAACTACAAAACAAAGTGGTCATCATTACTGGTGGTGCAGGTGGTATTGGTAGTGGAATGGCAAAAGCTATGGTAAAGGAAGGAGCGATTGTTACAATTGTTGACTTAAATGCAGAAGCAGGCGAGGCAATGGCAAAAGAATTACAAGAAATGTCTCCGAAGTCTATGTTTTTACAGGCTAATCTAATGGAACGCGACCAATTACCAAAAATTATTGATACAGTCGTAGAAAAATACGGTAAACTAGATGTGCTAGTTAATAACGCTCATGCTGCTAAACAAGTTACAATAGAAGAAACTACACAAGCAGATCTTGATTTGTCATTTGGAACAGGTTTTTATCCAACCTTCTATTTAATGCAAGCAGCCCTACCGCATTTAAAAGAAACTAAGGGTAATATTATTAACTTTGCATCTGGAGCAGGCATTCAAGGTCATGAAACACAGGCTGCTTATGCCGCTGCCAAGGAAGCCATTCGTGGTATTTCCCGTGTTGCCGCAAATGAATGGGGACGTTTTGGTATTAATGTCAATATCATTAGTCCGCTTGCTGATTCACCAGGTGTACAAGCATGGGCAAAAGCACAGCCAGAGTATTATGAAGCGGTGAGAAGTAAAATCCCGTTAGGCCGTTTTGGTGATATTGAGCAAGATATTGGTCGAGTAGCTGTTTTCTTAGCTTCTGACGATTCTCAATACATTACAGGTCAAACGATTATGGTGGATGGAGGCTCACTAATGCTTCATTAATTCTCAGCGTTTGAGGAGGATTTTTTTGAAACAGACAAATATTTTTAAACTGATTCATATGATTGAACAGGTGAACAATGCGAATATTATACGTTTTACAAAAGCGTTCCCATATCCTTTAGGAATTTCACCAATTTTAGTTTTAAATGAGCTACATGTCAAAGGCCCTCAAAAACAAGCCGAATTAGCTGAGACAATCGGCTATACAAAAGGTGCTATGACGAGCATTGCCGAAAAGCTGGTCAAGCTTGGATTAGCAGAAAGACTATATGATCCATCCGACCGTCGCACCATTCGCTTACAAATTACAGACGAGGGTCAAAGCGCTTTAGCAAAGGCTCAATCTATCGGAAAAGAGGTCTTTGTACAGCTTTTTGAAGTATTAGATGATGAGGAAATTGCCCAATACTTGCGGATTCAAGAAAAATTAGTACAGGGTATCCAGCAGAAATAACCATGTAAAAAAATCAACCTACCTTTTAAGAGGTGGGTTGATTTTTCATTGTTGAGGCGGATTGGGTACGTAAACTGGTGGATAAAACTCAAAATGTGACGGATAAAAATAGGAATCTGGCGGATAGCCTTCCTTTTTTGCGTGATAGAATGTCTCTAAGTGGATAGAATGTCCAAACTGGTGGATAAAACTCAAAATGTGACGGATAAAAAGAGGATTCAGGCGGATAGCCTTCCTTTTTTGCGTGATAGAATGTCTCTAAGTGGATAGAATGCCCAAACTGGTGGATAAAACTCAAAATGTGACGGATAAAAAGAGGAATCTGGCGGATAGCCTTCCTTTTTTGCATGATAGAATGTCCATAGGAACTGCTTGAAATGAAATAGTTCATTTAAAATCTAATTGTAAAATAGTTGAATTTATTGAAAATTGTCCGTCTTCATTTTATAATCAAAATACGGTTCTATTATAGAGACATTTGAGGTGTGAAATGACATTAAAAACATTAGATAACTCATTGGAGGTACTGAAATATTTTAATAAGGAAAATCCTACATGGGGTGTTCGTGAGCTAGCAAAAGAGATGGATATTAGTCACTCTATTATTTATCGGATTTTAGCAACCTTCGAAAAACAAGGCTTTCTTATTCAAAATCCTGAGACAAAAAAATATGAATTAGGGCTTCGCTTTCTAGAATATGGCCAGATGGTTAAAGATAAATTAAATCTTTCTGACTTTGTTTTACCAATTATGATCAACCTTGCAGATACCATCAAAGAATCCGTATTTTTAACATGGCTGGATGGAACAGATGGTGTCACAGTAGAAATAGCTGAGAGCTCTCAAACCATTAAGTTTTCAGTGTCGATTGGCACGCGGACACCACTACATATCGGGGCATCTTGTAAAGTCATCATGGCTTATCTACCTGAAGAGAGAAAAAAGGAGATTATGGAGCATGGGATGAAAAGATTAACTCCTGAAACCATTACTGACCCTGCTGAAATGTTAGCCGATTTAGAAAAAATACAACAGCAAGGCTGGTGCTTTTCAACAGGAGAGTACTCTCATTCAGTATTTGGGCTAGGTGTACCTCTTTTTAATAGTAAAAAAGAAGTCATTGCCTCTTTAACAATTGCTGGCCCTATTTATCGTAAGCCAACAGAGGAGAAGTTACCTGATATGGTGAATGTTCTTCAATATGGAGCGATGAATATTCAACGGTATTTCGATCAATACAGCTTTAAATTATATCATGAATAAGCATGAAAAAGAGGCTCAAGATAGACATTAACTATCTTGAGCCTTTGCTTGGATTTTTTTCATGATGGATACGGCCTTGTCAATTTCTTCAAACGTATTAAAATAGTGTGGTGAAAAACGGGCCATTTTAGAAATTTGATTGCGTTCCATAATGGTATTTGCCATAAATGTGCCAGCTTCAATGATGACCCCATGTTCGGCTAAAGCATTGGTTAGCTCATCTGGTGACAGCCCTTCAATGTTAAACGGCGTAATTGATAATCGATGAGCACTATTTTGAGGACCATATAAGACAATGTTTGGAATGGTTGCAAGCTGTTCAATTAAATAGTTTGTTAGCTGCTTTACACGATCATATATGTGATGGATACCGATATTGTTCGCATAATCAATAGCTGCCCCTAAGCCGAAAATACTTGGAATGATCGGACAACCTGGTTCAAAACGTTTAGCGGTTTCTACAAAAGAATAGGCATTGTTTTGATAATCCCACTGGGTGCTGCCCCAGCCAATCATAATAGGTGTCAATGTTGGAATGAGTGCTTCTCGTACGTATAAAATACCTGATCCTTCAGGGCCGCGTAGCCATTTTCGTCCACATGCAACTAGAAAGTCACAGCCAAGTTCGGCAACATTCATTGGTGTTAAACCAAGTGTTTGATTGGCATTCATCAATGTGAGTACATGGTGTTGCTGGGCGAGCTGACATATTTCTTTGGCAGGCTGGAGTGCCCCAGCAGCATTGGACATATGGGCAAAGGCAATCAATTTTGTTTGTGGTGTGATGAGTTTCTCAAGTGCATATAAATCTACCATATATTCATCATTGGTTTTTAACACTTTCAGCTGAACCCCTTGTTGCTGAAGGGCAAGCCAAGGCACATAGTTACTCAACATTTCTGTGTCGAGCACTATGACCTCATCTCCCCGTTTCCATTGCAAGCCACCTGCGACATAATTAATCGCCATTGAACCGTTTGGCACAAAGGCAATCTCCTCTTTTGTTGCGCCGATGAACAATGCTGCTTTTTTTCGAATACGCTCTACTTGCGCATACGTTTCTTGACGAAAAGAGGGCAAGTAGGGACCAATACTTGCTTGTTTTTGGAGATAGCTAGTCATTTCATCCACTACTGGCTGTGGCATGGCAGATGCAGCAGCTGTGTTTAGATAAATATAGTGTTCAAGTAGCGGCATATCCTGTTGTATTTTCCTCATATCGATCATTGTACACACCAACCTTATAAAATGATTAATTCTTTCGAATAGGTCATTAAATTTTCGTAACCATTTTCTGTGACGATTAAATTATCCTCGATACGAACACCACCAACATCCTGCACATAGATACCTGGCTCCACGGTAAAGGCCATGCCTGGCTTTAACACTAGCTGATTACGCTGCATCATATAAGGCTCTTCATGTGCACTTAAACCAATGCCATGGCCAAGTCGGTGTGTGAAATAATTGCCATAGCCGGCATCGCGAATAATGCCTCTTGCCAGATCATCAATGGCATGAGCTGTCATACCTGGTTTTATGGCTGCTATGGCTGTTTCATTTGCTTGCTTCACAATGCTATAAATTGTTTTGAGCGTTGGAGAAACTTCTCCTAAAGCAACTGTTCTAGTCATATCCGCCACATAGCCCTTATAAATCGCGCCAAAATCTATGACAATTAATTCACCTGTCTCTATTTTCTTTGTGCTCGCTCTACCATGAGGAAGTGCACCTCGATAACCAGAAGCAACAATGGTTCCAAAAGGTGTTCCCTCTGATCCACGTCGTCTCATTTCATATTCTAATTGGGCTGCGACTTCCATCTCTGAAATACCAGCTTGAATAATCGGTAATGTGGCTGCAAGACTTTCTTCGACGATCTGTACAGCCTGACGCATGAGGGCTATTTCGTGTTCATCTTTTTCCATACGTATATCACGAATGGTTTCACCGATATCACATAAAGTGTCATATGTAAGGTTTTCGATAGCTTTCTGTTCCTTCACGTGCATGGTGTCAAACTCAACGGCAAGTGTCTGCGCTGTTCCTAGTTCTTTTTTTAGTTGCTGGATGGCCTGTGACGGTCCTTCCTCATCCGAATAGGATAAGATTGTCCCTCCATTACCCAAGTCAACTTTTGTTAATTCTACTTGTGGAACGAGAAAGTATAATTGATGATGAGCAGTAATAGCGACTACTGTTAGGCGTTCACTTTGCTTTAACTGAAGACCTGTAAAATAATACATATTTGACCCTGGCACTAGCACTGCTACATCAATTGACTGTTGCTGCATACGGGAAACGAGCTGCTCTCTTCTTTTTTGAAACATCGAGTGATTCCTCCTAAAAACGTTTCTATTATAGAGACGTTGTATCTGAAAAATAGTATATATCAACAATAATGAATTTTCAATAAATTAAGATAGCACCATTTTGATAGAGGGCAATGAATGTAAAAGGAAGATAATTGACAAATGAGGGAATAGTATGTTGTAAATTTAGTAAATACTAGTGTACGTCTTTTTTTCGTTCATTATGCATATAAGTAGACTAGATAAACTTTTTTCCAACTTAATACGTCAAAAAGAGGGGCAAAATTGTTAAGCAAGAAAGGACTTATGTATGGAAAAAAACATGAAACGCTCAAAAGAGAAAAAGAGCAAGAAAAAATTATGGCTGTGGATTGTTGGTAGCCTATTAGCAATTTTTTTAATTTTTATAGGTACTGCCTACTTTACCATCCAAAAAACTATGAATAAAATAAATACACCACTTATTCAAACAACAGATGCAGCACAACCAGAAGAAAAAACAGTGATTAAAAAAGATCCCTTTTCGGTTCTAATGCTTGGGGTCGATGAACGTAAAGATGATAGTGGACGTTCCGATACCATGATTGTAATCACTGTAAATCCTGAAAAGCAGACGATGAAAATGCTTAGTATACCCCGTGATACTCGAACAGAAATCGTTGGTCATGATACGGTAGATAAGATTAATCATGCCTATGCCTTTGGAGGCGTCCCTATGGCTGTGGATACGGTCGAAAATTTTTTAGATATACCCATTGATTATTATGTATTTATTAATATGGAGGGCTTTTTACAAATTATTGACACGCTGGGTGGCGTAACAATCGATAATGATATGGATTTAACCTTTGACGAATACCATTATCCAAAGGGAGAAATCACATTAGATGGTAATGAGGCCCTTATTTTTTCTCGTATTCGTTATGAAGATCCTCGCGGTGATTTTGGACGCCAAATTCGACAACGTCAAATCATTGAAGCGGTGATGAAAAAAGCCTCCACACCATCAACATTATTAAAAGCAACTGATATGTTGAATGTACTAGGCGACAATGTTCGCATGAACTTTTCAGTGAAGGACCTTATTCAGCTGCAAAGTATTTATAAAAAAATGGATAAGGATATTGAGCAGTTATCGTTCGAACAGGGAGACGGTGAAAGGATTAACCGCATTTGGTACTATATTCCGAATGAGGCAGAGCTTCAAAAAATACAAACAGATTTAAAAAACCATTTACAAAAGTAAGTAAGCAAGTTGCTTACAAATGTCGCATACTAGCTGTAAACTTTTTGGCCACGAAGGGAGGGAGATGAATGAATGGGAGGACCCAGGTGCTGAGGTATACAGCGCTGAATCATTGCATGCAAAGCTATGTACCTAAACGTAAAGTGCGAAAAAATCCAGTCCAATCAGCAATAAGAGGCCTACAAGTATTATGTTTAAAATTATTTATGTAAGGGATAAAAAATCATTCAGGTAGGGTGCATGCCTAGTTGAATGATTTTTTTGCTGTTATTCATCATTTTTCGATATTTCTTGAAATATCAGAAAATTAAGTGTATACTGACATTAGAAATGGTTAAAGGAGTGATTGTGATGATTGTAGGCACAATTTTATTAGCATTTGCATTACCAGTGGGTATCGTATTAGCAGTAGATTTATTAAACGAGCAGCATCACTCTGCTACACAAACTAACCATTCATAACGTTGAAACAGTAAAATATCAATTTCTAGACAATGTTACTTTGTAGCCTTGTCTATTTTTCTATGAATAGGAAACAATTTGTGTGATTCATTCGTCAATAATAGTGAGAAAATGTTATACTATTAAAAAAACAGTATCGGGGAATGAGCATGCAAGCGGAAAAAACATCCAATCTTAAAAAAGAAATATTATCCTACATCAAAATTATTGTCATTACAGCTGTTGTTGTTTTTGGCTGTAAGCAATTCTTATTTGCGCCGATTAAAGTACAGGGAGCATCTATGTATCCTACTTATCACGATAAGGATATTATTATTGTAAGCAAAACAAGTAAAATCGAGCGTTTTGATCAAATTGTTTTCCAATCTCCTGTCGAAGATGAGTTATATATTAAACGTGTCATTGGTCTTCCAGGGGATAAAGTGGAAATGAAAGATGATGTATTGTACGTCAATGGCAAAGCATATAAAGAAGATTATGTGAACCGTCAAACGGATGATCCTAATCAATTACGCATTACGGAAAACTTTACATTGGAACAATTAGTGAATGAAAAAGAAGTGCCAGAGGGCATGTATTTTGTGCTTGGTGACAATCGCCTAAAAAGTAGTGACAGTCGCCATTATGGTTTAATTTCAGAGGATGCTGTATATGGTGAATCGAAATTAATACTATATCCATTTAGTCATTTTCATATTGGCTCAAAATGATGAAAAAAGAGGTCACTCCATTGAGTAGCCTCTTTTTTATTGTTGGGGTAAATCGGTACAGCTTTTATAAGTGGGATAATAGACACAAATCCTTGAATTTTCAACGGTTTCCTTGATGGGCGATGGCTTACTTTTCATGGGCGATTGCATTGCTGGTTCTTCATTTGTGAACGCTTCTTCTACTAATTCTACGCCATAAAATAGTATTAAAAAATAGCAGACAAATCCTACTATACGCAAACAATCACCTCGTAAAATAGTTATTGTATGTTTATATATATGGTCAAATTCGTCGAAATATAAGCAGAAAATCGAAATTTTCTCTTGCCAAAAAGATTTTTAGAGGCAATGAATTCTATGAAAAAAGCTATTGTCAATGAAATTTTGATGTGCTACTATAGCTAAAGTAAATATTTGATCTGTATAACCTCAATAATATGGATTGAGGGTCTCTACCAGGAACCATAAAATCCTGACTACAAAACTTTGCTTCATTTTTGTAGTCAGGATTTTTTTAGTTTGTTTTAAAACAATCTCCTACAAAAATGAACGGTATCGAAGGGGAGATTACGATGAATTGGAGAGTTTATATTCTTGCTGTGACTACCTTTGCAGTAGGGTTAGTTGAATTAATTGTTGGTGGAATCCTGCCAAATATTGCAGAGGATTTAGATGTGTCTTTAGCGACAGCGGGACAATTAATTACTATTTTTGCACTTGTTTATGCGATTTCTGCGCCTGTCCTACTATCCTTGACAGCCAAGGTGGAACGCAAGCGCTTATTCCTTATTTCTTTATTTATTTTTACGTTAGGAAATCTAATGACCTTCTTTAGTACAACGTTTATCATTGTGCTAATCGCACGTATTTTCACAGCTATGAGTACAGCGTTAGTGATTGTTTTATCATTAACGATTACAACTAAAATCGTAGAGCCTCGCCATCGTGCTAAAGCACTGGGGCTTGTTTTTATGGGGGTAAGTTCTGCGTTGGTGATCGGTGTGCCAATGGGTATTTTTATTACAGAAGCGTTTGGCTGGCGAGCCATATTTTTAGGTATTAGTATCCTATCAACGATTTCAATGATATTAATTGCTTTATTACTTGAAAAAATGCCAATTGGAGAAGTAGTGCCACTCAAGGCGCAAATTAAATCGCTGGCGAATTTAAAAATCCTGACAGCACAGTTAACTACCTTATTTATGCTAGCGGGCCATTACATGCTCTACGCCTATTTAACACCATTTTTAGTAGAGGCATTTGATATGAAAGCTTCATGGATTAGTATTTGTTACTTAATTTTTGGTATTGCCTCTGTTAGTGGAAATGCTGTAGGTGGATGGGTGAGTGATAAAATTGGCACAAGTAAAGCCATTATTTTAATTGTCTCAGCCTTTGCCATTGTCTTATTTAGTATTCCTTATACAATTATTGCCCTTCCACTGTTTTTAGTATTTACGGTTTTATGGGGTGCGTTGAGCTGGGCACTGACACCGCCATTACAAAATTACTTAATTCAGGCGGATCCTCAATCATCGGATATTCAGCAAAGCCTAAATACAGCTGCCCTGCAAATTGGTATTTCTATCGGATCAGCAGTTGGTGGCGCAATGTTTGCTTGGACAGGTTCTGTTATGCACCTAGCTAGCTTTGGTACGATTCTAGTTCTTTGTGCATTAGGCTGCGCGATCTTTTCTATTAAAAGGGCACCTCTTGGACAGGAGCAGCACGTAGATTATCAGTCAGCACATCATCATTCATAATCGAACGATAGCCCTGAAAGGTATTGGGAAAGCCATCCCAATACCTTTTTAATTGGTTTGCATGAATCTATTTTCGTACACTTCCCAAAATTAAATTCTCTATGGTTTCTTAGCATACTCTAATTACCTATGGAATAGATTGTTGTAGTTAATGAATTTACAGATTTGAGGAGTTTGAGATTTTAAGAGCGAATATTATTTTTAAGAAAAATAGTAGGAGACTTTCAAATCTTGTAAATGGAAGGAGAACTCAATGACTGAATATCATCAACAATCATCTGCTGAAGTCATGAAGATATTGAACGTCACCACGCAAGGTTTGACTGATGATGACGTCCAAAAGAGGCAACAAGTCTATGGCTATAATGTATTAGAGGAAGGGAAAAAGACAAGTACGTTGGCTGTTTTTATGGGCCAATTCAAAGATTTATTGGTCATCATTTTACTCGTTGCTGCCTTCGTTTCCTTTCTACTAGGAGAAGTAGAAAGTACTATTGTGATCATGATCGTGGTTATTTTAAATGCCATTTTAGGTACAGTGCAGCATGTGAAGGCCGAACAATCATTAGATAATCTAAAAGCATTGACCTCTCCCATTGCCAAGGTCATGCGTCATAATCAACTAGTAGAAATTCCTTCTGAAGAAATTGTAGTAGGGGACCTTCTGATGTTGGAGGCGGGAGATTATATTAATGCGGATGGAAGACTACTAGAAAGCCATAATTTACACATCAACGAAAGCTCTCTTACAGGCGAATCAATTGCTGTGGCAAAAAGTACAGACCCCATTCGGAAGCAGAATATCACCATTGCGGATAAGAAAAATATGGTGTACTCAGGAAGTTTTGTGACCAATGGACGTGGCATCGTGATGGTTACGGCAATTGGGATGCAGACGGAAATCGGAAAAATTGCGAATTTACTCGATACAGCAAAGGAAAAGAAAACGCCATTACAAATTAGTCTCGATCAATTCGGTGAAAAATTAGCCTTAGGGATTACGCTGATTTGTTTAGCAATCTTTACGATTGATCTTATCCGAGGACGAGCCTTAGTGGAATCCTTTATGTTTGCTGTATCTCTTGCTGTGGCGGCTATCCCCGAGGCTTTAAGTTCTATCGTGACCATCGTATTAGCTTTTGGCACCCAAAAGATGGCAAAGGAAAATGCGATCATCCGCAAGCTTTATGCTGTGGAAAGTTTGGGGAGTGTATCGGTCATCTGTTCTGATAAAACAGGTACTTTAACAGAAAATAAAATGGTAGTACAGGAAGTTTTTGTGGACCAGAAGAAAATTCCTCATGATTGGCTCAATCCAATAAATCCAGTGGAAAAAGAACTAATGGTAAAAGCGCTTTTATGTAGTGACGCTGTCGAGCGTGACCACAAAGAAATTGGTGATCCTACAGAAATTGCGCTCGTGAAATTGGGGAAACAGTATGGGTTAGATGAATTGAAGATACGTGAGCAATATCCACGATTGGCTGAAATTCCATTTGATTCGACGAGGAAGCTTATGAGCACTGTCAATCAGATGGACAAGCAGCCCATCATGATTACCAAAGGGGCTCTGGATGTACTCTTACCAAAAGTGACACGAATCAAAACATCAACAGGTATTTTTGAGATAACCCCGCAGCATCGCCAGAAAATCGAGGCGGTGAATCGTGATTTTTCTATGAATGGTTTAAGGGTGTTAGCCATTGCTTATAAGGAGGTATTGCCTCTACAAAAAGTCGATCCACGAGCGGAACGAGATTTAATCTTTGTCGGCTTAGTAGCGATGATGGACCCTCCGAGAAAAGAGTCGAAAGAGGCTGTGGAAAGCTGTATAAAGGCAGGTATTAAACCCGTCATGATTACAGGAGACCATAAAATTACAGCAACCGCGATTGCCGAACAAATTGGTATTTTGCAAAATCCAGCTGAAGCTATAGAGGGACATGCACTCGAAGGCTTAACTGATCAAGAGCTGCAAGAGAAAGTACAGGATTATTCTGTTTATGCCCGTGTTACACCAGCCCAAAAAATTCGAATTGTTAAAGCATGGCAGGATAAAGGACATGTGGTTGCCATGACAGGAGACGGTGTCAATGATGGACCTGCTTTGAAGCAAGCAGATATTGGGGTGGCTATGGGCGTAACAGGCACAGAGGTTGCAAAAGATGCCTCATCCATGATTTTAACGGATGACAATTTTTCAACAATTGTTAAAGCAATCGCCAATGGCCGTAGCATCTATACAAATATTAAAAATGCCATTCTGTTCTTATTATCTGGAAATGCAGGCGCTATTTTTGTCGTGTTATATGCAACGGTTCTGGGCTTACCTGTTCCTTTTGCACCTGTCCATCTTCTATTCATCAACTTATTAACAGATAGTCTGCCTGCTATTGCCATCGGTTTAGAGCCAAATAATAAGAAGACAATGAAGGACAAGCCTAGAAACATTCATACTCCTTTATTAAATAAAAAATTTACCACACAAGTTGTGCTTGAAGGCATATTAATCGCCATCTCCACCATTATTGCGTTTCAAATCGGTTTATCGACAGGCGATACGTTAACAGCAAGCACGATGGCCTTTACAACACTATGCTTGTCAAGGTTAGTGCATGGCTTTAATTCTCGATCCAAACAATCCATCTTTGCGATTGGTGTATTTTCGAATAAATATACGTGGTTCGCCTTTATCATTGGTGTGCTAAGTTTACACATGGTCTTATTTATGCCGATGCTTACAACGGTCTTTGAGGTAGCTCCATTAACACCAGCACAGCTAGGCTTTATTTATAGCCTATCGGTGTTACCATTCCTAGTCAATCAATGGTATAAGCTACTGTTCGTGAGAAATCGATAAAGATTAAAAAAAGAAGCTTCCGTTAGTTATTAAAACGGAGGCTTCTTTTTAGTGTGTAGAGGCTAATAACCAGCCTTTACTCTTACTTAGGTCAATCAATCTCGCTCCAAGTAGCGCATAACGCATATGGAGTTCACTATATTTGGTTAGATGTGTTTTCTTTACTGCCAGCTCTAAAGCTTGGCTTACGGCAATCAAAGAAGAGGCAATATTCATCGATAAAATAGCACTTATTTCGCCATCATTAATGAAAGATTTCCCACGAATATCCGTTATTTTCATTTTACTGTATTCTATTGATGCTGTTGGTGCCAGCACACCGTTTTCCTTTAATAGCAGTGTTAGCTGTTTATTTTCCTCTTTTAAACATTGAATAAATTCCAATGTAAGGATTTTTAAGTTTTTATCACGCGTATGCTTAAAAAAAGCATGACTGGAAGCAATATAGCCTTGATTGATCCCAAGCTGTGACCAAAGCTTGAAAACCTCCTTAAATCGTAGCGATGCTAGATTTTCATTTATCATTGTCATCCTGACACTTCCTAACTCTTAGGTTGATTTAAGATTAGGATGTAGCAGTAAATGACATTCTATTCATCTTTTACAATAAAAAATGTATAAGAGGTCGCTAATAGTAGGTGCCATAAGGGTACATAGGAGGGTAACGATAGGGATAAGGGTATGGACATGGTTTCATATATTGCTGTGGCATGGTTGGTTTATAAGGGGCTTGATCGGTTGCTGATTGGACACGATTGCAGCCTTTTGCTGGTCCGATATAAGTCGTAGGAACAATCGGTGCAATCGTTTTCTTCCATTGTTCTTCATCTAAACAATACGTATGGGCCATAATATTGGCTGGTGTGAATTTTAAGATATCAGAGCCTAAAATGACCTCTGGCGTTGGCGCATCAAAAATAGCAAGTAGATGCGTGTCATCTTCTGTGGCTACTTCATAATGCCACCAGCCCTGTGGTACATTCGCAACCTGCCCAGGCTTGATAGGATAGTTTTGAATTTTCTTGGTAAAGGGATTCAATATAGAAACCGTTGCTGCTCCTGCAATACAATAGACAAGCTCTGCAGCATTTTGATGGTAATGTGGCTCGATGACATTGTCTTTACTTAAAAAAATATCAAGCAAAGATGTATTTTCTAATGTATTTAATTGTTCCACACCGAGAATATTAATGTAATTTCGGGAGTCTTTTTTAAAAAGCGTACTTTTATTGACATCAAAAGTGAACGCTGCAGAAGGGGAGTTATAATCGATATTTGAGCTGATACTTACATCCTTTCTCATATAAATTGAGCTATTCATCATCATAGATTATGTTTTAGGTACTTCTAGACTTACACAAATGCCTAGCTACAGTCAGCCTCTGTCTGGAAAAAAATTAGCTAAAATTACCACTTCTATTTCAGAACATACGTGCGTATAATAAAAACACAAACGTTTGTTCTTAGTTATCAAAAACTCTGTTCAACATGAACGCAAACAGAGTCAGTAAAGGAGCATTCAACATGAAAGAACAGTTGATAAAAGCCATGCATCGTCACCAAATCGTTCACATGATGTATATAGCGAAATCAGGTGCCATTACGAAAAGGCGCGTGAAAATTATCCACATTAAAGGTGATTCCTTTACCGCCTTTTGTTTTACAAGGCTAGCGAAGCGTACGTTTCATATTAACAATGTTCTAGCACTTCTGCCCATTCTCCAACGGGAGTCTGAGGTGATATGAATTACAACGACTTCCCACAGAAAGATATTTTTTGTATTGATATGAAGTGCTTTTATGCAAGCTGTATTGCCATGCTAGAAGGGCTAGATGTGCTGACAGATCCAATTGCTATCATCGGTAATTTTGAACAACCTGGTAGTATTGTGCTGGCTGCATCACCAGTGATGAAAGAAAAATTTAACATTAAAACAGGGAATCGGCGTTATGAAATTCCCAAACATCCAGATATTAAGTTGTTTGAACCAAAAATGTCCTTTTTTCTAGAGATGTCCATGGCCATTACGCGTCTGATTGCACAATATGTCCCTCCAGAGGCGATCCATGTTTATAGTGTGGATGAAAGCTTTATAGATCTAACAGGCACGGAGCAACTTTGGGGTTCGCCTGAGCAGGTAGCCAAATTGATTCAGGAAGACATCTATGAAAAGTTTCGCATTCCGTCCGCCATTGGCATGGGACCAAACATGTTGATGGCTAAATTAGCATTAGATTTAGAGGCAAAAAAAACAGGCTTTGCCAAATGGACCTATGCCGATGTCCCAACAAAGCTTTGGCCAGTGCGTCCTTTATCTGATATGTGGGGGATTGGGAAACAGATGGCAGCCAATTTAAATGCGATGGGCATTCAAACAGTCGGTGGATTAGCCCATGCCGATTTAGCCGAATTAGAAAAGCGCTTTGGTATTATGGGTAATCAATACTATTACCATGCATGGGGCATTGATCTCTCCACATTAGGTGAGCCATTGGTGAACAATGCGGCATTAAGCTTTGGGAAGGGCCAAATGCTCATGAAGGATTATCACACACGAAAGGATATTGCGGTTGTACTCCTAGAAATGTGTGAGGATGTGATGCGACGTACACGAGAAGCAGGCTATGTCGGGCGGACTGTTAGCTTGGGGCTCTCTTACAGTCGCAATGCGATGACGAAGGGGTTCCATCGCTCAAGAACCATCGAAAGTCCAACCAATGAGACCCTTGTTATGTATCAGACTTGTCTGGACTTACTAGATGAGCATTTTGCGGGTGAGCCAGCGCGTCAATTATCTGTTAGACTGACAAATTTAGAGGCAGAGCGTAGCATTCAGCTTGATTTATTTGATGAGCGTAAGGACCAGCGACAGGTCATTGGTCATGTCATGGATGCGATTCGTAGAAAATATGGAGTGGTGGCCTTATTACGCGCAGCCTCCTATACCAGCGCTGGTACAGCTATTTCACGGAATCGCTTAGTGGGCGGGCATTTAGCATAAGGAGTGGAAAAAATGATAAGAGATAGAGGAACGATGTAATCAATAGTATAATTATAGGTAGGATGTATAGTATTTAATGATACATCCTACCTTATTTTTTTATTGTTGTTTAT
>NZ_SJDS01000078.1:0-277 GCF_004332175.1 Lysinibacillus sp. OL1 | reverse complement strand
CAGCCGCTTGACCTGCCCATTCACTTCCCTCTGTTGCCGCCTGCAGACGGCAACGGTCGACAGCTTCGCTCAATGACTCGAAACGGAGCTCGGACTCCACAGCCCAACGCTTGGCGCGCTTGAGCGCAAGCTCGGAAGACTCTGCATCGGTGGCCAGTGCGGCGTGCGCGGCGGCCTCGGCAGCAGCTTTCTCAACCAAGACGTGTTTGCCGCGCACAGCACCTGCATATGCATGCGCCGCAACCTCCCCCACCCTGACCTCGATGAAGCCACCGAG
>NZ_SJDS01000077.1:0-278 GCF_004332175.1 Lysinibacillus sp. OL1 | reverse complement strand
CCGACGATCTGTTGATGCTCATCTTCACTTCCGGAACCAGCGGTGATCCCAAAGCGGTTCGGTGCACGCACCACAAGTTGGCCTCTCCCGGCGTCATGCTTGCCGATCGTTTCGGGCTCGGCGCCGACGACGTCGTCTACATGGCGATGCCCATGTTCCATTCCAACGCGATGATGGCGGCGTGGACGGTCGCGCTGCACGCTCGTGCGGGAATTGCCATGCGACGCAAGTTCTCCGCTTCGGGTTTTCTACCCGACGTTCACAAGTACGGAATCACG
>NZ_SJDS01000076.1:0-278 GCF_004332175.1 Lysinibacillus sp. OL1 | reverse complement strand
AGGTCGCGGCGCGTGTCGTCCAGCAACTGCTGGAAGCTGCCGCCCTCCTCCTGCAGGCGCCGCTGCAGCGTTCTTTCCGACAGGCACAGGGCCTGGGCGACCGCCTCGCGCCGGGGTTCGCCTTGCGGCAACAGACGGCACAGGATCTGTCGCGCACGTTGCATCACCCGGCTGTCGGCGAAGCGCGACAGGTATTCCCCGGCGAAGCGGTCATGCAGTTGCGCCAGCGCCTCGTTGGCGGTCGGCAGCGGCATGTTCACATCGGCCTCGCGGAACAG
>NZ_SJDS01000075.1:0-279 GCF_004332175.1 Lysinibacillus sp. OL1 | reverse complement strand
ATTCGACACACGCTCAGCCGCGTACAACATCCCACTAGCTGTTCGCCTCACCGGTGACCTCGACGTCACGGCCATGCAACAGGCCATCGCCGACGTCGTCGAGCGGCACGAAACACTGCGGACGGTGTTCCCCGCCGTCGGCGGCGATCCGATTCAGCAAGTGCTCACCGTCGACGAGGCAGTACCGCCGGTCCGTGAAATGACGTTGGGGGAGGACGAACTCGCAGAGCGCATGCAACGACTCGCCACGACCGGCTTCGACGTGTCGGTGGACCTGCC
>NZ_SJDS01000074.1:0-279 GCF_004332175.1 Lysinibacillus sp. OL1 | reverse complement strand
GGCATCCACCGAACTGCGGAAGGTAAGCGAGAGAGCGTTGTTCAACCACACCGTCACAGTTCGGTGCTCGGATCGTATGCGGGCGCAACGCACTCGGATGTTCGTGATGCCATCGACGCCGCTACACTCGCCGCCCCGGCCTGGCGCGACCTCTCGTTCGACGACCGCGCTGCGGTCTTCCTCCGCGCCGCCGATCTACTTTCCGGCCCGTGGCGCGAAACCATCGCCGCCGCAACAATGCTCGGCCAGTCGAAGACCGCATACCAGGCCGAGATCGAC
>NZ_SJDS01000073.1:0-280 GCF_004332175.1 Lysinibacillus sp. OL1 | reverse complement strand
CCACCAGAAAGTGCTCCTCGGCGATCAATCGCGACGTGATCCCGAGCGGCGGTACGGTCCACCGCACCATCCCGATGTCGAGTCGTCGATCGAGCAGCATCAACAACGCCTCGTTCGCGAAAGCAGAACTGTCGAGCACGAATTCGATACCGGGATTGGTCTTTCTCACCAATTTCGCCCACCGCCCGACGAGCAGATGCGAAGAAGTCCCCGCGAAACCCAGGCGAACGCGACCTGTCGTTCCCTTGCCTGCCGCAGACACCGCGATCTCGGCCATCCG
>NZ_SJDS01000072.1:0-280 GCF_004332175.1 Lysinibacillus sp. OL1 | reverse complement strand
TATTTCGATCACGTTCAAGGCGCAGACCGCGGACCGTAAGAAGGACCCCTCCGAGCAGGCTGTGGAGATCGCGCGGCGTCTGCCGCAGATCACCGCCGCGGGGGCTCGTGCTGGTGTGCCGTGCACGCCGATGAGCGCGGACGAAATCATCGGCATGGGCCGGCGCACGGTAGATCCGGCTTCGCTGGAAAATATCGAACAGGCTCTGTTTTCCGGCGAAGGCACCGGCCTGACGTGGGCCGATTGCGGGCCGCGTACTCAGATCGCGGGCAAGGACCGA
>NZ_SJDS01000071.1:0-281 GCF_004332175.1 Lysinibacillus sp. OL1 | reverse complement strand
AACTTCGGCGTCGTCAAGATGAACGTCGACACCGACACCCAGTACGCGTTCTCCCGTCCGATCGCCGGACACTTCTTCACCAACTACGACGGCGTCCTCAAGGTCGACGGCGAGGTCGGAAACAAGAAGGCATACGACCCGCGCAGCTACCTCAAGAAGGCCGAAGCCGGCATGACGGCTCGCGTCGTCGAGGCGTGCAACGACCTGAAGTCGGCCGGACGCTCGGTGTCGGCAGGCTGATCGGTTTCACAACTGCGCTTCACAGAACAAAATGCGCGCCG
>NZ_SJDS01000070.1:0-281 GCF_004332175.1 Lysinibacillus sp. OL1 | reverse complement strand
GGTGGTGCACCCGATACCGGACACGCGGTGTACGTGCCGAACCAAGGACGATGAAACCCGAATCCGAAATGACCGTCGCTCAAGGTGGCAACCACACCAACGAAAACCCTGGTGATTCAGCCGATACCGAGTCAGAGGCCAGCGCCGTACCCGTGGACGCGATGACCGCTGAGTGTCCATCGCGGCATCGGCGTAGGAGCAGCATCCTGAGTCGGTGTCGGAACGACTCGACTAGCCACCGAGCTTTTCGCACCATCACGACAGAAGTACTGTCGTCAAAA
>NZ_SJDS01000069.1:0-283 GCF_004332175.1 Lysinibacillus sp. OL1 | reverse complement strand
CGCCTTCCCTCTCGAAGTGGCGGGATACTCGCGGGCAGATCGACGTGCCCGCGTCGACGAGCTGATCGAGTTGGTGGGCTTGGAAGACCGACGTGACGCCTTCCCCTCGCAACTGTCCGGCGGCCAGAAACAACGCGTCGGCATCGCGAGAGCCTTGGCGGCTTCACCCGACGTCCTCCTGTGCGACGAGGCCACCAGCGCCCTCGACTCGGACACAACCGATTCGATCCTCGACCTGCTCGCCGATCTCAATCGACGACTCGGTGTGACCATTGTTCTGATC
>NZ_SJDS01000007.1:0-266267 GCF_004332175.1 Lysinibacillus sp. OL1 | reverse complement strand
TTGCTTGACCGAATTTCATTTATTTTCTCCTTTCAAATACATAATAAAAAGCCCCATCGCATTGATGAAGGCTTTTTCCTATTGTGATAATCCTATTGTCGAGAGCTCACTTGCGACTCGTGGTAGAGCGTACCACGTTATTTCGTAATTGTGTTTTAGATTTATAGTGCATTTCCGTGTACTTTGAAGCTATAGTAAGTTTGTTTTAGTAAGTTTGACTGAATTCTATGGAAAGTGGACGAAGTTCACATATAAACCACTCCTTCAGTTTTTATTAGCCTTTTATATTAATTAAGATACCTAATCTCTTAAAAAATATGGGCCGGCCATGTATGTCATGCTCCGAACAAGTTTGCGAAGCGCGGGTCGGTCGTCGGTCTGTCTTTCCCTAATATTTAGGTTTTTATAAATACCAAGAGAGGAAAAGCTTACCGCGCCGTCCTGCCTCCCAGTTTACAATGGATTTTTTATTTCACAAAACATGCTACATGTTTTACATTTGTTCCTTTTGTTACATCTGTTTCATTTGTTTCTTTCGTTCCACAATCGCGCCTGATTGTGGAAGATCGGTTTTTCAATTAAATGTCCTATAATTTTCTTCGTTTGTTTTTCAAATCATTTATTTTAATAACACCATAATAAACAATCCAAAATAAGAGAATTAAAAATACAGAATAATTCTTTTTACTTTCAGGCAATAAAATTAAAGTTACAATATATATAAGAACACTAGGAACAAGTAATACCCAATACAATTTTCGTCTATTCATTTAAAATCACTTCTCCTTCAAGACAATCTATTGACAGTATAGCTCTCGCGCAAACAACCCTAATAAAGGAATTTTAAATATATTATACCATTAACAAAAAAGCTCCTAAAGCGTCCTTTGGTGACCTTAATTGTTATTCAACAATCTGGCCCCGATTTTTGAATAAATGTTATTAAAAAGAAGTAGCCCATTGGCTACTTCATCATCTGACTTAAAATATTATTTCTCACTCTAAAAATGGTCGTGCTAGATAATCTCATATGCTTACCAATAGCACGCATACTATCACCATCCAGCAATCTATGAAGTACTTCCACCTCTCTGTCTCCAGTTACAAGAGGAATACGTTTTTGAACCTCTGCAATCTTTTGCTCATATTCCTTAATACGATAATTTAACGAATATACACGACGCTGTACTTCTGTATAAACTGGATCACTTGTACCTCCACTAGCTTTTGGCAATGTTGCCTCAATCCCATACATAGCCGTTTTTGCCCCAATGTAGCTATTGATATCAGCTTTCGCTACTGGCTGCCTTGCTTCCTCGATTGTTTCAACCATCCATCGATAATTCTCAATCCATTGTAGTAAATCCTCTTTTGTAACTTTAATTTGCCCTTGTTTCATAGGTTTGCCCTCCTACGGTGTGATATACTAGAGTTGTGAACACCATCAAAGGGCATAAACCAATTCGAGCTGTAGCGTGTGATGACGCTGCGGCTTTTTCTTTTCTAAAACTACTAATATGCTATAATTTGGTTAAAAAGGAAGTAGATAAATTATGTTCGATTTTATTATTGGAATATTAGAAATTATGGCTAAGATTATTTCAGTTATATGGGATGTACTTGTTTTACCATACAAGCTAATTTGGATAATTTTAGTTATCGGTATTCTAGCTAAATTTTATTTTAAAAAATCCCGAATTAACTAATCCTTAAAGTTTGGTAGGTAAATCCCCGCCAAACTTTTTTCGTTATTTCCTCATATTGTGCAGTAGTCTACGCTGGAATCACTTTACCTTTGTAATAATTAAATTCCTTGAATGTGTCACGATAACGTTTGGATAACTCACGATCACCATTAGTTAAGAGTATTTCAAGTTTTTGTGCATTGCCTTCTACAGTAAAGTTGGCTAATTCTTCAAACAGCATTGTTGTTGAAGCTAAAATTTCATCCTTTTTATCAATCACTGTATATACGCAACCGCAATCAGAACCAGCAAAAACAAAACGTAATCCCACATGGCGTACTACATAGTCAAATTCATCATTAGGAAATCGAATAATATCTCCTATTTTCAAATTGTGTAATGCGTGTTTTGGCTTATTCATTTCTCTCGCTCCCTCTTGGCTTAAATTCACCAATATCTGTACCAACTGAACCTAAATACATCTCACGATCATGTTCCCAACATTTTTTACACATTTTTTCACCTGGTACAAAATCCATTAAATGCGGCCCACTTAATTCCGTTGCTATTTCACCGCACCAGCCACACTCACCGCCATTTTCATATTCAGCCATGATTTTATCTAATTGCTGTTGTGTCAGTTCAACTTCTGTGAATGCCACCGCAGTAGCAAGCTCGCCAACATCGTAATAACTTGGTTTACCATCGTACCCATAGGACTCTGAATAGTCCTCTGTCATTTTGTTTAAATCTATAACAAGACGTTCATTTACGACTTTTAAATTAAATTTCGGCATCCCTTTTCCCCTTCCTGAAACTGCACATTTTCTTTCTAGTAAACACTTGCTGCTGGCACTTCCAAAGCCCATTTGCGACCTTCAGGGCTATTAAGCCAAGCCTCAATTTTTGAATTATGATCTATTCTCTTTACACCTGATTTTTCTTTAAGTTCAAGCAAAGGTAAGTATTTATGAGCATTTCGACCATGTATACGCACTTCATAAACACCTCCTACTAATTTTCCACTTCTACGCTGTGTTAACGTTGCTACATGTTTGATTCTTTGATCTACAGTTACAGACCAACCACATTTACAACTTCGTGTAAAGATGTCATCTTCAATTATTAAAGCCCCTTGTGATGGTTCTCCTCCTACCTTGTCGTTACCACACTCTGGACAAGTTGAGTATTTTTTTGTTAATTCCATTGCATCTCTCATATCCATTTATTTTCTTCCCTTCTGAACAATATGTTTCTGTTGTGATTGTTTAATAATTTGAAGTATTTATGCCTTACGCAAGGCTCGTATCTCTCGCGATAATCCAATATATTCATTCCAATATTCCTCACGATAATCTTCTTTCATTTTGAAATAACGTTCGTTATCCTTTACGAAAACCTCACACCACTTTTGATTCCACTTTGCTTGTAAGGTTGCTACCACTGACGGCTTTGGTGCTGCATAATGCGTTTGCACCTTTAAAAGTACTTCTTCAATCGTTAAACCGTCTTTATTCATGTATAATGCATGTTTTATTTTGTCTATAGTGTTTTTATATGGTGTAATTGATTCGCCACCTTTAACGCCACCAACATTTAAAACGTCTAGTTCTTCATCGATATAATCAGCAATTTTAAACCGTTTAGCACTTCGCTGACGCTTGCCCCAAAAATAAATAGACACTTTGTTGCGGTACGCTTTTTCATCGAAATAAATTAAACCTATTTCTAAGTGCTTCAACCAATCTAGGATTAATTGAGCGTGATAGTGTTTCGGCTTTGGAACTAAAATGAACATATAATCGACTAAATGTTTACGTCTTTCTGCTTGTTCAATTACTTTAAAATTAAGTGTCGTTTTCATTTCAATGCCAATGTACACATTTCCATGCTTGCCGACTACATCTAAATCTACTACCTCAGCAAACACTTTTTCACAATTCATTTCATTAGATAAAAACTGTTTTAATGGTTCAAATAAGTCTGATTCTTTCATTGATAAACTCACCTCATTTACTCAAAAATTAGTTTCTTTTACTGCACAATATCTTTCAATTACACCTCTAATTGCTTTAATTTCATGTTCCAAAGTTCTGCAATTTCTTTTGCAACATCAATCTCAAAATCATCAAAGATATAGGCGTTTTCAATATTCCTTGTGAATGTATAATGCCATCTAATGTCAGAATCATTAGCGATATATTCGGATATGATATCTGGTAATTCGCCTCTTATTTTTGGGGGTGTCATATAACTTTGATAAACAAGGTATCGTACCATATTAGATTCACCCTATTTCGCATTCTCTTTTTCAACTATTACTCAACACTGGCTCTTTATTCTTTTTAAACTCCTCAAACCAATCATCATAATCTCCATCCAGCTGTTTTCCTATTAATCCATGCTTTCTTGGTTTGATTACACCTAGTAGCTCCAAATCCATAACTATAAGAGCAGCACTGACCTTATGAATGTTCAACTTGCGATAAATCAGATTAAGAGAGAAATCAGCTTCCCACATACCAATGAATTTTTCGATCTGTGCATGTGTGAAATCCAGTTGCACCATTTCATGTTCTTCCTGTGAAAATAAGATGTATCGATTCTCTACTTTTGGTGCCATTCAATCGTCACCTCTGCCCTCGGATTATCCGAATACCACTTACGAGCAACTAACTCTGTCACTTGGCTGTCATCACGCCATATAACCTTGCTTAGACCGTCTTTAATGCCTTTTGCCAGATTGTCGATGTCTGGTTTAGTTGTTGGTCGCAACTCACCATTTAACGCCTGCTGTAGCTTTTTCTTGCTATTGCTGATAGCTTTTGGCATCTTACGATAAACATCGATAGTTAGCTTTATATCCTCTGTAATTAGTGATTCTGGTGCATGCTCTGCAGCTACTAGTCTCACGAATGATTTATAGTCTTTGGATTCTTTTGGATCGAATGTACCATTTCTTGTTACTCGTGGTCTTTGTTGTGCCTGCACATCTCCAGGTATTTCAAATGTGAGTACGTTCATGTTTGCCCTCCTGTCAGCACTCTCAGAAGTCTGCTGATAAAACAACCTAATGCGGTTCTACCAGCAGCATGTATTTTAGTTACAATTCAAAAATCCTCATAATTCAGCTTGTTATTTACCTGTTGGTACTGCTACTTCAACACCCATTTTAATTAGTTTGGATTATTATTTACGTTAAAGGAGAAAGTTGTTATACTATTTTTCAGAAAACAATATTCTATTATTATGAAACAGATGAAAAATTATCCTTTCTAATTTATAGATAACTAGGAGATAAAAAATGGGACCTATTTTTCCTATTGTTGTAGGAGCTTTTATGTTTATACCTTTGTTAATTATTAGTAGTGTCTATAATTTAATTACTGAAAAGGTTACTGAAAAAGAAATAAGGCCAGTAAAAAACATTGCAAAGAATATCGGTGGTACCATATATGATTTAAGTCGAATAACTGCATATGCTGTTATTCCAACAGGATTATATATATCAAGTATCTATTCTCATATAGCACTTTTTTCAGAATACTTTAAGGAAAATGAATTAGAAGTCTTTTCATTTTTTGTCTTTACATTATTATTGATAAGTGGTTATCACTCTTTGCGTTTTTTATTGAGATACAAAAGTTTTTATATTGAAAGAGTAGATTATTTATTTTTCTTGGTTTTGGTGCCTCTTTTTGTACCATTAGCAGGTGGGATTTTGATAAGAATTGCTTTTTGGTTCTATTATGACTTACTTTCATTCCTTCTATAATTTGTTATACTAATCAGTAGTAACTATAAAATCTTGTTTCTTTATTTCTCTTTCAAAATCTTATTAGATGTACTCCGTCCACCTTTCTTAAGAGAAACTTATCACCTTAAGGCGGTGGGCTATTCTATTAAATTACCTTTCTTCATTTACAAGAATTACATCTACATCCTCATTCCATGTAAATGTTTCTTCACATGCTTTACACCTTTTTAATTTACTCATGCAGCCATCGCCCCTTCCATTTTCATGATGAGATAATCCGTAGCCTCATCAGCATCTTTCAGCCCTACCATGACTCTCAATTGCTCCAAACGGTTATATGCCATGGATTCGTTATGCTTGCCTCCAAAGCGTTGAAATGTGCCTAAATACATCACGATTTGGTCTATTAAAAATTGTTCATTCATGAGCTACACCACCAAGTGCTTGACGTGCCTTTTCGCCTAAATCAACTGCTAAATCAGTTTCTTTATTCATGTGAGCTATAATTACGTATTTACTTAAATCACCATAAAAACAAAGCGTTTCGCGAAGCCGTTCATTTTCATTTTTAGTTTCCTTTAACATTTCACTAGCTTTAAACGTAGCTTTTTCCATAATTTCATAGCATTTTTCAGTTTGTTCTAGTCTTTTTTGCAACCTTTCAACCTCTGCAACAAGCACTGGCACATCTGTAATTGCATGTTTAATAAACTCTGTATCACCATCATTCAAACAATCGTAAGTTTCGTTACCTGTTTGGCAAACTGCGTAATCCTCATTAGGATTGAATATATCGATATGTCCTTCTGCTGTTTCTTCACTTTCCCACGGTCCCAACGTAGCCTTCGCCACACGTTCTTTAATGGCATTCAACTGTTCTTGATTCATCACTCAATCACCTCACGCTCATGTTCTGTCACATAAATGTATGGTCTTGTATGGAAATAATCATTTTCATTTGGGTACTGCACCTCAACTTCTGGATGCCTTGATACGAACTCTTCCACGTCCCATACATTACCTATATCTTCTGTTACTAATGGAATGTCGACTATGCTATGTCGTGTGTTTCCAGACCAACCAGTTCGTTTTAAAGATTCGATGTTTTCGTGCATTGCATCTAAATTGTTATGAATTACTCTGATTGTTTCTTTAACCTTTGTTTCAATAATGTGCATCCCTTCACCCTCCATCAAGGGGCTGTTGCCCCTCACTTGTTTTCAAAAACCTTACGTAATCGGTAGTTCACCTTCATGTCCTTTGGAATCGTTACCGTGAAATCCTGTGCCATTTCAAACAGCCTGCTTGTTAATGCCTCGTCGATGTAGAGCATGTCATCTAATGACAACTCGCTTGATATAAGCAACGGTTTATTGTTTAGGTAACGATAATTGACCACTTCAAAGATTGATTCAGCTTGCCACGGCTTCACATCAACCTTTCCACCAATCGGCTTGAACAGATCATCAATGAACAAGACATCAATTTCCTTCATACGGTCCATGATTTCGTTTTTACGTTCGAAATTGTTAGCAGCCAGATTGTTCATGCCATCCTTGTAAGGAAAATAGAGAACCGGCACTTGCTTTGTATGAATCAAATAATTAGAGATAGCTGTTAACAAATGTGTTTTGCCACAACCAGGTTGTCCAATTAGCATGATGCTGTTCTGTCGGTATCCTTTAATCTGATCAAATGCTGCATAGTACTGATTGGCCTTGCTTTTCATTTCAGCAACCTTTGGATGCACACCCTCCGTCGAGAAGTTTTTAAAACTCATTTTCTGAAATTCTTCTGTAATGGCACTAGATTTGATCAAACGATTAAGTTGACGTATTTTAGAGCATTCGCATTTCTGCCATTCTTCTGTGTCGTACTGCAAAATAACTTCTGTTCCATTTTGTAATAGCGTTGTTTCTCCAGCTTTCTTACGAACCATATAACCACCTTCGTCCTTACATTTAGGACAGTTGTAATTAGGTTCCTCAACTACTGTAGTCTCCGAACACAATTGGCTTCGTGCTCGTAGTTCCTCCAGTACTGCTGCCATTCTGTCGCCCATTCTTTCCATCAATCTTCACCTGCCAATCTGCGTATGAATTAACTCCTTTTTCTAAGGACCAGTTACGAAGTATCCCTTCGATATACTCGATACTTGATTTACCTAAATCAGCAGTAAGCTTAATCGCCTCAACAATTAGTAAGTGGTCAGGATATAAATCAAGAAGCTTGTCCATCTTTCGATGATCCGTAAAGTTACTGATTCGGATTGTTGAATCAAAACAATTTTTAATCTCCAAGAACGGATTGACCGACTGACTCTCTTCTCTCTCTGTCAGTACTTGGTTATTATCAGTATTTGGTTTATTCAATACTTGGTTAATATCAGTACTTAGTAGTGTTCGATTTTCTACTTCTTGAAAACCTACTTCTTGGTTTTCAACTTCTTGCTTTTCTACTTCTTGAAAATCGGTAAGTAGAGAATTTATAGGTACTTCATGAACGATCGTTTCCCATTCTTTAATTCTTTGCCCTTCACGAATAGGTTTTCGTTCGATGTAGCCACACGTCTTTAACTCATTGAAACCAGCTCTGAATGATGCTTTACCGTCTGTTGAGTGTGTCATTAGCTCGTCCATATAAAACACCCAATCATCTGGCATTGAAAGCATGTATGCCATTATGCCTTTAGCTTTCCAAGATAGCCGGTTATCGGTCAATGCCGTTCTATTCATCACTACATAGTTGCTGTTCTTAGCTACTCGGATGATGCCCATTTGCCCTCGCCCCTCCTAGAATGGCAGTGGTGTGCCATCGATAAATAAATCACTGACCTTTTTATTGTGAATCACAGATTCTACTGCTAGAGTTTGAAGCTCTTTATAAGTCGCATTATTGATTTCTTGAATAAATTTAAAAGCTGTATTTGTATCAAGTTGTTGATTAGCTTTTCGAGCGATAATTTCACTAATGATTTCTTTTCGAATTAGTTCTAGTTTTAATTTCAAGGATTTGTTCATACTTCAACCCTCCATATTTTCAATATTCAAACTTTAAGGAATATAAATCATCTTGCCGGTTGCCCTTGCTACTGCTATTTAAGCTTTTTCGTGCTGTATAATATCGCTGATATCACATTTTAAAACTGTACATAAAGTATCTAAATCACTGATTTTTATACTTTTCGAACGACCATAATATAAATCTCTTAATGTTGGATATGCGATACCAGTCATCCGATGAACATCACTAGCTTTTAAATTGCGTGCAGCACACCATATCCTGAAACGTAATTTGATCATAGTTACCTCCTAAAGCAATCCGTCTTGCCTATCACAAATGGCGAAACTACCACTCACTTTGAGCACCCTATAGTTGGGGTAACGTTGCATGTATTGCAGCACCAAGCGCCTTATTTCATCGTTATCCTTCGCCTGTTGGAATATCCAAGCAGGCAGAAGGACTTTGTGGGGTACGTTATTCATTCACTACTTCCACTTCAATTTCGGGTGCATCAACGAAAAATTCCGTTTCTGGTGTGATGTCTTTCATTTCACGTTTTGGTGCTGTACCCTCGTCATAAGCTACTTGTTGCTGCATCTCCACACTAATCGGTAGGTACTTCCACATGTGTCGTACAACGGTCTTTTTCGCCATTTCCTCGTAGTCTGTAGCCCACGGTGAATACGTGGAATTAGCAGCCTTCGAACGACCTTTGCGCTTCTCAATTTCGGCTTTTGACATGAACTCAAATTGATAACCCCCATCCTTAAAATGAGCGACCGCATAGGCACCAACAAAATTGCCTTTATCTTCATCCATACAAGGCTTGTGCTTTAACTTAGGGTCTAACCCTAGCTCATACTCAAATTCGTCTTTCTGGTATACGGCATGAGCGTAAATCGATTGGATATGACCACTTCGTCTAGCAAGATCAATCATCCCTTTGTAACCGATAATAAATTGAACCTCTGTAATGCCCTTTTTGTTATTTTTGAAAGGTAGTAAGTAGCAGTGGCCCATTAAACCCGGCTCTAATCCTAGTTGCGCTGCTTGCATAACAGCTCCTAGTAAACTAGAAACATCCGCATCTTTAAGTGCTGGTGTTGTACGGATTGTCGTCATTGCTAATCGCATTAAACGATCTACATCCATGTGTTTTGGTAAGGCCTGCGCCATTGCTGGTGCCATCTGTTTAAGATAATCATCTATTGTTTTTGGTTTTTGTTGTGTAGCAGGTGCCTGTTGCATTTGAGCTTTTAGATCAGTTGTAGTTGCCATTGTTAGTTAGCCTCCTTAATTGATAAGCGTCTTGATAACGATTCTTTGATATATTTTTCATAAATTGCTGGCTGTTCTTCTTTCAATCGCTTGCTATCCAAACGACTTGAAGCAATAGTTTTATAAGTTACTTTAAAGCGATCCGAATGCCCTTCTGCAGACTCTCCAAGCATCATTTTGAGTTGATTCTCATACTCTTTGCGTTGCATTTCGAGTTGCTTCTCTTCGACTTTTAATGATTCGATAGCTTCAATTAACGTATTCGATTGCTCGTCCAACATAATGGCTGAACCATCATCCTGTGGGTACATCTTGGCTAGTAATTCTGATGCCGATGAACTTCCATCAATAGCTGGTGGAACATTAGCTAGTACGTGATTCTCCCAAAACGCTTTCTCATGTTGGATCATCAATTCAATAAATTCATCATCCCTAGCTACTTCTTTCCAAACGAACTTGTTACCACCTATTAATACAGCGATGTATGCTTTTTCGTAGCCAGTGACTGCTAGGTAATGTTGTAACTGACAAAGGTATGCTGCTGGCACATCCTCGCCATTCCAACTATCTTTTAGGTACTCGCTCGCTGTCTTACATTCCAAAAATGCTTTCTCTCCAACTACATCCCTGTCTAGATTGGCAGTCATAAAATAGTGCTTAGGATGACGTAGCATTCTATTGATCTTTCGAATTTTCTTACCAGTTCGTCTTGCGAACTCCTTAGCTACCACATCCTCAAGAACGTTGCCCCAGTATGCAGCCTCACTATCTGATTCCTCAACAAATTCAGATGTTTTTTCTATATATAGTTGAAACGCTGATTTGTATCTGTTGAAACCTAAGATTGCCGATGCATCCGAACCGCCAATACCACTCTTACGGAGTTGTAGCCATTCAATGCGATCCATTTCTAAAGTAGAAACTGCTTCCATTCCCTTGCCCTCCTATGCTAAAATCTGATTAATAATTGTTTTTCTAAGCCACTATTACGAGTAGTGGTTTATTTTTTTGTGTAAAATTTCGCATTATAGTTATCCTCTAAATACGTATGGATGTTGTCTAAATGAACGATATCTCCATTCGGAAACTCCATGTAGTCATCATTGAAAACTATTAAACTACCGTAATGATCACGAAATTCTGTCTCGATATACCTAAATGTAGGTATTCTATTTACGGCTTCAATCATTCCCAACACCATTGGATTTTCAACTTCTATAAGTTGTCGCATATGCTCACCTTCTTTCCTATGTATTGATGGCATCCCATCAAGCAACTTACAGTGGCAAAGCATACCGGGGAGACGGTTCTGTAAACTGCTTGACGAGGGCGAGATAACTCTCGCAAACGTCTGATTTTGTGATATAATTGATTTGTATAAGTTGTCATAGCTGTTTAATCTTTCGCTCAGATTAAGCAGCTTTTTTGTATTCATTTAGCCTCACTAACACCCTCTTATCACAAAAGAAATGTACATATATTAACCTCTGTTTTAACGTCATGTGTCGCCACGCTCTAGGCTTGATGCGCAAGTTTCTTCACCACCTGTACAAGTATTCCTCGCTGGTTTAAATCAGCAACCGTTGCCCATAACTCTTTTCGCTTATGAAGTTTCTCTAGTTGATCCAATGAATTATGTAGGTCTCATTCTAGTTGTTTTGCTATGTTGATACGACCTGCTTTTACGTGTAGGTTGATTACAGCCGTTAGATCATCGATACATCTGATTTCACGCTCAATTTGTTCATCTATATTCATTTGATAAATCCTACCTTTTGAAGATATTTGTAATGGTCCATCCATACACCTGTGTAACTGATACCAAGGTGCTCGGTTGTTACTGCGATAAAGTTCGCTAGTGCTGTAGCTGCCTCCACTGCCTCTTCGATCATGTCCATAATGTTTTTCCGCTCATAATGCTCGATTGCATCGCTTGGTTTGGCTAAGCTTGTACTAGTTATGGCATCCAAGGCTTCTTGGAGTTCTTCTATTGTTTTCTCACGCACACTACAACGATGGAGGTCTACGTTTGGGCCGTTCAAGTAAATAGGTCCTGTTCCTGTATACTCATGCTGAACTGCTAGAGCAAGCTTCGGATTATCGAATCGATTAACCAACGTTCTACTAATATCTGATGGCACTTTCGCACGGCCATTTTCATATCGAGAAAGACGTTCCCTTCCTACCCCTATGTCCAATCCTAGGCTCAATTGAGTTTCGCCACCTCTCAATTCCTTGATTACTCCCCCAACTGTATTTTCAGTAACATTCACATTTACCACCCTTTCTATTTAATTAAGGTCACATTTCAGGTTAAAGTTAACTTGGTTGCAACCATCAAGTTTCAATAATTTGTGTATAATAATGGTTAAGAGGTAGATTTGCCCCTACCTCTTAGATTTCTACTAGATTGGTAGTTTGATAGAGGCCATTTGCCCTGGCCTCTCCTATGCCCTTAATAATCTAAGTCTTTCATTTTCACTCACGTAAATACCAAGACGCGAGTTCATGTATGACACATTATTGTTTTTCCATGCCAACACTTTGTCCCGAGGATAACGAGCACTTAACGCAAGACATTTTGGAAAACCATCCATTCGAATTATTTTTTCTACTGTTGGTAATTCGCAGTTGAATATTTTAGCTACATCTTCTTTTTTTAAGTTTGGTGGTAGAGAATTTTCGAATTTTGCTTTTTCTATCTCTCGTCCATCCTCTACACCCTGCTTATATGCTTTTTTAAACAAATCAGCTAATTCAGCGTTTAGTAACGCTTCTTTTAGTTCATCTATTGTTAGATTCATAGTTTCGCCTCCAATCTCAATCGCTGGTATAGCGCCTATCTTATTCGTTAGAAACTTTTTTTAAATACTCATTTGCAGCATGTAGGAAACCTTTTGAAGTATCGATGCCGTTTTCTTCTAAAATAACTAACAATTTTTCAATTCTTTTTTCATTCAAATCCGAAGTTAGACTTGTAACAGATTCTATTATTTCAAGCGATTTTTTCATCTCTTTGTTGAAATCAAACAGCGGATCATAGAAGCTGAACAGAGTTACACCTCCTACATCTTCTAAATACTCATCGAAAAGATTCGAGTTTGATCTGGTCACTTTTTCGAAATAAACGCCAATCGGATAAGAATTTGTTTCTTCTTCTCTAACGAATGAATAGTTGTAACAATCAACATTTAATTTTTCTGCTATTTTCAATACGTCGTCACTGATTTCTTTGGCAATTAAACAAACCCTTTTGATATTTTTGTCAAAAGAATATTCAAATGTTTGATAAACGTCCTTCCTCTTTGCTTTGCCGATTTTCAATTCTAAAGCGAACTGGCCGTTTATCGAAATATCAGATTTTCCGAACCCTAAGTATTCTTGTCTTTTAATGCTTTTTTCGTCACCGTAATAATCAATGAAATCTTTAAAAATCATGTTTTCTAAATCCTTTTCGAAACGGAAATTTTCTTTTTCAATTTGAATTCTTTCATCACAGATTAATAAATTTTTATAATTACGACCAAACAAGATTTCTTTTTGATTCTCTTGATGCAACTTATATTCTTCATCTTGAACAACGACTCCGTTATACGCATCAATGAAAATTTCATAAGCATCGAAACTGGATTGTACGAGCAAATATTTTGCATAAGCATGGCAATATGAAACGAACGTTGAAAAATTTTGTTTTTTACCAAAAACTCTGAAATATTCACTCTTATAATGTGGGTGCATCATATTTATTACAGCTAAATACTTAATGTTGATTACATTAGACATTTTTAATCCTCCTATGCTAGTTGTTTATTACCTTCAATGAGCTTTAACTTCATTCGCTCCATCGTTGGTAAAATGCCTTTTGCTTTTAAAGTTTCGTAAAGGAATAAACGCCCTTTTTGCGTCCACTTTGTATGAAGTCTTACACCAGTGGAACCATCTGGCTTTTTGTATTCTTTCGTTTCAGATTTTGTGTAGCCTTGACCTTTGAACTTGCTATACAGTAACCATTGTTTATTCAAGCTGTATTGAATGCCATGCTCGTTTAATAATTTATTTAGTGCGTATGCACTCATTCCGTAATCCTCTGCAATCTGCGAAGTTAGAAGTAAATCAGTACATTTCAGTACTTCGTCAACGTAAGTTACGATTGGTTGCATATCAGCTACTTGTTGCTGATACATTTGCTTTTCGATTTCAAGTTGTTCGTTCTTTTCAACTTCTTTGACTAACGCCAGTAAGGCTTCTTTGTAATTAGTTGGTAATTGCGGTTGCGTTAGTTGACGTTCCATTTCGTTGAATGCTTGAATGTATTTCAATTTGAAGTCTAGCGCTTTGCTTCCGTTGAAGCCCATTGCTAATAAAGTAAAACCATCTCGGTTCATATAAAACATGCGATATTGCTGTTTGTTTTGTGGATGTTTATAAACACCTTCTTTAAATAGGTCTGTCCAATTTTGGACACCCTCCCTTAATGCATCAATATCACGAAGTACATGATTGTGCCCTTTTTCAAAGTCTTGGGCTACCTGTAATGATGTAGTTACAGCTTGTCTATTTTGAATGATTACTAGATTCATGATATAACCTCCTATTTTTTAAAATTTTCCAATCTGCTAAACTATTGGTAGATTGGAGGTGGAATTTATGGCTACAAGAGCAGATATAACGTGTAAAAACTGTGAAAATACATTTCAAGTATTTTGGAATGATTTCACCAAACAGCTCCCATTAGGTTGCCCATATTGTTCATGTACTATTGACGAGACAATGACAGAGATGATAAAAAACGCTCTGGGTACTACATGGGAAGTAAACTATCATTTCCGAAAATATCACGAAGAAAGAGGTGAGGCTCTTTTCACCGTTGATATTAAAGATGTTTTTGTTCCAATTGATAAATTCGACTTTGATGAATAAAAAAGTCTAAAACTAGAGTTGGGTGTAAATTCGTTTGGGAAATAGCATTTTGCAAAAGTGTTTCTAACAAAGCGTAATGCTCACCCATCTCTTTTTTTAAAAATATTATTTTGTCCTGTTGATTTTTCAATTCATTTTCAATGTTCGCTAATCGATTCATGATGAAACCTCTTTTTTTATTTTTGTATCAAATTGCTACATTAATGAGATTAGATGAGTGATTTTGTAACATATCGTTACATTCATCATCAAAAAAAAGTACCCAATCAAAATCTAATACCTCAGATATAGATTTAGCTACATGTACTGAAGGTCTACGTTTACCTTGTTCAATCATGGTATAGTAAGCTCGTTCAATTCCAGATGCTTTCGCAACATCATCGTGAGTCATTTTTTTATCTAAGCGTTTTGCTTTTAACCAAGTTCGGTTTTTCATTTGCTCACCGCCTTTCGTATTACTTAACTATAATATAGTATCACTTCGTTACATTGTCAACACATTTTGTATCGTTTTGTTACATTTTTATTTTTTATTGGATTAGTAACAAATTGTTACATATAATTATGCTTAGAAACGCGAGGTGAAATTATGCTAGGTGTACGCTTGAAATATCTACGTAAATCTAATAACAAAACACAACAAGATATAGCTGACATACTAGGCATTACAAGACCAGCTTATACTGCTTATGAACAAGGTAAAAGAAATCCCGATTATGAAATACTAGAAAAAATTGCTGATTATTATAATGTCTCAACTGACTATCTTCTTGGTAGAACAGAGAATAAAGAAGCTTTACATAAACAAGCTGGTATCTCGGACGATGACTATAACAATTTAAGTGCATATCAAAAAGAAGTTATTAATTTCTTCTTAACTAGAGAGAATTTGTTTTTCAAAAACCAACCCGAAAATTTGCTTGATGCTTTAGAGCAATTCGAAGTTTATTACGAGGTATGGAAAAAGCAACAAGAAAATAAGAAGTGATTTTACATTCTTATGTAGACTTTCCAGACATTTAAAAATTCGCCTTTCCACTGGTGAATTTTTTTGTTAACATCAAAAGAACATATGTTTGTAAAAGAGGGATGTTATGACGTTTGTTTATACTCATTTAGAAGATTACGTTCGCGATTTATACACTAGTATTGGGGTAACTAAACCTTCCCACTTAGATCCGCGGATAATTGGCCCGAAGCTTGGCTTCACAGTAATTTACTTACCAATAGATTCAGTAAGTTACGACAATATAATAATTATAGATTCAAGATTATCTAAGCAAGAACAATGGCAAGAATTTTGCCATGAATTAGGCCATGTAATCTCGCATTCTGGCAATCAAACAAAAACTCACCCTTTATTTGTAGAGTACCAGGAATGGAAAGCGAATAATTTTGCTTTGCAAGCTTGTGTTCCTACTTTTATGTTAAATAAAATTAGACTTCCTATAGATGAAGAATTGGCGATTATTAAAATTTGTCTACTTTTCAAAGTTGAATATGACTTCGCTGAAAAGAGACTCAATCATTACTTTAACAATCATTTTTTTAAGAATTGTAATCTAGTTGAAAGGAGTTATTAACATGGGATATGTACAGAAAATTAGTAAGAACAAATTTAAACTTATCGCTGATTTAGGGTATCGTGGTAATCGTCGGATTCGTAAGACAAAAAATGTAGAAGCTAAAAACGAGAAAGAAGCAATGCGTCTACTCATACTGTTTGAAGAAGAAATGAAGCAAAATAAAGATGTCTATTTTAGTGATATTGATTCTATTACTCTAAACAATCTTTTTCCTAGATGGAAAGAAAATTATGCAAAACAACATTATAGTGCACGGTCGTTTCACGATAACTGTACACATTTAGAAAAGCGCATCCTCCCTATTTTCGGGCATATGAAATTAAAGGATATAAAAAAAGTGGATGTAGTATTCTTTATCGGTGACTTACAAAAGAAAAAACGTAGATTAGATGGTGATGAAAGTGAACTGGCCCCCTCAACCATCCATAACATATACAAAGCATTCGCTAGTATTATGAATGTAGCTGTTGAATGGAATTTAATCGAAGAAAGTCCATGTAAAAATATAAAACTACCCAAACTCAAATATGAAGAAGGAAAAGCCTACAATGAGGGACAAGTTAAATTGTTGTTTGAGCGATTAAATAATAGAGAGACTGCTGAAAAACGATTGTTAGTTGAACTGGCTGTAGTAAGCGCTGCTCGACAAGGTGAACTAGTAGCCATCGAAGAAAAACACTTAAACATAGAAAACAATACCTTATTAATTGAACAAGCTTTAGTTAATTTAACTGGAGAAGGAATCATTGTAAAAGAGACGAAAGGTAAAAGAAAACGAGTTGTGACTATCCCTTCAAATATCATGAATGATTTAGTTACACTTGCTGCAGTAAAAAAATATCAATTAGAAGAAGCTGATGACGAGCGAGAATGGGAAGGACATATTTTTCTTTTCTCAAATGAGTTTGGTAAACCTTATCGTCCAGATTCAATAAGTCAGTGGTGGGATCGTTTTATGAAAAGGAATCCAGATTTGCCTAGAATTCGTTTTCACGATTTAAGACATACTTCGGCCACCCTATTAATTCATGCTGGTGAACATCCTAAAGTTATTCAGTCGAGATTAGGTCATTCTAATATCACAACTACAATGAATACTTACGGACATCTTTTACAAGAAACAGATCAACGAGCTAGTTCTCATTTTGATAAACTTTTCGATGAAAAAGACTGATTTGGGCACCTCTTGGGCACCATTTAGTGAATTATACATTTATGTATAAAAATAAAAAGCCCTACAACCGTTGTGGCTGTAAGGCTTTACTTGACGTCCCAGGAGGGATTCGAACCCCCGACCGACGGCTTAGAAGGCCGTTGCTCTATCCAGCTGAGCTACTGAGACATGATGTCGTTTCTTATGTATTCCATAGGAAGGACAATATTTATTATATGTACTTTATAGCATAATGTCAACATTAATTTTACTATGCAGGCAAGGTTTGCCTCATATTTTTTATCATATGTTGCTACAGCGTCCATTATACCATTTCTTCACCCTCTTAACAGGACGGATAGCAAAATATTTGCTACACTATTGGCGATAAAAAAGTAGGAGGTTTGTGGATGTTTAAAGATTTAGTCGTTATGGTCACAGGTGGTGCACAAGGGATTGGTAAGGGTATTACGCTTGCATATGCACAACAAGGTGCAAAAGTGGTGATTGCTGATTTGAAGGCAGGCTTAGGTCAACAGTTAGAACAGGATATGCTTGCTCAAGGCTACTCTGCATTATTTGTGCCAACGGATGTGACAAAGGAACAGGATATCATTCATTTGATGCAGCGAGCTGTTGAGCAATATGGAACCATTCATATTTTAATTAATAATGCTGGGAAGTTCCAGCATCAATCTCCCTATGAGGTAACGTTTGATGAGTGGCAGGATTTGTTGCAGACGAATTTAACGGGTACCTTTTTCTGTGCCAGAGAGGCTGCAAAAGTGATGCGGCATAATGCAAAGGGTGGTTCCATTGTTTCGCTGGCCTCAACGCGAGCTGAAATGTCAGAGCCTCATTCAGAAGCTTATGCGGCTACAAAGGGTGGTATCATCGCGTTAACACATGCTTTAGCGCGATCTTTAGGGCCAGATCAAATTACAGTGAATTGTATTTCCCCTGGGTGGATTGAAACAGGTGATTACGAGGCACTACGGCCAATCGACCATGCGCAGCATTTGTCAGGAAGGGTTGGTCTGCCTGAGGATATTGCACAGGCTTGTCTCTATTTAACAAACCCGATCAATAACTTTGTGACAGGTATTAATCTTACAGTTGATGGTGGCATGACGAAGAAAATGATGTATGAAGCGTAATTTTGTCGTCTCTTCTTTTCTTTCTTGTTCTTCATACTCCGAGATTCCTTAGAGTATGCTACTGTAGGAGAAAGAACAAGAAGGAGTGAAGCCTTGTACCCCTATTCAAATGGTTTTTCATTAAGTCAGCTGTATCATGCTCCCTATACGCAGTATACGGCTCCGATTCGTCACATTTTACAGTCAAATGATTACCGACGCTGTATTAGTAAAGGCGAAGCAGACTTTATGGCTATGAACCGCTTACTTTGGATGGAGCATGTGAATTGGACACGGATGACTATTATTAGCATTGTGTTTAATTTGCCTGATTTACCCTTTGTGCAGCAGCGTTTGCTACGCAATGCAACCGATTTAGGGAATTGTTTACGCCCCTTTTATGGTGACTCCGTGGCGGATCGTTATGCAGCTTTAATTAAAGAGCATCTGGTAATTGCGGCTCAATTAGTGACAGCTGCTGCGAAAGGTGACGCTACCACAGCGGAAGCTAAAGAGAGGGAATGGTATCGTAATGCAGATGATATTGCTTTCTTTTTGCATACAATCAATCCATACCTAACTAGAGAGGCCGTACAAAAAATGTTTTATACGCATTTAGCTTTAACGAAAAATGAAGCTGTCACGATGATACAAAAAGATTATCAGGCAGATGTAGAGGTATTTGATGAAATTGAAGCAGAGGCACTTGCGATGTCGGATATGATTGCCAGCGCCATCGTTATGCAATTTTGCTACCTCTTTTAATGCAAAAATCTTGATGGATTTATGATCATTTTATGCTCAACTACTGGAGGAAAAACTCTCGCCGTTTTGTTTTTAGCATAATGAGCACGAGGCTGCATGCCCTGAAGTTTCCCCTTCATAAAAGAGGCTAATGTATTGCTTTCAATCGTTACGTTGGCTCTTTTTAATTCCCACGGGGAGTGGTGAATATCAATGCGAAAAAGTGTATCCTTCCATTTCGCCCATGAATGGTAGCGCTCTACAATCCATCGGTCAAAATTAGTATTGGTCTTGTCTCCTATAGTATAAATAACCCTCAATCTTTCGTCACATGCTTTGTAATGGCTTGTATATGAATAGTGATTCCCTCTTTGTTTTACTAGGATGTTGGAATGGCGATATGGCAAGCTACCTATTGCCGTAATTTTTGATAAGAAATTATTCGTCACATCTAAATGAAAAAAATAAATGCCTTTCATGCCGTTATACTCCACATATGTTCGGACATTCAATTGTAAATAGGTATTCATCCCAGGAAGAGGTGGTAAAAAGCGTAGCCGATGTCGATAAACTTTAAAAAGGACAGCACTAAGCCAGGCATTTTGTTCAAAGAGATCGAGCTTCAGTTCTTTAGGTACATGTTTTTCGAGTTCTTGAGGGGCTATCGGCCAATGTAAAAATAGAACATCTTGCCATGTTTGAGTCATCATCCACATCGTAAAACTCCTTTCTAATCACTAGTTTTTCCTAGAAAGGAGTTCTTCAAACAAACGATCTATTGATTTTGGTCAGCAGACTCTATTTCGACATAACGATAATATAAGTTTCGTAATTCAGATTCTTTATATAAGCCTAAATGACTTTTAAATTGAGGATGAACCATAATTCCATGAGCACGTAAAACTTTGACAAACCAACCCTTTGAATACTTATGCACCAACCCTATTCTCCTTTATTTTTATTCATACATAGAATATGCGTTTGAATACGGTAGAGTGCCTTTACAAATAAAAAACGAGAGAATAAATAGCTCTCGTTTTTAGTTATGTGCCACAAAACGTACGATATGGTTGATTAGTCGGTTCAGGTAATGAAGCGTATTCTTGTTGGTCTTTCGTATGAGCATATGGCTGGGCTAGGACTTTTAGTAAGTTGTTCATCACACTATAATCGCCTTGTTCTACAGCCGCTTCCAAAGCTTCTTCTACCCTGTGGTTTCGTGGAATAACAGCTGGATTATGTTGACGCATTAATTGTTGTGACATGTCTTTTGTTTGCTGCTGTCTCGCTAATCGAGCTTGCCATTTGTGATGCCAGTCTTTAAAAGCTGATGCATTAAATAATGGGGAATCCTCCAATTGCTCAAATGTTAAGGCGATAAATGTATTCGTATAATCAGCTTGATATTGCTGAAGAAGCTGAAGAAGCTCTTCAACAAGCTTGATGTCTTCTTGCTCCTCATTAAAAATGCCTAGCTTTGCACGCATACCTTCCAACCAATTTTCTACATATAATTTTGGATACTGTTGTAGCGTTTCTTGTGCCAGTTGAATGGCTTTTTCTTGATCATCATCAATTAAAGGTAGTAAGGACTCTGCTAAGCGCGTTAAATTCCAGCCACCGATATTGGGCTGATTTCCATAAGCATAGCGTCCTTGGTGATCAATCGAGCTAAACACAGTCGCAGGATCATAGATGTCCATGAATGCACAAGGACCATAATCAATGGTTTCACCGCTAATGGTCATATTATCGGTGTTCATGACGCCATGGATAAAGCCCACTAACTGCCACTTTGCTATAAGGGAGGCTTGTTTCTTTATGACTTCATTTAACAAATAAAGATAACGATTTTGATTGCCAATATTAGCTGCGTAATGTCGTTCTATTGCATAATCAGCTAAAAGCTGTAGCTCCTCATCTGTCCCCCATTGCGCAGCATATTGAAATGTCCCTACCCGCAAATGACTACTTGCAACTCTTGTGACAATAGCGCCTGGTAGTTCCGTTTCTCGAATAATCATTTCACCTGTAGTGACTACTGCTAGACTACGTGAAGTTGGGATCCCTAGTGCAAACATCGCTTCACTAATAATATATTCTCTTAGCATTGGACCTAATGCGGCTCGCCCGTCTCCACCGCGAGAATAAGGTGTTCTACCTGATCCTTTTAAAGCAATATCATACCGTTCCTTTTGAGGTGTGATTTGCTCCCCATATAATAGAGCCCTACCGTCACCTAGCATATTAAAATGACCAAATTGATGCCCTGCGTAAGCCTGTGCAATCGGTTCGCCACCTTCTGGAGTTGTATTACCAGCTAAAACGGCTAATGCTTCCTCACTCTTTAAAGCCTGAATGTCTAACCCAAGTGAGGCTGCAACTGATTCATTTAATAAGATCAATTTTGGTGAACGAACAGGATTTAACGATATGTCGGAATAAAAAATACTTGGTAGTTGAACGTAACTATTATCAAAATGCCAGCCAATTGTTTTTTTCATATTTTCTCCTTTATTGCCTTTACGATTTATTTTTGCTATTTCAGCATGAATCATTCATAGGCAATTTTACCATTATCAGTAGCCCAAATAAAAATCCGCATACTTTACTAGTTATGCGGATTTTCTCTATTATTGTCGATCAAATGTATATGTAGCCATACATTGATTATCATCTGTCATGCAATCAACTTTAAAAGATGTCGCATTGATTTCCACAACAGCAAAGCTTTTCTCTTTACGACCACGTGGTTTTAATAAGCTGCCTGGATTTAAAAATAGGATATCATCCATCATTTCGGCACCAAGAATATGTGAATGACCAAAGCAAACGATCTGTGCACCTACTTCTTTAGCACGATAGGATAATGATAAGATGGAATTTTTCACATTGAATAAATGACCGTGTGTCACAAAAATCTTTACATCATGGACCATGAAAATTTCTTCTTCAGGGAAAGCTTTCTCACGATCACAGTTTCCACGTACTTTTTTCAATCCTTCTAATGCCTCATGTGAATAGGGAAGTTCACTATCTCCACAATGAACCACAATATCTATTTCAGGATAAAAACCTCTAACCTTTTCGATGACATGGCTGTCACCATGTGTATCGCTCATAACAAGCATTTTCATGGATATCACCTCTTATTTGATAAGATTCGGTAATTGCTCCTTTAACTTGCGAATTGCATTGCCTCGGTGAGAAATAGAACCCTTTTCCTCTTGTGAAAGCTCAGCCATCATTCGATTTAAGCTTGGCACAAAAAAGATTGGATCATAGCCAAAGCCATTCGTTCCGCGCTTTTCATGGGCAATGACGCCTTCACATGTACCAAATACCGTTGTTGTTGCGAAATCAGGTCCTGCAATTGCAATACAGCAGCAAAAACGTGCTGTACGTTTGTCATCTTCGACGCCTTGTAAATTTTCTAACAGTTTAATCATGTTTGCTTCATCGTCATGGTCACCAGCATAGCGAGCGGAGTACACACCTGGCTCACCTTTTAATGCATCTACTGCTAAACCACTGTCATCTGCAATAACAATGGTATTAAGCTCCTTCGCCAATGCTTCTGCTTTTAAGATGGCATTTTCTTCGAATGTTGTTCCTGTTTCTTCTATTTCCATATCTGGTGCCACTTCAAACATTGTTACGACTTCATAACCAAGTGGTCCAAATAATGCTTCAAAATCTTTTGCTTTTCCTTTATTTTTTGTGGCGATGACTACTTGTTTCATATTATTGATTCCCTCCAACTTTGTGTGCCAGTTCACCAAGCGTTATTTTTTGAAGCTCCACTAATTGTTGTATGCCTTTTTCACCTAATGCTAACAATTCATTTAGTTCTTCACGAGAAAAAGTAGCTTCCTCACCAGTACCTTGTAATTCAACAAATCGTCCTGCGCCTGTCATCACAATGTTCATATCAACAGCTGCAGCCACATCTTCTACATAATTTAAATCAAGAATAGCGCCTTGTTCTTCAACGATCCCAACACTTGTAGCTGCTAAAAAGTCTGTTACTGGGAATTTTTCAAATGGCTTTTCTTCAGCAAATTTAGCAATGGCCTGTGTCATGGCAACAAATGCTCCCGTAATGGATGCTGTACGAGTACCGCCATCCGCTTGAATGACATCACAGTCAATCCATACAGTACGTTCGCCTAGCGCCTCTAAATCGACTACAGCACGCAATGCACGCCCAATCAAGCGCTGTATCTCCATTGTACGACCATTGACTTTCCCACGAGAGGATTCACGTGGTGTACGTTGAGCGGTTGCACGAGGCAGCATGGAATACTCGGCTGTAATCCACCCTTTCCCTTGCCCACGTAGAAAACCAGGTACCTTGTCTTCAATCGTTGCGGTGCAAATTACTTTTGTATTGCCTACTTGAATTAATACGGAGCCTTCAGGGTGTAATAGATACTCACTATCTATTTTCACAGGTCGTAGCCCATCTGCATTTCTACCATCATATCTTGTCATATATTTCGTTCCTCCTAAAAACTTTCGCGCCCTCATCTTATCATAATTTGTGCCATCAAAAAAGTACTCGGTGGCTTATGTACAATGCTAAAAACGTAAAAAATCAGCCTAGCCTGTTGCTAAGCTGATTTTTTATTTTAATGTGATACGTTTTATGTCGAGAGTACCTTGCTCTAACCAATTCTCAGCAATCGAACGGAAAATTGGGACAGAACCAGTTGCAAAAAATCTATGAGCAGGCACCGCATTTGCATTTGCTAAAGTGCCATTATACGCTAACATTTCCTGTACATCCTTTGCTGTTTCCTCCGCAGAAGATAAAACATTCACATCTTCTCCGACAACAGCTTCAATTTGTTTTTGTAAAATAGGATAATGTGTACACCCTAAAATAACCGTATCAAATTGTCGATTTTTCAACGGCTTTAAGCCTTCTGCTATTAAATTATTTGCAAAGTCACCTTTATATTCGCCACTTTCTACAAGTGGTACGAATGTGGGACAAGCTAGTGGAATAATATGTGTTGACGTATTGAGTGACAATAAGGCTTCTTCATACGCCCCACTTTTAATTGTTCCTTCTGTTGCAAGCACAACGACTTCATGTCGCTTCGTTTTTTTTACAGCTGCACGTGCGCCAGCATTGATAACACCTAGTACTGGAAAAGGCATATTTCTTTGTAAACTTTCGAGTGCTACTGCAGTCGCTGTATTACAAGCTATAACGAGCATCTTAACATTCATTTTTTCGAGTGCTTTTGCCATTTGCCAAGTAAAATTCCGTACTTCCTGACGACTTCTTGGACCATACGGACACCTTGCTGTATCGCCAATATAATAAATCGTTTCGTTTGGCAATCGCTTCATGATTTCTTTTGCTACGGTTAAACCGCCTACTCCTGAGTCAATAACGCCTATCGGGGCATTCATACTTTCCGCCTCAATCCTGTTTCATGTGTACATGTAGTTTTTCTAAATAGCTTGATAATTGCGCGACTTCTTGTTCATTAAAACCAACAAGCATCTCTTGCAAATATTGCTGTCTTTTTTCAATTACTTCTTGAATGATACGTTCGCCCTTTTCGAGAAGATGAACGACAACGACACGGCGATCATTTTCATCACGCACACGCTTGACTAATTCATTTTTCTCCATTCGGTCCACTAAATCTGTTGTCGTGCTAAAAGCTAAATATAAACGGTTTGATAATTCGCCAATTGTAATATCACCAAGCTCTTCTAACCACTGTAATGCAACAAATTGTGGCGGCGTAATCGCATAATCGGAAACAATTTCTCTTCCCTTTTGCTTCACGATGGCCGCTATATAGCGTAATTCCTTTTCAACCGTTGCAACGGTTTCAGGTGAGTGCTTTGTTACTTCATCCGACATATAACTATTTCACTCCTAAAAATACGTTGAATAGTTCTATTTTGTCGTTTTTTTCACGAAATAGCAAGTGTCCATTAGTCTAATTTAAATTCTTCCAAGCGTAACAGCTCAATTAACGCCTGAGATCGATTCGTTACACCTAGCTTTTGAATTGTATTGGAAATGTGATTTCGCACTGTTTTTTCACTAATACCAAGCTGCTCTGCAATATCTCTCGTTGTTTTTTCAGCTAATAAAAGCGCAAATATTTCACGTTCTCGGTTTGTTAAAAGAGAACGATGATGAGAGCCATTCATTCAGTTACACCCTCCTCCCCCGCACGTATTGTAACTTATGTTAAGGGGCAGGAAGCGGTGACGGCTATTTGCATGATTATTCCATGTTTCCTTAAAAATTTCGAAAATTACATTGTTACATTCATAAATTTTACGTAAAAAGTAAAACCTACTATTTCACTTAATTTACATATACTTATATATTGAACTAGTGAGGCAGAATGGCCAACTGAATGAATTTTGTTTTTTCTTCCTCTGAAATCGGCACACTTTTACCTGTACGAGGATCCATTTGCACAATTGTGCCACGACCAGTGAAACAGATTTCGTCCTTTTGATTTTTTGCTAGATAGTGAATGTCCAGCGACGAATTCCCAACTTGCGCGATTTTTGTATAGATTCGTAGTACATCATCAAAGAAAACCTGCCTTACATAATCACATTGTAAATCGGCTACAATGGGTATAGATTTCACATTCTCTTCTCCAACTGAGGGCATTAAAATTCCTAAATGTCGGAAGTAATCAATTCTTGCCTGCTCAAAATATGTAAAGCTAATCGTATTGTTCATATGACCATACATGTCTGTTTCTGAAAATCGCACTCGTACCTCACTAAAAAATGAAAAACCCTTTTCCCACTCTTGAAAATTATCGATATAATTTGCCTTCATGATATACCATCCCCTGTCATGTAATTGCCCGTCTTTTATCAATCAACGGCAAACAAAATGAATACATATTCATTATAAAAGAAAATACTATATTATCATAGAAAAAACGTAAATAACACTTGATAAATTTCATTTCTATAACTTTAAAAAACTCCCTTACACTTCGTGTAAGGGAGTTCAGCTTGTCCGTATATTAGTCTACGTAGTGGTCAGAACCGAAGAAGTTACGGAACATTTGCACTGTAGTTGCACGGTTTAATGAAGCGATGGATGTTGTTAAAGGAATACCTTTTGGACATGCAGCAACACAGTTTTGAGAGTTACCACAGTTTGCAAGGCCACCGTCACCCATAATCGCATTTAAACGTTCATCTTTAATCATAGCACCAGTTGGGTGAGTGTTGAAAAGACGTACTTGTGATAATGGAGCTGGTCCGATGAATGAAGCCTTTTCAGACACGTTTGGACATGCTTCCATACATACACCACAAGTCATACATTTAGATAGTTCATAAGCCCATTGACGTTTACCTTCTGGCATACGTGGACCTTCACCTAAATCATACGTACCATCGATTGGTACCCATGCTTTAACTTTTTTAAGCGCGTTGAACATACGTTCACGGTCAACTTGTAGGTCACGAATAACAGGGAATGTTTTCATTGGCTCCAATTTAATCGGCTCTGTCAATTGGTCTACTAGTGTAGAACATGATTGACGCGGACGGCCATTGATCACCATTGAACATGCACCACAAACTTCTTCTAAACAGTTCATATCCCATGATACTGGTGATGTGTTTACACCATCTTCAGTAACAGGATTTTTTTGAATTTCCATTAAAATTGAAATTACGTTCATACCATGACGGTAAGGCACTTGGAATTTTTGCCAGTAGCTATTGCCGCCTTGTGTATCTTGACGTAAGATTTCCACTTTGACCATTCTTCCAGTATTTGCTGCGATTTGCATAACTTTTAGTCTCCTTTCGCAGAGTAGTCGCGTTTACGTGGTGGGATTAATGAAACGTCGACTTCTTGGTACGTGATGATTGGATTACCAGTAGCTGGGTCAAACTTCGCCATTGTTGTTTTTAAGAAGTTCTCGTCATCACGGTTAGGGAAATCAGGTTTATAGTGTGCACCACGAGATTCATTACGTAATAGTGCACCTTTTGTCATTACTTTTGCAAGCACTAACATATTTTTAAGCTGACGTGTAAAGTGTGCGCCTTGATTGCTCCATTTTTGCGTATCATTGATGTTGATGTTGTTCCAACGCTCAGTAAGCTCATCAAGTTTTTTCAATGTATCTTCAAGCTGATCATTGTAACGTACTACAGTCATTGTAGCAGTCATCATTTCACCAAGCTCTTTATGCAGTAAGTAAGCGTTTTCTGTGCCTTCCATTTTCATGATAGCATCCCATTTCGCTTGTTCCTCTTTTACACGAGCATCGTAAATCTCTTGTGGAAGATCTTCAGCATGCTTTTTAAGGTGTTTTACATAGTCTACTGCGTTTGGTCCTGCAACCATACCACCGTAGATAGCAGATAATAATGAGTTTGCACCAAGACGGTTTGCACCATGTTGAGAGTAATCACATTCACCTGCTGCAAATAGACCAGGAATTTCAGTCATTTGATTGTAGTCAACCCATAATCCACCCATTGAATAGTGAACTGCTGGGAAAATTTTCATTGGTAATTTACGTGGGTCATCCCCTACGAATTTTTCGTAGATTTCGATGATACCACCAAGTTTAACATCCAATTCATGTGGATCTTTATGTGAAAGATCTAGGTATACCATGTTTTCGCCATTGATACCAAGTTTTTGGTTTACACAAACGTCGAAAATTTCACGTGTTGCAATATCACGTGGTACTAAGTTACCATAAGCTGGGTATTTTTCTTCTAGGAAGTACCAAGGTTTACCGTCTTTATAAGTCCAAATACGACCACCTTCACCACGAGCTGATTCTGACATTAGACGGTTTTTGTCATCTCCAGGAATCGCTGTTGGGTGAATTTGAATGAATTCACCATTCGCATATGAAGCACCTTGTTGATAAACGATAGAAGCAGCAGAACCTGTGTTAATAACAGAGTTTGTTGTTTTACCGAAGATAATACCAGGGCCACCAGTCGCCATAATAACAGCGTCTGCACGGAATGATTTAATTTCTTCTGTACGCATATCTTGCGCTACGATACCACGACAAACGCCGTCTTCATCGATAATAACACCAAGGAATTCCCAGTGTTCATATTTATTTACTAAACCAGCTACTTCATGAGAACGAACTTGCTCATCTAGCGCATATAGTAATTGTTGACCAGTTGTTGCACCAGAGAAAGCTGTACGGTGCATTAAAGTACCACCAAAACGACGGAAATCTAAAAGCCCTTCTGGTGTACGGTTGAACATAACACCCATACGGTCCATTAAGTGGATAATGCCAGGTGCTGCATCACACATACCTTTTACTGGTGGTTGGTTCGCTAGGAAGTCCCCACCATATACTGTATCATCAAAGTGGATCCATGGAGAATCCCCTTCACCTTTAGTATTTACCGCACCATTAATTCCGCCTTGCGCACAAACAGAGTGTGAGCGTTTTACAGGAACTAATGAGAATAAATCAACTTCAGTACCAACTTCAGCTGCTTTAATCGTTGCCATCAGACCGGCAAGACCACCGCCGACAACAATTATTTTGCTTTTCGCCATGATTATTTCTCACTCCTCTTAAAAAATTGCAATGATTGCATGTGCTCTATCGTAGCTTCTATTGAATTATACGAAAGCTAAAATAGCAGCCACACCAACTACACTTAGAATTACGAAAAGAATGTTTGTTACGTAAGTAGCGATCTTTTGAGACTGAGGAGATTGTGTAATACCCCAGCTTACTAGGAATGCCCATAAACCGTTAGATAAGTGGAAAGTTGCTGATAAAATACCAACAATGTAGAATCCAAGCATGAATGGATTAGCAACAATATTCGCCATCATGTCGTAATCAACGTGTGTGCCAAGTGCTTTTTGAATACGAGTTTGGAAAATATGCCATGCAATGAATATCACTAAGAATACACCAGTAAAACGTTGTAAAGAGAACATCCAGTTACGGTACGTGCTGAAACGTCCAGTGTTTGGTGTAGCAGTGAATGCAATGTAGACACCATAGAATGCGTGGAACATTAATGGAATATAGATGACAATCCATTCAACTAGGATAAGGAATGGAATCTTTTCCATTACTGCGGTAGCATCGTTGTAACTTTCTGCCCCGCCTGTTGCTGTAAAGTTAATGAACAGGTGCATCGTTAAAAACAGACCTACTGGAATGATCCCAAGTAGAGAATGTAAGCGACGCCATAAAAACTCTCGATCTTTCGACAAGACTGTTACCCCCCTTAGTACTTAAAATAGCACAACAAAAGAAGTCATCATTTTGTAAATGATACTTCATTGACTGTGTATTTCATCATGGTACAATATTATGACATGTTTATTGTACTCTCAAGAGCTACGAGCGTCAAGGCAACTCGGAGTTTTTCATAGAGCTTATTAAAGAACTAATCTAGTACATGATGCGTCGTTTTTTCTCGAAAAATCTATCATTACTTTATTACCGTTAAATTTTAAGAAAATTCTAAGAAAGAAGGATAACAATGTTAAACACTCCATCTCCTACAATCTCATCATTTGGCTATGAGATCATTCGTGATCATATTCTATCTTCTATACTTGGTAAACATGAAGATGACGTCCTATATTGGGCAGGTAAAGAGCTTGCTCGCAAGTTCCCATGTAAAAGTCAAGATGAACTTATCGCATTTTTCGCAGATGCCTGCTGGGGTACATTAGAACTCATAAAGGAATCAAAAGATGGACGTATTTTCCAGTTGACAAATGACCCTGAAATTCTGCAAATAAAGCAGCGCAGCTTTAAACTTGAAGCTGGATTTATAGCAGAGCAAATTCAACTAGCTAAAGGCTACCTAACAGAATGCTATAATGAAAAACGGGAAAAGCAACAATACGTCATGTTTACAGTCAAATGGGACGTTAAAGAACGTATTATGAATACCATTCCCTCAGAATAATTAAAAAGGATTGTTTCCCAGTAAAGAATGGGATGACAATCCTTCTTTTTTCTTCCTTTTATTTCGGTCAATTACATAAAATGCTGTTTCTTCTATTATTATATGTAAAGTGCTTGCTCTAAATTAAACTCATCATGGAGAGCATTAGCTGCTTGGATCATATCATCCTGTGGTACAACAACGGACACTTTTATTTCAGAAGTACTAACCATTTTTACAGGGATATTTTCACGACGTAACCGATCAAACATACGAGCAGCAACGCCTGGATTGGAAGCCATGCCTGAACCAATAATAGAAACTTTTGCTAGTCCAATTTCGAAGTCAGCAAAACTAAATCCAAGTGATAATTTACTATCCTCTAAAACACGTAATGCTTCCGCAAATTCCTCTTTTAAAATGGAAAACGATACAGTTGGCTTCAACCCATCAATAATGGCTTGGACAATAATATCTACATTAATACGGTTCTCTGCAAGAACCGTAAATATATCTGCTAATAAAGCATTGGAAAAAGCATCATACCCTACTGTTAAACGAATAATATCTGATTCAAATGCAACACCACGAACGACTAAATTTTTTTCCATTTCCACTTCCTCCTTCAATAAAGTGCCTACTGATTCTATTAAACTTGAACGTATAATAACAGGCATTTGAAATTTCTTCGCTAACTCCACCGCACGAGGATGTATGATATGAGACCCTAAATTCGATAATTCCAACATTTCATCATATGAAATTTCTTGAAGCTTTTGGGCATTGGGAACATATCGTGGATCTGCTGTATAAACACCATCCACATTTGTATACATATCTACTCTCTCCGCTTCCAACGCTATGGCAAGTGCAACAGCAGCTGTTTCAGCTCCACCTTTTCCAAGCGTGGTGATATTGTGCACTTCGTCAATCCCTTGTTCTCCAGCAATAACCACAATTTGTCCCTGTGCAAAATGTTCTTCCATACGACTAATATCTATATAGTCGATACGAGCATGTTGATACATACCATCCGTATGTATACCAGCTTGCCATCCAGTTAGAGACACAGCCTCATAGCCTGCTTCCTGCAAGGCAATGGCAAATAAAGCACTAGATAATTGAGAGCCAGTTGACAAAACTGCATCTAATTCTCTTTTCGACACATCGTCAGTTAGTTGGTGTACCATCATTTTCATCTCTTTCGCAGTGTGTCCCATTGCTGCAACGACCACTACTACATCCAATCCTTTGTCCTTTTCAGCAATCGCTTTCCTAGCAGCCTCTTGGATTTGTTCAGTAGAAGCTAATGCAGCTCCTCCAAACTTCATCACGACTTTAGCCATTTCTTTCGTTCTCCCTTCCAGTTCATGTATTTCACCAAATTATGGGGGGTAAAACCGTTTCTAGAAAACTAAAAGGCAGCCTCCACATAACGTGAAAGCTGCCTATAACATGTACAATAATCGTAACTTGCGCATGTGTGATAGCTCTCCGAAACGTTTAGAATCGACAGTCTTACATTTCTTAAATGCAAAACCAGTACAGTAATGGAACAACAATACTGTACTTCGGCAAGCTCCCCTTTCACACAATATCTCTGGACTTGTCCATCCTCCATTGTGTTACTCTTGAATCTTGCACCTCTATCATCACTTTAAAGTGAATGTATTCAATTCATTAAGCCTTAGCGTAAACAAACTAGTCACGCAGTTGGCTCTCCATAACATTGAAAACAATGTTATTTATAACCATAGCACATGCCTATTCCTTTGACAATGATTGTTGCTGAAAATAGCTAAAAATTTGGCTTGCTAAATTAGCGGGCATCCCAGCCTCCTGTAATGCTAGCTCGCTCGCCTCTCGAATTTTTTTGACTGAACCGAAATGTTTAAGAAGCTGTTGCTTTCGTTTTGGTCCTACCCCTTCAATATGATCTAATACAGATTGAATGGCATGCTTCTCATGCTGTTGACGCAAGAAGGTAATAGCAAAGCGATGGACTTCGTCTTGAATTCGTTGTAATAAATAAAAGCCATCACTTGTACGTTTTAAGCTAATCACTTCTGGTGGATCACCGAACAAGAGCTGAGATGTATTATGCTTATCATCCTTGGCTAAACCAGCAATCGGTATAACAAGACCAAGCTCATCTTCTAGTACTTCACGGGCTACTTCCATTTGTCCCTTACCACCATCAATTAAGACTAAATCTGGTAATGGTAGTCCTTCCTTTAAAACACGGATATAGCGACGACGTATAACCTCCTGCATTGCACCGTAATCATCATGCTTGGCTGCTGTACGCGTTTTATATTTTCGGTACTCCTTTTTCGCAGGCTTCCCATCAATGAAAACAACCATAGCAGACACTGCATCCGTTCCATGCATATGACTATTATCAAAAGCTTCAATTCGTAAAGGAGTACTAATACCCATTGCTTTGCCAAGTGCCTCACAAGCACCAATCGTACGTTCTTCCTGGCGCTCTATTAGCTGGAATTTAGCTGCCACAGCAATTTCAGCATTTTTGGTAGCTAATTCAACCAATTCCTTCTTTTGACCTCTTTTCGGTGTGAGCACTTTAATTTCTAATAATTCTGTTAAGATAGCTGCATCAATGGCTTGTGGAATAAAAATTTCTTTTGGCTTAATATGCTCTGGCTTTTCATAAAAGCGCCCAACAAATGTTAAAAATTCTTCCTCTGCATCTTGATAGATCGGGAAAATTGAGACATCGCGCTCAATCAGCTTTCCTTGGCGCACAAAGAAAACCTGAACACACATCCATCCTTTTTCAACAGCATAGCCAAATACATCTCGATTTGTTGTATCACTTGAAACTATTTTTTGTTTCTGCATAACCGTATCAATATGGGCAATTTGGTCTCGGAATTCCTTCGCTCGCTCAAATTCTAGGTTTTCTGCAGCTGCTAGCATTTTAACTTCAAGCTCTTTTTTGACTGCCTCCACACCACCATTTAGAAACTTCGTCATATCCTCAATCATTTCTTGATAAACCTGACCATCAATTTCCTTCACACAAGGTGCTAAGCATTGACCCATGTGATAGTACAAGCAAACCTTGGAAGGTAATTGTACACATTTGCGCAGCGGATACAATCGATCCAATAGCTTTTTCGTTTCACTTGCTGCATAGGCATTCGGATAAGGACCAAAATATTTTGCCTTATCCTTTTTTACCTTCCGTGTCGTAATCAGACGAGGATGTTTTTCATTCGTAATTTTTAAATATGGATAGGTCTTATCATCCGTTAACATGACATTATATTTTGGATCATGTAATTTGATGAGATTCAGCTCTAAAATAAGTGCTTCAATATTTGATGACGTTACAATATACTCAAAATCTTCTATTTCACCTACAAGCCTTTGCGTTTTCCCTTCATGTGTTCCCGTAAAATAAGAGCGTACACGGATTTTTAGAACTTTTGCTTTACCGACATAAATGATAGTCCCTTGTCGATCCTTCATCAAATAGCAGCCAGGTTGATCTGGTAAAATATCCAGTTTTCGCTTTATTAAATCGTTCATTACCTACCTGCCCCCCTAAGTAAAAATTCCCCTCATTAGAATCATGTTAGTTATTTTCTTTATTATATAACGAAAAAAAGCCGAACACATCCATTGATGGCTCGGCTTTGTGAACTTCATTCATTACGCATGTTTTGCGATAAATGCTTCTAAAGCTTCTTTTGGTTGGAAGCCTACTGTTTTGTCAACTAATTCTCCATCTTTAAATAATAGTAAAGATGGGATTGACATAATTTGATACTGAGCTGCAGTACCTTGGTTATTGTCAACGTCAACTTTTACAATTTTAGCCGCACTACCTGCTGCGTCCATTTCTTCAAGAACTGGCCCAATCATTTTACATGGTCCGCACCAAGCAGCCCAAAAGTCTACTAGTACTAACCCTTCTTTAATATCGTCCTGGAACGTAGCATCTGTTGCATGTACAATTGCCATTTGAAATCCTCCTTAAACTTACTATGCTTGTAGTATAGCATGGATAAATTCACTTGAGCGAACAATCTGCCTACAATGTATTTTTTATGCAAATCTGTGTCGAAAAATCAATACACAGTCATTAATTGACTTGATAACGACCCTTCAATACATAGGTTAACGTAATAAAAAGGTAAATAGCTAACGTAATGCCTGTCACAATAATAGATGTGGTGAAAATAATTCCGATGAGAATCGCACTTAACGCCAATATAGCTATCCAAGTCGTATAAGGGAACCATTTTACTTCATAGGCACTTGTGTGCTCTGCTTGTTTTTTACGTGATTTTAAATGAGCAATCGCAATAATTAACCAAATAAATAACACAGTATAACCAAGTGATCCCATTAGAAAATCAAATGTTTTGCTTCCCGCATATAAAGATAAAATGACCCCTAAATACATCGCTAAAGTACACATTAAAATAGCATATACTGGTACTTTTCGTTTCGATAAATAAGCAAAGATTTTAGGCACACGTCCATCTACAGCCTGTGTATAGAGTACGCGTGATGAACCATACAGTCCTGAATTCATTGATGAAATAATGGCAAGTAAAACAACAGCGTTCATAATATGGTCTGCCCCTGGAATACCAACCATTTTAAAAACCATGACAAACGGGCTTTCAGGAACCCCATTTACTTCATTCCAAGGAATCAAGCTTACGATAATAAAGAATGGCAGTAAATAAAAAGTAACAATACGTACTAATGTACTGCGAACAGCTTTTGGCACTACTTTTTCCGGATTTTTCGTTTCAGCTAATGTAATCCCGATGATTTCTGTCCCACCATAGGAGTAGATAACTACAAGCATGGCAGCAATTAATCCCGTCGAGCCATTAGGGAAGAACCCACCATGCTCCGTTAAGTTAGCAAAACCAACAGCACTATGATTTCCAAACGTCACAAGCAATAAAATAAGTCCTGCAATGATAAAGACAATAATAACAGTAATTTTGATTAATGCTAGCCAATATTCTGTTTCTGCAAAGATTTTTACGGATAATAAATTAATCGCTGTTACTAACACAGAAACAGATAGTGCCAGTATCCAAATTGGATATTCTGGTAACCAATATTGAATAAAGATAGCAGCCACGACAGACTCTGCTGCAATATTTAAAACCCACATTTTCCAGTAGATCCAATCTAGGAAATACGCAGGGTATTTACCTAACACGGATTGCACTAAATCTCTAAAGGTTCTCGCTTCTTTATTACGCACGGCCATTTCTGCTAAGCCTTGCATAACAAATAATAAAATAATGCCGCCGATTAAATACGCAATCAGCACAGATGGTCCTGCCATATCAATGGCTGCACTACTTCCTTTAAATAATCCCGCACCAATGGCACCACCTAACGCCATCATCGTGATATGACGCGAGGTCATTGTTCTTGTTAATTGTTGCTTGTTTTTTTCCACTTTCTTACCTCCTAAATATCAAAAAAGCATACCATCTATTCCTTCATCATCAAATGAAAGAAGAGACGATATGCTATCAGCAAACCGCGGTACCACTCTAATTGGCTCTTGAGAACCCAGCTTAAAAAACCTTGTAACGAAGGTTAATCGTCAAACAAATAGAATAATCTGATAATTCTATTTGTGTTACCACTCATAGGCAAGTTCAAAGTCTTATTGGTCTGCGTTGCACCAACCCGCAGCTCTCTTCACCGAATAACGAGCTTTTACTACTCCTAATCTTTGCGTTTCAAATCATTAATGTATCCATCACTATAATGTCTATCGTTAATTATGTCAATATTTTATTTTGCAATAATTTTCAAATAGTACTTTTTAAAATGGAAAGCAATATAAAAAAACAGGAAGGGTTATCCCTTCCTGCATCTGTATTACGCATTCACTTTTAATGCTTTAAATTCTTCAATTAGAAGCGGAATAACTTCAAATAAATCTCCTACGATACCATAATCCGCTACTTTGAAAATATTTGCTTCAGGATCTTTATTGATAGCAACAATGACTTTTGAATTGGACATTCCAGCTAAATGCTGAATTGCGCCCGAAATACCTGCTGCAATATAAAGATCTGGTGTTACAACCTTACCTGTTTGTCCGATTTGCAGCGAGTAATCACAGTATTCAGCGTCACATGCACCACGTGATGCACCTACTGCACCGCCTAGTAAATCAGCTAACTCTTTTAATGGCTCGAAACCTTCTTCTGATTTCACACCACGACCACCAGCAACAACTACTTTCGCTTCTGAAAGATCTACACCTTCTGAAGATTTACGAACAACTTCTTTAATAATTGTTCGCAGGTTTGTAATCTCTACAGTGATTGCAGACACATCACCTGTTTTTCCATCTGCTTTTTCTAAAGGTGTAATGTTATTTGGACGAATAGAAGCTAAAACAACGCCTTCTTTAACTTTTACCTTTTCAAAGGCTTTACCAGAGTAAATTGGTCGGATGAATACCACATCATCGCCGGCACCTTCAATAGCAGTGACATCAGATACCAGACCTGCTTGCAATTTGCTTGCAATTTTTGGCGATAAATCTTTCCCATTTGCTGTATGACCAAAGACAATACCTGCTGGTTGTTCTTGCTCGATAACAGCTAATAGTGCTTGACTATAGCCATCAGATGTATATTGTTTTAAATGTGGATGTTCCACTGTTACTACTCGATCAGCACCATATTCAAATAGTGGACCTGTTAAACCTACTACAGCATCCCCTAAAAGTACCCCAACAACTTCGCCACCATCAGCGATTTGTTTTGCAGCTGCAATTGCTTCGAAAGAAACATTACGTAAGCTTCCTTCACGAACTTCACTTAATACTAATACTTTTTTTGACATAGCATATTCCCTCCGTTACCCTTTAAGATTCGATTGACATCCAATAATTAAACAACCTTTGCTTCCGTGTGAAGTAGATTTACCAGTTCTTTTGCTTGTGCAGAAAGGTCGCCTTCTAAAATACGGCCTGCTGCTTTTTGAGCTGGTAAGAAGATGTCTACTGTTTCAATCTTCACTTCTACATCATCTTCATCGATATCTAAATCATCTAACTCAAGCTCTGCAAGCGGTTTCTTTTTCGCTTTCATAATACCTGGTAGAGATGGGTAACGAGGCTCATTTAAACCTTGCTGAGCAGTTACTAATAACGGTAAAGAAGTTTCAATTACCTCTGAATCCCCTTCGATATCTCGAACAATTTTCGCAGATGTTCCGTCAATTTCAAGTTTTGTAATCGTAGTAACATAATTCATATCCAATAGATCAGCTACACGTGGACCTACTTGCCCTGAACCACCATCAATCGCAACATTTCCTGTTAAAATTAAATCTGCATCTTTATCTTTTAAGTATTCTGCTAGTAGATAAGCTGCTGCATTTTGGTCTAGCTCATCTAAATCATCTTCTGTATTAATAAGCACTGCTTCGTCTGCTCCCATAGCAAGCGCTGTACGTAATTGCTTCTCTGCATCCTCGCCACCAATTGTCACCACTGTTACTTTACCACCAGCAGCATCGCGAACTTGGATTGCTTCTTCAATGGCATATTCATCATAAGGGTTGATAATGAATTCTGCGCCGTCCTCTTGGATTTTACCACCCGACACAACGATTTTTTCTTCTGTATCAAACGTACGTTTAATTAATGCAAAAATGTTCATATATCCATACCTCCTGGAACGTTTTATAATTCTAAGTAAACTTATAAATATTATATATTTTCAGTTTCGTTAACGCCGATAACATACTGAACGTTGCTATCGACATTTGGAAAATTATTTGCCAGTAAACACAGGCTCACGCTTTTCAATGAATGCTTGAATTCCTTCTTTGGCATCTTCTGTGACAAATACTGTCCCAAAGGATTTCGCCTCTGCTTCAATGCCTTCATAGAATGATGCATGCTTTGCATATTGCAATGTTTGAATAGCTGCTTTTAAAGCAATTGGGCTTTTCTTAGCAATGCTCTTAGCAATCTTTAACGTTTCTTCTAGCAATGCTTCGTCTGGGAATGAACGGTTTGCTAAGCCCCACTGAACAGCTTCGTTACCAGAGATTGGTTCACTTGTAAACATCATTTCAGCAGCCTTAGCTACTCCAACATAGCGTGGTAAGCGCTGTGTACCACCAAAACCAGGAATAAGACCTAATTGTAATTCAGGTAAACCTAATTTTGCTGATTCAGTGACAAATCGCATATGACAGCTCATTGCTAACTCAAGCCCTCCGCCTAATGCCGCACCATGGATGGCTGCAATTACAGGCTTAGAAAACGATTCAACACGCTCAAAAACCTGCTGCCCGTTGCTAGCTAGCTTTGTAAATTCCTCTCCAGATTCTACCCCAATAAATTCTTTAATATCTGCCCCTGCAGAGAAGAAACGGCCTTCACCATGAAGTACAAGGACTCTTACAGCATCATCGTGTTCTACAGCATCTAGCACAGCGTTAACTTCTGCAATAATACCGCGAGATAATGCATTTGCTGGTGGACGTGCAATTGTAATAATCGCTACTCCATCTTCTACTTTCCAACTTAGAAATTCCATTTCTCCACATCCTTTTAAGCTTTAATGCCGTTCAGGATTAATGCCTGAACCTTTGGAACCTGTTCCATCAAATCATATCGATAGTCATTCATAACCCACGACGTAATAGTTTCATCAATTGTTCCAAAAACCATTTGTCGAGCCAAGCGTACATCCATCGTCTGATTGAACTCACCTGTAAGCATACCCTCGATTAAAATTTGGTCAAGTAGCTGTAAATACTCGCGCAATACGGAATTAATTTTTAATCGTAAGTCTTTGTTTGACTGGCGAAGCTCTAATTGTGTGACAGTTGCTAGGTATCGATCTGTCGCTAGAACATTAAAATGATTTTCAATCATTCGTGAAAGTTTGTCTTTAGACGTACTCCCCTTTTCTATTATATCTTGTAATGACTCTACAAAAACAGCCATTTTTTCATTAAAGACAGAAATTAATATATCTTCTTTATTTTTAAAATATAAATAGATTGTTCCATCGGCCACCCCTGCCTGTTTGGCGATTTTCGATACTTGCGCTTGGTGATACCCATTTTCCGCAATAACGATGACAGCTGCATCAATAATTTGTTTATATTTTGGCTTATCTCGTTTCACTTTTATATCACCACCTAAAAAACATGCGCACGTCGATATGACGTGTAAACCTAAAAAAATATGAAAATATGAATGGTCATTCATTCATATTTTCATATTATATTTTACAGCATTGCTTGTCAATACTTTCACACGTATTTATTTCGCTTCTTTATTCGCTAATTTTGTTTTTTCTTCTTCAACTAACGTACGACGCAAAATTTTTCCTACAGCTGTTTTTGGCAGCTCTTCTCTAAATTCATAATAACGCGGAACTTTAAAAGCTGCTAGATGCTGACGGCAATATTTATTTAATTCGTCCTCAGTAATCGAATATCCTTCTTTTAATACAATATAAGCTTTAACTGTTTCACCACGATACGGATCAGGTATGCCTGCTACTACGCACTCTTGGATCTCTTCACGTTCATATAACACTTCTTCTACTTCACGTGGATAAATATTAAAGCCGCCTGCTATTATTAAATCTTTTTTACGATCTACTACATAGAAGAAGCCTTGCTCATCCATATAACCAAGATCACCTGTTAAAAACCAACCATCAGCAAATGTCGCTGCTGTATCCTCCGGACGGTTCCAGTAGCCCTTCATTACTTGTGGTCCTTTAACAGCAATTTCACCAACTTCACCAATAGGTAGCTCTTCTGTATCACCTGTACGTAAAATAACCGCTTCTGTATTTGGCCAAGGTAAACCAATCGAGCCAATCACCCGCTTCCCCCAAATTGGCGTAGCATGTGTTACAGGTGAGGTTTCAGTTAACCCATATCCTTCTACTAGCTTTCCACCAGTCACCGCCTCAAACTTCTCTTGCACTTCAATCGGCAATGAAGCAGAGCCACTTAGGCATGCCTTAATGGATGATAAATCATAATTCGCAATGTCTGGGTGATTTAAAAGGCCGATGTATAAGGTTGGTGCGCCGGGGAACAGAGTTGGTTTTTGTTTATCAATTGTTTTTAATGCCGTTTCTGCATCAAACTTCGGTAATAGCACCATTCTATTTTGAGTGAATACAGATAAAAGCATAACAGTTGTCATGCCATAGACGTGGAAGAATGGTAGAATGCCCATAATGGTTTCTTCACCATGAACACATTTATACATCCAAGCATCACACATTGTCGTATTGGCAATTAAATTTTTATGGGTCAGCATAACGCCTTTTGGGAAACCTGTTGTCCCACCCGTATATTGAAGGAGTGCTAGGTCTTCTTCAAAATCAAATGGCATATTGTCAATTATCTTAATTGGTGCTGAACGCATTATTTCTGAAAACAGATGATTTTGACCGCTATGTTCAACCTTGACACTAAAGCCATACTGCTTTTTTTGAATAAATGGATAGACTAAATTTTTTGGGAATGGTAAATAATCCTTAATAGCTGTCACAATGACATTTTCAAGAGCAGTCTCTTTCATAATTTTCATGACTCTCGGATATAAAATATCCATGACAAGAATAACCTTTGCTCCTGAATCAGCCATTTGATATTGAAGCTCACGTTCAGTATAAAGTGGATTTGTTTGTACTACAACAGCACCTGCATACATGGCACCATAGTAAGCGATTACACTTTGTGGCGTGTTAGGCAACATAATTGCTACTCGATCTCCCTTTTCCACACCTAGTGTTTGTAAATAGTTTGCGAACCTTAAAGCTGACTCATATAGCTCGGTGTACGTCAAATCCTTTCCCATAAAATGAATCGCTACTTTGGATGGATTCTTTTTATAGGCACGTGTCAAAAACTCTTGCACTGGAATTTCCTCAAACGTTAAAGACGATGGTACTTCTTCAGGATAATTTGCTAGCCATGGTTTTGCTGTCATACGTCCTCTCCCCTTTGTCCCAAACTTTGTCAATTCTTATATTTATTATAATGAAAAAGAAATACAGTTTCAAACAGAAAATAGAAAATAAATGCATTTTCGATTAATTATTATGCAATTAACAACATTAATATGATTGGTATTTATCAGGATTTATTTCAATACACCTTATGAATGCTCGTTCATTCTCGAGTCACTCCATAAAAAAACAATCAGCATATTCCTATATTATAAAAATAATTTTTCTACCCTTTAATAGAGTTTTATGAAAGAAAGTTAATAGGTTGTAGTAGAAATTTATGCTATGTACAATTAACAAAAAACGCATCCTCATAAAGAGAATGCGTTTTTTATTTAAATCGTTAACATATAGTAGACACCTACTGCCAAAAATGCAATACAGACAACGATTAGTACTTTTGCTAATTTTTCCATGTCATGACACTCCTATGCAATACTTGCCCCAATTACAAACGAAAGACCGACTGAAATGGTAAAGGAAATGAAACCAACTGAGCGATTATCATTGGCAATCTCTTGATCAACGTTAAAACGAGGTGTCATAAATTCAAATAAGAAATACGCTACAATCAATAATGTAAAGCCAAAAAGGCCCCAACCGATCATTTCACTTAATGTGCTATGACGTGCAATGGAAAAGCGGAAGATATTACAAATCCCTAGTATTTTCCCACCTGTTGCAAGAGCCACAGCCACATTACCTTTTTTAATTTCTTCCCAATTTTTATATTTCGTAACGACTTCGAACAATGCCATCGAGACGACTAAACATAATACTACAACACTAAAATATCCTGCCGTTTCGATAATTGGATATCGCCAAAAGCCAGAATTCAGCATTTTTCTCCGTCCCCTTTATAGCTTATTTCAATTCAACAATTGTGACGCCTAAGCCCCCTTCACCGGCTTCACCAAAACGGAAGGATTTTACGCGCTTATGCTTTTTCAAATAGCTTTGAATTCCTTGACGTAAAGCCCCTGTACCAACTCCATGAATAATGGACACACGACCATAATTAGAGAGTAATGCATCATCAATATATTTCTCTGTTCTTACGATTGCATCCTCATAACGTTCACCACGTAAATCTAATTCTAGTTTCACATGACTATTTCGATTTTTCACACCAGCTGTTCGTAATACAGGCTCTTTTTCAGGTTTAATATATTCCAAATCACTATCTGAGATTTTCATTTTTAAAATCCCCATTTGGACAACCCATTCAGTATTCGACACCTTTTCTAACAAAGTACCTCGTTGACCATAGCTTAACACCTTTACCTCGTCTCCGACAACTAAGTTTTGTGCACGAGCTTTGACTTGTGCCGCCTTTTTTAGCACTTTATTGTCTTCAAGTGGTGTTGCTTCTTCCAAGCGTTTACGTGCTTCAATCAATTCATGCTCCTTGACAACTTGATCAGCATTTTTACGCATTTCTCGAAGCTCTGCAATAATCGCTTCTGCTTCACGTTTTGCTTCATCAACAATTTTACGCGCCTTTTCCTTCGCCTTCTTATCAAGCGCCTCTTTACGCTCCTCATAGGCTTGCAATTTATCTTGAAGCTCTTTACGTAATGTTTCTGATTCTAATAGCAATGCATGCGAACGCTCTGCATCATCTTCAGATTGGCGACGTGTTTCTTCCAATGAGGCAATCATCGATTCAACCTCATGTCGATCGGTTCCAGTAAAGCCTTTAGCACGATCAATAATGGATTCAGGTAAACCAAGTCGACTGGAAATTTCAAATGCATTTGAGCGCCCAGGTACACCGATAAGTAGACGGTAGGTCGGGCTCAAAGTTTCAATATCAAATTCTACACTGGCATTGGCTACACCTGGTCGATTATAGCCATAAGCTTTTAGCTCAGGATAGTGAGTTGTAGCCATTACACGAGCACCGCGCCCATGTACTTCGTCTAAGATTGAAATGGCTAAGGCTGCCCCTTCCTGTGGGTCAGTACCTGCCCCTAACTCATCAAAAAGAACAAGTGATTCGTGATCAAATTTTTGTAGGATGTCAACAATATTAACCATATGGGACGAGAACGTAGAAAGTGACTGCTCAATTGATTGCTCATCACCAATATCGGCAAATAATTGCTCAAATACAGCAAGTTCTGAGCCATCTAATGCTGGCACTGGTAATCCAGCTTGTGCCATTAATGTACACAGACCAACCGTTTTTAATGTCACCGTTTTACCACCTGTATTAGGACCTGTAATGACAATAGCTGTAATGTCTTTACCAAATTCAATGTCATTGGGAATAGCTGATTCTATTGGTAGCAATGGATGACGCGCACGTATTAGTCGGATATAACCATCCTGATTCATTTTAGGCATTGTACATTTATTGGCTTGGCCATATTTGCCCTTTGCTAAAATGACATCGATATCGCCTAATACCTTCACTAAGTTAAATAAATCTGATGCTACTTCTTGCACCATTGCACTTAATGCTAGTAAAATACGTTCAATTTCAGCCTGCTCTTTCATTTTCAAGCGATGAATTTCATTGTTTGCTTGGACAACAGAATCTGGCTCAATAAATAAGGTTTGACCAGAAGAAGATTGGTCATGGACAATCCCACCATAGTGGTGACGATATTCCTGCTTTACGGGAATAACAAAGCGATCATTACGAATTGTCACAAGTGTATCAGAAAGCATTTTCGCTGCATTACTTCCCCGAATTAAACTTTCCAGCTTAGAGCGGACTTTCCCTTCTTCAGCACGCAAAGATTGGCGAATAGAGCGCAATGTTTGACTAGCAGAATCTAAGACAGCTCCATTGTCGTCAATACAGTTATTAATTTCATGTTGCAATCCTGTTAGGACAGGCATTGCTTCCGTTTTGGAGATGAAATGGGGAATATCAATCACTTCATCGGCTTCTAAATCTTCAATAAAATTGCGTAGAATTCGGCTTGCTCGAATCGTGCTCGAAATTTCCATTAGTTCTACTGCTGCTAACATGCCTCCTATTTGAGCACGTCTGGCAGAGGGACGGACATCAAAAATTCCGCCCATTGGTACATTGCCCTTCACACGCAAAATGGATAGTCCCTCATCCATTTCCTCTAATAATTGTACTACTTTATCAAAATCTGTTTGTGGCACAAGCTCCTCAATGGCAGATTTACCAATAGAGGAAGTACAATAGGAAGCCACTTGTTGCCTAACTTTATCGTATTCTAGTGTTTTCAATGCGCGTTCTGCAATCACTGAGAACACCTCCTCAGCTATTTATTTCGTTGGATGAACGCTTCAAACTGTTCACGCGTCCATGTATTCACAATCATATCTTTCGGTAACCATGCTCTATTTGCATAGCGAACCCCAATATCCATAAAACGTAAATGTGCAATATCATGTGCATCTGTGTTGATGGCTACTGGCACACCTGCTGCGCATGCCATTTCTAAATGTTCTACACATAAATCGAGACGATACGGATTTGCATTTAACTCTAAAATTTTACCATATTCCTTTGCCCACGCAATTAACTGTTTCATATCAGGATTATAACCATCGCGATCTTCAATAATTCGACCAGTCGGATGGGCAATCATATGAACATAGGGATTTTGCATAGCTGTTAGTAAACGTGCCATAATTTTATCTTGCGATTGTGTAAAACTAGAATGAATGGAAGCAATAACAAAATCGAGCTCTTTTAACACTTGATCTTCGAAATCAAGGGAGCCGTCTGGTAAAATATCCATCTCCGTTCCTTTAAACAAATGAAAATCTGGATGTGCTGCATTAAATGCCTCAATTTCTACACGCTGCTTTTCTAAACGCTCCGGTGTTAATCCATTTGCTACTTTTAGGAATTGCGAATGGTCTGTAATAACGCTATATTGATAGCCTCGTGCTAGTAACGCCTCGCCCATTTCTGCAACAGAGTATGCACCATCTGACCATGTTGTATGCATATGCAAATCAGCTTTAATATCCTCTAGTCGAACTAAGTTTTGAATTATGTTTGTTTTGTCAAATTCTGCTGTTCCTGTCCGTAAGCTCGGTGGAATCCAAGGTAGATCAAAATGAGCGAAAAATGCTGCCTCGTCTTGGAACGTTAAAACGGAACCATCTTCCTGTTCCACACCATATTCACTTATTTTTTCACCACGGGCTTTGGCAATTTGCCGCATACGAACATTATGATCTTTTGAACCTGTGAAATGATGTAACGCAGTCGCATATTCATTGTCTTTCACTAAACGGAAATCAACGCTAACTGGTTCATCTAAGTCTAAAATCACCGAAATTTTTGTATCCCCCGCCGCCACGACTTCTTGAATGGCCAAGCTATTTAACAACGTTTCGCGTACTTCCTCCACTGCTTCTGTCACAACAATAAAATCAATATCTTTGCTAGTTTCTAACGCTCGACGGAAACTCCCAGCAACTGAAAATCGGTCTACTTCCTTCATACTACCTAGAAGCGCCTCAATTTGTAAAACCACAGGCTCAAGCTGCCAAATTGGTAGTCGTTCTGAACGATTTGCTAAATTGGCTAGCTCCTTTAAAATTTTCTCTTCAGTTTTTACAGCAAATCCAGCTAATTCACGTACTTTTCCTGCTTCACAAGCTGCCTTCAAGCTTTCTGCAGAGTCAATACCAAGCTCTTGGTGTAGTTTCGCAATTTTTTTTCCTCCCAAGCCAGGTAATTTTAGCAATGGCAGTAACCCTTTAGGTACAACCTCTTCTAACTCCTTTAACAAACTCGATTCACCTGTTGCCATTAAGTCCTCTATTACAGCCGCAGTACCCTTGCCAATCCCTTTGAGTTTTGTTACATCATCCATTTCGCTTAATGATCGCTCGTCCCCCTCTAGTGCTGCCGCGGCCTTTCGAAAGGCTGATACCTTGAATGGATTTTCTCCCTGTAGTTCCATATATAAAGCAATTTTTTCGAGTGTGCGAATAATTGTTTTTTTATTCATTGGTAATTCCTCCTATCGTAAAAACACTTCCCTCAAGACAGAGAGAAGTGCATAGTTACTATTGCATATAAATATACCACCAGTTTTGGAACATCTTTGTAATAATTGGTGTGTGCTCCAACATGAGACCACTTAACAATGACTTCGACATTAAATTTTGTATGGCATCTACTGGTAATAAGGCGCACACATATAGCAAAATAAACATAATTAAATAGTTTTCAATCATGCCAAGTAACGCCCCAAGCCAACGATTCACAGTATTTAGCACTGGCAAATACGCGATAAAGTCAAATATCGATGCCACGATTTGCAACGTTATTTTTACTGCAAAGAAAATAACAGCAAAGGCAATTACCCGATAAAAGGTACGGTCTAAATCTAGACTATCAATGACAACGCCAAGGCTACCTGTGTCAGTGACGCCTGGATATGGAACCCAAAATACAAATTTTTGTGCTAATGGCTTATAATAAATATACGCAACAATTAGGGCTACTACAAAGCTGACAATATGCATCATCTGTACAATAAAACCTCGTTTTGCACCGACGCCTATACCAGCTAACAGTACCACTAATATGATTAAATCTAACATTCTCTTCAACCCTTTAACTTTTTCAATTCTTCTTCTAATTGCTCCATTCGTTCTTTTAATAGTAAATAATCATGAACTGTATTTACTGCTGTCAGAACAGCAAGTTTTGTGCTATCAAGTGAGGGATTATGTACGTTCATCTCGCGCATACGGTCATCAACAATCGAAGCAACAAGTCGCATATGGCCAATGGATTCAGAGCCGACCATTTTATATGTATGACCATATATTTCAACAGAAATTTTATTCTTTTCTTGTTTTTCCATAGTCGCACCCTCCTATAAATTCGATGCACACACGATTTTAGAGGCTTGTGAGCACCATCACACAAAAAAGCTATTTATTATCATACCATGAAAGGTATAAAATTGTGAACAACGAGGACAGAAAGGAACGATTAAATGGCAAATATTGTGCTTTCCATTTCAACAAATATTCAAAAAGAGGTGATGGCTTACTATGCATCGCACTTTATAGAACGAAAGGCTCCGGGAGTCATTTTTGCGGCAAAACTACCAGATACAGCCATAACTATGTATAAATCAGGCAAATTAATGTTTCAGGGGGGCGGTGCTGAACGTGAGGCAGCACGTTGGGGAACTGTTGAAAAAACTGCTACGCCACTCTCCACTATCGGGGCAAAAGGGGATGTACTGCCTAACAATTTCGCAACCATGTCTGTTTTAGGCTCAGACGAAACAGGCACAGGTGATTATTTTGGTCCAATCACTGTAGCAGCAGTATATGTGCCTACTTCCAAAATCGAACTCATGAATGAGCTTGGCGTAAAAGATTCAAAAATGCTAACAGATGACTATATGAGGAAAATTGCACCTGATTTGCGTGCAGCCTGTGTCCATAGTGTTCTCGTCTTACGCAACGAGAAATATAACAACTTACAAGCGAAAGGCTATTCCCAAGGTAAAATGAAAGCCATGATGCATAACAAGGCACTACAAAACACGCTATCAAAAATGGCTCCTGAAAAACCTGAATTTATTCTAATCGACCAGTTTGCTGAACGTGGTGTCTATTACAATTATTTAAAAAATGAACGTGACCTTGTGCAAGAGAATGTCTACTTTTCTACTAAAGCAGAACAATTACATGTAGCTGTGGCTACAGCATCTATTTTAGCTCGTGCTGCCTTTTTAAAGGAAATGGACCGTTTGAGTGACATTACAGGGCTTACATTAATGAAGGGCGCCTCTAACAAGGTAGATGTGCAAGCAGCCCGAATCTGGTGTAATCAGGGCGAAGAATTTCTACGCTCCATCACAAAATGGCATTTCGCCAACACTGATAAAGCACGGAAGATGAAGTAAATCATACTATTGGTTGCTTAAAAAAGCTTTTTTGGGGTTCCTGATGAGCGTGAGACGCATTAGGAACCTTTTTGAGCGCTTTCCTCTTTTTTGGATCACTCTTTCTTCACCTTTTGGATCATCATCTTCACCATTCTCAAACAAAAAAAGACTGCCTCGTCAGACAGTCTTTTTTCATTATATTAGCGTACTTCTGTGCCTGCAATCGTAGCAATGGCTTTTAATACTTTGTTATGTGCGGCCACTACTTCTTCGTCTGTTAAAGTACGTTCTGGATCAAAATATGTGAGAGAGAAGGCAACCGATTTTTTACCTGGTTCCATTTTCTCCCCTTCGTAAACATCGAATACGCGGATATCTTTTAATAGTTTCACACCCGCTGCATCAATGGCTTCCATTACTTCGCCCGCTGTTGTTGTACGGTCCATTATAAGAGCGATATCACGAGACATAGCTGGGAAACGAGGCACTGGTGTGTAGGCAAGTGGTGCTTCTTGTGCCGTTGCATTTAATAGGGCCACTAAATTCATTTCCATTACATACGTGTCTTTTACACCCCATGCTTTTTGCTCTGCTGGGTGAAGTCCACCAATGATGCCGACTTGCTTGCCATCTAATAAAATGCTAGCTGTACGACCTGGATGTAAGCCATCCACTTGTGATTTCACAAATGTCAGGCGATTTGCTAAGCCAAGTTTGCCAATAACACCTTCGATGATACCTTTTAACACAAAGAAATCTACAGCTTTTTTCTCACCTTGCCAAGCATGGTCTAGCCATTTGCCAGTTAGTACTGCTGCCACATGCTCTTCCTCATATGGTTGCCCCTCATCTGATTGACCAAGGAACACGGAACCAATTTCATATAAAGCCACGCCTTCAGCTTGACGTGCAACATTATAAGCCGCCGCTTCGATTAAATGTGGAATAAGGCTTTGACGTAATGTAGAACGCTCCTCACTCATTGGCATAAGCAAGCGAGTTACCGGCTCTGCTTTCAAAGCAAAACGTTGTGACAATGCATCCGACGTTAACGAATAAGTTACCGCTTGATACAGGCCAGCCCCTTCCATGTAATGACGAACAACACGTCGATTTGCTTGGTAAGGTGATAAATTACCTACTTGTGTTGCACCCTCTGGTAATGTCATTGGGATTTCATCATAACCATAAAGACGAGCAATTTCCTCCACGATATCCTCTTCAATTTTAATATCTTGTCGACGTGTTGGTGCATCAATAATTAATAAACCATTTGCTGCCTCTACACCAAATTTTAAACGCTCTAAAATAGAAAGCATATCTTCTAATGCAATCTTCATACCTAAACGTTCATTAATAAAATCTGGGGAAACGACTACTCGCGCTGGTGTTTTATCTAACTCATCTACTAAACATGTACCTTCTAATACTTCACCGCCTGCTAATTCAGCAAGGAGAGCGGCAGCACGTTCGGCAGCTGGTAAGACACGATTTGGGTCTACCCCTTTTTCGAAACGAGCCGATGCATCTGAGCGTAGGCCAAGATGACGAGACGTTTGACGCACTGTTAAACCATCAAAATAGGCTGACTCAATGACAACAGTCGTTGTTGAATCTGTTACCTCTGAATTAGCACCACCCATTACACCAGCAATGGCTACTGGCTCTTTGCCATTTGTAATGACTAAATCTGAAGCTTTTAATGTACGTTCTTGGTCATCTAATGTTGTGATTTTTTCACCTTCTGTTGCTTTACGAACAACGATTTTACCCGTCGCTAGGCTATCATAGTCAAAAGCATGTAGAGGTTGACCATATTCCATTAATACATAGTTCGTTACATCTACGACATTATTGTGTGGACGTACTCCCGCAGCCATTAGACGATTTTGTAGCCACATTGGTGATTCACCAATTTTTACGTTTTTCACAACTTTTGCTACATACATAGGATTTGCTTGTAAATCTTCTACATGAAGCTTCAGGTAATCCTGTGCTTTTTCACTGGCAGTTTGATAGGAAATTTCTGGATATTTAATTTCCTCTGAAAGAATAGCACCTACTTCATATGCTACACCTAGCATTGAAAGAGCATCTGAGCGGTTTGGTGTTAGTCCTAACTCCAACACTGTATCACGTAGGCCCAATATAGCCAGTGCATCTGCCCCTACTTCTGCATCTGCTGGTAGGACGAAGATACCTTCTGAATACGCCTTAGGCACAAGCTTTCCTTCGATTCCAAGCTCTTGTAAGGAACAAATCATTCCGTTCGATTCATAACCGCGAAGTTTTGCTTTTTTGATTTTAATGCCACCTGGTAAATGTGCACCTGGACGAGCAACAATGACTTTTTGACCCGCATCAACATTCGGTGCACCACAAATTATTTGTTGAGGCTCTGCTTCGCCAACGTCAACTTGGCAAATATTTAACTTATCCGCCTCTGGATGTTTCTCCTTAGAAACTACATAACCAACTACAACTTTATCCATAGCATTAGCACGATCAATTACTGCATCTACTTCGATCCCAGAGCGTGTAATTTTTTCTGCTAATAGCTCAGGTGCTAAGTCCTGTGTATTGATATAATCTTTTAACCATTCTAATGATACTAACATGTTTTATCCCCCTTACGCTTCTGTTCGCTCAAATTGTGATAAGAAGCGAGTGTCACTTGTATAGAAATGACGAATATCGTCAACACCGTATTTCAACATCGCAATACGTTCTGCACCAATACCAAATGCAAATCCAGATACTTTCTTTGGATCATAGCCAGCCATTTCTAATACGTTTGGATGCACCATACCTGCTCCTAGAATCTCAATCCAGCCAGTGCCCTTACATACGTTACAGCCTGCTCCACCACATTTGAAACAAGAGATATCCATTTCTACTGATGGCTCAGTAAATGGGAAGAAGCTCGGACGTAGTCGAATTTCGCGGTCTGCACCAAACATTTTTTTTGCTAACGTATCTAGTGTTCCTTTTAGGTCACTCATGCGAATATTTTCGCCAATGACTAAACCTTCAATTTGCATAAACTGATGTGAATGTGTTGCATCATCATTATCACGTCGGAATACTTTACCAGGACAAATTATGCGAATCGATTCACCTTTTTTGGCTTCCATCGTACGAGCCTGTACTGGTGAAGTATGGGTACGTAATAATATTTCCTCGGAAATATAGAACGAATCTTGCATATCACGAGCTGGATGTCCTTTTGGTAAATTTAGTGCTTCAAAGTTATAGTAATCCTTCTCCACTTCTGGACCTTCAGCAATTTCATAGCCCATTCCAATAAATAAATCTTCAATTTCTTCAATGACACGTGTTAAAGGGTGACGATTCCCCACTTTAATTTCTCGACCTGGTAAAGTGACATCAATCGACTCACTCGCTAATTTTTCAGCAATGGCTGCCTCTTCCAACACGGTAATCTTTGTTTCTAATACTGCCGTTACATTTTCACGAACATTATTCACTAAAGCACCCATTTTCGGACGTTCTTCAGCTGATAATTTGCCCATCCCTTTTAGTAAATCAGTGATAGGTCCTTTTTTTCCTAAATACGCAACACGTACTTCATTCAATTCTTTTAAATTTGCAGCTGCTTCAATTTTAGCAAGTGCTTCTTGCTCTAATTGTTTTAATTGCTCTTCCATGTTAAAACCTCCTCAGAAAATAAATGCCTGCTTTTTAGGCATAAAAAAACTCGCCCCTAAAAAGGGACGAGGACATTTTCGCGGTACCACCCTAGTTATTGCAATGCAAAGCCTTACAATCACTTCATTGACATAACGACTTGATAAAGCCGGCTTACCTTTACAGCATTACACTGGTCCCGGTAGCTGCTCGCGGGCTGAATTCAAAACTGCATTGATACGGCGTTGGCTCTCAATCTCTGGCCTACGCTCCCTGTCGTCCATTCACAATCTTTACTACTTCCCGGTCAAAGCATTTATTATTTAAACATACATTTTAGAATAAATTATACAATAATGGGCTGTAGCAAATCAAGAGACAACTGCCTCAATCCCACAATGAACAATTAATTACTTGGCAAAGCCATATAAAACAATACCTGTTGCTACTGCGACATTTAATGATTCAGCCTGTCCAAAAAGAGGAATGATCATATTTTGATCTGTCATCGCTAATAACTGAGGCTGAATGCCACTTCCTTCATTCCCCATAATAATCGCAAATGCACCCGTATGCTGAATATCACTATATGGCACCGCTTCCTCGTCTAATGCAGTACCAAATACTGGTACACCTTGATCCTGTAATATATCTATCGATTCTGCTAAATCTCCACGCACTACCGGAATATGGAAATGGGAGCCTTGAGCAGCACGTAGTGTTTTAGGATTATAAAGATCGGCACAGCCTTTTCCTAAAATTACAGCATCTAAACCTGCAGCATCTGCTGTACGAATCATCGTTCCAATGTTACCAGGATCTTGGACAGCATCAATTAATAACACTTTTCGCCAAGTAGTCATCACATTATCCTCTAAGACGGGCTGTTTACATACAGCAAAAACACCTTGAGAAGTTTCTGTCTCCGCGAATTCCTTCGCTACCGCAGTCGATACCTCTACAATAGCTATATCATCGATTGGCCATAACATTGGTAAATCTATACCTTCACGCACTATAATTTGTAATACTTGCTTTTTATTTTTTAATGCTTCTTCAACAAGATGAAAGCCTTCTACTAGGAATTCACCCGAACGTTCACGCTCTTTTCTTGTTGTTGCTAACTTTTTCCAATATTTCACTAACGCATTTTGCGTAGATTCAATTCTCTTCATCGTACCTCTTACCGCCTTTTTCCTATATATTGACCACTATTATACCCTACGAAATGGCAAATTTCATAGCTAAGTAAGAAAACTGTTATTTTCCTGTGGTGGCAAGTGGCGTACAACTTAAACATGCTATAATCATACACATCTAATGAAGACACAAAGTGAGGTATATAATGAAAAAAACAATACATGTAGTAGGGGCTATTATTGAAAATGAGCAACAAGAAATTTTCTGTGCTTTAAGAAATCCCCAAATGGTATTAGCAAACTATTGGGAATTCCCTGGCGGTAAAATAGAGCAGGGTGAAACACCTGAACAGGCACTTTATCGAGAAATCCTTGAGGAATTTAACTGTCTGATTCAAGTAGGTAAACTAGTGGCTGTAACACTCCATGAATACGAACAATTTTTTGTTCATTTAGAAACATACAAAGCTTCAATTATAAAAGGCACACCCCAAATTCTAGAACATGCTGAAGCAAGATGGGTTCCCCGCAACCAATTGCTTGACCTCCCATTTGCCCCAGCAGATCTTCCTTCTATTCAAAAATTAATAGCCGAATTGTAAAGGCTATTCACTTTATCTCATGAAAATGAGTGACTTTGTTTCGTCCATGCTCTTTCGATCCATACAATGCTTTATCTGCTTTTTTTATCAATGTCGTCTCTGTATCTTCTGAAGTTACTGTGGCAATTCCCATACTGATCGTAAGATGACCTGTTGGCCAACCATCCTGCTCCACGGTGTGCCTAATTTTTTCGCCGATTTCTTTTGCAACAGGTATCTCGGTCTCTGGTAAGATGATCATAAACTCCTCCCCACCATAACGAGCGACGATATCTTCCAGACGTACTTGTATTTGTAATAGTTGTGCCAATTGAACGAGGACATCGTCTCCAATTTGATGACCATATGTATCATTGACCTTTTTGAAATGATCGATATCTAAAATGCATAACGAAAAAGGTACTGCTGTCTCATGAAAACGATTAAAATGTTGTTCGAGTTGTTCCTGGAAAAATCTCCTGTTTTTCAAGCCAGTCAGTTTATCAGTCATTGATAATTCTACTAAAGCAGCATTCATTTCCAATAATTTCGCCTGTTGAAGTTCTATTTCTACATGAATTTGCTCCAAATTAGCTAATGCACGATCCTTTTCTTGGTAGGCAGCCTCAAGTAGTTTTTTGGCTGATCGTAATTCTTGTTCATAATCTATGCGCTTTTTCATCTTTACTAAAATACAATCAATGCGCTCTACCAAATCCTCTTTGTACAATTTAGCATTCATTAAAAACGGAACCGACATTCCGTCCTTCTGTTTGAGATGAATGAATAATTCCTCTACTTGCCCCTCTAGATTAATCGTAGGATAAAAATAAGAGTGAAAAATCATCTTATTGGGCGTAGATAGAAGAATTTCTAGATGCATATGTAATAATTCCTCTTGCTCATAGCCGATCCAATCTAGCAGGGTTTGATTGATTTCTGAAATAAGCCCTTCATGTGTGATGGAAAGAAATCCACATGGTGCATTGTTGAGTCGTTTTTCCATTGTTGAAAATCCTTTCATTTTTCCTTACAAAAAATCTGCAATACATTGTATCGTTTCATTTGGGTGACTAATATGTGGATAATGACCTTTTGCTTCCATTAATTGTAACGTGCTATTTTTGAGATGCTGATGTAAATAATCCCCTACACTAATTGGCACAATACTATCTTCCGAGCATTGGATAATTAACGAAGGAACGGAGACCTTTGGTAATTCACTTCGATGATCAGATAAAAATGTGACCTCAGCAAATTCTTTTGCAATGATAGGGTCTGCTGCTATAAAGGTTTGCTTCAGTTCCTGTGTTAATGCTGGCTGATCAGGGTTACTCATTGCAATAGGTGCCATATAGCTAGCCCAACCTGTAAAGTTCATTTCCATCATGTCTAGTAACTCTGCTATATCACTTCGCTCAAATCCCCCTCGATAACCATCATCATTTAAATAACAGGGAGAAGGACCAATCATAATCAATTTCTTAAAATAGTCAGGGTGCTGGATAGATGCGAGCAGTCCTATCATGGCACTAATGGAATGCCCTACAAAAATACTATTTTGTAATGATAGCGTTTCAATAATGTCCAATAAATCTTGTACATAGCCCTGTAACGATTGATATTTTTCTGATGAATAGGCATTTATATCTGAGTTACCTGAGCCTACATAATCAAATAATATAATCTTATATTTGTCCATAAATGCAGGTGTAATGAAACGCCACATATTTTGATCACAGCCAAATCCATGTGCAAAAATAAGCGGTTGGTCTCCATGTCCGAGTATTGTTACATTATTACGAACAACAATATTTTCCATTCCAATCATCCTTTTAGAAATATATGTAATAGTTTTATTGTGACCCCTTATACAGTATTTATCAAGCTAAAACATGAAAATCAAAAAGAAGCAGGAGTGCCGCTTCACCTGCTCCATTCTCCAGCTACAACCACTTTCTTATAGGTGGGATACTCTGCTGAAATTGAAATACATTATAGGGATCATATTTTGTTTTCACTTCACGAAGCCTTCTAAAATTGCGTCCGTAATAGGCTGTATGCCAGTCCTTAATATATCGATCTGGAAAATTCACATAATCACCAGACGTATAAGGTGATAAAGCTTGACGTAAATTTTCTACCCACTTAATATTTTGTTCTTCCTCTTTTGGGTTTTTCCAGGAAGTATTATATTCTTGAGCTATTATCGCATTGCGATAGTAATAGGCTGTATGCTGGGGAGCAATTTCACCTACTGCTCCTCTTAAAGACTGTTGCCATATTGTTGTATTTGAATTAGGTGCATGGGCTAAAAATTCTTTCATTCTCTGAATCGCCTTATATGGAAACGGTCTCTCCAAAAATGACCCTGATCTTTTTCGAAAGGCAGGCTGATTACCGCTTGGTAAATCAAAAAATTCTATTGCCTTGCTATATGGCACTTCCTTTATCCAAATACTTGTTGGCAAGCCTGTTTTTCTAAGAGGGCGAAGCAATTTCTTTAATTCAGCTGCTGTTCCTATAAACTCACCTTGTGCGACTATCTCACCTACTTCCTTTGTTTTTAGCTCAATCTGTGAGGTTAGACGCTTATCTGTATAGGGAGCCCATTTTTGCCATGCATCAAAGGCCACTTCAAAGTCATCCCATCCCCATGTAATAGAAAAGAGTGATACGTCATTAATCGCATGAAGCTTGAATGTCAAAGAAGTGACGATACCAAAATTGCCGCCTCCTCCACCACGACTTGCCCAAAAAAGATCATGATGTTGTTGCTTATTCGCTCTGATTACCTGAGCACCCTCCTGTTCACTAGCAACCACCGCTTCGATTTCAATAAGATTGTCACAAGTTAATCCAAACGGTCGTGATAGCATCCCAATCCCTCCACCAAGGGTTAAACCGACCACCCCAACACTACTTTCTGTACCAGCAGGAATGGTAACACCATGCTCCCATAATGTACGGTATACGTTTCCCATATTAGCTCCAGCATCAATCCTAGCCGTCATTTCTGAGAGATTTACCGAAATATCATTCATATCACTTACATCAATGACAAGCCCTTTATTTACTAAAGAAAAATTTTCATAGCTATGACGACCACTTCGAATTCTGAAAGGCTCATTGTTTTCTCTAGCCCATTTTAAGGCATTAACCACATCTTTCGTTTTTTGACAAAACACAATGACACTCGGATATTTGGGATTAGTTAAATTATTATTCGTTCTCGCTTGTTCATAATCCGAATCTTCAGGCGTGACGATTCTTCCTGTGAGCTTCGCCTTTTTCAACATCAAGCCCCTTTCTCACAATGATACTTATCCTATGCAACTCATTGAGAAAGAATTTGACTTTTCAACTATTTTACTGGACTCACACTAAAATACTCTTTTTCACACTTGAAACATATGATGCACTAATAACAACGTGTTGGAGGTGTTCTATGCTTATCCATGTGGTAAGTGCTGGCGAAACACTGTGGCAAATCGCTAATCGTTATGCTGTACCCGTTCAATCTATTAGCCAATTAAATGCATTAGCTACTCCTGATCAATTAGCCATCGGACAATCACTGGTTATCCCTTCTCCTTATACAATTTATACCGTTCAAAAAGGAGATACGTTATGGTCAATCGCACAGAAATTTAGCGTTCCCTTGCAATCTATCATATTAGAAAATCATCTAACGAATCCCGATCAATTAACACCAGGAACGAAATTAATTATTCCACCCATTATTCATATCGTGCAGCCAGGAGAAACTTTATGGCAAATAGCACAGCGCTATGGTACGACCGTTCAAGCCATTGCTGTAGAAAATAAACTAAACAATCCCAATATGCTGTATGTTGGTTCACAATTGATGATTCCAAGAAATTTACCAACGATTGAAGTCAATGCTTATTCCTACCAACCTTCAGAAGAAGCTGTAGACTCCATTAATGCTATTGGTCATCTACTAACTTATTTTAGTCCTTTTGCTTATAAGATGAAGGAAGATGGGACATTACAGCCCATTCATGATGAAAATATGATAGCGGCAGCAAAGGCTAAACATATTATCCCAATGTTAACGCTCACTAATTTTACTTCTACAGAAGAAGGCTCTAATTTAGCACATGTCGTCTTGTCCAATGCAGAGTTACGTAAAAAGGTCATGAATAATGTATTACAGGTGATGCAAGATAAAGGTTATCAAGTATTAAATATTGATTTTGAAAATGTTTTACCTGCTGATCGTGAAAATTTCAATGCCTTTATTCAACTGGCTGTAGATACACTTCATCCAAAAGGCTATTTGGTTTCAACAGCACTCGCCCCTAAAACAAGCGCTTCACAAACTGGGACATTATATGAAGCGCATGATTACGAAGCACATGGGAGAATAGCAGATTTTGTTGTATTAATGACATATGAATGGGGCTATCGTCTTGGCCCTCCACAAGCCATTTCCCCGATTAATGAAATGCGAAGAGTCGTGGAGTATGCTTTAACTGAAATACCAGCTGATAAAATCTTATTGGGCTTTGAGTTGTATGCGCGTGATTGGCTCTTACCTCATGTCAAAGGCCAAGAAGCCGAAACGTTTAGCCCACAGGAAGCGCTCAATAGGGCCATCAAGTACGGGGCAACAATCCAATATGATCCAACGGCCCAATCTCCTTTTTATCGATATGTTGATGAGCAAGGAAGGCAGCACGAGGTATGGTTTGAAGATGCGAGAAGTGCACAAGCCAAATTCGACATGACTAAACATTACAATTTACGTGGCATTAGTTATTGGGCATTAGGATTCCCGTTTCCTCAAAATTGGGTTTTATTAAACGATAATTTTTCTGTTAAAAAATCTTAATACACATTATTGTTCGCAATCAACAAAGAGCTATGCGAATTTTTCCTTGTGAAGTGCGATCTGTGCTGACGGGATAAAAAGTTCATTTCAAAGCCATATTAATGTATATCAACAGGAAAGGAGCAACTCACATGGGAAGAGACAATAAACAAGGTCAAAGCAATAATAAAGGCTCATTACCTCAAACGCCAAAAAACCAAAAGATTGCACCAAACAAGGTGAGTGAGGAATTTTCTCAAGAGTTTATGGAGCTAATTAACACAGTCACGCAAAATAAGAATAAGCAGAAAAAATAAGGGGGGGCTTCAGTTGGATTTTCAACGTGCACAAGAAATTGTCGCCTCACCTTTAGAATTTGAAGTGAGCTATAATGGCGTTTCCATCTGGATCGATCAGCTCCACGATGATGAAAAAACAGCGACAGTTCACCTACGCCGTTCTTTAGAAGAGCGATCTGAAGTAGCTATATCCGAATTAAAAGAAGAATATCTCGTTCACTAAAAGCAAGAACCTGCTTACTCAATAGTAATAAGCAGGTTCTTTTTTTAAATACTATAATCTTCAATATATTGAAGTTGTGTTAATACTTCCTCCACACGATGATGTAAATCTTTATAGGTTTCGGTAATTTGCTGTGGGGATATTGGCTTACTGAATAGATAGCCCTGAATATAATCACAGCCACCATCTATTAGAAAAGATAATTGCTCCACTTCTTCAATGCCCTCTGCCACAACCTTCAAACGTAAATGTTTAGCCATCGAAATAATCATGGAAACAAGTGCTTCATCATTCGGATTATGTGGCACGTTTCTCACAAATGTGCGGTCAATTTTTAAACAATCAATTGGGAATTCCTTTAAATAAGATAGAGAGGAATAACCTGTTCCAAAATCATCTACAGCAATTTGGATGCCTAATGCCTTTAACTCATGTAATAGCTGTGTCATTTGATCAATATTCATCGTCATACTTTCTGTAATTTCTAATTGTAAAAATGACGGATCTAAATTGGTACGATGTAAAATATCTTGTACCATTTCTACTAAATCCTGTTGAAATAACTGGCCAAGTGATAAATTCACTGCCACTTTCATCGAAGGTAAGCCTTGTTTCTCCCATATTTTCGCTTGAGTGCATGCGGTTTCTAAAATCCATTTACCTAGTGGGATAATAAGGCCACATTCTTCAGCAATAGGAATAAAGATATCAGGTGGAACAAAGCCCCGAGTTGGATGACGCCAGCGAACCAAAGCTTCGACCGATTCAATGGTGCCTGTTTTTAAGTTGACCTGTGGTTGATAGTCTAAATAAAATTCATTATTGGCTAACGCATTATGTAAGTCTTGCTCTAACAATATTCGATCTGCAATACCTTTAGACATGTACGGTTTATAAAAAAGAAATCTTTGAGGTATTTGTCTAGCTTCTCGCATCGCTAACTGTGCATGCATTAATAGCTCTTCACCAGTCCATTGCTCCTCATAGAGAGCAATCCCAATATTTAGACTGCCATTCAATGAAAATAATTGGACCTGTAAAGGATCTGTCATGGCACTTTTAAGATTTAAGCAAAATTGTAGTAGTTCCTCAATCGTCTTTACATGGTCAATATAAATAACAAATTGTCCTTCACGCAGTTTAGTTGCAAAATAATGGGGAGGTACAATCGATTGAATTCGCTCTGCAACAAGTTTCATCATTTTATTAGAGTTACTAATCCCAATGGACGAACGAATCGCCGCAAAGCGATCAATTTCTATGGCAATGATAGCCTTTTGCGCTTTATGTTCATGTAAATTTTCTTTTAACGTCTTAAGTAAAAAATGTTCATTTGGCAACAATGTAATATCATCATGATAAGCTTGAAATCGAAGCTCCTTTTGAGATTGTTCAAGATCCTTTTTAATTTTCAACAGCTGCTGAAAGGGTTTTTCCACAGATGTATAATAAATCGCCTTTAGGAAAAAATAGAATGCTAAAAACTGATAGATCAGTGCTGAGAAATCCCATATCGCATTTTGATCTTGACTAACAATAAAGAAGACATCACTCACAATAAGGGAAATAGCTGCGCTAATTAGCCACATGGAACGCTTTGGTAATTTTTTTACATATGTACTAACAATAGCAATGGTTAAAATTTGAAGAATAATAGCAATTAGGTGTACCATATTATCAATCGTATCTAACCAATTTTTAGGCAATACTTTGGGCGAATTATAGGCCAGAAAAACGCTTCCTAGAACGAAAAGCATCGAACAACCATATGTCAGTATCCGATGATTCATGGTTAATCGCTTTTTAGGGTTTAAAATAATAAGTATAAATCCAATGGCTAAGTATAAACGCATTAATATATGTAGGGGCTCGTTCATAAAGTACCATTCTCTAGATTGGCTAAAAAACAAGCTAACTAATTCTAATAAGGCAATAATGAAAAACATGTTTCCTATGTATAAAGTTTGATTGGATAATAAGTGTGAAAATACTAAATAGGATTGGATCGCAATTGCCATTGTAAAAACAATGATTAATATTTGTATCACCAATTTCATATCTTGATACATGTTACCTTGGAAAACACCATATATTTGATTGCTAAAGCTCAGTAATGGTATGACAAGTAATAAGGGTAATACCATGTACCAAATTTCTTTTTTCTCTATCTGATTAAACCATCTCTCCACTCCAAACCCTCCATACTACTATATAAACATTCACTAGGAAATTTTATCTATCTATATCGATTATTTAAATTTGAATTGTATATTTCTTTGACTTCTTACAAATCATAACACTTTTATCGGAATTTGTATGCACCTATGTGAAGTATGCTAATATTCATTTTATTTCAATATTAGCATACTTTTGATATTTTTAGTTCTTTATTCCACCCTGGAAAGTTGACGTTTCAATCTCTGAATGATTCTACCTCTTCTTTTTTTAATAGCAACAGCGGATAAGCCTAATGCATTAGCTATTTCTTGATCACTGTAACCTTCTACATAATAAAGTAGTAATATTTCTCTTTCTATCTGCTTAAGCTGAGACAACTTAATTTCAAGTAAGCTAGGATTTTTTTGATTGTCCCATCCCTCCAAGTCACTAAGAATAAAATTGAGTGTTTCACCATCAACAACCGTTTTTCGCTCTGAATAGTTTTTTTCCTTTGATAATTCATTTAGAATCTCACCTTTTATCGAAGAATAAAGATAAGCAGAAAATTGTCCCTTTGCTGGATCTGCTTTTAGCCATGCCCTCCATACCGCAATAGAAGCAATATGACGATAGTAATCAAAATCCTTGTAAATATGAAGCTGCTTAAAAATGGCTGTAATCATTGGTTGCACAGCCTCTAAAATTTCTTCAAAAGATTGTGTGAATGAAAGCTTGTGATTGTTGCGAATGGACATACCACTCTTCCTGTCAACTGTGCACAGTTTAATATTCCTAGGTAACACAATCTTAGACTGTCATGTTGTTTGAGAGCTAATGCCCATTTTCAACATTTCAGCGCGCAGAAAGAATAAAATGCCTGGCATATTTAGTCATAATTCCTCTAAAGTTATTGCAAAAATTATCTATTTTCTTTGGTATTTCATACATATTTAAACGATAGTTGGACAAATTACTACTAAGGAGGCGATATAGATGAATTTTCAAATAAGAGATGCAATTACAGCGAATGTACATGGTCAATCTGCCGCAGAATTCAAAGACATTGTGGAAGATGCTATTAATCGTGGAGAAGAGCATTTATTACCAGGGCTTGGGGTGTTTTTTGAAAAATGGTGGAAGCAATCCAGTCCATCTGAACAAGATGAATTTGTTCAAAAACTAGAAAAAGTATTTGCTAACTGATTTTTAATGAACTGTGCATTCCATTTCCAATAAATGCGTGATAAAGTTTTACTTATCAGAAAATTTGGAGGGATTGGAATGACTGTTGCAGTAGAATTACTTGTCAATCAACTCAAACAGGTTTTATTAGAAGAACAAGTGTCAACAAACGAAACGGTACGACAGCTACATGGAAAGGATGAATCACATCATATGATGAGATTACCTGATATCGTTGTCTTTCCCCGTTCCACAGCTGATGTCAGTGCCATCTTAAAAATTGCACATGCTCAACGTGTACCAGTTGTACCATTCGGTGTTGGCTCCAGCTTAGAAGGAAACGCGATTCCTATTGCACATGGTATTTCTATTGATTTCTCTGAAATGAATACGATTTTAGAAGTTCGACCTGACGACCTTCTTGTAAAAGTTCAGCCTGGCGTGACACGCTCTCAACTGAATAAGGAGTTAAAAAAACACGGACTACAATTCACAGTGGATCCAGGTGCAGATGCAACACTAGGTGGCATGGCTGCGACGAATGCGAGTGGTACGACTGCTGTGCGTTACGGTGTTATGCGTGATCAGGTTCGTGATTTAGAGGTTGTCCTTGCAGATGGCTCTGTCATCCATACAGGTAATTTAGCCGCGAAATCCTCTTCTGGTTATCATTTGAATGGACTATTTGTTGGCTCAGAAGGAACACTTGGCTGCTTTACGGAGTTAACGTTAAAAGTGTATGGTATACCTGAATTTGTGATAGCAGGTCGAGCTGTTTTTGACACAGTTGGAGATGCTGTGAGTGCAGTGACCGCCTTATTACAGGCTGGTATTTCAATTGGTCGAGTGGAATTGGTCGATGAATCCTCTATGAAGCAGGCCAATGTCTATAACGATACATCCTTTAGCGAAAAACCAACATTGTTTTTAGAATTCCATGGAAACGAAGCGGGTATGCATGCGGACATCGCATTTGCTACAGAAATTTTTGAGGATTACAGCTGTCTATCCGTCGAATTCGAGCAAGATAATGCTGCTCGTAATAAGCTTTGGGAAGCACGACATTCTTTAGCCTATGCATATATTCATGCTTATCCTGGTAAGAAGCTCATGTCAACGGATGTCTGTGTACCAATCTCTGTGCTTGCCGAAACCATTTTATATGCACGAGAACAGCTTGATCATGTTGGACTCGCAGGTGGGCTTGTTGGCCACGTGGGCGATGGAAATTTCCATGCACTTTTAATGTTAAATCCAAATGACGCCGAGGAGCAGGTAAAAGCGGATCGCTTCAATGAACAAATCGTGCAATATGCACTACTTCGAGGTGGTACATGTACGGGCGAGCATGGTGTTGGCATTGGGAAAATGAAATATCAAGCCACTGAGCATGGTACCTCTTTAGTCGTCATGAAAAGCATAAAAGCAGCGCTTGATCCACTTAACATTATGAATCCAGGAAAGATTTTCACTCTATAATTAACATTAAAACCCGCTGATTGACTAGAGCATCAGCGGGTTTATCATTATAAATCATAACGGAAGCTCTTGACTAATATATCTCCCTTGTAAAATTCCTTCGACTCATCTCGCACAAAACCTAATGATAAGTAAAGATTAATGGCTGCCTGCATCATATCACCTGAGTGTAAATAAAGTGCCTGATCCTGTCTCTTTCTAGCAAAGGCAAAACTTTCATTTAATAATTTCTTAGCAACCCCTTGCCCTCTTCCTTTTGGATGCACACCTAATAAGCGCACAATCGTCGATTGAATATTTAGCTCTGGCAAGCCATACGCTTTCCCTGCATCTGTAAATAGTTGTAATCCACCTAATATGTCATCTCCGCGTTTTGCAATAAGAATTGTCTCTGCATTCGGATTACCAACCGAAGCACGGATATCACTTAAATATGATTGCCAGTGCTCTGGGTCTTCATAGTCCTTTTCATATTGCGCATAGCTCTCAACTAAAACCTCAAGATAGCTTGCATAATCTTCCTCTTGTAAATGTTCAATCACAATATCCGCTACTGTCATTCTAATTTCCCCTTTCTATGATGAAAAACCGCCCTTACTATAGGCTGTTACTCTTTTTTCAATACGGTGTGAAACCCATTCTACTATGATGGAAATTCCCCAATAAATAAGACCAACAGCAATAAATGACTCTAAAAACTTTAAGTTCATGGAAGCAATAATATTTGCCACACCGGTCAATTCTTTAATGGATAGGAAAAATGCTAATGATGTAGCATGTAAAAAACCAATAAAAACATTCGTCAAGTTGGGAATAGATTGCCCAAATGCTTGTGGTAAAATATAACGTCGCATCGCTTGAGGAAATGTTAATCCAATCGCATATGCTGCTTCTAATTGTCCTTTAGGTACAGCTAATATCCCTGAACGAATAATTTCTGAGGCATAAGCCCCTGCACTAAGTGTTAAGGCTAGTATGACAAAAAATAAAATAGGAATAGAATTTGATTGTATCTTTAAATGAAGCAAATTAGCTACACTATCAACTAGCATTGGCAAGCCAAAATAAACGAGCATGATATGCATAATGATAGGTGTTCCTCTGAAAAATGAAACATAAAAATTAAGGACAGATGAGACTATTTTTATCTGTTGAATGCGCACGAAAGCTACACTTATGCCAATAACGATTCCTAATAAAACAGGTGTAATAGTCATGAATAAGGTTAACGGTATTACTTTACTAATTTCTCGTAATGCTTCTACTATAAAAGCGATATCAATGGTCATAGCATATTCCCCCTATTGTGAAGCAAGCTCCTTTGGCATATAGCGATTAAAATAGCGTTCATTAAGTTTAAATACTTTTTCAAGGATTATCACGATGACATAGTAAACAATTGACAAAGCTACATAGATTTCCAACGCTCGTGTCGTAGAAGCAATCAAGGTTTCTCCTCTCCCCACCATATCCATTACACCGATGGAGAATGCTAACGATGTATCTTTTAATGAACTAATCATTGTATTTGCTATATTTGGAAAAGCAACACGTATTGCCTGTGGCAAAACAATTCGCATAAAACCCTGTGATCCACTTAAGCCTACTGAATAGGCCGCCTCCATTTGACCCCGATCAACGGTTAAAATTGCTGCACGAAATATTTCGGCAAAGGCTGCCGCATTGCTGAATGTGTACGTAATAATAACAAAATACATTGCATCCATTCGTGTCACATCAATATGAATGAGCTTTAACAATGCGGGTATACCGTAAAATACTAAGAACAACTGCACTAAAATGGGTGTACCACGAATAAAGGATATATAGATTGTAATAATTTGCTTCAATATCGGTATGTGAAGTAGCTTTGGTATGGCTAGCACAATCCCAAGCATCATACCAAAAAGTATGGAGAATACTAGAATCTCGAAAGTTATGGGTAAATACTGAAGCAATATTGGAAGTACTTCCGCAATTAGCACGACATCAAAGTTATTTTCCATACTGCCATCTTCCTTTCCTGTTCATTAGAAGTCTACTGTATAATCATCACCCAACCACTTTTTACTAAGCTCACTCACTACCCCCTCATTCTTTAATTCAACGATTGCTTCATCTAAGCGCTCCTGTAACTTCACTTCATCTTTATTGAGTAAAAAGTAGACCTTTGAATTTAATAATGCATCACCTACAACCTTTTGCTGTGCCTCATTGCTTTCGTTATAGTATCGAACAGCAAACGGTGTGGTAATAATGGCATCAATTCGTCCCGTTGCAAGTTGATTATTAACATCAACTGAGCCAGAAGAATAAACGATATTGGCTCCTAAATTATGCTCTTTATTATATTTTTCAATAAAAACAGCAGAATTACTTGTTGGTGAAACACTCACATTTTTCCCTTTTAAATCATCAATGGATTGAATGGCATTATTTTTCTCGTTGACTGTCACCTTTAATGGGAAAACATTATACGGCTCTTTATTAAATAAAAACTTCTCTTCACGCTCACTATTAACTTCCATTTGATGGGCAATAAAATCTATTTTTCTTGTTTCTAAACTTAGTAATAAATTGGAGAATTCCATTGTTTTAAATTCAAACTCATATTCTGGTAGCTTCTCATCAATTGCACGAACAAGCTCTACATCATAACCAGTTAAATTTCCCTTGTCATCTAAAAAACAGATGTTTGGAAACTGAGTTCCCGTACCAACTATAATTTTTTGAACATCCTTGCCACTCTGTGCTGTTTTTTGAGCACTTGCGTCACCAATTGTTTTTTCTGAGTTTGCACAAGCAGTTAATAGCGCTGCTAGCACAAGTAGCAAATAAAATGATATTTTTTTCATAAGATTCCTCTCTCCTTCTGTTATGCATATGAGGGTAGATTCACAGCAAATGCCTTCTGTAGATGTTCTAATCCAATTTCCGTTACAGCTCTATAGATACCTGTTTCACTTGACCCGATTTCTACAACAGGCACATGTCGAACACCATACTTTATATCAAGGATGTCTCTGAATATATCATTAGACGTGACATCAACTGTTTTGTAGGAAATATGTCGTTCTTGTAGATATGCTTTTATTTCCTCGCAATAACTACAACCTTGCTTCGACCAAATGATTATATCTAAACTTTTTGTCATTTCATGACCTCCTTAGATTGCCTTCACCTTTTGTTGTAATTGCAAATGGACAGGACTTAAAAGCTCAAACGAACGTTGACGTTCAAATTCCTTCAAGATGGGTGTATGCAAAATAAATTCATCAATTTGGAATCGTACATGGTAGTCATCTAAGTTGGCTCTAATGTCTTCTGCTGTACCGTATAAAATATCGGCCTCATACTGCTCCACCGTGTATTCCTCTCCTGATTCCTGACCAAATTTCTCTGCTAGCTCTACTGATTGTAGTGTCAAGCTTCTGCCACTTGCTAAATGGACCTTTGTGATTTTTTGATCTCCAATTAGCTCTTTCGCTTCCTTTTTGCTTGGAGCAGCAAGTGCGGCAATGGAAAGCGCAAAAATACCGTTTGGATGATGACTGCGATAGGTTGAAGCTGCTTGTGCCAAAACCTTATTGTCGCTATTAATAAATCGAGCAAAGACGAAGGCAATGCCAAGTTTCCCTGCAAGAGTAGCACTTTCTGGGCTAGCACCTAGTAAAAATAATGCTGGCTTTTTCTGCGGTATCGGCGTTGCTTGTATGCCATATAGTTCGTGCTCTTTTGGTATGGTTTGTTCGATCAATTGCTGTAATAATGTTAGTCTCTCTTCAAAATCTTTCCCCTGGTTAAGGGTGCCATATTGTAGAGCCTTTGTTGAAAGTGGTAAGCCACCAGGGGCTTTACCAATGCCCAAATCTACACGTTCTGGCTCCAATGATGCTAGAACATGGAAATTTTCTGCTACTTTATAGGGGCTATAATGCTGTAGCATAACCCCTCCTGATCCAATTTGAATGGATTTGGTTTTGGCAAGTAAATAAGAAACTAATACTTCTGGAGAAGAGCCTGCTAATGATTCTGTATGATGATGCTCCGATACCCAAAAACGTGAATAGCCTAACTGCTCAGCTCGTTGTGCTAAAGCCACCGTTTTTTGTAATGTTTGTTCATTGCTTGCTCCTTCAATAATAGGGCTTTGATCTAATATGCCTAATGTATAACTCATACAATCACTCCCAATCTCTTTTATTCAAATTAATTTACTAGGTTTTTAGACAGACTGTTTAACATAGCGACTTTCCTTGAAGGGTAAACCTAAATTCCCTCGCAAAGTATCTGCCTCATAGTCTTTACGATAAAGCCCTCTTGCTTGTAAAATTGGCACTACTTTATCAACAAAATCTTCAAGAGCACCAGGGACTGTCACGCCAATAATAAAGCCATCTGCTGCTTTCTTTTCAAACCATTCTTGTACAAGATCTGCTACTTGCTCAGCTGTCCCAAAAAAGGCTGTTTTTGGTGTCGCCTCGCGTAAAGCGACTTGACGTAATGTCAAACCCTCTTGCTTAGCATATCGTTTAATATAATCGGTTGTGCTTCTAAAGCTATTGGCTCCAATATCCCCTAACTCAGGAAACGGTGCATCCACATCGTATTGGGTAAAATCATGATGGTCGAAGTAACGTCCAAGATATGCAAGAGCACGGTCTATGGAAACTAACTCAACAATTTCTTGATATTTCGCCTCTGCTTCCTCCACCGTATCGCCAATAATTGGTGATATACCTGGAAAAATCTTTACTTCTTCGGGATTTCGTCCAAATGTTGCCACCTCTTTTTTTACTCTCGAGTAAAATTTCTGTGCCTCTTCAATAGATGCCCCATGTGTGAAAATGGCATCTGCCTCTTTTGCAGCTAATCGAATGCCTGCATCAGACGACCCAGCCTGGAAAATAACGGGCTGGCCTTGCTTTGTTCGACCAATATTGAGTGGTCCTTGGACTGAAAAATATCGCCCTTTATGATGTAATGTGTGTAATTTTTCTGGATCAAAAAATTGATCATTGTCGACATCTGTAATAAACGCATCATCATCCCACGAGTCCCATAAGCCCTTGACAACCTCTAAATGTTCTTCCGCAATTTGATAGCGTTCTGCATGGCTAGGATGTTGGTCGATTGTTTTGTTATAGTTCAAAGCAGTACTTTCTAATGGTGTCGTTACAACATTCCATCCAGCACGCCCAGCACTAATATGATCTAATGAAGCGAATTGGCGTGCTACTGTAAATGGTTCGCTATAGGAAGTTGAGACTGTTCCAACTAATCCAATGTTTTTCGTCGCTACTGCTAAAGCCGATAAGATTGTAATAGGTTCAAATCGATTTAAAAAATGAGGGATGGATTTTTCGTTAATAAATAAACCATCCGCAATAAATGCTACATCAAATTTTCCCTGCTCTGCTTTCTGAGCCTGTTGAATATAGAAAGGTAAGCTTACACTTTGATTGCTCGCCACCTTTGGATGACGCCAACCAGAAATATTTCCTCCTACCCCATGAATAATTGCTCCAAATCGAATTTTATCCTGTCTAGCCATGTCATTTCCTCCTCATTTTTTACTTTACTAAACATAGTGGTTAAGTATGTTTTATTGGATTGAGAATGATATTACCGTTCCTTTCGACGATATGCAATAGGTCCAGTAATAGAAAAAATTTTATGTGGTGATAAAATATTTTATCAATACGTGTCTTCTATGCCTTCATAATGCTTAGCTGTTTCACAAATTGTCTGCCAAAAGGCTGATGGCAACGTCTCTTTCTCTTTATAGGTTAAAAATATATGTTGATTCATATCCAGTAAATGCTTGACGTCTATCTCCACAAATTCACCGCTTTCCAGTTCCTTTTTGATGCATAGATGTGGTAAAAAGCTTAGATAGTCTTTTGTCCGAATAAATTCTTTGGCAACTTCTAAATGATCTGTTCGTACTTCAATATTGGCTGCTACTCCCTCTACCTCGAACATTTTATGCACATAATTCCAATCAAACGCCCCACATTCAAAAAACACCATTTTCTGTTGAGCTAATTCTTTTGCTTGAATAAGTTCATCTAGTTGTAATGGGTGATCACGGTGTTTGACAAGTTTCACTGTATTGTTCAATAAAAGCTCGTTCTCAATGCCATCCCCATGTACATATTGAATAAAGCCGAGATGAATTTGGTGGCTTTGTAGCTTTTCTAAAATGTTTGTTGTGGAACCTGTAAATAATTGAAAACGCAAATAAGGGAATTGCTCTTTCCATTTAGGCAATGCATAGGCTAAGAAATACTGGGCTGTTACGCCGTTTGCACCAATACATACCTCATCGGTCTCCTGCGTTTCTTCTAATTGCTTCTTTCCTTGCTGAAATGTTTGCACAATTTGCGTGGCAAATGGTAAAAAGTCTCTCCCTTTCTCTGATACGCTCACACTTCTTCCATCTCGGTAAAATAACTCAACACCTAGCTCTCGTTCTAATGACTTAATACGTGCAGTTACAGTTGGCTGTGAAAGAAATAATGCATTGGCTGCTTTATGGATACTTTTGTAATGGACAACATATAAAAATGCCTCGATATGATCTATATTCACGAGGAGTTCACCCCTTCATTACTTATTTAACCTATTATATAAATAATCCCTTATTTTCTCTATAACTTATAAGAAAACTATGTTTTATATTTTTGACAAAGAAAAAAGTAACCCAGCTTCTCCCAGGTTACTTTCCTATGTAGCGATGTAGCCATCCATCTTGACAACAAACATCGCACGTGGTGAACATCCCTCTGTCTGCCTACCACTTTTATGTTATTCACATGAACACCCTCTGTTGTCCATGTAAACTCTATCTATCGTACTTCTCAACTCGAGAAAGCATATGTCTATATTTAAGCTAAAATCGATGCTAATACAGCTTTTTGAGCATGCAATCTATTTTCGGCTTGCTCAAAGATGTAAGAATTAGGTCCGTCAATAACTGAAGTCGCAACCTCTTCCTCACGATGTGCTGGTAAGCAATGTAAGAACATATAATTTGGTTTTGCATAGGCTACTAGCTCATCATTAATTTGATAGCCAGCAAAATCTTGTAAACGTTTTGCTGTTTCTTCCTCTTGCCCCATAGATGTCCAAACATCTGCATAGACGACATCTGCATTTAATACTGCTTCAACAGGATCATTCGTGATCATAATCGTACTGCCATTTGCTGCCGCAATCGCCTGTGCTTTAGCGATGACTTCCCCATCACATTCATACCCTACAGGTGTCGCAACAGCTACATTCATGCCAACGTGTGCTGAAGCTACTACGAGTGAATGTGCTACATTGTTGCCATCACCTACATAGGCAATTTTAAGTCCTTTTAACATGCCTTTATTTTCTGCAATCGTCTCTAAATCAGCTAATGCCTGGCAGGGATGATAAATATCCGTTAATCCATTGATGACAGGGATTGCTGCATGCTCTGCCAGCTCTTTGACCATTTTGTGAGAGTTTGCGCGAATCATAATGCCATCTAAATAGCCAGATAATACATGCGCTGTATCGTAAATTGATTCACCACGACCAATTTGCAAATCACGCGCATGCATAAACATGCTTTTCCCACCTAATTGATTCATACCAACTTCAAATGAAATACGTGTACGAGTTGAATGTTTCTCAAAAATCATACCAAGCGTTTTACCTTCTAGTAATCTTGGACATTTCCCCTCTTTTGTAATCATTTTAAGCTGTGTTGCTAATTCAATAAGATCTTGAACCTCTTGACTTGTATAGTCTAGCAAAGTTAGTAGATCTTTTCCTTTTAAACTAGTCACTAACTTTAACTGTACTTCTTCGAGTAATTTCATAGCCTTCGCTCCTTATATCGTTGCTGTTGAAATTAGTATAACATGCATAAATATAAAATCAACTGAATTTTTATAATAAATTTTAATTATTATTCATTTGTTATTAAATGTGACGAAAATTCGTCAAAACGAATATTTATGCATATTTCCTTTTTTATTAAACAAACATATTCTTAAATAATTGCATTATAGTTTATATGCATTCATAATTAATGTATATTAACTATTTAGGCGGTGAAAGAAATGGAAAACGAGCTGATACAGCTGGTCAAAGAGCTGAACCAAGTAGAGTATGAAACAAATGTGATGCTAACAGAAGAATTTTCCACCCTATTAGACGAAACATTAACTACAAAGCAAGCACTATTTTTAAGCCTTCTTCAAACACATGGTCCTTTGCAAACCTTCGAATTAGCAAAGTTGATGGGGACCTCTGCTAGTGCTGTAAGTCAATTAGTAGGAAGACTAGAACAGGAGAGCTTTATAAAAAGAACCGTAAATAAAAAGGATCGTAGAGAAATCATCATCGAGTTAGATACGCGGGGCTTTGATTATTTTCAAAAACAGGAAAAAATTGAGTTAGCCATTATCAATAAATACTATTCACAGCTCGCTAAAGAGGATTTACTGCAATTAAAAGAAATATTTACGAAGCTCCATGCTATTGTCTCTAGCGCTCAAAAAAATTAGCGATGGAAAAGGAGGAATATTTGTGGATTTAAATGATTTAAAAAAGGATATTTTTAAAATTGCTTATCCTTACGTAAAGACTCGTCCGAATGTAATCCTATCCATTGGTGTTATTTGTCGTAATCTAGATGCTGCTTTTATATTCAACGGCTCAAATGTCACATATGATAAAAAACCCTATATCTATGAAATTGGATCAATCTCTAAAGTTTTCACAACATCCATGCTTGGGGAAATGATTCAAGAAGGAATCGTGAAGATAGAAGACTCTATCGCCAAATACTTTTCTGAAATTCCCGACAATCACCCTGTAACTTTGAGGCATTTGGCAAATCACACATCTGGTCTACCGGGATTTGGTGTACTGAAGAACATCTATAATCTTTTTGATAACCAAACACCTCGTGACCCCTTTTGTCCCTACTCATTGAATGAGGCAATACAGTATTTTAAAACCCATACCCAGGAGCCTAAAGTTAAGTTTAGATATTCTAATGTAGGAATGGGCCTTTTAGGATATTTATTAGCAAATGAACTTCACACTGACTTTGAAACAGCCATTACTCGTAGAATCGTAGAACCTTTAAATTTAACGAATACCTTTATTTCTATCCCCCCCTCTAAAGAAAATACCGTATTGAAGGGATATTCTGTTCGGGGACATAACAAGCCCCCACTTGAAATGAATGAATTTATGGCAGCGGGCGCTATACGATCCACTGTTGATGATTTATTAAAATTTTTAAAAATACACGTTGGCAATCGAAATTCAGGCTATTTATTAACACACCAAGCTACTCATACTATTTCAAAAGATGTAAGCATCGGATTAGGATGGGTACTTGAAGACGATATTATTTGGCATAACGGATCAACAAAAGGCTTCTCTAGTTATCTAGGGTTTAATAAAAAACAGCAAACAGGTGTCGTGATTCTATCCAATTATCGATCCTCTATACTTGCAACCAATCCTCTTGAAATGGGGAAAAGTATCTTACAGCTTTTAGAAAATTCTTTATAGCGAAATCGGGGTGTTTCTTGGATGGTATAAAAGGAAATACCCTATTCTTCACAAGAACTCGCTTGTAGCTCCTATACACCTCTTGAAACCTATCCACCTTCACTCATTCTCAGTAATCTTGGCCCGCTAAACGTTTCTAGAAGCTAGCAATGGTTCTTATCATAAGCTAACTTAACATACTTTGGCTGTTGCTCAGTTAAAAGCAACTGTCAGTTTGCTCGCAGATATTTTCCATTAATTTATATTTTGATTTCTATAAAATATTAGCAAGTCCTAATTGGCCTTGGAATGAGTAAAAAAGCCTCCTAACATTTTGTTAGAAGGCAAAATCATGCTATATCTATTTAGCAGTATCAGTCAAAAGTAATTTTATTGACTGCATCACGGTCTAATTTTTTAATGACTTCTACCATTAATTTAACGGCATTATCATAATCATCACGATGTAGGATACCTGCATGTGAATGAATATAGCGTGTTGCAATACCGATTGATAGTGCTGGTACACCATTTGCTGTTACGTGGATGGAGCCAGCATCTGTACCACCGCCAGCCATCGCTTCAAATTGATATGGAATATTGTGCTCATCTGCTACATCTAATACGAATTCACGTAAGCCACGATGTGAAACCATAGATGCATCATACACAACGATTTGAGGGCCTGCCCCCATCTTACTCGTTGATTCTTTGGCTGTAACTCCAGGCGTATCTCCTGCTACACCTACGTCCACTGCAAATCCAATATCTGGTTGGATTTTATGTGTAGCAGTTTTTGCACCGCGAAGTCCAACTTCTTCTTGTACATTCCCTACAGAATAAAGAATATTAGGGTGCTTTTCATTTTGTAACGCTTTCATAACATCAATCGCGATTGCACAGCCGATACGGTTATCCCAAGCTTTAGCTAATAGATACTTATCATTTTTCATTACATTAAACTCAAAGTACGGTGTTACCATATCGCCAGGACGTACGCCCCACTCAAGAACTTCATCTTTAGAAGCTGCACCAATGTCGATAAACATATCTTTGATGTCTACTACTTTATTACGTACATCAGCAGGTAAAATATGAGGTGGCTTTGAACCAATAACCCCAATTACTTCATCGCCCTTACGTGTAGTAATTGTTACACGCTGTGCAAGCATAACTTGGCTCCACCAGCCACCTACTGTTTGGAATTTGATAAAGCCTTTGTCATCAATTTGTGTAACCATGAAGCCTACTTCATCTAAATGTCCTGCTACAACAATTTTAGGACCGTTTTCATCGCCAACTTTTTTAGCAATGACACTACCTAAGTTATCTGTTTCTACAGTATCTGCATATGGTGCAATGTATTTTTTCATGACCTCACGCGGTGCACGTTCATTACCTGCGATACCATTCGCATCTGTTAAATCTTTAAACATTTGTAATGTTGGATCTAGTTGTGTCATCCTTTTGCCTCCTACTTCTTGTATCTATTTTATTATACTTCGTTTACCGAAATATTCCTAGCTTAATCGTCTGAAAATTGGTGTATTTCTTACTTTAATAACCTGAGCGCTGCCGATGATAATTTTCTTGATTTTTTTCAAGATAAGCACCCACCACATCCTCAAATGTAAAACCGAGATTATACGCTAGTAACCCATAGTATTGCCAAATAGCTAAATAACGCTCCTCTGTAGGTTGATGAATAAATGCTAAAATAACACTTTGTGTTTCTAAAAAAGTAGCTGTTAAATCTTTGTTTTCTTCTACGAAAGGCCACATTTCAATCGATGTATAGCCCTTTAATAAGCCAAGAGATAAGATAAAATGAATCGAATCTACATATTCTTCTAAAATGACTTCACGTGCTGATGGTCCCTTTGTGCTCCAAAATTTAAAGCAACGTGTTTCATTAGCAAGCTCAGCTAGCTCCACTAGTAAGGCTAAGCCCTTTTCCTGAAACACATCTTGCTGAATATTTTGTGTTTGCTCGATAAAATCATCAAGCTCTTTTTGCATGGTAAACAATTGTTGTAAATTCATTTTTTTCTCCTAAATTTCTAAAAAATTTTTTATAAAAAGTGAAACTATTTGACCCTTCTAATCGTATAGGAAAGAATAACCTTTCTTCAAGGGGGAAATTTAAACATGTTGCCGTTACTAATTCGACTTGCTGTAATAGCGCTTATTATTTATGTATTTTACAAAGCGATTCGTTATATAACCGATCCTAAACGCAAACTTGATGAAGCCTATGAAAAAGGCCAGTATTATTTCTATGATGACGTTAAAAATGTCCGAAAAAATTTCTTTATTTCCTATAAGGGTGCTCTTTTTGAAGGTGAAAAATACCTAGGCACAACAGAGGATGCATTTGAGGTTGTAACCATTTTCGTCGGTGCGCGTGATGCTGCAACATTACAAGGCTTCAGCAAAAGCGACTTTGAATATTTGCAGCAAGAAATATTATTGAACTATCCAAGCGCCAAAATCAATTGGAAGCAGCCCATTGAACAGCTTATGCGAAACACATCCCCGTCATGAGGATGTGTTTTAATTATTCTCATTTATGTCCAGAGCTGCACAATGATAAAAATTTGTATGGCTGCAAGTAGGGGAAAACCAAATGCAAAACGATTATGACGTGTTTTGTGGCGGAATAAATACATACCCAATACACCCCCAGCTGCCCCTCCTGCTATGGCTAGTGTAAATAATGTACGCTCTGCTATACGCCATTCATGATTCTTTGCTCGTGATTTATCCATCCCCATTAAAATGAGCAATACAATTGATACAATGCTCATATAAGCTAATAATGCTTGTCCCATCTCTTACTCCTTTAAAACCGTGATACTATTAATCTAACACAAAAAAGACTGATGGAAAAACCCATCAGTCTTTTTATTGCACTTATGATATTTCACACCTGTCGCTAAGCTTTCGGTGCAGAAATAATAGTGAATGTTGTCAGCTATTATTTAGCTACTGCTTTTTTAGCAGCGTCTGCTAATTGAGTGAATGCTGTAGCATCAGTTACTGCAAGGTCAGCTAACATTTTACGGTTAACTTCAATACCTGCAACTTTTAAACCGTGCATTAAACGGCTATAAGAAAGACCGTTCATACGAGCAGCTGCGTTGATACGAGTGATCCATAATTTACGGAAATCACGTTTTTTCTGACGACGGTCACGGTATGCATATTGACCTGATTTCATTACTGCTTGGTTAGCAACTTTGTATAATGTATGTTTTGAACCATAGTAACCTTTAGCTAATTTCAATACTTTTTTACGACGTTTGCGCGTCACTGTTCCGCCTTTTACGCGTGGCATATGAATTACCTCCTGCTTTTCATTTAAAAATGAATGTTAGTATTTTTTTGTAGTCAATTATTTCATGTAAACAAGTAAAGATTTGATGCGTTTGAAGTCACCAGATGATACGATGTTTGCTTTACGTAGGTGACGTTTTTGTTTCGTAGATTTGTTTGCGAATAAGTGGCTTCCATAAGCACGGTCGTATTTTAATTTACCTGAACCCGTTTTTTTGAAACGTTTCGCAGCTCCACGGTGAGTTTTCATTTTTGGCATGTCGAATTCCTCCTAAACTGTTCGTCTAATATTATTTCTCGTTCTTTGGTTGAAGAACTAAGAACATGCTTCGGCCTTCCATCTTCGGTTTTTGTTCTACCGTTGATACTTCAGCACAAGCTTCAGCAAAACGATCTAACACACGTTGACCAATCTCTTTGTGTGTGATCGCACGACCTTTGAAACGTAGGCTACATTTTACTTTATCGCCTTTTTCAAGGAATTTAATCGCATTACGTAACTTCGTTTGGAAATCATGCTCATCGATTGTTGGGCTCAAACGAACCTCTTTCATTACGATGACCTTTTGATTCTTACGAATTTCACGGTCTTTCTTTTGCTGTTCAAACTTAAATTTACCATAGTCCATGATACGAGCGACTGGCGGCTTGGCTTGAGGGGCCACAAGGACAAGATCCAAGTTTACACGAGCGGCGATTTCTAGCGCTTCATTACGTGTCTTTACACCAAGCTGGTCACCATTGTGATCGATTAATCGAAGTTCACGTGCGCGAATGCCTTCGTTTACATACATGTCTTTGCTAATAGTAATCCACCTCCAAGTAGTTGTCGCGAATACATGGTTTGGGCAAAGCCTTGCCCGGTTGAACGGTACATCCTCTCGTCATGTCCATAAAAAAAGGACGGACATTTTTGAAGATGTCCGCCCGCTATATGTGCATGCGCAAGTCTACGCAAAACAATTCAACGTGTCATACCTGTTCACAGCCTTTAAAGCGTTGTATCAGGTGAGAAGCGGGCAGCCTCTACTTCAACCACAAACTTTGTATTCATTAACCTTAATTATATTAGCATGTATATGATAAGCTGTCAAATATTTATTTTCTTATCAGTGCTAACATAACCAAAATGAAGCTCTTCTATACAAATGCAAGATTTATTTTATACAGAAACCCTCACTTTGGCAAGCAAGGGTCTCTAGTTAAAGCTTATTTTGTAATTTCTGCTTTAATAGCTGCTAGGAAATCCTCAAAGCTAATTGTTTCGGAATCTTTCGAGCCATAACGTCGAACATTCACGCCATTTGCCTCAACCTCTTTATCCCCGATAACAAGCATATAAGGAATCTTTTTCATTTGTGCCTCACGGATTTTATAGCCTAACTTCTCTTCACGATCATCCATTTCCACACGTAAACCAGCTGCTGTCAGTTGCTCTTCAATTTGCTTTGCATAGTCGAAGTGAGCTTCATTCGATACTGGAATAACTTCAACTTGTACTGGTGCTAACCAAGTTGGGAATGCTCCTTTGTATTCTTCAATTAAGAAGGCAACAAAACGTTCCATTGTTGATACAACACCACGGTGGATAACAACTGGACGATGAGGCTTACCATCTTCCCCAACATAAGTTAGGTCGAAGCGCTCTGGTAATAAGAAGTCTAATTGAACTGTAGATAAAGTCTCTTCTTTACCAATCGCTGTTTTTACCTGAACGTCAAGTTTAGGACCATAGAATGCAGCCTCACCTTCCGCTTCAAAGTAGTCTAAGCCAAGTTCATCCATTGCTTCTTTTAGCATGCTTTGTGCTTTTTCCCACATTGCATCATCATCGAAGTATTTCTCAGTATCTGCTGGGTCGCGATAAGATAAACGGAATGAGTAATCATTAAGATCGAAATCTTTATAAACCTCTAAAATTAACTGTACTACTTTTTGGAATTCCGCTTTAATTTGATCTGGGCGAACAAAAATATGGGCATCATTTAATGTCATCCCACGAACACGTTGTAAGCCTGAAACCGCCCCTGACATTTCGTAACGGTGCATTGTGCCAAGCTCTGCAATACGCAATGGTAGATTACGATATGAATGCATGCTGTTTTTGTACACCATCATATGGTGAGGACAGTTCATTGGACGCATAATTAATGTTTCATTATCCATTTCCATTGGTGGGAAAATTGAATCTTGATAATGATCCCAGTGACCAGAAGTTTGATAAAGCTCTTTAGAACCTAATACGGGTGTATAAACGTGCTTATAGCCAAGTGATAATTCTTTATCGACAATATAACGTTCAATAACACGACGAATTGTTGCACCATTTGGTAACCAAAGTGGTAAACCTTGGCCAACCTTTTGGGAAGTTGTAAACAGTTCTAATTCTTTTCCGATTTTACGGTGATCACGTTCTTTTGCTTCTTCTAGCATTTGAAGGTGGTGTTTTAATTCCTCTTTTTTGAAGAACGCTGTACCATAAATACGTTGTAACATTTTGTTATCAGAGTTCCCTCTCCAGTAAGCACCCGCTAATGATAAAAGCTTGAATTCACGAAGTTTACCCGTAGATGGTACGTGGATACCACGGCAAAGATCAAAAAACTCGCCTTGATAATAAATAGATACTTGCTCATCTGCAGGAATGGCTTCAAGTAATTCTAATTTATACTCATCGCCAATTTCTTCATAAAGGGCTTGTGCTTCAGCACGGCTTACATTTTTGCGTTCCACCTCAAGGTTTTCAGCAATAATTTTCTTCATTTCTTTTTCAATGGCTGGTAGATCTTCAGCAGTGATTGGTGTTGGTGAGTCGATATCATAGTAGAAACCACCTTCAATTACTGGACCAATACCAAGCTTTACATCTGGGAATAGACGTTTAATAGCTTGCGCTGTTAAATGGGCAGTTGAGTGACGTAAAATTTCAAGTGCTGCCTCATCATCTTGTGTAATGATTGCAATAGTTGCATCCTCTTCAATTGGTGTTTTTAAATCCACTAACACACCATTAATTTTACCTGCATACGCTTTTTTACGTAAGCCAGGGCTAATAGATAATGCTACGTCATCCGTTGATGTGCCTTTTGCAAATTCCTTTACAGCGCCATCTGGGAAAGTTAATTTAATCATTTCTGACATAATCTTTGCACTCCTTTGTTTTTGATAAATACATCATGCTTGATGATTGGCTGGAGCAATATTTGTGTGACTCTACGGCTTGGTTTGAGCGGAGTCATTGCTTTTTTAAGCATTTCTCAGTGCAATCGGAGCGGCATCTTCATGCTTCTGAGTATTTTCTTACTCTCTATGAGCAAGTTAACCACTTTCGCGAGCGACTTATCTCCCTATATGAGCGGAGCCACCACTATTTCAATGAAATCTGAGAAAAATAAAAAAAGCTCCGTCCCTCACAAAAGGGACGAAGCGTATGCTCGTGGTTCCACCCTTCTTCCTTCCGACTTACATAAAGTCAGACGAAGCTCAAGGCTAGCTAACGGGCTAGGGACCGGCGAAAGATTATCCCTTTCGCTGCTCAGTAGGTAGTAAATAATGTGCCCATACTAGGAAGTTTTCAGCCGATGACTTCCCTCTCTAAAAGCTGATACACAAAATTCATGTCCTCATCAATGCATATTGATATTAAGTATATGAGTCAGTATACGCTCGATTGTCGAAAAATGCAACTATCAATGTTACATCCGACGATTTTTGCCTCGCATTTCGATCGGCACGGTTAGGGCTTTAATTCGCTCCATAATACGTCCCGCTTTGACAACCTCAATATCACCTTTTTGTGACTGAGCTAAGTGATGCTCTAATTCTTCATAGTTAAAATTAGACGTAATAAAAGTTGGCAATTGCTCTGCCATCCGATAATGGAAAATAGTCCCCAATATTTCATCACGTGTCCAGGCAGTCATTGTCTCCGCGCCTAAATCATCTAGCATTAAGACAGGAGCCTTTTTAATATAATCAATTTTCTCATTCAATGTATTATCGCCAATGGCATTTTTCATTTCTCGTAAAAACTCTGGAACGAAAACTACCACAGATTTAACTTTAATTCTAGCTAATTGATTGGCCAAAGCACCAAGTACAAAGGACTTCCCTACACCAAACTCACCGTATAAATAAAAGCCCTTTGTCGGTAGTTTTCCTGTTTCTATTATACTATCTACAAAATCTGTTGCTTTATTGGCAATATCGATTCGTGAATGGTCATCTATAAATAAATCACTTATTGTAGCTTGCAATACATCCTTTGGCATATGCATACTAGCGATCATGTTGGCAACATCTCGGCGCTCGTCCTCACGTATCTTTTGCTCACACTGGACATAATCAATCTCTAACGACTTTCTGACAACTCTTAACTGCGGGATGAAGCCTTTTAAATAATTTGTGCAATTGTCAGTATTGTCACAGCCACAGCACACAGTAGATTGACTAATATATTCTTGAAGCTTTGGTAGGTTTCGCTCAATGTTCTCGTAGTTTAGTTCTTCTGCATGTTGAGCTATAAATTCCTCCACACGCGGATGTTCTAAAATTTCTCGTCGCATCGCTTCATATCGTGCTTGAAATGAAGGTACATTAATTGCTCGTTTTAGTGGTCCATTAATGGGTTCGATTGTCATTCACCTACCTTATTTTGTATATTCCCTAATTTTTCAAGAATTTTTTGTCTTTCTTTTTCAAAATCAGTATGATCAATCGGGGATTCTCCTGCATCGGATTTATCATTTCGTTTATAGAACCATTCAGGCACTTTTTCTTCACGTTGATATCTTGAACGTCCTTTTGTCTGTTGACTCGTTTTATTGGACGTTTGCGGCTTGTTTTTCCAAGCTGTATATTTATCATGCTCTTGACGTGCAAGTTCCATTGCTTCCTTAGCGGTCTGAACATTTTTTCGTACCCAATGATCAGCAATCGTTTCCACATATTTTTTAGGGAGCTTCATATCTGTTGTTAGCATAACGTATTCTAACAATGCATTAACCACTCCAATTGGCATGCCATGTTGAACGATTAAATTTTCTGCAAGTTGGACTGAGGTTTGTAATGGTTCTTTACCATTATTTATATCTCTTAAAACTTGGACAGGCGCCGTTGTTTCTAAATAGTGTTGAAGTTCCTGATCCTTGGTTTTTTGTCCCGCTTCTGCTACTGGTAGAGGATCGGTGACACGGGCAAGTTTTGGCGGCTCCTTGGATACGGTTAATTTATAAAAATCAGCAGCAGCCTTTCGTAAACGTTCCTGAGAAATGCCTAAATCATCATCTAAAGCAAGTATGACTACTTTTTGCATATCAAGGGCTGTTAAATGATATAAAAATGCCAACTTGGCTATAGCTTCACGCACTTCAAATGTCAACAAATTGGAAGGTACCAATTGCTCAGACAAACCGGCTTGCAATAAATCAAAATCGAATTGCTCCAAATAAAATGGATACACTTTTTGTTTATCCTTAGGACTCGTATCCACTTGTAAATCTGATGGAATATTGGCATGAACAGGCTTGTAGACATCAATAAAAGCACGAGATACATCCTTAAACGCCGTGTCCTTTACAGGTGACATAAAGCGCTGACGTAAGTTGCGATAAGCCTGCTCTCCAATTTTACTAAACAAAAACATCGACAGTAGCGGGTCTTTCATAAAGCTATCTGCATCTAATGGGCGCTGTAGCTCATATAAAAAACTACGCTCACCAGCATTTTCTTTTTTCCATGTACGCAGCAAACCAATAGCTTCTAAAGCAATACGAGCCTCAAACACTTTACCAATTGGTAGCCCTAGCACATTCATTAAATAATAATGTGTCATTTGCTGCTTTGGCATTTGCTCTGCTTCTGCCCATAATGTTAAATAGAGGCTAACTGGCTCTGATCCCGTTAATGGTTGATAAAATAATGTAACTAATTGACGCTCTTGTGTAGAAAATGCATGAGGTAGACGAATGTCGAAAGGATCGCCAGGCTGCAATTCCTTATATAAATGAATCAACGGCATTCATCCTCTCTGTTTGCTATGATTTCTTCTCCGTTTGACGTTGAATAATGTCTTTTATTTCTTCAATAAAGACATTGATATCTTTAAACTGACGGTAGACCGACGCAAAACGCACATAGGCAACCTCATCAATTTTGGCTAAGCGGTCCATGACCATTTCGCCAACATCTTCTGAGCGTACTTCCGAATTTCCAATACGACGAAGATCTTTTTCAATGGACAGAACAAGTTCCTCCAGCACATCAAGTGCCACTGGACGTTTTTCACAAGCACGAATAAGCCCACGAAGCACCTTCTCACGGCTAAACTCTTCTCGTGAACCTTCTTTTTTCACAACGACTAATGGTGTCTCTTCAATTTTTTCAAACGTTGTAAAACGGAAGCCACATGACTCACATTCACGACGTCTACGAATTTCTTTATTATCATCTACTGGCCTCGAATCCACAACACGCGTTCCGTTAAATTGGCAAGATGGACATCTCATATAATTACTCTCCTGGTTTACAACAATTTAATATATCTATTATAACAAATTTCCTACATGTAAGAAAAGTGCATTCACGTTTGTGAGCTCATGATAAATCTAAAGCACCTGAAGTACAAGAAAAGTTTCTGTAAAAAAAGAGCACATTGAAACCTTTTCGATTTCAATGTGCTCTCTATAGAAATTATTACGCGTTTACCGTTTCTAAAGCATTTGCCACTTTTTTTACAAGGTCAACAACGCGTGCAGAGTAGCCCCACTCGTTATCATACCAAGCAAGTACTTTTACTTTGCGGTTGCCTAACACCATTGTAGAAAGTCCATCAACTGTTGAAGAATAAGTTGTTGTATTGTAATCAGAAGATACTAATGGCTCAACAGAGAAATTAAGGATACCCTTCATTGGACCTTCTGTTGCCGCTTTTACAAATGCTGCATTGACTGCATCAACTGTTACATCTGTATTTAAATCTACTACAAGATCAACTAAAGATACGTTTGGTGTTGGAACACGAAGTGCCATACCATGAATTTTACCCTCTAATTCAGGTAACACTAATTTTAATGCTTTCGCTGCACCTGTAGATGTTGGGATAATGGATTGGGCGCATCCACGTGCACGACGTAAATCTTTATGCGGATTGTCTAAGTTCTTTTGGTCATTTGTATAAGCATGAACTGTTGTCATTAAACCATTCTCAATACCAAATGTGTCATTCAATACTTTTGCTACTGGCGCTAAGCAGTTTGTTGTACAAGAAGCATTTGAAATAACATCATGTTTAGCAATATCCAATTTGTCATCATTTACACCTAAAACAATTGTTACATCTTCGTTTTTACCCGGTGCTGTTAAGATTACTTTTTTCGCGCCAGCTGCTAAGTGCATAGCTGCTTTATCACGCTCATTAAATTTTCCTGTAGCTTCAATAACGATATCTACACCCATTGTAGACCAAGGTAATTTTAAAGGATCACGTTCACTAATAATTTGAACACGTTTACCATTTACAACTAAAGCATCGCCTGCTGGTTCTACCGTACCTTCAAATGTTCCGTGATTTGTGTCATACTTAATCAAATGTGCTAACGTTTCTGCAGGATAGCTTGCGTTAATTGCAACGATGTTTAAATCTTGTTGTACGATAGCCTGGCGGAAAACCATACGTCCGATACGCCCGAAACCATTAATAGCAATTGATACTGTCATTTATAATATCCTCCTGTGAGTACATACTCAGATTAATTAATTATATACTTTATGGTGATTAGTATAACACAATTTTAAAAAAGATGAACATTATATATTGAGAATATAAAAGTTCTTATTTTCTGAAAAATTATTCTTTATTATGGCGTTTCCCCATAAAAAAATGCGTAGCAAGATCGGCTTGCTACGCATCATAGAAGAACTCATTAAATAACATCCCAATAATGCAGGATTTTTTTTAATTGTTCTGCTGTACTTTCTATATTTTCGTTATTATAAATGACCGCATGTGCACCCTTTTCTTTGACAGACATCGGCAGTTGAGAGTGCATACGTGCCAATGCATCTTCTTTAGTTAAATTATTTCGTTCCATTAAACGTCGAAGCTGAACTTCTTCACTGACCGATACCACAATGATACGTTCCACAAAATGTTGAAGCTTACTCTCAAATAACAAAGGAATGTCCATCACAACATGTTCATGTCCTGCTTCTAAATAGGCATCACGCTGACGTAACATTTCTTTTCTGATTGCTGGATGCATGATATCATTTAACGTTTTGCGTTTGGCAGGCTCATGGAATATGATATCACCCAGCATAGTTCGATTTAAATTGCCGTCCTCAAGCAAGATAGCTTGTCCAAAACTTTCAGCAATCAAAGCTAATGTCTCTGTTCCAGGTTCTACGACATCTCGTGCTACGACATCTGCATCAACAATCGGTAAACCCAGTTCGCTCATCATTTTAGCTACTGTACTTTTTCCACTTGCAATACTTCCTGTAAGTCCGATAATCATTGCTAAATCCCCTTTAATGTTGACAATTTGGGCAATAGACAGAGGTGCGCCCTCCAATTGTCATTTGACTTGTTGCCGTTTCACATGTTGGACATACCTTTTTCCCATACATTTTTAATCGATTCTGCATACTCCCTGCTTCCCCATTAATATTCCGATAATCAGAAATAGTTGAACCACCCGCTTCAATGCTTTGACGTAGGACGGCAACAATCTCCTCAAATAATGCTCGCTTCCGCTTTTCACTAATGCGGCTCATTTTGCGTGCAGGGTGAATTTTCTGAGCAAACAATGCCTCTGTTGCATAAATATTGCCACAGCCCGAAATGACTTGCCCATCCATAATTACTTCTTTTACAGCTTTATTTTCATATTTCGGTAGCTTAGATTTTGTTATAAAAAATTCACATGCATGCTCATCAAATGGCTCTGGTGCCATTTTTGTCAATGGCGCATGATCTTCAATTTTTGTCAGAAAACGAAGTTCACCAAAACGGCGAATATCTGAATAAATCAAGTATCCTCCATCTGCCATTTCAAATGTTGCATGGATATGCTTTTGAAACTTCGCCTCATTAATTTCATCGGGTGAATTCACAACAAACCAAGCACCTGTCATCCCTAAGTGACTAACAAGAACATATGGAACATCATCCTTCATCAAATGAAAGAAAATATATTTTGCTCGTCGTTCAATTTTGGTAATGGTCATCTGGGACAAAGTACTTTCAAATGCATCAGGCTCTGCTTGTTTGACAATACATTGTTTACCCTCACTAAAAGAGAAATGTACTCGTTCGGAAAGCTGAACCTGTTGAATGGTACGTCCTTCAACTGTTGGCTTCAATGCCTGGACGACACCCTCTACCTCTGGTAATTCAGGCATTTGAATCCCTCCTTATTTTGCCTCGTACCAAGTTGAGCCATTGTTAAAATCTACTTTAAGCGGTACAGCAAGCTCAATAGCGTTCTCCATGACTTCTGGTACTATTTTTTCTAGCAAGGCAATCTCTTCCTTTGGTGCCTCAAAGATTAGTTCATCATGCACTTGAAGCAGCAGTTTTGCCTGCATCTTTTCTTTTTTCAATCGAGCATCCATATCAATCATTGCCTTTTTAATGATATCCGCTGCACTACCTTGAATTGGCGTATTCATCGCCGTACGCTCAGCAAAGCTTCTTAAATTAAAGTTTGAACTTGTAATATCCGGTAAATAACGGCGTCTATTTAATATCGTTGTCACATAACCATTAAATTTCGCATTTTGTACAATGTCATCCATGTACTGTTTTACACCAGGGAAACTTGCGAAATACTTTTCAATAAAATTAGCTGCTTCCTTACGCGTAATATCTAAGTTTTGGGATAGACCATAATCACTAATACCGTAGACTATTCCAAAGTTAACAGCTTTCGCTGCGCGACGCATATTACTATCTACCTCATCTTCTGACACATGAAATACATCCATAGCTGTACGTGTATGAACGTCCATTCCTTCACGGAAAGCCTCAACAAGGTTTTGATCTTCTGACATATGTGCAAGAACGCGTAATTCAATTTGCGAATAGTCAGCAGAAAATAATATCCAATCCTCTTTTGAAGGTACAAAGGCTTGACGAATTTTGCGGCCCTCCTCTAAACGAATTGGGATGTTTTGTAAATTCGGGTCTGTTGAGCTTAAACGCCCTGTTGCAGTTAAAGCTTGCTGGAAGCGTGTATGCACTTTACTATCTGATTCATGAATCTCCTTTAGTAAGCCTTCAATATATGTGGATTGTAATTTTCCAAGTTGGCGATACAACAGAATATGTTCGATGATAGCATGCTCTGACTGTAGTTTTTCTAGGACATCTGCAGCAGTTGAATAGCCTGTCTTAGTCTTTTTAATCACAGGTAGCCCTAGCTTATCGAATAGAATCACACCTAATTGTTTTGGTGAATTAATATTAAAGGTTTCTCCAGCTTCTGCATAAATTTCTTGCTCAATTACCACAAGTTTATCATTAAGCTCTTGCCCCATTTGCTCTAACGTAGCGCGGTTAACCGTAATCCCTTCGCTTTCCATTTCACCTAAAATCCCTGCCAATGGTAGCTCTAGGTTTTTATAAAGATCGAATTGTTCATTTTCCTTTAATAAGGCTTCCAGTTTCGGCTGTAATGACCATACTGCAAAAGCTTTACGGCTAACATGCTGTGCAAGTTGGTCCAGATCAGGTATTGCACGCTTGGCACCTTTTCCATATACCGCTTCATCTGCTTGGACATCATAGTAGCCTAGTTCCCTTGCAAGTGTTGCGATATCATCGCCACTTAATGCTGGATTATTAATATAAGAGGCAAGTAGCAAATCAAAGTCAACGCCAGCTAATTGAATCCCAGCTCGCTTTAATGATGCTTGAGCTGCCTTAGAATCGGACATATATTTTATTTTTGTGGCATCTTCTAGCCAACGACGGAGAATATCTGATTTTGCTGCTTTATCAAATGGAATATATTGCGTCTTTACGCCATCTGATAAGGCAATTCCCAGCTGCTGACAAGTATGATAGTGCTCGTTTTCAAGCTCTACATGCACAGCCATCACGTCTTTTAAATCCTCAGGTCGAACTTCCTGGACAAGGTCATAATCGAGAGGCGCCTGTTCTTCTTCTTGCACTGTAAAGTCACTTTTATCAAGCAGCGATTTAAAGCCAAGCTCACGCCACACATTGATTAATTCATCTTCTTTTGGCCCATTATAGGCAAGATCAGCCAGTGAAATGGTGATTGGAGCATCCGTATAAATCGTTGCCAGTTTCTTACTCATGATGGCTTGCTCTTCATTAGCTACAAGCTTTTCCTTCATTTTAGAAGCTTTCAATGTATCCATTGCTTCATAAAGTGCTTCAACGGAGCCATGCTCTTTTAATAATTTTACAGCCGTTTTTTCCCCGACGCCTGGTACACCAGGAATATTATCGGAGGAATCCCCCATCAAGCCTTTCATATCAATAATTTGGAGCGGCGTTAATCCGTACTTTTCCGCAATAAAGGCTGGTGTATTTTTCTCTATTTCCGTAATACCCTTTTTCGTTATATAAACGGTTACTTGCTCTGTCGCCAGCTGAGTTAAATCACGGTCTCCAGAAACGATGATGACATCCATATCCTGTGATGAAGCCTCTTTAGCAAGCGTTCCGATAATATCATCCGCTTCATATAATTCCTGCTCATATTGCTTAATACCATACGCATCAATGAGCTTTCGTAAATAAGGAAATTGCTCTGATAATTCTGGTGGAGTCTTTTGACGTCCTCCTTTATATTCTGTAAAAGTTTCATGGCGGAAGGTTGTTTTCCCAGCATCAAAAGCAACCAATATTTTGGTTGGCTGTTCTTCCTCTAATATTCTTTGTAGCATTGTTGTAAAGCCGTATACAGCATTCGTATGAATGCCACTATCATTCGTTAGCAATGGCAACGCAAAAAACGCGCGATACGCTAAACTATTACCGTCCAATAATAGTAATTTTTCCTTGGTCATGATTTTATCCTCCTGCGTTGTCTTCTACTTCTACTTTATCATAACAATACATTTCAAGTAAAAAAAGCAGGCGTCCATCCTCAAGGTTATCCATTATTTTTAATGGTTTATCCACCAATTTTAAGTCTCTATCCACTACTTTAGCATTTCTTTTCATTCAAAAAAGCCAACCGCGCGCACGGCGGTTGACTTGTTTAAAATATTTTAACACCCTTAACGCATATTACCTATAATAGATGAACGACTATCCTGCATTTTTTTCACAAAATTAGTCATTACATCAAAAGCCTCATTCCGTTTACTATTCATGCTTTGTAAACGGAGCATATCCATTTGCTGTGAATTACTTAAAACATCCATTTGACCTTGCTGTGCATTCAAATCAGCTAGCTGCTGATTTCGTTGATGAATCCCCTCTAGTTGATCCTTAAGCTGATTTTCGAACAGCTGTGCTCGCTGCGATTGAACTGCCTGTAATGCCGATTCTAGATCCATGCCTTGAATATCAATTGGTTGAATTAGGCTATTAGCAGAGGATTGCCCTGCCCCACTAAATAATAATCCGACTGCTAAAGCACTTCCAAACACGACCTTTTTCATCTTTATTACCTCCTATTAAAATGAATCTTTGCTTATCATACATACTAAAGGTTAAAACTAGGTTAAAAAATTCAATATGGTATGTATGCATCCGCCTATCAAGTTTAGTCATTGACTATTCTCAATAACTTGACTGTACTACAGATTAAATAAGGGCAATACTGACAAATGTTAATAATTTACTTATTACATCCATTACTAAAAAGCAAAAACTTTCATTCAAGGACAAGTCTCCTGTAAATGAAAGTTCCTAATAGTTGTTATTGATTTGAAGTACGATAAAAAACTTCTTCATAGATGACAGTTAATATAAATGCATTCATAAAAGCAAACACAAGGAATAACGGCATGCCGCCTAATTGTGGATATGTTAGCTCTTGATTAAATACCATTACTGTACTAATTTGTGCCAAAAAGAAGATTAAGCCAATTCCAACTTGCCAAATAGGACGCTTGACCTTTCTTTTTTCATACCAAAATAATTTCTTAAAAAGGTTTCTTACATCATCTGCAATAATAATACTGACTAAAAAGATACAAACAAAAAATACTGGTATATGATAAACACTCTTCGTCACCCACGAAAAATCGGATAGACGGAAGAGAAGTGTTACTATCGAAGCTATACTACAAGCAATCCCTAAATTTTGGAGCCATTTGCTAATTTGTAATTTCAAAGCCCTTACCCCCAACCATTCTTTTTTAAACATTATCATTCTATCAAATTATAGCTGATTGGGGAATACAAACTTATAAATTTCTATTATTTTCTTCCTATAATAATTTGATTTCACGGATAGTTATAATTCTAGTGCAACAAAAAAGTCGTCTCCTTCAAGACAGAGACGACTTTAAACTTATTTTATATAACCAGACAAGATGTTGGCATATGGTGAAGTAGCTGGCAAGATAATAACCGTATCTTCCCCAACCGTTTTCTTATACGATTCTAGTGTGCGGTATAAAGAATAAAATTCAGGATCTTGAGAGAAAGATTTATTGTAAATCTTTGCAGCCTCTGCTTCTCCTTCAGCTTGAATTAAAGCAGCTTCTTTACTTGCTTTAGCAAGCATTTCTTGTACTTGTTGATCTGTTTGTGCCTCAATACGACGTTTCTGTGCATCTCCTTCTGACAAGTACTTTTGGGCAATTGATTCACGATCTGAAATCATATTCGTAAAAACGGATTGTTCATTTTCTGTTGGTAAATCAATGCGACGTATACGCACATCTACTACTTCAATACCATAGTTATCGTTGGAAAGAAGTTCATTAACACGTTCAGTTACTTGATCGTTTATGCTGCCTCGAGAAGAATCCTCATCATTTATGATCTCAGTATAGTTAATTCGGCCAAGTTCAGAGCGAATAACAGAATAAATGAATTCTTCCATACGTGATTCAACTTTTTCTATCGTACCAGCATTCGAAATTAATAGCTTAGGATCCGTAATACGCCATACAGCATAATTATCAATAATAATTCGTTTTTTATCCTTTGTATTAATCTCTTCTTCCGAAATCTCATATGTCATTTGGTTTTTTGGTAACTTCGTGACACTTTGAATAAAAGGAATTTTCATATTTAAACCTGGTTCACGTTCAAACTTAACAACTTCTCCAAACTGCCGAACAACTGCATACTCTGATTCTTTAACGATATAAATATTCGCTAATAAAGTAATCGCTAGAGCGAATATGATCGTCAATGTTACAGCTAGAGAGATATATTTTTTAGGATTCTTCGGTCCTTTCTTCGACATTTTAACTACATTGTCCCCCGAATCACCTTCTGAAGGAGCAGCTTTTTTACTTTTACCAGATAAGAAATTGAGGAATTTTTCTAGATCCTTATTTTTTTGGTCCATTAGTTACCGCTCCCCTCTTTTTTCTCTGTTTGTGTCTGTTGCGACTGTTGAGGCTGTAGTTGCTGAAGTGGTAAATACTTCATCGTACTACCGTCATCATTCATAATGTAAATTTGGGCTTTTGGCAAGACATTTTCAAGCGTCTCTAATATTAATCGCTCTCTTGTAATTTGCTGATTTCCCTTGTATTGCTCATACATTTTATTAAAGACGGCTACATCCCCTTGAGCTTGCTCGATACGGGCTGTTTTAGTACCTTTAGCCTTGGACATAATCGCATCACGTTCACCCTGAGCCTCATTAATGCGTTGGTTTTCATATTTTTCAGCTTCGTTTATTTTTGTATTTTTCATTTCACGTGCATCTGTTACAGCAGTGAATGCTGCACGCACATCTTTATTTGGCAATTCTACATCTTGCAATTTCACACCTAAAACGCTTATTCCAATATCATATTTTTCAATAAGAGAAACTAATAATTGGCGAGTATTTGCTTCGATGTCAGCTTTACCTTCTGTTAACGCTGCATCGATAGAAGAACTTCCGATGATAGAACGAATGGCACTCGATGTCGCGCTATGTAGTATTCTTTCTGGATCTTGCGAATTAAATAAAAACTTATTAGGCTCTGTAATTTTCCATTGAACAACAAGGTCTGTTAAGACAATATTTTCATCCCCTGTAATCATTTTTGTTTCGGCGTCGTATGCCTCTAACTCACCTGCTTTATTTTGCTTATAACCAAATTGCAGACTAAACGTTTCTTTTGACAAAATTTCTACGGATTGGACGGGCCAAGGTAATTTAAAATGAAGACCTGGATTTGTTACTGTATCATCGGCACGACCAAATGTAATAACCACAGCTTGCTCTGATTCATCTACCGTGTACCATGATGTAAAAACTGTAATAAGTGCAATAATTCCAAATATTCCAAGTCCAACAATCATTAGTGTCCTTTTCACACTCATGTCTGTTCCTCCTTTTGCTTAGTACTATTGTTTACGGTGAACCTTTATAAAAAGTTTCAAAATATTTTCATATAATGATTGTAAAGGACAGAATCCTCTGTATCTCACGCTTAACAAAAGCTTATTATTGCAAAAAAATCCTGTTACCTTTTATGGCAACAGGATATTGATAACCAGATGTTCAAATACTGGGAAAACGGTAGTGGATAATACAATACTAATTAATGCAGCAACGATCATCGCTAGACTAGCAAAGGTGCCTTCTAGCTCTCCAAATTCAAATGCTTTAGATGTACCCGTTCCATGTGCACCCATACCAAGCATTAAGCCCCTAGATGAAGGCCTGTGGAAACGACATACTTTGATAACGATTGGTGCTAACAAGCTCCCTAAAATACCAGTCGTCATAACGAAAACAGCTGTAAGCGTAGGAGAACCACCAATCATATTAGAAATATCCATCGCAATAGGAGTTGTGACAGAACGTGGCACTAAACTATGCACCAACTCATCATTTAAACCCACCAATAGAGCCATCATAAAGGATGACACAATAGCAACCGCTGAACCAACAGCAATGCTAATGAAAATTTCAAATGCGTGTTTTTTTAATAGGTTGACATTTTTATATATAGGAACGGCAAACGCAACGGTTGCTGGTCCTAGTAAATTTGTTAAGACACTCGCTCCAGAATTGTAGGATTTATAAGATATACCTGTCAGTAGTAAAATACCTATAATGACTAAAGGTGTAATCAGCATAGGTGTCAGCCATTCTTTTTTATATTTTTTATAAAACATTTTACAAATATAAAAAATAGCAACCGTCCCAAGTAAGCTGACAATGGCGATTAATAAAGTCATATCGCATCACCCTTCTTTCGCTGCTCTAGCCATTGTGCTGTATACCCCGTAACAAACATTACCACAATGGCACTCACGACAATGACCAGCACAACCTTCATTCCCTGCAGACCGAATAAGGCATGATAATCAATAACACCGATGGCAGATGGAATAAAGAATAATAAGAGTTCACTTAATAGTACGGCTGCTCCTAATTCAATCCATTCAAGCTTAATTATATGAAACTGTAACAGCAAAAATAATAGGACAAGTCCTATTATACTCCCTGGAATCGGCAAATGAAGTAGGCGTGCAATAGTATTTCCGATTAATAATAGGATATAAAGATAGCCGATTTGCACGATACTTTTGACGATTTTCATGGTCATCCTTCTCTCATTTTTTTCTGTGCCTCAACAGTCAGGAAAACACGATTCGAATGATAAGAAGGTTGATTCACTGACTGTCAAAGTGTTCGTCTAACAGACAATCGCGGGTAAGATGGTTGTTAAACGTTATGCTACTATACTTTACACCTATTTACCTTCCCTGTAAAACAGAAAAAGAACCTAGTGTTTAAAAAACACTAAATTCTTTCTGGGCGAATATAAAGCATTTAAAAATCTTCTATTAGATTTTTATGGTCATCGTCTTAACAATCATATTGGGGGTTTCTAGAGATAAGTATAGTGCCCAAATATGAATGTAACGTGTTGTTCATGTAAAGGATTTGTTAATTTTTCGGAATCATGACAATCATTTTAGTTCCTATGCCGACTTCACTCTCTACTTGAATTCGGCCATGATGCGCCTCGACTAAATGCTTAACAATCGCTAACCCTAAGCCTGTTCCACCAGAATTACGACTTCTCGCTCGATCCACTCGATAAAATCTTTCAAAAACGCGGGCGATTTCATGCTTTTCAATTCCAATCCCTTGATCCTCTATTTCGATAATGCCATGTGTTTCATTTTCCTTTAATCGAATAGAAACAGTTGTGTTTTCAGGTGAATATGTAATCGCATTGGTAATTAAATTCGTCACAATCTGAATGATACGATTGGCATCCCCCATAACCTGGACATCTCGTTCGATATCCACCTGGAAGCTCATATTTTTTTCATCCAAACGCGGAGCTGTCAATTCTGCTCCACGAATTAGAACATCCTGTAAGCCCATCGGCATAATATTGACAGTAAAACCATGCTGCTCGATCTTTGAGAGCTCTAGTAAATCTTGAATCAGCATTTGAAGTCGATTACTTTCTTTATATATAATCTCCAAAAAGGAAATCAGCATTTTTTCGTCTTTATAGGCCCCATCCAATAAAGTTTCTGAAAAGCCTTTAATAGATGTAATAGGTGTGCGTAATTCATGTGATACATTCGCAACAAAGTCTTTCCGAATTTGTTCTAATCGAACTAGTTCCGTTATATCATGCATAACGATAACAACGCCAAGCCATCGCCCATGATCCCCGATGACTGGTGCCCCATAAACTTCTTTGTTATAAAGCTCTTGCTGGACTTCCATTTTAATTTGTTGTCGATAAGGCATTTCTGTCAGAAAGACATGATCGATAAATTGTTCTAATGATTTAGGTAAGCCTATTGTACGAAAAACCTTTCCTTGGACATCATCAAGCTGCATTCCAAAGCGTTCTAGAAATACTCGATTTACAATGGAAATATTCCCCTCACGACCAATCATCATTAGGGAGCTTCCCATATTTTCAATTAAGGTTTTCAGTCTTTCTTCCTCTACTTCACGTATCGTTGTAATATCTTGCAAATTCCGTGCCAATATATTTATGGAATGACTCAGTGGGATCATCCGCTCATGTTCATTTTCTTGAGCACGCGCACGATAGTTACCCTTTGCAAGCTCAAGGGCCGTGTCGGTCACATTATCAATCGGTGCTGTAAAGTTACGTATCATATAACGACTTATAATTGCTATTAATATCAACGTGATGGTAAAGAGAATAGCCAGTACTCCGTAAAGGCGAGCACGGACATAGTTCAATAAGGATTCGTCTCGTTCCATAGCCTGAGCTGCGTACAAGGCTTCCTGATCTTCCTTTGTTAAATCCATTTTGCGTTCATCGATTACTTGGTCCATTGATGTCCTTATCTCAGTGGATGCTTGCTCGTTATATTGCTTTATATAAACAGGAAAAAGCTGACCTATAACAATCATTAGGACAGCTAGTATCGTTCCAAGTAAAAGCATGAATGTCAAGAATAAGCGGTTGCTCATCGATTTCATGTCGTTTTCGGCTCCTCAAATTTATAACCAAGACCTCTAATTGTTTTTATAAACATCGGCTTACGGCTATTTTCTTCAATTTTATCGCGAAGGTGGCTAATGTGTACATCCACAATTCGAGTATCGCCAGCAAAATCATATTTCCATACAGCACTTAATAGCTGATCACGTGTTAATACACGATTTTTATTTTCAAGTAAATAGATGAGTAGCTCAAACTCTTTTGGTGTAAATTCCAGTGCCTCATCCTGTAAAAATACTTCAAATCGCTCTGGGTACACGCGCAGTTGTCCAAACTCATACATTTTTTCCTGCGCCTCATCCTTATCATCTGCGACAACGTTTTGCGTGAAACGTCTTAATACAGCCTTGACACGCGCTAAAACTTCACGAGGACTAAAAGGCTTTGTCATGTAATCATCTGCTCCCAACTCAAGACCAAGAACTTTATCAAATTCGTCATCTTTCGCAGTTAGCATAATAATTGGCGTATTCATACGTTGCTGTCGTATTTGTTTACAGACCTCCATGCCATCTAGTTTTGGAAGCATCAAATCTAAAAGAATTAAATTTGGCTGTAAAGCGATTGCTTTTTCAAGCCCTTCCTGACCATCAGCAGCCGTCTCTACTTCATAGCCTGCCTGCTCTAAATTATATTTCAATAATGTTGCAATCGAAAATTCATCTTCAATTACTAAAATCGTTTTTGTCATGTCTAATGCCTCCGTTAGTGATTTGAAACCCCCATTTCAAATCTCAAGACGTCTATAGCGCAAGTGGTGGAGTCACAAGCAATAAACCTTCAATTACAAGCTGTTTCTGCTCATTATAGGAGTGGACAGAGACAGTGATGGTATTGTCATATTTATTGATTGCTGTAACCTCTAATAGCGTATCGAACAATTCATAATGATAGAGAGGTCCTAAATATTTCAAATGTTGCTCAATAATTCGTGCACCTGGTCCTGGAATATACTTTGACACAGCTGATGTAATAATACCATTTAACATAATTGTCGGCACAATTGGCTTTTGAAAAGGTGTCATAGCCGCATAATCATGTTGAATATAAAGCGGGTTACTATCGTTTGTAAGGCCTAAATAAAGCAATAGATCCCTATCTTCAATTTTTTCAGTGATATGGATTTTCTCGCCAACTGTAATTTCATCGATTGTGAGACCAAGTTTACTATTTTTTTGAAGCAAAGATACGCCAACCCCTTTTCTATCATACTACATTCATAGTATCAATTTTATGCTAAAAGTACAATGAAAAGCAGAAGAACCTTACCTTTCTCAACCCTGGGAACATAAAAAAACGAGCAGGAACATTCCCTACTCGCTTTAAGATTTAGACTGATATTCTACACTAAAATTTTCATCACATTACGAACTGCTTCTGCCGATTGATCTAAAGCTGCTTTTTCTTTGTCCGTTAATTCTAGCTCAAAGATTTTTTCAATACCGTTTTCGCCAAGTAATGTAGGAACACCTAAGTATAAATCATGATAGCCGTACTCGCCTTCTAAATAAGCAATAGATGGTAAAATACGTTTTTGGTCTTTTACAATAGCTTCAGCCATCTCTATTAGTGCCGCAGCAGGCGCATAATAGGCAGAGCCGTTACCAAGTAAGTTGACAATTTCTGCTCCACCATTACGCGTTCGGTCAACAATTTCTTCTAAACGTTCAGCAGAAATAAGAGTTTCTAACGGAATACCACCAGCAAATGAATAACGTGTTAACGGTACCATTGTGTCACCGTGACCACCTAATACAAAACCAGTAATATCCTTCACTGAAATTTTAAGTTCTTCTGCCACAAATGCACAGAAACGAGCCGTATCAAGAACACCTGATTGACCAATTACACGGTTTTTAGGGAAGCCAGTTTCTTTGTATACTGTGTATGTCATGGCATCAACTGGATTTGTCAGTACAAGGATTGTAGCATTTGGTGAATGCGTAGCAATCTCTTTTGAAACAGTTTTCATAACACTCTGATTGATTTGAACAAGGTCATCACGGCTCATACCTGGTTTACGTGCAACACCAGCGGTAATGATCACTACGTCAGAATTCGCCGTATCTGCATAATTGGAAGTACCTTGCACATAAGAGTCAAACCCTTGTATTGGTGCTGCCTCCCACATATCTAGCGCCTTACCCTTTGTTGGGTTTTCTGCTTGTGGAATATCCACTAATACGACGTCACCAAGTTCTTTCTGAGCTGCTAAAAATGCTGCAGTAGCGCCTGTAAAACCGCCACCGATAACTGAGATTTTTTTTCGTTTCAGAGACATTTGAATACGCTCCTTTAAAATTAGGTTATATATTTTAAAAGAGGGAGGAGACTTCCATCTCACTCCCTCAATTAAACAAGTTTATCGTAAATATTCAATTAAAATTTACTGTCACCCTAATTATATCGGCAGAAAAAAGCATCCGCTTTAGCGATAAATTCTATTGTAGAATAGAAAATTATAGGTTTTTGATTAACTCATTAGCGAATTCTGAACATTTCACTTCTGTAGCGCCGTCCATTAAACGTGCGAAGTCATAAGTAACAACTTTAGAAGAAATTGTTTTCTCAACAGATTGAGTGATCATGTCAGCAGCTTCTTGCCATCCTAAGTGTTCAAGCATTAATACACCTGAAAGTAATACTGAAGATGGGTTTACTTTATCTAAACCAGCATATTTTGGAGCTGTACCGTGAGTAGCTTCGAAGATCGCATGGCCAGTAACATAGTTAATGTTCGCGCCTGGAGCGATACCGATACCACCAACTTGTGCAGCTAAAGCATCAGAAATATAGTCACCATTTAAGTTCATTGTAGCTACTACATCGAACTCAGTTGGACGAGTTAAGATTTGTTGTAAGAAGATATCAGCGATAGAATCTTTCACTAAGATTTTGCCAGCTGCTAAAGCATCAGATTGAGCTTTGTTTGCTGCTTCTTCACCTTGTTCAGCTTTGATAGCATCGTATTGGTTCCAAGTGAAAGTTTGATCAGCAAATTCTTTTTCTGCTAATTCATAACCCCATTTTTTGAATCCACCTTCAGTGAATTTCATGATGTTACCTTTATGAACTAAAGTAACAGATGGGCGTTTATGTTTAATTGCGTATTCGATAGCAGAACGTACTAAACGCTCAGTACCTTCTTTAGATACAGGTTTAACACCGATACCAGAAGTTTCTGGGAAGCGGATTTGATTTACACCAAATTCAGATTGTAGGAAGTTGATGATTTTTTGAGCTTGTTCTGAACCAGATTCGAATTCAATACCAGCGTAGATGTCTTCAGTGTTCTCACGGAAGATAACCATATCAACGTCTTCTGGGCGTTTAACTGGAGAAGGCACTCCATCAAAGTGACGTACTGGGCGTAAGCATACATATAAGTCAAGTTGTTGACGTAATGCTACGTTAAGAGAGCGGATACCACCACCGATTGGTGTAGTAAGAGGACCTTTGATTGCAATTAAGTATTCATTAATTTTGTCTAAAGTTTCTTGTGGTAACCATTCACCAGTTTGGTTAAATGCTTTTTCACCAGCTAAAACTTCTAACCATTCAATTTTCTTTTCACCGTTATAAGCTTTTTCTACTGCTGCGTCAATTACGCGTGATGCTGCTGCCCAGATATCTGGACCAATTCCATCACCTTCGATGAAAGGAATTACTGGATTGTTTGGTACATTAAGTACGCCATTTTCAACTACAATTTTGTTTGACATTCTGTTGCCTCCTAAATTCATAATCATAGGACTGTGTTAGTGATAACACAGTCCCAAACATTCTAGCATATTTTCCAAATTAGCGCTCGCTGATTGGAACATATTTTTGCATGCCTGGTCCAACATACTCAGCACGTGGACGGATTAGGCGGTTATTAGCATATTGCTCAAGGATATGTGCCACCCAACCTGAAGTACGTGATACTGCGAAAATTGGTGTGAACAGGTCATGATCAATACCTAAAGAATCATACACTGACGCAGAGAAGAAATCTACGTTTGCAGGTAATTTCTTTTGTTCTACGATCATGTCATGGATTTTAACTGACATTTCGTAAAGCTCTGGTTTACCAGTTAGCTCAGTTAATTTTTTAGACATTACGCGTAAATGCGGAGCACGAGGGTCGCCTTTACGATATACACGGTGACCGAAGCCCATGATTTTTTCTTTGTTGTCTAATTTATTTTGAATATAAGATTCAACATTTTCAAGTGAGCCAATTTCAGTTAACATTTTCATAACTTGCTCATTCGCTCCACCATGAAGTGGTCCTTTTAATGCACCGATCGCTGCAGTTACACCTGAATAAACGTCAGATAATGTAGCTACACATACACGTGCTGTAAAGGTAGATGCATTCAATTCATGGTCAGCGTGTAACACTAATGCTTTGTCAAATGCTTCAATTTCAATAGCTTCTGGCTCTTCACCTTTTAGCATGTATAAGAAGTTTGCCGCATATCCTAATTCTGGTTTTGGCGCAACTGGCTCTAAACCTTTACGAACACGTGCAAATGCAGTTACTACTGTAGCAATTTTAGCTTGTAGACGAATTGCTTTACGGTAGTTTGCTTCTGGATCCATAACATCCGCTTCTTCATCGAATACACCAAGTAAAGATACTGCAGTACGCAATGCAGCCATTGGATGTACAGTTGAAAGTGGGTATGTTTTAAATTGGTCGACAATCGCTTGCGGAATTGACATGTTGTCTGCCAATTGTTGTTTTAATTCAGCTAGCTCGTCCTCTTTTGGTAAACGAGTATGCCATAACAGGTAAATTACCTCTTCGAATGACGCATTTTCTGCTAAATCATCAATGTTGTAACCAACATATGTAAGTGTGTCATCGATAATTGAACTGATTTTAGATTCCGCTGCTACGATACCTTCTAAACCTTTAGTTGCTGACATAAATTATCGCTCCCTCATACTTATTTTTTTGTTGCAAATGCGTTTTTTATGTTGCATTTACGAATTTTGCTCATATGAACCATTAAGTAAATCGCTTACATTGCTATTATAATCATTTTTGACAGCTTTGTGAATGAAAATCCTCCAAATAAAGAAAAAGACGTCCGAACGACTATATAATTGTCCTAAAGAGATTTTTTTGTATATTTTGACATTAATTTATCAATTGGTTTGGGGTGAATTTGTAAAAATGAGGAATTTAAAGTATTTTTCATACGAAAGAACTACGAGCGTTTTGCTATTTATTTTTTATTTAGTCATACTTTGGTTTGTATTACCTGTGTCACTCGCAATTTTTTTATCATTTTCGACGTATCCTATCATAAATTTTTTACACAAATATTGTAGGATTGCGTATTGGATTGCAGCAATTATTGTGGAGGTATTAATATTAACCTGTATTTTCCTACTTGTTGTCATATCTATTAACAGTATTATCGTCATTTTCCCAGAAATTCGAGAGACATTACAAAATTTCCCGCTTTTCAGTGAATATGAATCCATGTTTGTACAAGTTTTAAAAGAAAAATCACTGTCCATTTTCGATTCCATCATCGTATATACAGCAGATCTTTTTCAATTATTAATGAAGCATGTCATTGAGGTTTTCATCTTTTTGGTCGCTTATTACTTTGCGCTTTTAGAAACACGTAAATCACGCTATTGGTTCTTTCAATATGTGCCTAAAAAATATCGTCAAGAGTGGCAATCTCATTTTGCAAAAATCATGCAACTTTTTCATTATTTCTTATTTGTAGAGTTTCAATTATTTACGATTACCCTACTTATTCTTTGTGCTGGCTTTATGATCCTTCAATTTGAACAAGCCATTATTAAAGCATTTATTGTAGCATTTGCAGATGTACTACCGTTTTTCGGGATTGGCGTTTTTCTTGTGCCAATGAGCATTTATTTTTATTTTAATGGCAATACCTTTTTATGTGTGGCCATTTTACTACTGTATTTATTTGTACAATTAACAAGGCAGCTAGCCGATTCGATGCTTTGGTCTAATACGCTTCAGCTACGCACATTCCATACATTCTTTATCAGCGCTGCCTCTATTCTATTATTTGGCTTTTATGGTATATTACTGAGCCCTATCTTTTTATTTCTAGCTGTAAAACTGAAAGAAAACTCTATCTTTGAACGATGATGAATTGACCTTTTTTCATTTTTTTACGCATCCAGTAATAGACAATGGGTTGGAACATTTTTCGAGAAAATGGCATGAGTAGGAATAACCCTATGACATCTGTTAAAAATCCAGGTAACGCTAAAAGCAAACCACCACCAAAAGTTAAGAAAGTATCCACTAATGCAGCTCCTGGCGCTTCTCCGCGTGCCAATGTATTTTTCACATTTTGAACAGAGTTCATACCTTTATTTTTCATGACATAAATCCCAATTACACTCGTAGCAATAATGAGCAATAATGTACTTAAAACACCAATATTTTGTCCAATGACTATTAATAACGTCAATTCGGCTAATGTGTAGACAATGAAACCAAGAAAAATTTTTCGCATATTTTTCTCCTTTCTACTTGAAAAGCTATACCTTTTATACGTTATTATAGCCCGTTTAGTTTCATAAAAAAATGAATAGACCTATTCTATGAGAAAGCAACTTCTGTTAAAGGAAGGAATTAATAGTTTCCATAAAGTGTGTGTACAACCTTTATGGAAAAGCTCTAGTACAACAAACCGCACTAGAGCTTTTTGTTAATTATTAAAGAACGCTTGCATGTCCTTTGTAAATCACACCTGTTTCAGCGTCCATTGTAATTTCTTGACCATGACGGATTAATGTAGTTGCTTCTTTTACACCAACGATTACTGGAATACCTAGGCTTAACCCTACAACTGCTGCATGGCTAGTAAGTCCACCTTCTTCCGTAATTAGGCCAATACAATTTTCTAGAGCAGGCATCATATCACGATCTGAACCGACTGTAACAAGGATGCATCCATCTGTATCGTAGGCAAGTGCCTCAGCAGCATTTTTAGCAACTACTGTTTTACCAACAACTGATGCTTTTCCGATCCCTTGTCCACGTGCAAGTAAATCTCCAATAATGTGAACTTTCATTAAGTTTGTTGTACCCGCTTCACCTACAGGTACACCTGCTGTAATGACAACTGCGTCTCCATGTGTAACAAAACCATGCTTCAAGCTTTCATCCACAGCTAGTTCTAAAATTTCATCTGTTGTTGTCACGCGTTGACACACAATTGGGTATACGCCCCATACTAGTGTTAATGTATGAGCTGTATTTGTAGAGCCTGTTACGGCAACAATTGGCACTCCTGGTCGATATTTTGCAATCATTCTCGCTGTATTACCACTTTCTGTTGGAGCTAATACGGCTTTCACCCCTAAATTGATAGAAGTATAAGCTACAGCTTGTGAAATTGCCTCTGTCATATTTGCTTCTTTCTCACGACTACGTGTAGAAACAATTGATCGATAATCTAATGAATTTTCAGTGCGTTGTGCAATTTTATTCATCGTTTGTACCGATTCAACTGGATAAAGACCTGCGGCAGTTTCACCAGATAACATGATAGCATCTGTTCCATCAATAATTGCGTTGGCTACATCACTTGCTTCTGCACGTGTTGGTCGTGGGTTACGCTGCATGGAATCTAACATTTGAGTTGCCGTAATTACCGGTTTACCAACTTGATTACATTTTAAAATTAATTTCTTTTGTACAAGTGGTACTTCTTCTGCAGGAATTTCAACACCAAGATCTCCACGAGCAACCATTAAACCGTCAGATACTAGGATGATTTCATCGATGTTATCGACACCCTCTTGGTTTTCAATTTTTGGGATGATTTGAATATGACTACCACCATTTTGTTCAAGTAATTCACGAATTTCAAGAACATCTTTTGCACGACGAACAAATGAAGCAGCAATAAAATCAACACCTTGTTCGATACCAAATAAAATATCTTGTGCGTCTTTTTCTGTGATACCTGGTAGTTGTACAGAAACACCTGGTACGTTAACACCCTTTTTATTTTTTAGCACGCCAGCATTTTCAACAATTGTATGAATTAATCCTTTTTCCATATCCGTTGCTAATACACGTAGTTGAATTAGTCCATCATCAAGTAAAATAATTGAATTTTGCTCAACGTCTTCAATTAAGCGCTCATATGTGACAGAAAAGCTCGTCTCAGTACCTTCTACTTCTGTCATTGAAATATCAATTACTTGACCTGCTGACAAATGAAGCTCGCCATTTTTCATGTTATGTGTACGAATTTCCGGTCCCTTTGTATCAAGTAAAATTCCCACTGGTTTATTTAATTTTTGTGCCACTTCACGAATTAAATGGATACGCCCTGCATGTTCCTCATGTGATCCGTGTGAAAAATTCAAGCGGGCTACATTCATACCTGCTTCGATTAATTTTTCTAAAATTTCTGGTGACTCACTTGCAGGTCCAATTGTACATACGATTTTTGTTTTTCTCATTTTTGCCCACTCCGTTTTATAACAAATTATATTGATAGTTCTTTCATTAGTGTATATAGGCTTACATCAGCCTCATGATTCTTTTCAAAAGCCTCTGGCATATCATAATCAATGACTTGATGATTGCGAATACCTACTGCTCGACCAGCCTTGCCTTCCATAAGTAATTCAACTGCATGTGCGCCAAACTGACTCGCTAATACGCGATCTCTTGCTGTAGGTGATCCACCACGTTGGATATGACCTAATACTGAAACACGTGTTTCTTTTCCTGTTTTTTCTTTTAACAGTTTTGCCAGCTCACTTCCTGACATAACACCCTCTGCCACAATAATAATACTATGCTTTTTACCACGTGCAGCACCACGATCTAAGCGTGCGACAATATCATCTAAATTATAATCTTCTTCTGGAATTAAAACTGTTTCAGCACCAGCGGCAAGACCTGCCCATAAAGCGATATCTCCTGCATCACGTCCCATTACCTCTACAATGAAAGAATTTTCATGAGATGTAGCAGTATCTCGGATTTTATCAATGGATTCTACTACTGTATTTAGGGCTGTATCAAAGCCAATCGTATATTCCGTTCCTGGAATATCATTGTCAATTGTCCCAGGTACCCCTACAACAGGGAAGCCTTTTTTTACTAAATCCATGGCACCTCGATAAGACCCATCTCCACCAATGACAACAAGTCCTTCAATACCAGCAGCTCGTAAATTCTCAATACCGCGTTGCTGAACAGCATCCTCTTTAAATTCTGGGCATCTTGCCGAATTCAAATGCGTTCCACCGCGTTGGATAATACCACCAACTGCACCTAAATCAAGTTCTTCCATATATCCTTTTACTAAGCCTTCATAACCATGCTTAATTCCGACAACATCAATTCCATGAAATGCTGCCTTACGAACGACCGCTCGAATAGCAGCGTTCATTCCAGGCGCATCTCCACCACTAGTTAATACAGCAATTTTTTTCATTGTCGAACCTCCTGCAGTTACTATTATTATTCACATTAACATGAAAAAACAAACTATGTAAGGGTTCTGGGGATACAAAAACATAACTTTTACATAAAAAATGAAAAGAATGCGCTTTCACACACTCTTTCCACCTAAAAACATCCTAAATCTAACATTTTTTCAAGAAGTCTGGCGTTTATTATGCGCTATTATCTTCTTTCATTTTTATAGCTTTTTAATATGTTAAGAAACAAATTTTGTCTCTTAACGAGCAAATATATAGCTTTTAAATTTTATATCCTATTAAAGTAAACAACATTCATCTTTTTACAAACAGATTTACACTTCTGTATACTGTCCAATTTTTTTAAATTTTTCATAGCGATCTTCAACTAATTGTGCTCCATTTAAAGAATTTAATGCATGAAGTGTGTCACTAATGCATTCTTTAATAGAAAGGGCCTGTTTTGCTACATTGCGATGTGCTCCACCAATAATTTCAGGAATAATGCCATCAATTACACCAAGTTCTTTCAAATCAGGTGCTGTGATACGCATGGCTTCTGCTGCCTGCTTAGCCAGACTACCATCACGCCATAAAATAGATGCCGCTCCTTCTGGCGAAATAACAGAGTAAGTCGAGTTCTCAAGCATAAAGACACGGTTTGCTACACCTAATGCTAATGCACCACCACTTCCTCCTTCACCAATAACAATACTAATTACTGGCACAGTTAAGCCAGCCATTTCTACAAGGTTTCTAGCGATTGCTTCACTTTGACCACGTTCCTCAGCAGCTTTCCCTGGGTAAGCACCTTTTGTATCAATAAAACAAATAATTGGTCGTTTGAATTTTTCAGCTTGCTTCATCAAGCGTAGTGCTTTTCGATACCCCTCTGGATGAGGCATACCAAAATTACGACGGATATTTTCCTTAGTAGACTTACCACGTTGATGTCCAATTATTGTTACTGGTTGCCCTTCGAAAATGGCAATTCCACCAAGAATGGCTGCATCATCACCAAATGTACGATCACCATGTAATTCAATAAAATCTTCACACATTGCTTCAATATATTGAAGCGTTGTAGGTCTTTCTGGATGCCTTGCTACTTGCACACGATCCCACGGCTTCATATTGGCATAAATCGATTGCTCTAATTGTGATAAACGTGTTTCAAGCTTCTCGATTTCACCAGACATATCAACTTCTGCTTCAGCAGCAATTGTTTTTAATTCATCAATTTTCTCACGTAATTGTACGACAGGTTCTTCAAATGCTAAATTTTTAGACATGTTGTACGCCGCCTTTCGTATGCATTTTTACAAGTAAAGAAACTTGTTTACGTAAATCTTTGCGATGGAAAATGGCATCAAGCTGACCATGCTCTAATAAAAATTCTGCTGTTTGGAAATCACTTGGTAGTTTTTCTCGTACAGTTTCTTCAATTACACGTCGCCCTGCAAAGCCAATCAATGCCTGTGGCTCTGCAATATTTATATCACCAACAGAAGCAAAGCTTGCTGAAACTCCGCCTGTTGTTGGATGCGTTAAGATGGAGATGAACAATAAGCCTTGATCACTGTGGCGTTTTAATGCGACACTAGTTTTCGCCATTTGCATTAATGATAATACGCCCTCTTGCATACGAGCACCACCACTAGCGGTAAAGATAATAAATGGTACACCTAGTTCAGTTGCCTTCTCTACTGCTCGCGTAATTTTTTCACCGACTACAGAGCCCATTGACCCCATACGGAAGTGCGAATCCATAATCGCTACGACAATTTCTTCCCCATCTATTGTACCAACGCCTGTTAGGACAGCCTCATTCAAGCCTGTTTTCTCTTGGTCTGCTGCAATTTTTTCAACATACGCTGGGAAATTAAGGGGATTACTTGTTTGTAAATGATCATCCATGGATTCGAATGAGCCTTCATCTAAGAAATAGTCCACACGTTCTTGAGCAGTCATTTTGAAATGATGACTACATTTTGTACATACTTTATGATTTTTTTCTAATTCTTTTGTTAATTGAATGTGACGACATTCAGGACATTTTGTCATTAACCCTTCTGGAAATGCCTTTTCTTGCCCGTCCTCTTTCTTTTTTCGATTACCACTAAATAAGCTACGTATTGCCATGTTCGACTCCCCCTTTGTTGTTGTCTAAATGCTCTGTACAGTACTCATCCACTGCTCATAAGCTTTTAATGCTTCTTTTTCGTAACCCAGCTGCATCGATTTCAACATCGTTTGAATGATTAATTTTTCATCTTCTGTTGAGTTTCGATTTAAACGGTCGCCATCATAAGCTGCTAATTGAAACCAGATTTTTAATGAAAGACGATTACCTGTCGTAATTAATAGTTCTCTTAAAATATCTCGACAATTAATTGTACCTTCTATTTCTAGTTTCACAAAAAAACTATCCCACACAGGTAGTGTGCGAAGAATCTCTGTACAACTTATTACGCGGATTGCTTCCATTTCATGAATTTGTCGCGTTAATTCGACATCTTTTTTTGATTTTTCATCTTCTAATATAAACATCGACAGTATTTCTACGAGCTGATGCTTATGTGTGGACGCAAGAAAAGTACCACCACCATGTCTCGTTTCAATAAGCCCTAGCAACTCTAAGCTTCGCAAAGCCTCTCTCACAGAGGATCGCCCGACACCTAGACGCTCTGATAGAACTCGTTCGGAAGGTAGCTTCTCACCTGCTTGAATTTTTTCCATTTTAATGAGTTGACGTAGTTGTTGGACGATTTCTAAAAACACTTTTTTTTGTTCGGTTTTTTTATCCATACGACTAACTCCCCTTATCAAAAAAGTGGTCTGACCACTTTTTAACGTTGACTCTAGCTTACAAAATAACTGTGCAAAAGTAAAGAAAAAACTGCATAAAATTTAATGCAGTTTCTAATTTCTTGTTTCATTTTATATCTTTTTCGTCGTTTGCGCATGTTTTACTTTGATTTGCGGCTTGCCAAAACGTCTTTCTAAAACACCTTCAATCCATAACATTTCCTCCTCTACCAGCAGGTCTTGGACCAACTGAAAGGTTTGTGGAAAAAATGTAGTGGAAACTGTTCCAAACTCATCCTGTAGCTGAACAAAAGCCATTTGCTCACCTTTTTTCGTACGGATTTTCTTCACTTCTTCAATCAGACCAATCATTTTTATGGAGGTACCATCACGCTTCTGCTTCAACTCTCGACAGGTACTATTGATATCCGCCCAGAAGAGTCTTTCCTGTGCAACTGGATGGGTAGAAATATAAAAGCCCAAGCTCTCTTTTTCATGCATCAATTTTTCCTTCTGGGACATTGCTTCTGCCTGCATATATTTTGGTTTACCAAAACTAAATGCCATTGCTGATGCTAAATCAATATCTTCAGTTGGCCTTAAAAGTTCCGCGTGTTTCAAAGCTGCCTCAACTGTAATGATGAGGACGGCTCTATCTTTTTCTAGATAATCAAGCGCCCCAGCATATATCAATGATTCCAACACTTTTGGCTTAAAATGCTGCGCACTTAAGGCAACAGCTAGATCAAATAGGTTATTTAATACCTCTGGATTTGTTTGACGGAGTCCATGTATTTTTTCTATAAATGTATGAGGCACACCTTTAATTCCTGATAAGCTGTAGCGAATGCCTTCCTTTTCCACCATAAAATATTTCGTACTACTTTTTAATGAAGGTGGATAAAATGGGATGCCCTTATCTTTTGCCTCATGGACAAATTGTTGAATCTTTTCTACATTTCCCGTGGCATTTGATAATAACGCTGCATAAAAGTTTTGAGGGAAATGCGCCTTTAAATAAGCCATTTGATAGGAAATAACACTATAGGCCACAGCATGACTTTTAGGGAAACCATAATCCGCAAAGCGTACAATCAGTTCGTATACTTCTTCAGCTAAACGCTGCTCAAAGCCTTGGCGTAGCGCCCCCTGAACAAATGCTGTGCGTTGCTCCTCTAAAACTTGTCGATTTTTTTTACTCACTGCTCGGCGAAGCAAATCTGCCTGTCCCATTGTAAAGCCGGCCAGTACTGATGCAATTTTAATAATTTGTTCTTGATAAACGATCACACCAAAGGTCTCTTGTAAAATAGGCTCTAGCACTGGATGTGGCATCGTTACCATTTCTCTGCCAGCCTTCCGTTTTGCATAGACAGGAATAAAATCCATTGGACCTGGGCGATAAAGTGCATTTACAGCCACAATATCTAAAAAGGTTGTAGGGCAGATATCACGCAAGGCTTGCTTCATACCGTCTGATTCTAATTGAAAAATCCCCAGCGTATCCCCTCTTTGTAATAGTTGAAACGTCTTGTCATCATGCAGTGGGATTCGCTCAAATTCTATCCAAGGACCACCAGCTTTATAAATTGACCAACGTATTTGCTCTAAAATAGTAAGATTGCGCAAGCCTAAAAAATCCATTTTGACGAGACCACATGCTTCAATATCTCCCATTGGCCATTGGGTACTATAAATACCATCATGCCCTTCTTCAATCGGTACAGTATTCACTAAAGGCGATGGAGCGATGACAATACCAGCTGCATGTATAGACGAGTTTCTTGGTAGGCCCTCCAATTTTAACGCCACTTCGTACCAACGCAAATGCTTATCATTCTCCGCTAACCAGCCTTGAAAGTCCTGTGACTCTGCTACAGCTCTTTGTAATGTAATTCCCGGCTTATTTGGAATCATCTTCGAAATTTTTTCTAGTATTTCCGCATCAAAGCCAAATACTCGTGCAACATCCCTGGCAACTGCTTTTGCAGACAATGTACCAAATGTAATAATTTGTGCGACATTTGCTTTGCCATACTTTTGGGCAACATACTGAATGACTTGATGCCTTTTACTATCAACAAAATCGATATCAATATCAGGTAAGGTAATTCTTTCAGGATTTAAAAAACGTTCGAATAATAAACCATAGGCAAGTGGATCTACTTGGGTAATCGAAAGACTATATGCCACAAGCGAACCTGCTGAGGAACCACGTCCAGGTCCCGTCAAAATTCGATTTTCTTTTGCATATCGCATAAAATCCGCCACAACCAAAAAATAGTCAGCAAAGCCCATAGAGCAAATAATTTCTAGTTCATACTGTAATCGTTCATGGTAAGCACCGGGTATTGCCAGTTGCTTGAATCGCTCTTCTAATCCAGTAAATGCTTCTTTAACAAGCAAGCTTTCAGCTGTTTCACCTTCAGGTACAGGAAATTTAGGCATTTGCACAGGCATTTTTGGTAAATCAGCTTTACAGCAAGCAAGCATTTTCGTACTGGCATCAAGCCAATCTGGACGATCCGCAAACCAATTTTGCCATTCGAATGCTGTTGGGGCAAAATAGCCCTGTACATCAGCTGTTTGCATAGTATTACCAAGCTTTTCTCCTGTATCAATTGCTCTTGCTACTTCATAAGCAAAATGATCTTCTGGACGCAAGAAATAACAGCTTTGAGATGCTACAAGTGCAATAGCATGTTCTTCACACCAAGAAACGAAATCATCTTCTTGTTCAGCTTTTATCCCTCCAGGTCTAGCAATCCCCATATAGAGGTGATGGTTAAACAGTTGGACCAAAGCAGAAACCATTGCCTGCCAGTCATCTACATCTGTTAAATCGTCTGAAGAAAGTAGCGCTATACAACCTGCTGAATATCCCTCAAGCCATTTCCAAGGCAGCATATCATCTTGTCTAATTGAAATCGCACTACTAATCTTTAATAAATGTTGATAGCCCTCCTGTGTCTGCGCATACAGGACGAGGGGCAGCGTTTTATCATGCCACTGAACGTTAACCGAAAGCCCTATAACCGCATGGATATTTACTTGCTGCAATGCTTTACAAAAAGGCAAAAGCCCGTACAATTTCGTATTAACGATTGCACAGGCTTGTGTCTTTTGTTCTTGTAAAAAAGGAATCAATTGCTCAAGCCGAATTGTGCTTTTCAATAAATCCGCGCTCGTATGCATCTTTGTATATACATGTGTCAAATGAATCCCTTCCTTTTCTCTGTTAATGATACGCTTTACAAATCTCTTTTAATCTTGCAATTACGTGGTCTGCTTCTTCCCATGAATAGGCAGTAGCACCAGATGCAAGCGGATGTCCGCCACCGTTAAATTCTTTTGCTAATGTATTGATAACGGGACCCTTCGAACGTAATCGTACACGGATCTGATCCCCTTCTTCAATGAAAACAACCCATGAGCATATATCTTTAACACTGCCTAGGCAGCCTACTAATAAAGAAGCCTCAGATGGCACTGTGTCATGCTCTGCCAGTAATTCTTTTGTTAGCTTCACATACGCAGCTCCATGCTCATCCATTGTAAAGTTTTGATAAATATATCCCTGTAAATTAAGTAATTTTTGCTCCATTTCGTACATGCCATCAAATAGTTGGTTTCGATCAAAATCATATGTAATCAGATCCGCAGCAACTTTAAATGTTTTAGCTGTTGTACTTGGGAATTGGAATCTGCCTGTATCGCCCACTATTCCTGCAAATAATAAGCGTGCAGCAGCATCTGAAAGTTTCCAGTTTGCTACTTCCTTGCCTTCTTCATATAATTCATAGATCATTTCACTACAAGAGCTTGCTGTCGTGTCCACCCATAAAAGATCACCATAAGCATCATCATTTGGATGATGATCAATTTTTATCACCATTTTTCCTTTTGTGTAGCGTTGGTCGTCAACACGCTCTGTATTAGCCGTGTCAGTGACAATAACTAAAGCATTTTCATACACTTCATCCGCTATTTCATCAGGCTGTGCCATAAAAGATAAAGAAGCATCATGTTCCCCTACAGCAAAAACCTTTTTCTCAGGATAATTGGCTAAAATAATCTCTTTTAAGCCTTGCTGTGAGCCATAAGCATCAGGATCAGGACGTACATGACGATGGATAATAATGGTTTCATTGGCCTCAATTGTGTCGATGATTTGTCTTTTCACAATAATTTCCCCCAAAATGATAGTAAGAACCGTTAGCATTTTTACATAATTATCGTTACAATAATGTCTAGTTATGCTAGGAGGTTTACTATGCTCAATTTAATATTTGTGTTTGCGATTATCATATCTTTTGTTTTTTATTTTTATTTTAAAACAAAACAATTCCGTTCTCCATTACCTATTGCTAAAAACTGGTATAAAAGCAAAGCGAACATCGGCTTAGGTTCCTTAATATTGTCATTTGCTTTAAATCAAGCTTATTTATTCCCGAGCTTATTTACATTTATTATTGTAGCAATTCTTGCCGCGCTCGGCATCTTAGTTATTGTAGAAAATATAAAAAAAGCACGTCATTATGGACAATTTGTTGAGGAAGAATTCCGCATTAATCAATAATATATGTAACAAAGGGATGACCAAGCAATTGCGCTAGGCCATCCCTTTTCAATACTTAACGTTCTAATAGTTGGAACATCATCATTGCCTTACCAACAAGCATTTGTTGATTATACACTTCAAAATCCATCTTCACAAACTTACGACTCATATCTAAAATCCGAGGCTTAACAGTTAGCGTACTTTCCATTTGGACTGGTTTAATAAAGTAAATAGTCATATTCTCTGCCACTGCATCTCCACGTTTACGTCGTTTTAATGCGAATGAACCGACCTCAGCTAGTAAAGTTGTAAAAGCACCGTATGAAATTGCTCCATATTGATTAGTCATTTGTGGTGTGACTTTAAATTCAACGATGAGTTCTTCATCACCTAATACCTTCATTTCATTTTTCACTAAATCATCAATCGTTTCACCATGCTGTGGCTGTCTTTGTGCTAATTGCAACGCCTTCAGTACATCTTGACGGCTAATCACACCCTGTAAAATATTGTCGTCATCTACAATTGGTAAGAGATCAATCCCCTCCCAAATCATTCGATGCCCTGCCGAAGCGACACTCATTTTCATGGAGCCAGCAATTGGGTTTTTCGTCATTACTTTTTCAATAAGCTCGTTTTCTTCACGACCAATGACGTCTTTTACGGTAATCATACCGACCAATTTATTTTGGTGGGTAACTACAGGAAATGCACCATGGGTTGTACGTTCATTCAGCTTCTGGAAATGATGAATTGTTTCATCATTTTTTAATGCTGCAGTGTCAGTCATCGGTACATAAATGTCTTCGATAAAAAGAATATCTTTTTTAATCAATTGGTCATAGATTGCCCGGTTAATCATTGTTGCTACTGTAAACGTATCGTAGCTTGTTGAAATAATTGGTAAATCTAATGAATCTGCAAGCAACTTATTATCTTCCGTAGTATCAAAACCGCCGGTGATTAAAACAGCTGCCCCCGCTCGAAGGGCATTCTCATGTGCTTTAATACGGTTACCAACAATTAATAAGCTACCTGCATCAGTGTAACGCATCATGTCCTCTAATTGCATAGCCCCAATAACAAATTTTGTTAGTGTTTTATGTAGACCTGATTTACCACCTAAAACTTGGCCATCTACAATATTAACAATTTCTGCAAAAGTTAAGCGCTCAATATTTTCTTTCTTTTTTTTCTCAATACGAATTGTTCCAACACGTTCAATAGAACTTACTAAGCGACGATTTTCAGCTTCCTTAATTGCACGGTAAGCTGTTCCTTCACTCACTTGCATTTCCTTTGCTATTTGCCGTACTGAAATTTTATCGCCCACGGGTAGTGATTCGATGTATTGTAAAATTTTCTCATGTTTTGTAGACAAAATATCACCTATTTCCTAAGCTTCAATTCTGCTCTTAGTGTACCATATTTTTTATGAAAATATTTAATATAAAGTGATGAAATTGTTTAACTTTCCCCATCATTTCAACTACCAGCGTGGTGTCAATTCATATAGTACAGCATTACCAACGATTAGAAACAGTTTACTTTTTCGCCAGCTTTCAAAATTTGAACTTCTGTATTTTGTACTAAATCTGCAAAAATTTGTGGATCTTGCTCGATTGGTGGGAATGTATTGTAATGAATCGGTACGACAATTTTCGGCTTTAAAAACGAAACTGCACACGCTGCATCCTCTGGCCCCATTGTAAAATTATCACCAATTGGTAAGAATGCAATATCAATTGGATGTCGTTCACCAATTAGTTTCATATCACCAAAAAGAGCTGTATCGCCCGCATGATAAATTGTTAATCCTTCAATAAATAATAATAGTCCAGCAGGCATGCCCATATAAATTATTTCGTTATTTTCTGTTACATAAGAAGAGCCATGAAAGGCTTGTGTAAACTTTACTTTACCAAAGTCAAATTCCTTTGCACCACCTATATGCATCGGGTGTGTTTTTACACCTTGCCAAGAAATCCAATTAGCCAGCTCATTTGGCGCAATGACTAGCGCATCTTTTTTCTTCGCTAATTCTACTGTATCTCCAACATGATCATTATGGCCATGTGTAAGTAAAATAATATCTGGCGCTTCATCAGCCACTTTTAAGTCTGTTTGCCCATTGCCATTAATAAAAGGGTCAATTAATATCGTTTTTCCATTTGTTTGAATTTTGACAACTGAATGTCCATGATAACTTATTTTCATCTTAACATCCTCCTCGATTAACAAAGTACAGTTCAACATTTTAATTCGCTACCCATGCGCTTTTTCCCTTTTTTTGATATGCTTGTACAGAGAATAATGGTAGCATTCTCTAACAGCCTTATACCCTGTTAGAGCATAATTATTCAGTACTCGATAAGAAACCTCGCTACTTTTTTCAACAGTCGAAGCTTTCTTACGTAAAATTTCCCATGCACTAAAAGGAGGACATATTGATGTCAAAGGTTGAAGAAATCCAACGTTACTTGCAGCAAAATCATATCGATGCAGCATTCGTAACAACACCTGACAATGTTTTTTACGTTTCAGGCTTTAAAAGTAATCCACATGAAAGATTACTAGGAGTCATGATTTTTAAAGATGCGGAGCCTTTTCTAATTTGTCCACAAATGGAGATTCCAGATGCAAAGGCTGCTGGTTGGTCTTATGAGGTAATTGGTCATCAAGATACAGAAAATTCGATGGAAGTTCTTGCTCAAGCGATTGTAGCACGCCAAATCACCCCAGCTACATTTGCTATCGAAAAAGCACAACTCATTGTTGAGCGCTTGGAAGCTTTACAGCAATCTTTCCCTCAAGCTAGCTTTGTGCGTCTTGACGAAAAAATTAATGCGATGCGCGTAATCAAAGATAAAAGTGAATTAGAAAAATTACGTAAAGCTGCTGAATTGGCCGATTATGCAATTGAAATCGGTTGCAAGGAAATTGCTGAAGGTAAAACAGAAATGGAAATCCTAACAGCAATCGAAAGTGCCATTCAAGATAAAGGCTGTAAAATGTCTTTTGAAACAATGGTATTGAGTGGTCCAAAAACTGCCTCTCCTCATGGGAAGCCAGGTGCACGTAAAATTGAAAAAGGTGATATGGTACTATTTGACCTTGGCGTTATTTACGATGGCTATTGCTCAGATATTACACGTACTGTAGCTTTTGGGGAGCCTAGTGAAGCACAAAAGGAAATTTATCAAACTGTTTTAGCTGCCAATACAAATGCTGTCGCAGCAGTAAAACCAGGTGTTCGTGCGATGGACTTAGACAAAATTGCGCGTGATACAATTACAGAGGCTGGTTATGGTGAATATTTCACCCACCGCCTTGGACATGGTCTTGGTATTTCTGTGCATGAATTCCCATCTGTTACAGGTGCCAATGAGATGACGATGGAAGAAGGTATGGTCTTTACGATTGAGCCTGGCATTTATAAATCAGATGTAACAGGCGTACGTATTGAGGATGATGTTGTCGTTACAAAAGATGGCGTTGAAGTATTAACAAAATTCCCGAAAGATTTAATCATTCTATAATGCAAAAAAAGGAAGCAACTAGTGTGCTTCCTTTTTCTCTGTCTAGCAAAGTTTATTGAATTAATTCATCCACATTGACAAATGGTAGTCCTTGCGAATCTGCCACTGCTTTATAAACAAGTTGTCCATCTAATGTATTCACACCTTTTTTCAGTGCTGCATTATCAAGGCAAGCTTGTTTGTAGCCTTTGTTGGCAATTTGAAGTGCATATGGAATTGTATTATTTGTTAAAGCAATTGTAGAAGTACGTGGTACCGCACCAGGCATATTTGCAACTGCATAGTGTACAACGCCATGCTTCACATAGGTTGGATCATCATGTGTTGTCACACGGTCAGATGTTGCAAAGATACCACCTTGGTCAATTGCGATATCGACTACAACAGAGCCGGCTTGCATTGACTGAATCATTTCTTCCGATACAAGTTTCGGTGCTTTTGCGCCTGGGATTAATACCGCACCAATAACTAAATCTGAATCTTTCACTGATTCTGCAATATTATATGGATTAGACATTAATGTTTGAACATCACGTCCAAACATATCTTCTAATTGACGTAAACGTTCTGGGCTTAAATCGATAACTGTCACATCAGCACCCATACCAACAGCAATTTTTGCAGCATTTGTACCTGCAATACCACCGCCAATTACTGTCACTTTTCCACGTTGTACACCTGATACACCACCTAGTAAAATACCTTTACCAGCATGGTTTCTCTCTAAGAACTGTGCTCCAATTTGTGTAGCCATCTTACCAGCAACTTCACTCATTGGTGTTAACAAAGGTAATGAACCATTTGCTAATTGTACTGTTTCGTAGGCAATTCCTACAACTTTTTTATTTAAAAGTGCCTGAGTTAATTCAACCTCTGGCGCTAAATGTAAATAAGTGAATAAAATTTGACCTTCGTAGAAGTAATCATACTCAGAAGCTACAGGTTCTTTTACCTTCATAATCATTTCTTGTGACCAAGCTTCTTTAGCTGTTTGAACAATATGAGCACCTGCTGCAATGTAATCAGCATCCGTAAAGCTTGAACCTAGCCCCGCTCCTGTTTCAATGTACACTTCATGTCCTGCATGTGTTAAAGTGACAACTCCTGCTGGTGTCATTGCTACTCGGTTTTCATTGTTTTTAATTTCCTTTGGAATACCAATCTTCATTGTTTCCTATCCCCTTCCATAACGTAAGAAATAAGCATCATTTATGTAACTAAACTTGATGCACCCCTTGCACTTCCATATTACCAAACAATTGCAAAAAAAGCTTTAACTAATGCAAATACAGATAAAATTTATAAGATTTCCAAATTAACAAATATTCAAACGTTGTATATCATTATAAATTACTATATTTAAAAACTAAAAAGGAGTCTAAGTAACCGTTAATGGACCTGATTCATGTGTAGTTGAAATCAATCAAAAAACGTTTACACACTGCAAATAGTGGGAATTAGATATTTATAATTAATGAACATTTCTACATGAAATGCCTTCACATTTTCATAATTTTTCTTGCGGAAAGTATTTCCTTTAGAAAATCATTTGGTATAATCAACATATACAAATCAGGGAGGTTTTTCAAATGGCTAATCATTATAAAAGCATTGTTGTTGCAGTAGACGGTTCAAAAGAAGCTGAATACGCGTTTCGTAAATCAATTGATGTTGCAAAACGAAACGAAGGTGCAGTGTTAAATCTAGTAAATGTAATCGATACTCGTTCATTTGCTGCTATCGAAGCATATGACCGTTCCATTGCAGAGCGTGCTCAAGCATTTTCTGAAGAACTATTAAATGGTTACAAAAAGCAAGCTGAAGATGAAGGTTTAACGAATGTTAATCTTATCATCGAGTATGGCTCTCCAAAAAATATCATAACAAAAGAGCTTTCTAACATCGTAGACGCAGATTTAATCATTTGTGGTGCAACTGGTCTAAATGCAGTAGAACGCTTCCTAATCGGTTCTGTATCTGAGGCAATTGTACGTTCAGCTAAATGTGACGTACTAGTTATCCGTACGCCTGAAAACTAATTTGTAATACATAAAAAGGTATCCTTATATAGGATACCTTTTTACTTGCACTCAAGAGCAATTACTTGCCCTCTTTCCACATCTTCACTTTTTCAAAGAATAGCGCAAGTGCCTGTTTATTCTGCATATTTGGTACTTTAGCTAATAGTACTTCTTTAGGTGCTTTCAATTCCTTCGATTGTTTTTGTAAAATCACAATGCTCTTCTCTAATGATTTATTCGCAAACATAGAATCAGGTAATTGAATAATCGCTTGAATCCACGCATGTTTTTGAATGTATTTGTGTAATTGCTTAGACTGCTCTGACTCAAACAGATGAGATGGTGCAAGGAAAAATAAATAGCCGCCATCCTTTGTATAATTCATTGATTGCTCGATGAATAAATGATGGGCATAACTCATCCCCTCCGCTGGACATAATTCATAATTGAGCGCCACTTCTTCATTTGGATAATAACCTACAGGTAAATCACAAACAACGGCATCAACCGGATTGACCAATAAATCTTCTAAGGCATCTTGACGGTATAAAGAAATAGGTTGTTCTGTTAAGTCAGCAGTTGCAGCAGCAAGGCGAATAAGTAGCTCATCCACCTCTACACCTGTTGCTTCCACTTTTCCATCTAATAAATTCATAACCGTCAGTAATAAATTGCCCGTGCCTACTGCTGGGTCCATGATCGAGATCTTTTCATTTTCAAGACGCTCTGCAAAAATCTGCTCCACAAAGTAGCCCACTAATAGCCCTAACGTATCAGGAGTCATTTGATGATTCGGCTGTGAGCCTTTGCGCATCCCTTTTAAAATAGCAATTTGAATAGCTTTACGAATATCCTCTTTTGTTGCATCTTTTTGAGAAAAATCAACTTCGCCATCAAGCCATGCCTCTAACCCATCTAATAATCCTTCTAGTAACGTTATATTGTGTTCTTTTTCGATTTTTTCGGCATGCGCATTTAGCAAACCAAATAACTTTTCGATATTTTCCATATCTAACTTCCTTTCACGCAGAAAAGAGCCGTGACAAACACTTGTCACAGCCCCTTTGTCTAGTATTATCTTAGCCTAAAAGCAGCTTATTATGCTAGTGCTTTGACAGCTGCAATGGCCGCTTCATAGTTTGGATGATCTGTAGCTTCAGGTACATATTCAACATATGTTACTTTATTGTTTGCATCCACAACGAATACTGCACGTGTCAGAAGACGTAATTCTTGAATGTATACGCCATATGCCTCACCAAATGAAAGGTCGCGGTGATCTGATACAGTTTGGACTGCATCTATACCTGCTGCACCACACCAACGCTTTTGAGCGAATGGAAGATCCACAGATACTGTATAAATGACTACATTATCACCTAAGTTCGCTGCTTCCTCATTGAATCGACGTGTTTGCGCATCACATACACCAGTATCTAATGATGGTACAACACTAAATAAACGAACTTTTCCTTCTGAATCATTTAATGTTACAGGTGATAGGTCATTCGCTAATACCGTAAAATCTGGAGCCTGATCGCCCACCTTTACTTCATTTCCTACTAGTGTCACTGGACCATTTTTAAATGTTACTTGTGCCATCTAAACGCCTCCTAATCATCATATGTACATAATATTACTAAATGAAGGGAATTAATTGCAACTATGATAGCTTACATACTTAGAAATAGATAAGACTGTCTCCTAATTTGAGACAGTCTTATGTTTATTGTTCATTTTTTTCCTCTAGCTTGGCGAGGTCTATTTTTTCTTCTTGCACCGTAATTTCTACATGTTCTTCTTGTTTTGGTAATGTAGTCGGTGTTAAAGCCTTTTCAATAAAGATTTTTTCGTGCACCACTGTTGTATCGGCAAAATAATCATGTAAGCCTTGATTTTCTGGCAAAATCACTACCAAAATATACAGTGGCATAAAAATATTATTGATGATACGACCAATCCAATCACGGAATAACACATCTGACCAAGTTAACTGATCGTGCTTTAATGAAATGACACGTAATCCAAACACCATTTTCCCTAGCGTTTGTCCAAAGAACTTTGTCATCAGCACAAAATAACTATAGTAGAAAATTGCTGTAATAATAGAAATCGGCGCATACCAAACAGAATCAGATAAGGACCAATCCATTAAATAAAAGATAGGATTGACGAGTATTCCTCCTACAGCAGAAATAATGAATCCATCTAATAAAAATGCCCAAAATCGTACCCAAAAACCAGCAGTTTTTAATGCATAGTTTTTTTCATTTGCTGATTCTCCTGAAGTGTTTATATAGAAGCCATTTTCCAATGAGGGTGAACCTTGCATAACAATTTCATTGTTTGTCATTGTGCTCCCTCCTAGTATTCCCCATATAGATACATCATTTTCGGTGCGCTATAGTCCGTCATGATTTTCATTAGCATTTTTTCCTCGGCAGAGGGACCGAACATGGAGCCAATTTTCATACCTACGTATGATTGCCAGCCACCCATATCGTATGAATACTCAAATAAAGCCGCATCTTCAAGTCCATAATCCTCACGAAGAGCTGCAATGGCCGCTTCTTCATCACCAATTTCATCAATTAACCCTGCTTCAAGCGCTTTTGTACCGCCAAGAATACGACCATCTGCAACCTTCTTCACTTCTGCTTCAGACATATTACGTCCCTGCTCTACAATATCTACAAATTCTTCGTACGTTTCATTAATCATATCTTGCATCATTGCACGTTCCTCTTCTGTCACTTCACGCATTGGACTTAGCATATCTTTATGCTCTCCTGATTTAAACGTCTCAAATTTGACCCCTACTTTTTCAGCCAGCTCTTGATAGTTAATAGATTGCATGATGACACCAATAGAACCTGTTATTGTATCACGATGGGCAAATATTTTATCTGCTGGTGCCGAAATATAATAACCACCTGAAGCTGCCATAGAATCCATCGATACATAAATTGGTATTTGTCGTTCTTCTTTGATTTTTAGTAGCTTTTTATAGATATCTGCAGATTCCTTTACACCACCACCTGGTGAATTAACGCTTAAGACAACACCCTGTATGGACTCATCATATAAAATATTATCCAATTGTTCTAAGAAAAATTGATGATCATAGGCAACTGGTTGCCACAATGTACTTGAGCCGATATCTTGAATCGTTCCATCTACCTTTAAATAAGCAATTCGCTTATCAAAATTTTCCCCTTCAATGACATTTTCATATACATCTAAGCTATTACCTGCCATTAAGCTATCAAAATTACCTAGGAAATCTGCTTTAAATAGCGCAAAAATGGTATTAATTCCTAACGAAAATAGTAAGAGAACACCTGCCACTACTAAAGCAACCCACCTTTTTACATTCATGTCTTTCCGCCTCCTCAACACGTAATACGTATGACTTGCCAATTTGTTTCATTTTTTTGCAATAATTAAACACAAAAAGCTTTAAGCTATGTATTTCCTCATATTACCTTACCTAAAAAAAATAAAAAAATCAAAGTCCATACCTTTGATGAACTTTGATTTTCGACATTATTTCCTAGGAAATGAATTAGAATTGGAGGTGTTTAATTTCTTGTTGTCGTAATTCGACACGTCTAATTTTCCCAGAAGATGTTTTTGGTAGTTCCTCTACAAATTCAATAGCACGTGGATATTTATAAGGAGCAGTCAATGATTTAACATGACTTTGGAGTGTTTGAATAAGCGCTCCATCACCTTTTTCACCATCGCGCAGAACAATAAATGCCTTGACAATATTTCCTCTTACTTTATCAGGGCTCGCTATAACAGCAGCCTCTTTTACAGCTGGATGCTTCATTAAAGCATCCTCTACTTCAAAAGGGCCAATTGTATAGCCTGAGGAAATAATAACATCGTCTCCTCGTCCGTCAAACCAAAAGTAGCCATCTTCATCTTTATAGGCACGATCTCCTGTAATATACCAATCCCCACGAAATTGTAAATTTGTACGTTCAGGATCATTTAAATATTTTTTAAAGAGGGCTGGTGTTTCACGATGAACAGCAATATCACCAACTTCTCCGATTGCAACGGGTTTGCCCAAATCATTAATAATTTCAACAGTGTTGCCAGGAGTAGGTTTTCCCATCGACCCAACTCTTGCGTCCATTCCTACCATTGTGCCTACCAATAATGTATTTTCTGTTTGTCCATAGCCATCTCGCACTTGTAATTTGAATGTTTCCAAGAATACTCTAATGACCTCACTATTTAATGGCTCACCAGCTGATACAGCTTGGCGAATCGCACTTAAATCATATTCATATAAATCTTCAAGCGCTGCCATAAAACGATATTCAGTTGGTGTACAGCATAATACATTGATTTTGAATCGCTCAAGCAATGCTAAATAACAAGCTGCTTCAAATTTACCTTTGTAGACAAATGCAGTAGCACCACTACCTAAAGTAGCTAGAAACGGACTCCATATCCATTTTTGCCATCCTGGTGCTGCAGTCGCCCAAACAATATCATTTTCTTGTACCCCCAACCAATGTGGTGCTGTTGTTCGTAAATGAGCATAGCCCCAACTATGCGTATGCACTGCTGCTTTTGGATTTCCTGTTGTTCCGCTTGTATAGGCTAAAAATGCATGGTCTGTACTTTTTGTTGGGATAGGATTTATGTAGGTTGTAGGTTGATTATTCATTTTTTCAAGTATGTTCTGCCAAGGTTCATGTGCATTCCCTATGACAAATTGCAGTATGTCTTGTAAATTTCCAACTTTATCGAACTGTTCAATATAGGGTTCGAATGCAATAACTGCTTTAGCATTTGCATGATGAATTCGATACTCAATATCCTTTGTTCTTAACATCTCAGAACTTGGAATAATCGTTAAACCCGCTTTCAATGCAGCAATATACACTATATATGCTTCCACTGAACGTGGTACCATCACTAAAATGACATCACCTTTCTTTAAACCTTGCTTAGTGAATACATGTGCTGCTTGATTCGCTTTTTCCAATAAATGTGCATATGTAATACATTGGATGTCTTGGTTTTCCTCATAAATAATTAAAGCATTTTTGGTTGCATCCTGAGCATATTTTTCAATTTCCTCTACTATGTTATACCATTCTGGTGCAACTAAATCTTGTCTTTTCATGGCAATTGCCCCCTTTTGTTATGACACATTATAAGACTCTTTTTTCAGCATTTTCAATGGTTTGTGCTTAATTTCGGTAAAGTCATGACAACTATCATACTCTCCTATATGGCATCGGTCACATTTTATCTATAGGAAAACTTGCTATTGAATACAACTGAAAAGTATGGTACATTTTGGTCAACTAAAAGCAAGATTGCAGGGGGACTCGTAAGAGTTGAGAAGGTAAAACCTGACCCTTTGAACCTGTTAGTTAATACTGACGTAGGGAGCAATAAACATCGTTTTCAGATGAAAGGCTCTTTTCGTGCATTTTTACACAAAAAGAGCCTTTTTTGCATGCTTACGTCCATCCCTAAAGGAGGACTACAATGATTTTTCAAACAATTCGTCAACAGCAACCACTTATCCATTGTATTACCAATTATGTAGTGGCAAATTTTCAAGCAAATGGTTTATTGGCGATAGGTGCTTCACCAGTAATGGCCGATGACTGCCAAGAGGTAGAGGAGATGGTGGCCATTGCTCAAGCATTATTAATTAATATTGGAACACTTAATGATCGCACAAAAAGTGCCATGTTATTAGCAGGCGAAAAAGCCAATAAACTTGGTATTCCTGTTATTTTAGATCCTGTCGGAGTTGGAGCCACAACTTATCGTAAGGAAACCGTAAGATACTTACTGGAAAACATACAATTTGCGGTGATTCGCTGTAATCTCGGCGAGCTAGCAGCAATAGCTGGTGTAAATTGGCAACAAAAAGGTGTCGATAGTGGTCATGGCACTATCGCTATGGAATTAGAAGCCACATCATTGGCTCAACGCTATCAATGCATTGTTATTGTCACAGGAGAACACGATTTTATAACTGATGGCAAGCATAGCCAATGGATTGCTGGTGGTCATCCACAAATGACGGAAGTAACGGGTACAGGTTGTTTACTTAGCGCAATTTGTGGCGCAGCCTATAGTGTAAGCCATAATCCTTACCAACAATTAACAGAAACACTTACTTACTATAAAAAAGCAGGTGTACTGGCATCCGCATTTACTGCAGACATTGGTGATTTTCAAATAGCCTTACTCAATGCTATACATCGCTTATCAAAGGATGGTGCAGCTTCATGCATATTGTAACAACAATCGCTGGCTCAGATAGTGGTGGTGGCGCGGGTATACAGGCTGATTTAAAAACATTTCAGGAATTAGAAGTGTTTGGTACTTCTGTTATTACTGCTCTAACTGCTCAAAATACTTTGGGTGTAACAGGTGTTTGCCCGATTGACGTTTCCTTTATAAAAAAACAATTAGAAGCCTTAGTAGAAGATTTTCCAATCGCTGCGATTAAAACAGGAATGCTTTATTCCTCAGAAATTATCACAGCAATTGCACACAAGATCAGGGAGCTAAACATTCCACTGATTGTTGATCCAGTGATGATTGCAAAAGGTGGGGAAAGCCTATTACAGCCAGAAGCTATCGATGCCTTACGCTCAACTTTATTACCACTTGCTACGGTTGTTACGCCCAATATACCCGAGGCAGAGACACTTACTGGGAGATCTATTCATCATTTTGAAGATATGAAAGAAGTAGCTCAAAGCTTGTTACAGCTAGGTGTACAATGTGTCATCATTAAAGGTGGTCATTTAGCAGATCCACTTTATGCCATTGATTACGTATTTTTAAAAAATGGGCGTTCTTTTTCGATGCAGTCTCCTCGCATCCAAACAAAAAATACGCATGGTACTGGATGTACATTTTCCGCAGCACTTACTGCTTTTCTTGGACAAGGATTTGCTCTGGAAAATGCCATTATAGAAGCTAAAAAATTTATTCAATTAGCTATTATGTATAATTTATCGATTGGAAATGGTCATGGACCCACTAATCATTTTGCTTATCAACAGCATAAGGAAGCCTGTGAGGTGATTATTCATGAAACGTGAGGATTTGCAGCTTTATTTTATTATGGGTACGAGCAATGTTCCTTCTCAAGAAGAACCTATCTATATCCTCGAAAAAGCCTTGCAAGCAGGCATTACAATGTTTCAATTTCGTGAAAAAGGTCCTCACGCATTAACGGGACTTGCCTATGAACAGTTTGCACGCCAATGTCAACAACTATGTCATCACTATAATGTGCCCTTTATCATTAATGACGATGTTGATCTAGCGATACGACTCGGAGCTGATGGTGTTCATATCGGGCAAGATGATTTACCTGTAGGTGTAGCACGTAAAAGAATTGGGAACATGATTCTTGGTGTATCTGTCCATAGCGAGGAAGAATTGCAAATAGCTATGAACCATCAAGCTGATTATGTCGGCATCGGCCCAATCTTCCCAACGTCCTCTAAAAGCGATGCTCAACCACCATGTGGCACATCTTTTTTACAGGAGGCTCATTCTCTGCATCCTGAATTACCAATTGTAGCAATTGGCGGAATAAATTTCGCAAATGCACATTCTGTATTTCAAACGGGGGTTGATGGTGTTGCGGTTATTTCAGCTATTTGTCAAAGCAAAAATGTTGATTATACAGTAGCTACATTTAAATCCCTATCTTGTATAAATAAATGATCAATAAACAAACTAAAACCAGTGCCTTTTACGGTCACTGGTTTTAAGTTTATAAATGCTTAATCAGCATTTATTGGTTGTTGTTTGGCATACCTTTTAATTGAGATTCTGCCATTTGTACAAGACGTTTAGTGATTTCACCACCAACGGAACCGTTGGCACGAGCTGAAGCTTCAGCTCCTAATTGAACACCAAATTCTTGTGCAATTTCGTATTTCATTTGATCTAGTGCTTGTTGTACACCAGGTACTGCAAGCTGGTTTGAACTACGGTTGTTGTTTGAAGCCATGTTTCTCACCTCCTTGTGAATATAGAATGTGCGATATTAGATTTTTAATACAAAAAATTTAGAGGTAAATTGTACCTCTATTGGAATAACGCTATCCATACAAAAAAGCCGTCTCAAAATGGGCTTTGAGACGGCTTTTAAATCCTTATAGTAGATCTGCAAATTTATCTTGCTGTTCCTCTTTCTTAGGGAAAATATAGACCTCGCGATTCTTCACTGCTCGCTCGATCAATTCATCAAAGTCAGAGAAGCTTTCATAATGCTCAACCTTTTCAAGCTTCGGTTTTGTTTTTGGACTAGCTGGTGTAAAAATCGTGCAGCAATCTTCAAATGGCTGTATAGATGTTTCGTATGTGCCGATTTTTTCCGCAATATCAATAATTTCTAATTTATCTGTTGAAATCAGTGGACGAAGGATAGGTGTATTTGTTACTGCGTTTATTGCTGTTAAGCTTTCAAGCGTTTGACTCGCTACTTGTCCAAGACTTTCACCCGTTACAATAGCAAGTGCACCAATTTCCTCACGCACCTGATCAGCAACCTTCAACATCATTCGGCGAGTTGTCGTCATCGATACATTAGAAGGTACTTTTTCTTTAATAAGAACTTGTATTTCAGTAAAAGGAATGACATGCAAACGAATACTAGCACCAAATTTTGTTAATTCATTGGCAAGCACTTTAACCTTTTCCAATGAATTTTGGCTTGTATAAGGTGGACTAAAGAAGTGAATAGCCTCTAATCGCACACCACGCTTCATCATTAAATAACCAGCAACAGGGCTATCAATACCACCAGATAGCATTAATAAAGACTTGCCATTTGATCCTACTGGCATTCCACCTGCACCAGGTAAGACTTGTGCCATCATATAAGTTGCATCATGGCGAACTTCTACACGTAGCTCAATATCAGGCTGCTTCACTTTAACAGATAAATTTTGAAATTGCGGTAAAACATAGCCACCGATCTCACGTTGGATGGCATGAGATTCTAAAGGAAATGTTTTATCAGTACGTTTTACCTCTACTTTAAATGTATGGGGCTCGTCTTTAAATGTCTCCATAATCGTGATAGCGAGCTTTTTCATACTGTCCATATCTTTTTCGCATGCAGCGACAGGACTAAATGATTGAATACCAAAAATTTTAGGTAAACCTGTAATTAGCATTTGCATTTGTGCTTCGTCTTCTATGGCAATAAACATACGGTCACGTTCTGTGCGAATATGCAGTTGTCCTAAATCTGCAAAGGCATGACGAATATTTTCACGTAAACGGCGGATAAAATCCATTTTGTTGCGACCTTTTGTAGAAAGCTCACCATATCTAATTAAAATTTCTTTCCAAATCATTTACTTATTTTCTCCTTTGAGTTCCAACATTACTTCTGCTAGTACTTGTTTAAAGTTTTCTATATCTTCTATTGTGTTATGTGCGCCAAAGCTAAGGCGAATCACGCCTTTTTTATAATGCTCATCAAGGTGAAGCGCCTCGACGACATGACTTGTTTTCGTTTGCTTGGAAGAACATGCACTTGATGTCGACACAATGACACCACGTTTTTGCATAGCATTAATAATGACTTCCCCTTTTAAATCACGAACACTAAATGACACAATATGCGCAGCTCCCTGTGGGGTTGATAAAACATGGACTGCTTCGCCATAACTTTCTAGCTGAGTTCGGATTTCATCATGCCATTGACGGTATTTTTTTGTGCGTTCATTCATGGTTTCAACAGCAAGTCGAGCCGCTTTCGCTAAAGCAACAGCTTGCGGAACTGCTACAGTACCACTACGCATACCAAATTCCTGACCTCCACCAAGAGCAAAAGGCTGCCATCTTATGGGTTTACGGAATGCTAACACTCCTGAGCCTTTAAAGCCATGAATTTTATGGCCAGAGATAGAAATACAGTCAGGTCCTTCTTCTTTAAAGGATATTGCTAATTTTCCAAAGCTTTGCACAGCATCAACATGAAAGACAGCACGACTCATTTCATGAATCATTTTTGCTGCTTCCTTTATAGGCTGAATTGCACCCATTTCATTATTCACATGCATGATGCTAACTAAAATTGTTTCTTTTCGTATTTTAGTACGAAGCTCATCTAGAGAAATCACACCATTTCGATCGACATGAAGATATTCAACATTATAGCCTTCTTTTTCAAGTTGTTTCATTGTTTCTAACACTGATGGATGTTCGATTTCAGTCGTTAAAATATGCTTTCCTATATGCGTATTACTACGTGCTATGCCAAAAATAGCTGCATTATTTGATTCTGTACCACCTGAAGTAAATAGCACATTTTTTGCCTCTGTCTGCAAAATATCTGCTACTTGCTCACGCGCACGTATTAATAAATCATTTGCTTCAACACCCATAGCATGGATGGAAGCAGGGTTGGCATAATACTGCTCATTCACAACCATAAATGCTTGCATAACCTCTTTTAAAGGCTTAGTTGTTGCACTATTATCTAAATAAATTGTATTAACCATAACTTTTCACACACTTTCAAAACGTTGATTTAACGGTATTTATCATAACGCAATCTTTGGCGATTGACCACTAACTTTAACGATTATTTAATTTTTAATTGAATCCTACATTTTTTTCACCATCGTGACAAACTCTGTTGGTGTACTAAATTCAATTGCTTTAACAAAACCAAATTTTTCATAAAGATGGATTGCTCTCTTATTAAATAGGGCAACAGTTAAACGTAATGGCAGCTGATGTTCTTCCTGAACTGTTTGAACAATAAACGAAAAAAATGCCGTTCCTAATCCTTGACCCGTTAGATTTGGCTTCAACCCAATTCCAATATCTATACAGTATTCTTCATACGCACCAACACCTTTCCCTTTTGGCACTTGGGCTGCTTTACCTGTACAATAATAGCCAATTAATTCACTATGATTATTAAAGATCGCAAAGTAAGGATTATCAAGCATTTCTTGTATATTTTCACCCGATAATTCATTATTGTAAAAATCGTAAGGTGTTACATATTGCCATTGTAAAATTTCACTTACGAAATGTTCATTCATTTTTTTGATCGACAGTTTCATACTGAATCACATCCTAATCTAAGCAATAAATAGAAAGCTGTCTAAAAAGTAATCGCTATACTTTTTAGACAGCTCAAAAATTTTTTTGAATTATTTTGCTATGAAATCTTCGGCAACCATTTCTTGAATACGCTTTAAGGCACCCGGCTCCATTTCTTCCACTGCTGTACCTGCTTCTTCTAAAGCCTTTGCATAACGGAATTGATGGAAAGCCTCTTCTGCTTCTCTTAAACGTCCGTTCAATTTTGGGTTCGATGCGCGATGGCGATTACCGTATTGAATAATACGCTCAATGAGCATCACATTTTCGATTAACTCATGTGCCTTTACTCTAACATCCTCTACACAGAGTGTAGCTGCATTTAGATTATTATGAACAGTACCCATATTAAGTGGTACTTCTTGCAAGCTTTGCATGACAACATAGATGTGCTCTGCTGCCTCATCGAGTCGTGCATCCATCTCCTCAGGAATTCCTGGAATATTTGCCTTGTTCAATAAACGGTCAGTATCCTGTAATATTTTCTTTAAGTTTTCGACTTGAGCGCGTGCTTTATTTTCGTCTATTCGAAGTTTCTTCATTGTATTCGATAGATGACCTTGTTCTTCATGAATTCGTTCAAGCTCTTCACTAATTTCGATTAACTCTTCCTGTAAGCTAGAATAAGCCGATTTTTCTTCCCTGACACGCATAGCTAATAGATCATAGCGACGTTGCAGCGCTTCCAATTGTTTTAAAGCGGCTTTTGGAATTTCGGCATCCTTTTCATTTAAATGATAACTTTGCTGTACATAAGTTGCCTCGTCATTCACTAATTTTGTTGAAGAAATGACATTGGTAATAGAGCTTAATAAACGGTCACAATTTTGATCTACATAATTTTTAGCAATAACCTCTTTTTCAAGTAAATCATAAAAATGATCGATTTCTTCATTTATTTCTGTGACACGAGGTTTAACAACTTTTAAATTCAGCTCTGCAAGTTCGAGTTTTAATGCATCAAATTCTTTTTCATATTTATTCAGTGCATCTGTCAATTCTAAATGCTGTAAATAGTAAGATTGGTCTTCCATTTCACGCTGACCATTACGCAATTCCTGCACCGCACCTGGTAGCTTTACTTGAATTTCCGTTAAGATGGTTGGAACATCATTAATATATTCGAATGTCTGCTGTGATTCTTGATTTAAGCTAATGACAATTTCTCGCGCTTGCAAATAATTACCTTCATTTGTTAGGACATCGAACTCTTCAAATTTTTGAACAAATGTCTCTAGCTTCTTCTCTAATGCAGGTAATGCTACACCGAATGAATGCTGATGAGCCAGCAATGTCTTTCTTGCAGAGCGATAGTATTCTTTTAATTGTTCGATTTCAATTCGATTTTTTTCTTCGCTGCCAATTAATTCATTCAGTTCTTCTAAAATTTTATTTTTATCTTGGTCGCATTTCTCAATGTAATCTTCAATTTCACGTTCTATTAAAGTTGCCCTTTTAAAACGAAGTCGATTAATTTGATCCTCAGCATCAAATAGGAGAGAATCGATTTTAGTCATATGTACGTCGATGACTTCATCCCAAGTATTGCGCCATCGTTCAAACATTTCTTCCGTTTCACCGTTCATGTTTAAAGATTTTACTTTTGAAATTTCTTCATTTATAGGATTATGTTGTATTTGTAATTTTTCATTTTCTAGTTTTGCAATAATTGCAACATGTTTTCTTCGCATCATAAATCCTACTATGGCTAAAATTAATAGTAGGATAATCGGAATGATGATATACTCCATCGTAAGCCTCCTATTCTACAATAAACGAATTGGCTAGTTGTATTTATTATATACTATGTTTTCGCCTTTTGTACTAAAATTTAAGTGTTTTTCAGAAAACTGTATTTTCGCTATTGTGAAATATTTAAATAGCGTATCTATAGAGCTAAAGGAGTGGTAAATTATGAAACGTGATGGGCATATACATAGTCCTTTTTGTCCACATGGCACTACGGACTCATTCAAGCAATATATTGAAAAAGCAATTTCTCAACATTTCACAGATATAACATTTACAGAACACGCCCCATTGCCCAAAAGTTTTGTCGATCCAACCCCGCAACAAGATAGTGGCATGAATCCTGATGATCTCATGTCTTACATTGAAGAATTGCAACATCTGCAACAACAGTATGCACAAGATATTCGTATCCGCATCGGACTAGAAGTTGACTACATCCAAGGCTACGAACAAGAAACTCGTCAATTCCTTGATACCTATGGACATCTTTTAGATGACGCTATTTTATCAGTCCATTTTTTAAAATGGCAAGATACCTTTGTATGTATCGACTTTTCTTCTGAATGCTTTATTGATTTTTCTAAAAAAGTTGGCTCTGTTGAACAGGTATATGATTTATATTATGATACTGTCCTACAATCGATTAGAGCAGATCTTGGTCCATACAAACCAAAACGGATTGGGCACCCATCACTTATTCATAAATTCCAACTAGCGCACAACGAAAAAATCAATGACACCCCACGTATCAAAGAAGTATTAGACAGCATGAAATTCGCGGGCTATGAATTAGATTTAAATAGTGCTGGTTTAAGTAAACAATATTGTCAGGAGCCTTATCCACCATTTGCTCTTATCAATTATAGTCAAACTATTAAACTACCATATGTATTTGGTTCAGATGCACATTGCACAGAAGATTTACATCAACACTATAATGTTATATTACCAATATAAATAACTTTTAAACGAGGTGCTTAATATGTTTACACAAATTAATTACGAAGGATCAATTGCTGACCAATATCTGACATTATCAAAACAATTGGATGCACTATTAACTGGTGAAACCAACCAAATCGCCAATTTAAGTAATGCCTCTGCCCTGTTAAATCAATTTTTAACGAACATTAACTGGGTTGGTTTTTATCTCTTGCAGGATAATGAACTTGTGTTAGGGCCATTCCAGGGTCTTCCTGCCTGTGTTAGAATTCCTATTGGGCGTGGTGTTTGTGGTACAGCTGTGGCAACAAGAGAAACCGTTGTTGTAAAAGATGTACATGATTTTCCAGGGCATATTGCCTGTGATGCTGCATCGCAGTCTGAAATTGTTATACCGCTAATAAAGCAAGGTGAAATTATTGGTGTGTTAGATATCGATAGCCCTATCGTGAATCGATTTTCAGAGCAAGATCGTAATGGCCTAGAGGCTTTTGTTAAAACACTCCTTAATCATTTATAATACAATATTAAAAATTGCCCTGAAATGTTTTATATTGTCATTTCAGGGCAATTTATTTAAACAACCATTTACGTTTTGCTTTATCAATCCTATGAATTCGTTTGGAACGATCCATTGTGAGTACAAAAGCGATTTTTCCCGCTGTTTTTTGCTTCATACAACGCTGTATCTGCATGTAAAAACACAGATTGGAATGCTGGTCGATCTCGCTCATCCCATGTTATAAGACCCGCAGAAATGGTTACTTGTGGATCTGTGGCATTTGGGATGACTTCCACAATGGTTGATGCTAATTCCAAAGCTTCTTTTTCATCGATGTTGGGGACATAGACAGACATTTCTTCTCCACCCCATCTTGCACAAATCCCCCGGCTTCCAATAGTCTCTTTTAATTGAACCGCAATCTGAACAAGAATTTTATCTCCAACTTGGTGACCATACGTATCATTAATGCGTTTAAAATTATCAATATCAATTAACAAGAACATACCCGATTGATCATATTCAAGTGATTTTTCTACAAACTGATCGAGGTAACTGCGGGCATACAGTTTCGTTAAATGATCCAAATCGACCATTTCCTGAAGCTGTGTTCGTAAAATTGAGTTTGCAATGGCTAACGATGAATGGTGAATTAAAGATTGCATTAATTTGAAACTATCGAATGAAAAGAAATATGGCTCTTTATGTAAGACGATACTAAAACCATTAATCTTTTCCTCCATAAGTATAGGAATCGCCATAATAGAGCGATACTCAATTTGATTAGGAGTTAGACGGCTGAAATCGGCAACAAATAGTGGATCATTCGTTTGAGCAAAGTGTTGTTCAACATGTTTTATATAACTTTGACCGTTTTCTGAATGGAACAAGGAGGTACTTGCACCTGTTATTTCAAATGTCTCGTGTTTTTTAAATGCGAAACATACTTCCATTGGCTGAAAGGATTTCAGTAACTGCTTTTGTAGGAAAAGTAACATTTCATGAATGTCAATTCGCATATTTAAACGATGCGAAGTTTCATTGATGAGTTGTAAGTCACTTACGAGGCGATGCGATTGATGATATAATTTTGCATTTTCAAGTGCATTTCCTGAAGCTTGTGCCAGCATCCGTACAAAATCTTTTTCGGTTGTTGAAAAAAGATAAGTGGTGGGAGCACTTACTTGCAAGATGCCATAAATAGCTTGCCTGCCCTTAATCGGTGCATTTAACAACCGACAATTTAAATCGCTCGCTAACTCTGTCGTTAACTCTCCTGATACAAAGGCTTCAATTGTAGCAGGTCTTTCTGATAAATAATCAAAAAGCTTAATATCGATGGTCGTGTGTCGATCTTGATCATTCGATAAAATAAGCTCCACATTAAACTCTGGAAAATTATCCCGTATATTTTTTAATACATTTTCTAAAATTAAATCAATATCCATTGTTGAATGAAACAAATCAGTCATGTTATATAGTTTTCTATATTGGTCTTCATTTATTTTGACATCTAAATTGTCTCTAATCATTTGAAGAACCTTTGAAAGTATTTCTATACACTCTTCACCATACTCCGAGGTCATAAAGTCTGTCCAAGACTCTGTTGCCTCCACAAGTAATATACCAATGGGATTTTTGCCCTCTGCTTGGAAAAGCACCATATCTGTCATCATTGAATAGGCCTGTCTTGCTTTCAAAATATAAGGAATTTTCACTACTTTTTGTTGATAAAAACTAGCTTCGATCATCAGCCATGACACAGCATTTAGCTTTGTTTCTATTGTTAATGAAGCCATTTCTTCGATTGGGATTAAAGAATTACCTTCAAAACTAAGAAAAGCAGCATTATCAATTTTCAAGCGCTTCTTTAGAAACTGTTTCAATGAACAAAAATACCCATTAAAACTAGTTTGTTCTTCATAAGAACTCACCCAAAAGCTCAAAACATCAGATTTTATATATTTTAGCGTTTGTAAATGGTCTGTCATGAAATCACCTTTTCTATATAACGTCCAAATCAATTACTATTAACTTATAATATATTATACATAATTTGTGTCATTTTGACTATGTAATTATCCCTTACTTTTACAATTTACATAACACAGCGTATCATTAACTATTTCCATATTATTTAAAATAGGTAGTGAGGAATTTCCTACTATGTTCTTTTATATTTTTTTACTAGCTAATAATTGACGTCCTTGTCCTAAGCAGTTACAATGGAGGTTGTGTAAAATAAACGCAGCAGTGGTATAAGCTTATGATTGTATTTTATTCCTCTATTTTCTGATGTACAACTACTTAGATGATCAGTAATGAAAATTAGATGGTGTATTGTGTAACCTAACGGCTGCATAGGCGAAAGTACATGAAAATAAAATGCGTGTAAGAACGGGTACTACTGGTTTTTGTTTTACAACAAAAAAACCAAATTTAAAGGAGGAGACAACAATATGTCTCGTTATACAGGTCCATCTTGGAAATTATCACGTCGTCTTGGTATCTCACTAAGCGGTACAGGTAAAGAAATCGAAAAACGTCCTTACGCACCAGGACAACACGGTCCAAACCAACGTAAAAAATTATCAGAATACGGTTTACAACTTCAAGAAAAACAAAAACTTCGTCATATGTATGGTATGAACGAACGTCAATTCCGTACTCTATTTAACCGCGCTGGTAAAATGAAAGGTGTTCACGGTGAAAACTTCATGATCCTTCTTGAAACTCGCCTTGACAACTTAGTTTACCGTTTAGGTTTAGCTCGTACTCGTCGTGGAGCTCGTCAATTAGTTAACCATGGTCACATCTTAGTAGATGGCAAACGCGTTGATATCCCATCATACAGCGTAAAACCAGGTCAAACGATTTCTCTTCGTGAAAAATCTCAAAACCTTGCTGTAGTAGTAGAAGCAATTGAAGTAAACAACTTCGTACCTGACTACTTAACATTCGATGCTGACAAAAAAGAAGGTACATTCACTCGCCTTCCAGAGCGTTCTGAATTATCAGCTGAAATCAACGAAGCATTCATCGTAGAGTTCTACTCTCGTTAATTAAATTGCTCTGCAAAGAGTAGTTTAGAAAACCCTAGAATGCCTTTTATATCAAGGCTCTCTAGGGTTTTTGCTTTTTATCAACCATGCTCAATCATGTATTAATTATTATATTTGGGGCTAATTATTAATGTTTTTGGTGGGCATATTTGTAAAGATGTTCAAGTAGGTTAGGAATAATATCCTATTCCTTTTTTATTTTGCCTCCCCCAAAAAACACCTGCCGTAGCAAGTGTTAATTTTTATTACTTTTCTTTATTCGTATCTTGTTTTGAGATTCCATTTCTTTACGTTTTTGCTCTTCTTCTAGTTGTTTTTATAGATACGTGGAGCATACGTTTTCATAAAGAAAGCATGCATACGTTGTTGAGTTTCAATAGATGGTATGGTGTTTTCAATTCATTCCCTCTTTCCCCATCCATCAGGAGTGGTCCTTTTATTCAAAGAGCAACACTATATACAACTATTATTTTTAGAAATTACTCAACTAATTCTACACTAAGTGTAGTAATCGCAAGTGGTGCTGTATCTTGAACTGTACCATTATAACCAACTTTTACCTTTGAACTGCATCTTAGATGTAAAACTTTCGAGATGCAGTTCAAAAATTTATTTTGGGCTTTTATTGCTTATTTAGTTTTTTGCTCATCACAACATCAATGTGTATTATAAGTGATTTAATTAATTACTGTTTTGAAAATTAATCATTACCTATTACCGTAGATTTTACTCCATACCCGCTCCTCATTTTTTTCCGTTTCACCCGCAATAACCATCCAACTACGAGATATAGACAAGTAGTTAAAATCCCTGCAGATGGGGAAACGAGAAATTCTTTTCCCTGAGCAAGTTTGATATAGCCATCGAGAATAAGTGGATTAACAAGTGCATCCTCAGTCATATGCATAAGGACAAGCGGCCATATACTCCTTGTCATTAAGTAAATTTCTGTGTACATCACTGTCCAGCAAATCATCGTGACGATACCTATTATTGTAAATAGCCATCTATTGACAGGAAGTACACTGATGATATCACTCTCTGATAAAAACACAAGAAAGTACGGGATATGCCATGTACCCCAAACACCACCAACAATTAGATAGAGCCAAAAATCATCCAACTTTAAATTTGAAAGCTTACTTGTCAGATAACCTCTCCATACGGATTCCTCGAAAAAGTTTTTAACGAATTGAATAAGTAATCCACTAAAAAACACAGATAATACAGTGCTTAGATTAAAGGCTGAAAAGTCCATCCAGTTGAAAACATAGCTAATTAAAAGTACTAAAGTTGTGACTGCTGGATAAATGAAAAGTGCAATGACATACCATTTTAAATTGCCCTTAAAATTAGGCAATAAACCTATATCCCGCCAACCATCTCCTGCGAAGGAACGTAACAGGATGGTTGCAAGCAGCGGAGATATGAGCCAAATTCCCATACCAAGAGTATCTCCCTGAGGCTGCTCTGGAATCAATTTATCCACTAACACACCAAACCAACCACACAGTAACACAACAACAATAAAGATCATTATGTTTCTCCGGGATGTTTTCATCTTCAATTAACCTCCTTGTTTTCAAGTATCGAAAGAATCCACATAATATTAGGACAAGGTGTTTCTGGATGTAGCGCAATATATTGAGCAATTCCTTGTATAGAACACCAAAATGACACTGCAAGGGCTTCTGGATTCCCTTGCCTGATTTCACCTAGCAATTGTCCCTTTTCAATTAAAGGGATACTCCTTTTTATTAATTTGTCTGCTTCAGCAAGCATTTCTTTTAAATCCTCTGACAAATGTTCAAGATGCTGGGCATTTTCCATCAATACAAACATTTTTGCAGCAGATGGATTTGTACAAATCATATTAAATAACTCCTCAACAACTACCTTAAACGTGTCCAATGGTGATTCATCAGTAAAGTGAAAATCCATTTTAAGTCGTTCACAGCCTATTCGAATAAGCTCTTCATAAAGTTTTTCCTTTGAGTCGAAATAATGAAAAAGCAATCCCATACTCATAAATGAATATTTAAAAATCCCTGCAAAAATACCTACTAAACGTAAAATTTTTTAAGAAGCTAATGGAACTTTTCTGTTTGGAATAAGTCAAATGTAGGAAATATTCAAAGTAAGAGGAGGATAATATGAAGCTTGATGAATTAGTTATGCTGATCTTAATTTAAGTGGACTAATAACATTTTTCATTGTTCCATTTGATAGGAATAATCCTTTTGAACATCCCTGCACTTTTTCAACGCTTTTCAGAGAAAATCTAATGCGGCTCATTTTCCATAAAAAGACGCTATTTGCGGTTATATTATGGATTCTCCTATTAACAGGTATTTGGTTTGGCTTTAAACAACAGGAATACCATATCAACGCTCATAGTGGAAATCCCCCTATTCACACAAATACAACAGCAATTATATATATGTGGATTATTCCTCTATACAATTGTTCTTTATTTACTACTTGCATTGACTACAACTTTCAAAGCTCAAAAAATAACCATTAATTCATCTAAATAATGACAATTTTATGTACATTAAAATAGTAATTGCATAGGGAAAAACAACTTAAACACTATCATTATAATCAATATAAAATATCAGTTATTTACTATGTATTCCAGCTTGATTTTAGAACCAATTCCTAAAAAATATATTTTACTTTTATAAAAAAACATTTAAAAAGTGTATTAAAATCAATATTCCTAGGCAATCCAATCGTACAGCCATCAATAAAAAGGTTCATCTTTTTTGTAAAATAATAACTTGGTAAAAAGGGAATATTTTAACAAAAATATGAGTTGAACTTTCACAAAAAATAGAATACGATGAATTGCGAAAGGTGGTTCACCATCATTCAAGCAATAATAATTTTTTAAAAGGGGTTGGAAATATGTCAGACGTTCTAAAGCAATTTGTTATGCCGAAAACAAACTTATTTGGACCTGGAGCAATTCAAGAAGTTGGTAAACGCTTAAATGATTTAGAAGTGAAAAAGACATTAATCGTAACAGATGAGGGTCTACACAAATTAGGTCTCTCAGAACAAATTGCTAACATCATTACAGCTGCTGGAATTGATGTAGCAATTTTCCCGAAAGCAGAACCAAATCCAACAGATCAAAACATTGAAGATGGCATTTCCGTGTATCATGCGGAAAACTGCGATTCTATTGTTTCTCTTGGAGGAGGCAGCGCACACGATGCAGCAAAAGGTATCGGACTTATTGCTTCGAATGGTGGACGTATTCATGATTATGAAGGCGTTGATAAATCACAAAATCCACTTGTGCCATTAATTGCAATTAATACAACTGCTGGTACTGCCAGTGAAATGACTCGTTTCACTATTATCACGGATACAGCACGCAAAGTAAAAATGGCCATTGTTGATAAGCATGTGACACCGTTACTTTCTATAAACGATCCTGAATTAATGATTGGTTTACCTCCTGCTCTTACGGCGGCTACTGGGGTTGATGCATTAACACATGCTATTGAATCATTCGTTTCTACGAATGCTACACCAATCACGGACGCATGTGCTGAAAAGGTACTTCAACTAATCCCTGAATATCTACCACGTGCCTATGCAAATGGAGCTGATATAGAAGCCCGTGAACAAATGGTATATGCACAATTTTTAGCGGGAATGGCCTTTAATAATGCATCACTTGGTTATGTTCATGCAATTGCTCATCAATTGGGTGGTTTCTATAACCTACCACATGGCGTGTGCAACGCTATTTTATTGCCACATGTTTGTCGATTTAATGTCACAGCACGTACAGAGCGCTTTGCTCGTATCGCTGAATTATTAGGAGAAAATGTAGAAGGTTTAAGTAAGCGCGATGCCGCTGAAAAGGCTATTACAGCTATTGAGAAGTTATCTCAAGATTTAAATATCCCTAGTGGCTTCCGTGAATTAGGGGCAAAAGATGAGGATATCGAGATCTTAGCAAAAAATGCATTGTTAGATGTGTGTGCTGAGACGAACCCTCGTAAAGCAACACTAGAGGATATCAAACAAATCATCACAAATGCAATGGGTCCTATTGTGAAAAAAGAAGAGTCACTCGAGGCAGTTGCCCTTTCTTAATCGACGGTTTCCTATAAGCCTATACAAAGGGTGGAGAAAACAAATGTTTTCTCCACTTTTTTATGGGCTCGATACACACACATTGTCTATCGTGGGAACTCTCGCTATACTTTTCTTAAAAAGAATAGGAGAAAACAATATGCGTTTAATTTCAATTTGTCCTAGCAATACAGAATTAGTCGCCTATTTAGGGCTGACAGACCAGCTCGTTGGAGTAGATGATTATTCCGATTGGCCAGCCTCAGTTAAAAATCTACCACAGCTTGGGCCTGATTTATCAATTAACATGGAGGCATTAGAGGCATTACAGCCTGATCTTGTTCTGGCTTCCTTGAGTGTACCGGGTATGGAAAAAAACATTGAGGCACTAAAAGAAAGAAATATTCCTCATATTATTTTTAATGCAAACTCCTTAGAAGAAATTGCGCAAGATCTTCTGACACTTGGGAAAGCTTGTCAAGTGGAGGAACAAGCAAAGACAATCGCTGAAGAGTACATGCATTCCATCGAAAAAATGTATTCCATTGCACGAACAATTCCAAAGAAACCTACCCTTTATTGGGAATGGTGGCCAAACCCTATTTTCACTCCTGGGAAAATAAATTGGCTAACAGAAATTAGCGCTCTTGCTGGTGGCATTAATCTTTTTCAAGATGTTGAGCTTGCTAGTGTTCAAACAGATTGGACAGATGTTGTTAAACGACAGCCTGACTATATCATGATGGCTTGGGTTGGTGTCGCATTTGAGCGTATCCAGCCTGCTAATTTATTAAAACGTCCATATGCCAAAGAGCTACATGCCGTTCAATCGGAACAGCTTCATGTAATGGAAGAATGGCTGTATTGTCGCCCTTCTCCACGACTTGTTGAGGGTGCTATAAAGCTTGCAAAAATACTGCATCCTAAAGAATATGAACAAATAAAACCTCCAAGTTTCTTATGATTAAAAAACCACATCCAGTGTTTTGGATGTGGTTTTGCAAATAGAAATTATATAAATTTCACCATATGATATTTTTTCTTACCTCGACGGACAATACTAAATGCATCCTCTAAACGATCCTTCGCATCGACTACATATTCTAAATCTGTTACCTTTTCACCGTTTACACTAATAGCACCATTTGATACATCTTCACGTGCTTGACGTTTGGAAGAGGAAATGCCAGCCTCCACAAGTAGATCCACAATGTTTTTATCATCTTTAGTCATTTCAATAGAAGGAACATCTTTAAAAGCGTCCTTCATTTCTTCAGCTGAAAGTGCTTTTAGATCTCCTGAGAACAAAGCAGCTGTAATACGGATGGCTTGCTCTAATGCCTCTTGACCATGTATTAAACGAGTCATTTCTTCAGCTAGCGCCTTTTGTGCCTTACGTAAATGTGGCTCCTCCTCTACAGAAACGGCTAAAGCTTCAATTTCTTCACGAGATAGGAACGTAAAGATTTTTAAGTATTTTATGACATCTGCATCAGCTGCATTGATCCAGAATTGGTAGAACTCATATGGAGAGGTTTTCTTACCATCTAGCCAAACAGCACCACCTGCTGTTTTACCAAACTTCGTGCCATCTGCCTTTGTTACTAATGGAATCGTAATTCCAAAGGCTTTCGTTTCTTCCTCGTGTGTTTTACGAATAACCTCTAACCCGGTTGTAATATTACCCCATTGGTCAGAGCCACCTACTTGAATACGGCAATTGTAGTGATTGTATAAATGATTGTAATCAATACCTTGAATTAACGTATAGGCAAACTCTGTAAATGAGATTCCTGTGTCAAGACGAGAAGCAATCGTATCCTTTGCTAACATGTAGTTTACGTTAATTAGTTTCCCATAATCACGTAAAAATTCAATTGTATTGATATTACCAATCCAGTCACGATTGTTCACAAGCTGAGCACCATTGCCATCTTCCGCAAATTCGAAAATACGTTCTAATTGACGACGGATTCCTTGAACGTTTTTATCGATCTGCTCTACTGTTTGTAATTGGCGCTCTTCTGAACGGCCAGATGGGTCACCGATCATCCCTGTCGCACCACCAACAAGTAAAATTGGACGGTGGCCCGCTTTTTGGAATCGACGAAGTGTTAACAATGGAACAATATGTCCAATATGCATGGAGTCAGCTGTTGGATCTACCCCACAGTATAAAGATACGGATTGTTCTTCTAATAATTTTGCCATGCCATCAGCATCTGTTTGTTGGTATAGCAAACCACGCCATTCTAAATCTTGTAATAATTCGTTTGTCATGTTCATTCCTCCTAAAATGGTTAAATTCGTTACGTGCATGGACATGTTTAAATAAAAAAAGTCCCTACACGCAAACAATTGCATGCAGGGACGTTAAGTTACAAACTAACGCGGTACCACCCAGCTTGAAGATGTCATCCACCTTCCACTTCATTCAGCCGCCTTTATCGCAGGCGCGCACGTCTAAGCTCCAAGCACGTAATTCGTCTCTACATTATGACCAGCTTTCACCAACCACTGGCTCTCTAAACAGGGAATATAGACACTACTGCAAACTCTTCATCACCAGAAAACTATAAACATAATTCTATACGATTCTTTTTCAAAGTCAATAACTATGTTCGTGCTAAAACAATATGTGCTATAATAGACAAGATTTTAGGAGGTCGATACATTGAAAGATTGGATTGAAAAAATCAATGCAAAGATCGATGAATTACTTGAACAAAAATGGATGAAGAAATTACGTATTTCAGGTAGTGTTACCTGGAACTTATTTTTACTATTTTTAGTCTTTGCATTGGTTGGCACTGTATTTGTCGGTTCAGTTGGTGCTGGTTATTTTGCTTCTCTTGTAAAAGAAGAACCGTTACGCTCAAAACAAGAGTTAAGGGATCAGATTTTTAGCTATGAAGAAACCAGTGAGATTTATTTTGCCAACGAGATTTATATTGGGAAATTAAGAACAGATTTAGATCGACGTGAAACTTCGCTTAGCAATGTTGCACCAGAGGTCGTGAATGCTGTTCTGGCAACAGAAGATGAATATTTCCGAGAGCATAACGGAATTGTTCCTAAAGCGGTTATTCGTGGGTTATTACAAGATGTCACAAACTCTGCAACGCAGACAGGTGGTTCTACACTTACCCAGCAACTTATTAAAAACCAAGTACTAACTAATGAAGTATCATACGAGCGTAAAGCTAAGGAAATTTTACTGGCGATGCGTTTAGAACATTTTATGACGAAGGAAGAAATATTAGAGGCTTATTTAAATATCATTCCCTATGGTCGTAACTCTTCAGGACGAAATATTGCAGGTGTTGAAACAGCTGCGGAAGGAATTTTTGGCGTAAAAGCAAAAGAATTGTCTCTTCCTCAAGCTGCGTACATAGCTGGTATACCACAGGCACCATTTGCTTATACACCATTTACAAATACAGGTGAACTGAAAAGTGAAGAAGCTTTGAAACCTGGTATTGATCGTATGAAAACAGTACTTTATCGTATGAAAGAAGCTGGTTATATTGATGATGCACAGTATAATGAAGCGTTAAACTATAATATTGCTGCCGATTTCCGTGGACCAGAAATGCGCGCGGAAGATCGTTATCCTTGGTTGACTTATGAGCTTGAAGCTCGTGCAAAAGATATTATTGCTGAAAAACTAGCAAAAGATGATGGGGTTGACCCAGAGCGCTTAAAGTCAGAAAAAAAATTAAAGGATAAATATACAATTTTAGCAGATCGTGATGTTCGTTCAAAAGGCTATCGTATTTATTCAACCATTAATAAAGATATGTATGATGCGATGCAAAAAGCAGCAAAAGACTTCCAGTATTATGGTCATACGTATACTGGTAAAGGGAAAGACCCTGTTACTGGTGAAGAAATTGATATTGAGATGCCAGTACAAGTAGGTAGTATTTTAATAGAAAATACGACAGGTCGCATTTTAAGCTTTGTCGGAGGTCGAGACTTTAAAACCACTCAAGTAAACCATGCAACACAAGCTTATCGTTCTAACGGTTCTACAATGAAACCATTACTTGTTTATGGACCTGCCATTGAGTATGGCGTAATCGGTGCGGGTAGCCCCTTAGTTGACGTGAAATTCTCAATCGGTTCTTGGAGTCCAAGTAACTATATTACGAGTGATGAGCGAGGTCTTATCCCAGCACGTGAAGCTTTAGCAGATTCTCAAAACATTTCAGCACTACGTTTATATAATGATATTATTAGTAGACGCCCTGCAGATTTATTAGTAAAAATGGGATTCTCAAAATTACATCCTGATGATTTTACTAACCTAGCAACTGGGATCGGTGCTTTAAGCGAAGGAACTACTGTTGAAGAAAATACAAATGCCTTTGCTACCTTTGCAAATGGTGGCCAATTCATTGACGCTTATATGATTGATCGAATTGAAGACCAAGAAGGAAATATTGTTTACCAACATGAAGTAGAACCTGTTCAAGTATTTAGCCCTGAAACATCTTATATCGTGACAGATATGTTACGTGATGTTCTCACTAAAGGAACAGGGACAATGGCACGAAATACATTAAAATTCTCTTCTGATTTCGCTGCAAAAACAGGGACTTCTCAAGAATATAAAGATGTTTGGTTAGTTGGTTATAACCCTAATGTATCTCTTGGTGTTTGGATGGGTTACGATCAACCTCGTACACTTTATGCATTTAACAACACCTATTTACAGCCAAGCGTTCGGGTGAATAAGCTATGGGGTACTTTAATGAATGCCGTTTACGATGCGGATCCTCAGCTAATCGACCCACCAACAAGTTTTAAGGCGCCTAAAAATGTTGTGACTGCGTCATTCTGTGGCATTTCCGGCATGGCCCCTTCTGCAGCTTGTGCTAGCGCAGGTCTTGTACGCTCAGATTTATTTAATGCGAAAGTATTTTTACCATCACAACCTGATGATAGCTTAGCCTCTTCAAGTGTTGTGACGATTAAAGGAAAAACTTATAATGCGTTGCCAAATACACCAGCAGAGTTTGTAAAAGCAGGTGGCGCAGGCATTAATCAAGACTTTATTAAACGAATGTTAGGTAGACTTGGCGGGAATCCTGCTAGTCTGTTACCAAAGAATTCTACATTGTCGAATTCATCTGTATCAGCAGTTGATTTCCCAGCGGATGGTAGCCCTCCAGCAGCTGTTTCAGCTTCAGTAAATGGCTCTACATTATCATGGTCAGAGTCATCGAATGATGTTGTTGGTTATCGTATCTACAACGTTACGAATGGCGGTAATACACTTGTAACGTCCGTACTAGAGTCAACACAAAGCATTACGGTTGCTAGTGGACAAGCTTATGTAGTGGTCGCTGTAGATATTACAGGTTTAACATCACCGCACTCCAATGTTGTGTCTACTGGCGGTAGTGAAAATGAACCTGACCCTGAGGAAAACGACCAAGAACCAATACCACCTACAACGCCACCTACTAATGGCAATGGTAATGGTTCGGGTAGTAACGGCAATGGCTCCAATAACGGGAACGGGTCTGGTAATAACGGCAATGGCTCCAATAACGGGGATGGTTCTGGTAACAATGGCAATGGCTCCAATAACGGGGATGGCGATGGAAGCAATGGCGATGGAACTGATAACCCCGGAGATGGCACAAACGGAGGAGACAATGGTAATACCACTACTCCAACTGAAACGTCAAGGCGCTAATCCATTTTGCCTTAGCAAAAGCATTTGTATTAGATAATCAATTAAACAGACTTACTGCATATTCCTTATGAATTGTAGTAAGTCTGTTTTTTTGTCATTATTAAGAGGACTACTATTTTGAAGGGGTGAAAATATATGAACATATTGATTTTAGGAGGCACACGTTTTTTTGGAAAAAAGCTAGTTGATCTTTGTATTCAAAATGGACATAATGTAACGATTTTAACACGTGGTCAAAGTGGCAATCCCTTTGGTACACATGTTAAGCAATTAGTAGTAAATCGTAATGATCGTGATGCTTTAGAGCAGGCACTAGCCAATACAACATGGGACATTGTCTATGATAATATTTGCTATTCGCCCAACGAGGCACAAGCGATTTGCGAGATATTAAAGGGAAAAACGAAAAAGCTCGTCTTTACTTCTACTCTTTCAACATATGAGGTAGATGGTAAGATGAAAAAGGAAGAAGACTTTGATCCATACCAGTATCAAATTCGTATGGGACATCAAGAGGAATTTTCTTATGGAGAAGGAAAACGACAAGCGGAGGCAGTCTTATTCAAAGAAGCTTCATTCCCAGTCGTAGCTGTACGTTTCCCAATTGTGATGGGCGAAGATGATTATACTCGACGTTTACATTTTCACGTTGAACATATTTTACAGAATCAGCCGATTACTTTACCGAACATTGATGCAAAGATGAGTTATATTACAGATGAGGAAGCTGCTGAATTTTTATACTTTGCGGGTGTTACTCCTATTGAGGGACCATACAACGCTACCGCATCAGGGGCCATATCTCTCAAAGATCTAATTGCTCTAATTGAAGAAGCAAGTGGTCAGCGCGCAAAAATTTCCCTCATTGGTGGTGATGAGGAATCACAGTCTCCTTATGGAGTGCCTGCTGATTGGTATATGTCCAATGCTAAGGCTGAGAAGGCAGGATTTACGTTTAGTCAGCTTGAAGATTGGTTACCAAAATTAGTGACAACATTAGTAAAACAACTACAATAGCATTTATAGCGCAAAGAATCTGCTCATATCTAGCAGATTCTTTGTTCATCCTAATGTCTAGTCATTTTTGCCGCTAATGCCTCACTTTCTGCTGAACGAAAGTGTATTTTCACGGTAATATGTTCTTTAAAATAGCTACTGCTTTGTCAATCTCTTCCTTTGTGACCGTTAATGGAGGCAAAAGACGAATAACTGTTGGCCCTGCCCCTACTAATAAAAGACCACTTTCTTCCGCTGCCGCGATATAAGGCGCAACTTCCGTGTCCCCACAGCCAATCCCTAACAAGAGACCCTGACCTTGAACCGTATAGCTAGAAGGTAAATGAGCCCTTAGTTGTGCCACAAAATAGGCAGATATTTCTCGTACCTGCTGTAAAAAATCCGGCTCAAACACATGATTTAAAACAGCTTGTGCCACATTCATCGCAAGAGGGTTTCCACCGAATGTTGTACCATGTGTTCCTGGACTAAATGTAGCATGAAGCTCAGCAGTTCCGAGCATTGCACCAACAGGGAAACCACCACCTAAGCCTTTTGCCAAAGTTACGATATGTGGCTTTAATACCGTTTGTTCAAATGCATAGCGTGTTCCTGTTCGTCCAATGCCCGTTTGCACTTCATCAACAATTAGTAGTACACCTTGCTCCTCACAGACTTTTGCAATAGCTGCGGCAAATTCTGCTGATACACTATTGACGCCACCCTCTCCCTGAATCATTTCTAGCATTATAGCTGCAACTGAATCATCAACGGTTGCTTCAAGTGTAGCAGCATCATTAAATGGCAAAATCGAAAATTTTTCTACGAGTGGTCCAAAGCCATTATGTACTTTGCCTTGACCTGTTGCAGACATTGCTCCAAAAGTACGACCGTGGAATGATTTTTCAAATGTAATAATATGATGTTTGCCTGTATGCTTACGAGCTAATTTAATGGCCGCTTCATTAGCCTCAGCGCCGCTATTACAAAAAAAGGCATGTGAAAAGTGTGTATTAGCAATTAATTTTTCTGCCACCTTTTCCTGACCTGGTATTTCAAAAAGATTTGAAATATGCCATAGCTTTTGGCTTTGCTCTTGAAGTGCCTGTACAACGGCTGGATGGGCATGACCAAGACTCACTACAGCAATGCCACTAGTAAAATCCAAGTATTGCTTCCCTGTTGAATCCTCAACAATTGTCCCCTGACCTTTAACAATTTGTGCACGACGCTTGCCGTAATTCTCAAATAAAACACTCATGTTATCATCTCCACTATATTTAAAATAGTTTCTTTCAACAACTATACTTCTCAAGCTATCCTATTTAGAACACTAGGAAGAAAGAAGTTCACTTGTGGCTACAATTGTTGTACCAATTAAAGTTGCGCCTACGATTTGTACAGAAGGAATCCCTGCCCGTAAACAGTCAATCGCTCCCTGCACTTTCGGAATCATTCCACCATAAATATGGCCCTGCTCTGTCCATTGATCTATAAGACTAGGTGTAGCTATTGCTTGATATTCATCTTCAATACGGATACCACTCACATCTGTCACGAGTAGTAAGCTATCTGCTCCGATGGCTAAAGCAATTTCACTTGCTACCGTATCGCCATTAATATTAAGAGCCTGACCTGCTTCGGTCGTACCTACGCAGGCAATAACAGGTACAATCCCTACACCCATTAAAGCTTCCAATAAGGATGTATTGATATTTTTAATAGCTCCGACATAGCCATAAGCCTCTTGATCTAAAAAGTCTACGACCATCAACTGTCCATCAAAGCCATTTAATCCGATGGCTGTTATACCAGCCGTTGTTAACTCATGAACTAATGCAGTGTTTACTTGTCCTATTAGAGTGGATTGGACAACTTTAATTGCAGAATCATTCGTGACGCGTATTCCATTTAATGTATGTGATTGTATGCCTTGAGCAGCTAGTTCTCGATTTATGGCTGGCCCACCTCCGTGGGTAATAATCAGCTCTACCCCACTCTCTTGTAATCTTTTAAAATTATCAAAGAAAGTATCATTTAAACCTTCCAGTGTACTGCCCCCAAGCTTAATGACCACACGTTTATGAGCGGTATGATGCATTGATTTGGACATAGTCATATGTTAAGTCACATCCCCAAGCATGCCCCTTACCATCACCCACACCAAGAGACACATAGATTTTTACTTCATGCATTTTTAATATTTGAATTAACTCATTCTCAGAAAAGGGAATTGGTTCACCGTTTTCTACCATAGTAGCACCACCGATTTGGATGGTAATTTTATCTGGATCAACTGTTGCGCCACTATACCCTACTGCTGCAATAATACGCCCCCAGTTAGCATCACAGCCGAAAACAGCAGTCTTTACAAGTGGTGAACCAACGACTGTTTTTGCAATTTTACGTGCCTCCTCGTCTGAAATTGCACCAACAACTTCTACTTCGATAAGCTTCGTTGCTCCTTCACCATCTTTGGCAATCATTTTTGCTAAATCTTCCGCTACTGTTTGCAAAGTGTAAAAGAAATTTTGCCAATCTGGATGCTCTGGTGTTAATGAATCATTCCCTGCCAAGCCATTAGCCAATATTACCACTGTGTCATTAGTAGACGTATCCCCATCAACTGTAATAGCATTAAATGTTAAATTAGTAATAGTTGTTAATGCTGCTTGCAACACCTCAGATTCAATGTTGGCATCTGTTGTAATAAAGCCTAGCATTGTTGCCATATTAGGTTCGATCATACCTGAACCTTTTGCTACACCTGCAATAATAACTTCCTTGCCATCCACAGTTGTACTATAGCTTGTGTTTTTCATGACAGTATCTGTTGTCAAAATAGCCTGTGCAAAGTCAATCGCACTTTCTAAATTGTCCTTTGGCTCTAACTGTAGAATACCGTTTGCTACTGGCTCTAATTTCATCATTTCTCCAATAACACCCGTCGAGCAAACTCCCACCAAATTTGGTGCAATCCCTAATTTTTCAGCAGCTAGCGCTTGCATTGTTTGGGCATCTTTTACACCTTGTTTACCTGTACAAGCATTCGCATTGCCTGAATTGACGATCATCGCTTGCATTTTCTTAGTTGCATAAACAACTTCCTTCGTGACTTTTAATGGTGCTGCTTGCACAGCGTTTGTAGTAAAAACACCTGCAACACTTGCTGGGACTTCACTTACTAAAAGGGCTAAATCTTTTTTCTTATGTTTTAAACCACAGTGTAATCCGGCTGCCTTAAAGCCTTTTGGTGAAACAATATTTTTACTTGATAATTTTTTCATTACATTCGTTGAAGTGGTAACTGTCATCCGAAATTCCTCCTTAGATTAATAAATAAGAGAAGCATACAGTTTCCTGCATGCTGTTAAATAAAGAATGGTACGACATCTAGCCCTGTCGTTTGTGGTAAGTCAAATTGCACATTCATATTTTGGATTGCTTGCCCCGCTGCTCCTTTGACAAGGTTATCAATTACACTAACAATTGTGGCGCGATTTGTACGGGAATCTACTTTCACTAGAATGTCACAATAATTTGATCCCTTGACACGATTTGTCCCTAAACTAGATGCATCTGTAACGATTCGAACAAATGGATGATTCTCATAGGTTGCCTGTAAGCAAGTGATCAATTGCGACTCTGTAATTCCCTGCATTACTGGTGCATAGGATGTCGCCAAAATTCCCCTGGTCATTGGAACCAGATGCGTATTAAAAGTAACCTTTGTATCTGCTTGAGCAAACATGGAAAGTGCCTGTTCAATTTCGGGAATATGTTGATGTGTATTTACTTTATAGATTGAAAAATTCTCATTTGTCTCACTAAAATGGGTAGTTTGTGAGGGCTTATTGCCTGCTCCTGAAATACCACTCTTTGCATCAATAACTAGAAAACTAGGATCAATTAAACGTTCTTTTACAAGTGGTAGTAAGGATAATAAAACTGCTGTTGGGTAGCAACCCGGATTAGCAACAAGTGTTGCTTGACGTATAAGCTCTTCATTCCATTCTGTTAAACCATATACACTTTGTTGAACACTATGGAACGGTGCAGCTTTTTTGCCATACCAGGTTTCATAGCTTGCTAGATCTTTTAACCGAAAATCACCAGATAAATCGATTAGCTTTGGTCCTTTCCCAACCAAAGGCGGTAATAGCTCACTTGTCACCCCAGATGGTGTACTCGTAAAAATAACATCGAATTTTTCTAAAGTGTCATACGCAATCTTTTGTAACGGTGTATCAGCTATCCTAACAAGATGGCCAAATTTGGAAGAAAATTGGACACCCTCTTCTGAAGAAGTAAATAAATCAATTCGTTCCACAGCTGGATGATTATGTAAAAATCGAATAAGTTCTAGACCGCCATATCCAGTTGCTCCAACAATACCTACTTTCACTGCACTCACCTCTGAAATAAGTTAAAAATAGTATACGTCTGCATATTTATTAAGTCAACTGAATTTTTATTTAATTCATTGTTTTTTTGAAATAGATAATATTTCACTTACTCTCACCTCTATACTATTGTAAATCCAGAAAAAAGAAGGCAAGAATCCTTTCGCCCATCGAATGAATCCTTGCCTTCTTTTTATGCACATGTTGTATAAATATCAATTGATGTTTTAGATAATTAATTAATCTTCCATGGTTGATAAATCACCAGTCGGTAAATTCAATTCCCAAGCTTTCAAAACGCGACGCATAATTTTACCACTACGTGTTTTTGGCAATTTATCTTTAAATTCTATTTCACGTGGTGCTGCATGTGCAGATAAACCTTTTTTAACAAAATCACGTATATCTTCAATTAATGCATCAGAAGGTTCTACCCCTTCTCGTAAGGATACAAAGGCTTTAATGATTTCACCTCGCACTGGATCTGGTTTGCCGATAACACCTGCTTCAATTACATCTGGATGCTCAAGTAGCTTACTTTCTACTTCAAAAGGTCCTACACGTTCACCAGCCGTCATAATAACATCATCCACACGCCCCTGGAACCAGAAGTAACCCTCATCATCCATATAGGCTGAATCTCCAGAAACGTACCATTCTCCTTTTAGGAAATAAGATTCATAGCGCTCTGGATTGCCCCAAATTTGGCGCATCATGGCAGGCCAACCACGACGAATAGCTAGATTCCCCATTGTAAATGGTGGAACCTCATTGCCTGCATCATCTACAATCGTCGCATGAATACCAGGAAGAGGTTTCCCCATTGAACCTGGCTTAATATCCATCGATGGATAATTACAAATCATATGCGCTCCAGTCTCTGTCATCCACCATGTATCATGTATACGATGACCTAGTTCCTCTACTCCCCAGCGAATAACTTCTGGATTCAAAGGCTCACCAACAGACAGCACATGGCGTAAAGATGTTAGATCATAGCTTTCAAGCAAGCCACTACCTGCACCCATCAGCATACGGAATGCTGTTGGCGCACTATACCACACTGTCACACTATAATCTTCAATAGCCTGATACCATGCTTGTGGTGAAAATCTCCCTCCGACGATTAGCATTGTTACACCGTTTAACCACGGACCAAAGATGCCATAGGCTGTTCCTGTAACCCATCCAGGATCAGCTGTACACCAATAAATATCATCTTCACGTAAATCAAGTACCCATTGTGTCGATTGATATTGCTGAATCATAGCATTATGAACATGCAATACACCCTTTGGAGCACCTGTTGATCCAGAGGTATAGTGAAGAATCATCCCATCTTCTCTGTCTACCCACTCTATATCAAAATGAGCTGAAGCTTCTTTTAAATGTTTAGTAAAGTCCAGGATTTTATCTGTTTCCTCAACGCCCTCCCCTACTAAAAAGATATGCTCCAATTTAGGTAATTTAGCTAAAGGTACACGTTCAAGTAAAGCAGGTGTCGTGACTAATACTTTCGCCTCACTATCAGCAAGTCGATCATACACAGCACCTTCCATAAAAGCTTCAAACAATGGTCCAACAATAACCCCCATTTTCAACGCACCTAATAATGAAAAATAGAGCTCAGGTGAACGAGGCATAAAAATAAATAAACGATCACCTTTCTGCAGATTAGTAGTCGCTTTAAAAACATTTGCTGCTTTGTTTGTTAACCTTTTCATTTCATTAAATGAATATGCCTCTTTCCGTTTACCATCATTAAAATACAATGCCACCTTATTTTTGCGATGTGTTTCTGTATGGCGATCAATAGCCTCATATGCCATATTCACTAAACCTGTTTCGCTCCAACTAAATGCCTTTTCCGTATCTGCCCAATTATGAGATTCTGCCACTTCTTCATAATTCGTTAAATGGTGTTGACCAGGTAAAGCCATTAACTTCTCCTTCATTTTCATCCCCATGAAAATACCCCTTTCTTTGCTTTTGTTTTTGACTAAATTTCAACAATCCCCCCTGTGGAAATTCAGAGAATTTTCCAAAAGCAAAATTGATATGTAGCATTTGTTATATAACAGATATCCATAGTATTAATGTTGAAATCCCTAATAGCACTACTTTTATCTGTTAAATAACAGAAGCAATATAATCCTATTTTACACGAATTCGGATAGATTGTCTTAATATTTTTATTTTTCCAAAAATACAGGTATATTTTGCAAAAATAAGCGTTTTTACGCAAGAAATCAGCTATAATGGAATTATTAAACTCAGGTGGTGTAATTATGGAACATAAAAAAACTTTTTTTTCTGTCACAAAGGAAACAAAGCATGGTACTGTGTATGTGGAAGGACCTGTGCCTCCAGAAAAATTAGCTACATATTCATTCCATGAAGGCTTGGTTGCCTTCAGACCTCCAAAACAGCAACAGCAGGCCATTATAGAAATTGCTGGACTACCCGAAGGCCGAATTATTATTATTCGAAACGAAGATATTATTGTAGGCTATGTTACCTATCTTTACCCTGATCCACTTGAACGATGGGCAGAAGATCGTATCGATGACATGATCGAATTAGGTGCCATTGAAGTCATTCCAGACTACCGTGGTACTGGTGCAGGGAAAGCACTATTAGCCGTTTCATTTATGGGGGATGAAATGGAAGATTATCTTGTGATTACTACCGAGTACTATTGGCATTGGGATTTAAAAGGAACTGGTTTAAATGTTTGGGATTATCGTAAAATGATGGAAAGAATGATGAGTTCTGCTGGTTTCGAATATTTTGCAACAGATGATCCTGAAATTACATCACATCCAGCCAATTGCCTGATGGCACGCGAAGGAAAACGGGTGCCTCCTGAGACAATGGAAAGATTTGATAGACTTCGTTTTAGAAATCGTTTCATGTATTAAAACTAATACAAAGGGGATGCATATATGATTGTAGAAGAAATTATGAATGATAAGCCTTATACATTAGCTCCTACCAATACAGTGCAGGAGGCACTAAAGTTAATGCGTGAAAAGAAGGTTCGTCATTTACCAGTTGTAGATGAAGAACATCACGTTTTAGGTGTAATTACTGAACGAGATATTAAAGAGGTCTTGCCCTCATCTTTGCAGGATGAACCAAACTCTCCTATTTTTAATGCAAAAGTAGAGGATATTATGGTGAAAGACCCACTTATAGGTCATCCACTAGATTTTGTTGAAGAGGTAGCACTTACTTTTTACGAATCAAAAATAGGCTGTTTACCTATCGTCTCTGGAGGAAAATTGGTAGGCATTGTTACGACAACAGATTTACTCTATACATATATAGAGCTGACTGGTGCTACAGAGCCTGGGTCAAAAATCGAGATTCGGGTATCCGATACACCGGGAGTTTTATTTGAAATTACAAAAATATTTCATCAACATCATGCCAATGTTCAAAGCGTCTTAGTTTATCCTGACTCTGAAAATACACAAAACAAAATTTTAAGCGTCCGAGTAAAAACACTAAATCCTTTAGCAATGATTGAAGATCTACGCAAAGAGGGCTTTGATGTCCTATGGCCAAATTTACCGGGTGTTTCGCTATAATGAAAAAGGCCGTATTCGTATACTCGCCAGAACAACTCGGATATAAATTTTCAGATACACATCCTTTCAATCATAAACGCTTGACGCTAACTATGGATCTACTAAAAAATATAAATGCTCTCGATGATGTAGATATTGTACCAGCACGTGTTGCAACAGAAGAAGAGCTATTGCTTGCACATGATTCAAAATATATAGATATCGTAAAAAAAGCAGGACATGGTGAATTATCAGAAGCTCAATGTGAAAGCTATGGAATTGGTACTGAAGATACCCCCATTTTTGAAAATATGCATGAAGCAAGTGCACAGCTAGTTGGTGGAACTTTAACCGCTGTTGATTATGTAATGGAAGGAAAAGCCGAACACGCCCTTAACCTTGGTGGAGGACTCCATCACGGTTTCCGTGGTCGTGCATCCGGTTTTTGTATTTACAATGATAGCACAGTAGCTATTCGTTACTTGCAGGAAAAGTACAACGCGCGTGTACTTTATGTAGATACAGATGCTCATCATGGAGATGGTGTCCAATGGAGCTTTTATGAGGATCCTAATGTTTGTACACTGTCCATACATGAAACTGGTCGTTATCTATTCCCTGGAACCGGAAATATTACTGAACGCGGCAATGGTCAAGGCTATGGGACCTCGTTTAATTTTCCCATGGATGCATTTACTGAGGATGAAAGTTTCCTAGAGATCTATGAACAGTCCATGCGAGAGATTTTTGAATTTTTCAAGCCAGATGTTGTATTAACGCAAAATGGTGCAGATGCACATTATTTTGATCCATTAACACATTTACATGGAACAATGAATATTTATCGCGAAATTCCTAAGCTAGCTCATCAATTAGCACATGAATATTGTGATGGTCGATGGATTGCAGTGGGTGGCGGTGGCTACGATATTTGGCGAGTGGTACCCCGTGCCTGGTCCATGTTATGGTTGGAAATGACTGACCAAGCGTTACCAATAGGACCACTCCCTCATGCATGGCTGGATCGCTGGCAACCAGAAGCCCCCGTTCCTTTTATTCCAACATGGGAGGACCCGATTCCTTTATATGAGCCCATTCCTCGTAAAGCAGAAATAGAGGAAAAGAATGCTCAAATGTTAGCCAAAGCGCTACATATTATTCGGAATGAAAGACGGGATTAATTTGTTGGCCTCACGATATTCGTGGGGCTTTTTTTGATTGCTTTTGGTCGTATATCCATCAATTCTATTGTTCTATCCCTCACTTTTGAAACGCTATCCGCTATTTTTGACGTTCCATCCAGCAAAGAAAAACACGCAAATCCTTCATAAGCGATTTACGTGTTAGGTATCATTATTTACTTTTGACAGATTGTCGATGCTCAATACGGTGTGGTAAAATAACCGCTTCGTCCTCGACAGTTTCCTTGCTCATTAATTTTGTCAGCAGGCGCATTGCAACAGCTCCAATATCGTAAAGCGGTAGCGCGACACTTGTTAACTGTGGCCGAACCATTCGTGCTAACTTTGAGTTCTCAAAGCTGATAACTTCAATATCTTCTGGAACATTTTTGCCCGCATCTTGTGCGCCATGAATTAAACCGATGGCCAATTCATCACTTCCTGCAAAATAAGCTGTTGGTGGCTGTTCAAGAGCAGATAAAATCTCCCAAGCCTCTAAGCCCATATCATAGCTGGACTCTTCTGCAGCAATTAATGCTTCATCTATTGGTAAACCAGCATCCTGCAATGCTTTCTTATAGGCTGCTAGCTTGAATTTTCCGTTAATTGTATACGAAAGTGGGCCAGTTACAAAACCAATCCGTGTATGGCCATTTTGAATAAGTAATGAAATAGCTTCATAAGCCGCCTGGAAATAATCGATATTCACAGTTGCAATTGTTTGGGATTCATCCACAGAGCCTGCAAGCACAATTGGTACTGGCGAATGATCCATCGTTTGCTGCATCTTTTCTGTAACCTCATCACTCATCATGACAATACCATCAACCTGTTTTCCAAGCATTGTATCCAGTAGCTGTAGCTCTTTATCTTCATGTTGATCTGAGTTGGCTAAAATAATATTGTAACGATACATTGTGGCAATATCCTCTACACCACGAGCCAGCTCCGCATAAACATTGTTTGCAATATCTGGGATAATCACGCCAACTGTTGTTGTTTTCTTACTTGCTAAACCTCGCGCTACTGCGTTTGGACGGTATTCTAATCGTTCAATTACTTCTAGTACTTTTTTTCGTGTTGCTGGTTTTACGTTTTGATTACCATTGACTACACGAGAGACCGTTGCCATGGAAACATTTGCTTCTCTTGCAACATCATAAATTGTAACAGTCATCGTACGTGCCTCCCTTTTTTCCTATTATAGCCTTATCATACGATAATTTTCATATTATTTTCAAGAAGAACTACGTGAAAACCAAGTACTAATAGTCCTATTCTAGACATTATTTTGTCACGATATAACAAACACCGCCTGCCGAAGTAAGCAAGCGGTGTTCGCTGTTAACAATTAAGCATGAATTTCATGATTTTTCATGAATTTTTGTAGCGTTTCATAGAATGCGTCAAATGTTGGGATGTCCATTTGTTGTTGTGAGTCAGACAATGCCACAGATGGATCTGGATGCACCTCTGCCATAACGCCATCAGCACCAATTGCAATAGCTGCTTTTGCACATGGTAATAATAAATCACGACGCCCTGTTGAGTGTGTAACATCTACGAATACTGGCAAATGCGTTTCTTGTTTTAAAACTGGTACGGCTGAAATATCTAATGTATTACGTGTTGCTTTTTCATAAGTACGAATACCACGTTCACAAAGGATAATATTTTCATTTCCTTTAGACATAATGTATTCTGCAGCATGAATGAATTCATCAATTGTTGCAGCTAAACCTCGTTTTAATAAGACAGGTTTATTTGTTGCACCTGCTGCTTTTAATAATTCAAAGTTTTGCATATTACGTGCACCAATTTGAATGACATCAATATAATCCAATGCTTCCTCTAAATGACCTGGTGTCACGATTTCGGTAATAACACCTAAACCATATTCCTCAGACACACGTTTTAAGATTTTCAGACCTTCTAATCCAAGACCTTGGAAGTCATAAGGAGAAGTACGTGGCTTATAAGCACCACCACGAATTAACTTTTCACCTTTTGCTTTAATAGAAGCGGCAACTGCTGCTACTTGCTCATAAGACTCAACCGCACAAGGACCGAATACGAAAGAAGGTTTTCCTTGACCAATTAATTCACCATTGATATTAATAATTGTATCTTCTGACTTCTTCTTACGAGATACAAGCAACTCTTTCTTCTTATCAGCTTCAAGTTGTTTTAAAGCTGTTTTAAAGATTTGCTTAAATATATAATCAACCGTCATTTGGTTTAATGGACCTTGATTGTGTTCTTTAATAAGATCAAGCATGTGTCTTTCACGCAGCGGATCATAGCGATTCACACCTTGTTTTTCTTTAATTTTACCGATTTCATCAACTACAGCTGCACGTTCATTAATTAGACGAAGAATTTCTAAGTTTAAACCGTCTATTTGACTACGTAAGCTTTCTAAATCTTTTTGGCTCATGCTTTCTTGCTCCTCTCCTCATGACAGACACTTTCAGAACTCTGAAATGTATGTTACATTTTTAGATAATAGCATTATTATAATCAATGTTGTTCAGAATGTCACGCATTTTTAATTTAGCGCTTCAACTCGCTAAATTATTTTCAAGTATGACGCGAAAGGAAGCGATTACATTGAGTTCTAAACTATTCGCACTTGATATTGGCACTCGCTCAGTGGTCGGGATTATTCTACAAGAAGAAAATGACCATTTTCATGTGGAAGATATTTTGGTAAAAGAGCATAAAGAACGTGCCATGGTAGATGGACAAATACATAATGTCATGTATGTGGCAGATTTAATTAATGAAATAAAACGTGAACTTGAAGAGAAACATGGGCCTCTTACAAAGGTAAGTGTTGCTGCAGCAGGTCGATCTTTGAAAACTGAACAAGCTAGTGTGACCATCCATATACGTAATCGACCCATTTTTACTGAAGAAGATATTAGTCGCTTGGAACTTCAGGCTGTTCAACAAGCACAGCAGCAACTCTTGCAACAAAAAGAGGATGCAAAAATTAGCCACTATTATTGTGTAGGCTACTCAGTCCTGTATTATCGCTTGGATGGCGAGGAGATTGGAAGCCTGTTGGATCAACAAGGGGATGAAGCCCAAATCGAAGTGATAGCAACGTTTCTACCTCGGGTAGTGGTGGAATCATTGATTGCCGCTCTTAAACGAGCTGATTTAGAGATGGAAGCATTGACGTTAGAACCGATTGCTGCTATTAATGTGCTGATTCCTCCAACGATGCGTCGCTTAAATGTGGCCCTTGTTGATATAGGGGCAGGGACATCAGATATTGCCATTACGGATAAAAGTACAGTTGTAGCTTATGGCATGGTCCCTACAGCTGGCGATGAAATAACAGAAGCTTTAAGCGACCACTATTTGCTAGACTTCCCTGTAGCTGAAGAGGCTAAACGTCAGCTACAAACAGCTGAAGAGATATTGATTCAAGATATTCTAGGCTTTGATCAGTTCTATCCCAAGGAAGAAGTTTTTTTAGCAATTGAGCCTGCAGTGAAACAGTTGGCGAAGTCGATTGGAGAAGAAATTTTACGACTCAATAACCGAGTAGCACCCAAAGCCGTTATGCTGGTTGGTGGCGGTAGTTTAACACCCAACCTTACGATAGAACTAGGTCAAGTTCTAGATTTACCAGCTAATCGTATTGCTGTTCGAGGCATTGATGCTATTCAAAACTTGACAAAAGAAGAACACATAAAAGCCTCACCTGAATTAGTCACTCCTATTGGCATTGCCATTGCTGCTAAAAAGATGCCGATTCAATATATGAGTTTAACAGTCAATAATCAAGTGGTTCGCCTTTTTGAACTAAAAGAAATGACTGTGGCTGATGCCTTTCTAGCTGCAAATATTCGCGCAAAGCAATTATATGGAAAACCAGGACATGGGCTATCTATCAGTGTCAACGGACAGGACATTTTTATACCAGGTGAACATGGCCACCCTGCTGAAATAATGGTAAACGGGCAACAGGCATCAACTAAAACCCTGATTAAAACTGGCGATGCCATTCAGTTAATCGAAGGCCAAGACGGACAGCAGGCGACGGCTACAGTAAGAGATCTTATAGATGAGGCAGCAATAAAGACAGTGACAATCCAAAACACCAAATATGTGATTGAGCCAAAAATTACTGTCAATAACTCTTCTGCATCACTCGATACCGTTTTACATGATCGTGATATCGTCGCTTTTGATATAGCTGAAACAATTGAGGATGTATTTAAAATCACTAATAATTGGCATTTGTTAAAGCAATTTGAGTCCTATACGATTCAAGTGGATGGACAACCTTTATATTTACCAGAATTTTCTCCTCAGTTAATGATTAATGGAAAAGTTGCTAAATTGAGCTATGCTGTACAACATGGAGATGTGATAAGCTTCCAACAACCATCTCTACCCACAGTACAACATATCGCGGATCAAATGAATCTTTTGCTAGAGGATAAAATCATTATTCATTTCCAACAGGAAGTTTTGGAACTAAAGAAGACTGCAAATGAAGCGATTGTTAATAAAATGGTTGTATCTCCACAGTCCACTGTACACAATGGAGCGACTTTAGTATTTAAAGAAAAGGATCGCAGTCGTTGGATTTATCAAGATGTTTTTCGATTCTCTAATTGGCAACTACCAAGTGCCTTTAAGGGGAATTTTACGATTTTAAGGAATGGTCAGCCGGCGAGCTTTGATACAGAAATATTTGGTGGCGATCAATTAGAAATAATACTAGAAGCTACACCTATCATTTAAAAAAAGGGATACGTTACAACTTTATCTTGTAACGTATCCCTTTATATTATGCATTATGCACGAACTTCTTCAGTTGTTTCTTCTTTTTGATCAGCTTTTTCTGTCGTTTCTTCGGCTTTTGGTTCCTCACTTGGAATGTAATCCTCTAATGGTTCTTCCCCTTCAAAGGAAACTGTACCATCATCAAAAACAGTTGGTGCTTTTGCCGTTTTTAGTGTTTTTACTTTCTCTACTAATTGTGTAGATTGCTCTTGAATTTGTTTAGAAAGTTGAACTGTTTTATCTTTTGCAGTTGTCGAGAAGTCTGCACTCTTATCTTTTAGCTGAACAGCTTGTACAGCCACATCACTGCGTAAATCTTTTCCTGACTTTGGAGCTAACAGTAGACCTGCAGCAGCCCCTACGATTCCACCAACTAATGCGCCAATCACAAAATCCTTCATGTTTACACGCTCCTCTTCATAAATCGAGTCTTGCGGATGATAAAGCTGAGGCAAAGAACTTTCAAGCTGCTGTTCCTTTACTTCGTTAAAATTTGGCTTTTGAGTTGTCATGCAACAATTCCTCCCCATCTAATTATCAAATTTGTCTAGACTGGTTGTCCATCTCAAAGATGCATCTTCAACTTATATGTCTAAGACTTTATTTTTATTCAGCCAGCATAGAATACTCACTGAATAATTATCATTTTTTACGACCCCATTTTCTTTTTGGTGTTTCTTCTACTTGCACAGTTTCAAATGCATAGACATCTGGTGATACCGCTTCCTGCTCGATGATTTTGCGCTTTTTCCATTTATCAGCAATACCCATCGCAACATTACTCCATTGTACAACTTGTGCAATTTTTTCTTCATTTTGTTCTACGCTTTTAGAAACTGAAGAAGTGATCTGCTGAACAGAATTATTTAAACCATTAACGGAATCACCAATACCCTTAACAGCTTGAACTACTGAATTTAATTGTTCAGATTTATGTTGAATATCCTCTGCTAAGCTATTTGTTTTTGTTAATAAAGACGTTGTTTCGCGAGTGATGCCTTCCATTTGGCCTTCAATCCCAGATAATGTCCCAGCTAAGCTGTTTAGAATGGATTTAAGCGAGAATAATGTCATGCCCACGCTCACACATAAAATTAAAAAACCGATTGCAGCAATAATGGCTGCAATATACAAAATCACTTCCATAAGTTTACCTCCTGCTAGTAAATTGTCTTTACTATTACTTTCCCTATCTTCGACAAAAAAAACGGAATTCCTGCTTAAATTTGAGAAAAAACAGCTTAACCCCTACGGACTAAGCTGTTTCATTGTTTTTAAGCACGTCTTCAAAAGCATCTTGGAACTTGTGAACATCACCAGCGCCCATAAATAAGAATACTGCGCCATTATGTTTTGTTAATATATCAATTCCTTCAGTGGTAATCACTGCACTGCCTTCAATAAGTGACGCTAAATCATGAATAGAAAGCGCGCCTTGCGTTTCTCTCGCAGAACCAAATATATCACATAAATAGGCTGTATCTGCAAGGCTCAAACTATCCGCAAAATCTTGTAAAAAAGCTTGTGTACGTGTAAATGTATGTGGTTGGAAAATCGCAACTAGCTCACGTTCAGGAAATTTTTGTCGTGCTGATTGAATTGTCGCGCGAATTTCCGTTGGATGGTGTGCATAGTCATCTATTAAAACATTATCCCCTATGTCCGTCTCAGTAAAACGTCTTTTTACACCTTTATATGTGTGTAAACGCTCCTGAATAATATCTGGAGAAATGCCTTCATACTCACATAGCGTAATAACCGCCAATGTATTTAGAACAGCATGGTCTCCAAATAATGGGATAAAGAAAGTGCTATAAAATTCATTACGTACAAAAACATCAAATTTTGTACCCTCAGTTGTTTTTTCAACATTACGTGCTTCAAAATCATTTTCAGCACCAAATCCATAATAAACAACTGGTACTTTTGCTTGAATACGTTGCAGCTGTTCATCATCACCACATGCTATAATTGCTTTTTTCACTTGTAATGCTAATGACTGAAATGCAGAATATACGTCCTCTATATTAGCGAAGTAATCTGGATGATCAAAATCGATGTTCGTCATCACAGCATAATCAGGATTATATGCTAAAAAGTGACGGCGGTATTCACACGCCTCCATTACAAAGAAATCAGCATTTTCATGACCTGCCCCAGTACCATCACCAATCAAATAAGATGTCGGTTTATAGCCACCTACCACATGCGCCATTAAACCAGTCGTAGACGTTTTACCATGTGCACCTGTGATGGCAATGGATGTATAGTTGCCAATATATTCACCTAAAAATTTATGGTAACGAATGACTTCTACACCTATTTCTCGAGCACGTACTAATTCAGGGTGATCATCGGAAAATGCATTACCTGCGATCACTGTCATACCTGCTTTAATATTATCTGCATTAAATGTAAAAATTGGAATATTACGTTCACGTAACGGCTGCTCCGTGAAGAAATATTTATCGACATCTGAGCCCTGTACTTGTTCACCAGCATCAAATAAGATTTGTGCAAGCGAACTCATGCCAGAACCTTTAATGCCTGTGAAATGAAAAACTGTCATTAATTAAACCCCCCGGGAATTTCAATATCCCATCTATCATCTATTAGGTGTATCGTATTATTTGACGAATGGTTAGGTATTAATACCTTCACAAGTGTTAAAAAATACGTACTATTCAACACATCTTGTCTATTATAGCACTTTTTATGCATAAGGATAGATGTGTAACTTTTCTAAAAAAACTAAATTCGACGTAAATTAGATAATCTAGACGAAAACAATGCAATTCTTATTCAAACATAGTAATTAAATCTTCTTCTGTAATGTAACTTTCACGTGGCTTACTTCCTCTTGCCTCCGAAACAAAACCATGTGATTCTAACATGTCAATTAAACGAGCAGCACGATTATAGCCAATATGATACTTTCGTTGAATCAATGAGGTAGAAGCGCCACCTTGCTCATAGACAAATCGACAAACATCTTCAAATAAATCGTCCTGTTCTGCCGACACCTCTGTTTTCTTTAATAATTCCTCTTGATCGAAAATATAATCAGGCTCACCCTGTTCACGAACATGCTCAATAATTGATTCAATTTCATCATCTGTAACAAAAGTTCCCTGTAAACGCACTGGCGCTGACATACCATTACCTAAATATAGCATATCCCCTCGACCAAGTAACCTTTCTGCTCCCTGCCCATCTAAAATGGTACGAGAATCAATTTGAGAGGAAACTGCAAAGGCAATACGTGTAGGAATGTTTGATTTGATTAACCCAGTAATAACATCCACTGAAGGTCTTTGCGTTGCAACAATTAAATGAATACCACATGCACGTGCCTTTTGAGCAATACGGCAAATGGCCTCCTCTACATCTGCTGGAGACATCATCATTAAATCAGCTAACTCATCAATGACAATTAAAATGTAAGGCAACTTCAGGCTATGTTCATTATTTTTATCCGCTATGGCGTTAAAACGTGTAATATCACGTGCACCTGCATGAGCAAATAGTTGATAGCGGCGCTCCATTTCTTCAACTGCCCATTTTAGTGCAGCCGTTGCCGCCTTTACATCTGTAATGACAGGACTAACTAAATGTGGAATATGGTTAAATGGCGCCAGCTCTACCATTTTAGGGTCGATCAGCATGAGTTTTAGCTCGTGTGGTGCAGCTTTATATAATAAACTAACCAAAATAGAATTAATACAAACAGATTTACCCGAACCTGTTGCACCAGCGATTAAGCCATGTGGCATTTTACGTAGATCTAACGTAACAGGCTTTCCAGTCAAATCAAGTCCTAATGCTGCCTCTAATGGTGAATCCGACTCAACGAAGGAGGCACTATTTGTTACCTCAGATAAGCGAACAGCTCGTGATACTCGATTTGGGATTTCAATACCGATTGAACTTTTCCCAGGAATTGGTGCTTGAATACGAATATCTTTTGCTGCTAAGGCCAGTTTTAAATCATCTGCTAAGTTTCGAATTTTACTCACCTTTGTACCATGGCTCACGGTTATTTCAAATTGAGTAACAGCAGGACCTTGCATAATCGATTCAATTTGCGCAGAAACTTGGAAATAAGATAGCGCTTCGACTAATGTTTCTCCCTGTTGCTCCATCCAATCCGTATCCTGTGTTTTTTCCTCTGGTGGCTCTAGGTATTCATCAGTAGGCTTTTGATAGACGTGTACAGGCTTTGCTGGTATCTCAGCTTCTACTTCTACTACTTGTGGTGCTACTTGATTCTCAACAGATTCTACTGGAGCATACTCTACAATTTCTGAAACTACTTCAGGTTCAATAGCTTGTTCTGGTTCTGACACTTGTTCCTGTTCTGAAGCTAGTTCTGGTTCTGGTTGTAACTCAAGCTCTGGCTCAATAGTTGCAGAAATTTCATCAGCAGTTGCTTTTTCAATTTCTATTCTTTCATTTGTTGAGATACTTGACATTGATGTAACAGGAGCCATTTTAATTACAGCAATAGGCTCTTCAGCACTGCTTTTTGTAGTGACACTTTCTACTTCATCTTTTATATCAAGTTGCACTGGACCATCTACTTGCAATTGAACATTCTCTGTCATATAGAAATCGTTGTCATCTTCTGGTGGTGAAACGGACATTTCATTTGTTGTCATACTGTCTAAGGACGATGATTTTTCTGACATCACATCCACTAGTTTGTTTTTCTCTGTTTCTGGCTTTCTCTCTACACGTAGAGGCTGCTGAGCCATCTTCAATTGCTGTTGGATTCTCCATTTTTCTTTATCTGTTTTTAACATTAGTACATTAAATGGAATTCGACTTTTTTCTTCCCTCGATGCAGTATCAGGAGATTGGTCATCCATTGACGGTTGAACGACAGTAACTTCTCCAATATGGATCGTAGAATTTTCAATTTGTACTTGTTCCACAATCATTTCTTTGACATGGATTTCGGATTGATCTGCTGAAAGTTGTTGAACTGTTTGATCTTGAACCACAGCCTCCTTCTCTTGCCCTTCAAAATCCATAGCAAAAGAAGTCGTTTGAGGCACAGCTACATTTGATGACAAATTTTCCTTGTCATCGTTCTCTTCAACCAACAGTTCTTCCTCAAAAATAATTGGTTCACTTACTGTCGAAAGTTCTTTCGATTGAATGATCTCATGATGTTCCGTTACAACCGTTTGGTTTGTGCTAGCCGGCTCTTTTTCTTCTAGTATATTTTCATTGACCTCATTTGTTGTCGCTTCTTTTAAAGGCTTTACAACAGTAACCGCTTCAACTGCCTGTACATCGGTTTCTTGCTTCTCGTATTCCTCTTTTCTTTTATCTAATAATTCTTTGATGGGACTTGGTTTTGCAAAACCATAGACAGGTGAAGGCACATCTGTTGGAACAAATCGTTTGCGATTCTCAGGCATAATATTTTCAACTTTTTGTTCTTTTCGCTGACTCTTTTCTTTTGGTTCAGGTGCAGTCATAGGGCTTATAGTAGCTGTTTCATTTTGTGCATCTCGAAACACTAAGCTTGCTCTTGAACGAAATTCTTGTTCTGGAGGCTGACTTTTCATCATTGTTTTTCTACCTGTACGTTTAGAGCGATTTGCGAGTAAATCTCGTATTCCTGAAACCTCTACATCATAAACACTTGAATCGACAATATGATGATTTAAATGTTTTGGTAACGATAAATCCCCAATTTGTCCATAATCATCATCTTCCATTTGATCATACATTTCGTTTGAGGACGTATAGGATGCCTCACCTTCATTATCGTCAATCAAAGGGAAACGGAAAGTCTTTTGCTTAGCGATTGGTGGTTCTTTTTGTGTATGTAATTGCTCCGACTGAACTTCTCCATAATCCTCATAATATTCCTCATACTCATAGTCTTCATCTTCTTTATTAATAAATTTACTAATTTGTTTTTTAAACCAGTTCACTTCGTTTCACTCATTTCTCTTACACTTCATTTATAGCATTGTCTAGTTTTAAATTTATCAATAGCTCAATGTCTACATCAAAAAGCATACCATAAAAACGGTCTTGAAACTTGCATTTAGAGGCTCATTCTAAACAAAAAAATCGTTATGCTACTAGCATATTAGTAACATAACGATTTAGGGCATTTCACCTTGATACAAGGAATAATATCATGATAAAACATTTAAATTTTAATAATTTCTTTTTTTAATAGGGGGATTTTTATTTAGTTGGTGCTTCAAAAGCACTACCTACTATAGCATCCTCTGGTAATACTAAAATTCCTTTTTCAGATGGTGCATTAGGAATCGCTAATTCACGCGCTGAACAAAGCATGCCGTAAGACTCAACACCACGTAAATTCCCTTCTTTAATAAGCATTCCTGAAGGCATTACGGCACCAATTTTCGCAACAACTACCTTCTGTCCTGCTTCTACATTCGGAGCACCACATACAATTTGTAGTATCTCCTCTCCTACATTGACTGAACAGATACTCAATTTGTCAGCATTTGGATGCTTGTCCTTTGTTTCTACATAGCCAACCACAAATTTTGGTGAAAAATCTACATCAAGATTAATATTAGCTCCATTTTTTTCGATTGCCACTGCTAGCTGTGCTACTAATTCTGGAGTCACTTCTACTAATCCTTTTGCATCTGTTTGGATGTAACTGCTCGCATTAAATAAATTGAAGGCTTTAATTTCTCCCGTTTGAGCTTCCTTTAAAATAGCAATATCACCAGCACGCTCTACTTCTGTTTTCACAATGGCCTCTGTTGCTAGTTGAACTAGTAAGACATCTCCTACATGCTCTTTGTTGTAAAATACGTTCATTGTTATTCTTGCTCCTTTTTCACTCTGTTTTTTGCTAAGATAAAGATTGGTTCTAGTTCCCCATCTTCATAAATAAAAGATAATGACGTAATCGGTACAGTACCAACTGCAAAGAAATGCATCGTCATCTGTGCTAATACATCATACCCTGTTTCATTACGAATATCACCTATAATTAATACATCTTGATGAGGCACGGATAATGTCATATCGCCCTCTACTTGTGCCTGCATTTCTTTTAAAAAGCTCTCATTTAAAATACGGCTAGCATCATAGCCATCATTCACATTGACAAAATAAAAAATATTTCCTGCTACCTCATCTTTTTTATAGGCGGTTGGTAGTTGTTTCACCGAAAAGCGTGCCATTTCTCGAATTTGTTCTACGGTTAATTGTAAGGCTTCTAGCATAGATTCATCAATAAAGCGATACGTTTTACCTAAATCGAGTGCATAAAAAATGCGCGTTTCAGCTGTATGCTCAGTTGCAATAAAGGCATGCCCTTCTTTCGATGCCTGTGGATAAGAAGTGGCACGAATCACGGGATAAATCTGTGTAGTCGTTTGGAAACCCTGTTCTTTTTCTTGTACCATCGCATTAAAGGTTTGCTCAATTGTATATACAACTTCTTCAATCGCTGACTCTTGCTTCTCATTATATTTTGCTAAGATTCCAGGTAAAGAGAGCTCCATCCCTTTTTCAATCATCTTATGATTCAAGCGTAATTTATCGTACTTTTTATCAAAATGAAATTCATATTTCTCTTCAGTTAATTGCTTTTTTAATAGCTCGACTAGTTGTTCAGACTCTATTTGCTTCATCTTTTTCACATCCTAACTTCAAAATGAAACGGCTCACATGTTTGTGAACCGTTCTGTTCATACCTTCTATTTACTTCATCTTAACCGAATGAACGATTTTCGTCATCTCACGTAAATTATTTTCAATTTGTTTAGCCTTTGAAATGGTTGTCATCTTCACACCACCACTGCTAACAATGAGCTCCATTTCATTTTCTTCGTCTGTTTTTAGAACCGCTGTGAAGCCAAAACGACCATCCTTATCAAAAGTTGATTCCTCAATAATTTTGTCCGCTTCATTTTCTTTTAAAAGATTATAATAAAGTTTACTGTCTTGTGCTTCACGATCATTGATAAAAAGAATGTAGCTTTCTTTTCCTTTTGAAATCACAATATTATAAGCATCTGAACTGTCTTCAATTTTAAAGTTTGAAGGTAAGTATAATTTGATATCCCCAATTTCTACTGTATGTTCTTCTGGCTCTTCAGCAAAAACCTTCTCCGTTAATTGGAGCCCATTAGCAATTTGATCATCAATAGATTGATTGCAGCCAGAAAGGACAAGGAGTAAAAGCATTAGGCCAATTGCTCTTAGCCATGAAAACAACATGTCTCTCTTCCTTTCACTACTAACTTTTTTCTATTTTAAAAAAATTATTCATAAGATGCAACCTAACTATCCTCTTACCACTAATTCTTTTTAACTATTTTCGTGAAAATGTGAACAAATATTGACCAAGCAAAAGTGAGACAATATGCTCAAACATCATCTGCCTACTAACTAAACCTTGCGTAAAAATACCTACAGCACCAGCACCCTGACGAATATCTCGACGTTTTGTATATTGCTCCATAATCGGTCCAAGTTCTCCACCAGTTCGTATTTCCTGGGCAATTTCTTTTGGCAGTATAATTTGTGCGCCAGCCGCTGTAATCATTGTTCCGTCTGACACAGTTAATGCACCCCAGTTACAAACATACATTTCATCATCGATTTCAGTTACGCCACCTTCTAAACCAAATGATAATTCTGCATCCGTTAAAATCAAGGCGTTTTTAGCACGATTCATTGCTCCTAATCTCGTTTCTTCATTACTTATTGGTTGATCTGATACTTCAGAAGCAGCTTTGACATGAGTAAAGAGTGAGTCCTCAAAGTATTTTCGAACAATTACTTCAACTGCTTCTGTTTTGGCTTTATTAGTTGTGCCAATTGCTATCTTCATTTAATCCCCACTTTCTTTCCATAGAAAAAGATGCCTCTAAAAGGCATCTTCCTAGCTTCTTATACATTAGCGTGAATTGTCTCTAATGTCGAACGATCTGCTTTTTTCACTAATTCAACAATTAATGCTTTGGCAGCTGCATAATCATCAATGTGAATAATTGACGCTGATGTATGAATATAACGTGAGCATACACCAATAACTGCACTTGGAACGCCATCGTTTGCCGTATGCACTCGACCAGCATCTGTTCCTCCTTGGGAGACAAAGTACTGATAAGGGATATGATTGGATTCGGCTGTATCTAAAATAAATTCACGCATACCACGATGTGTTACCATTGTACGATCTAAAATACGAAGTAAAGTACCTTTGCCAAGCTGTCCAAATTGACTTTTTTCACCTGACATATCATTAGCAGGAGAAGCATCTAGTGCAAAGAATAAATCAGGCTTAATCATGTTTGCTGATACTTGTGCACCGCGCAAGCCAACTTCCTCCATTACGTTTGCACCTGAGTATAAATGTGAACCTAATTTTTCATGCTGTACTTCTTTCATTAATTCAATCGCTAGACCACAGCCATAGCGGTTATCCCAAGCTTTAGCCATAATTTTCTTCGGATTTGCCATTGGTGTGAATGGACAAATCGGTATAATGGATTGTCCAGGACGAACACCCATAGACATAGCATCTTCTTTATTATCAGCACCGACATCGATAAGCATATTTTTTATATCCATTGGCTTCGCTCGTTCTGCATCCGTTAATAAATGTGGTGGGATGGATGAAACGACACCAGGAATTGCCCCATTTTTCGTATATACTTCTACTCGCTGTGCAAGCATAACCTGGTTCCACCAGCCGCCTAATGTTTGAAAACGGATCATTCCATTATCTGTGATAGAAGTAACCATAAATGCTACCTCATCCATATGACCAGCAACTAATATTTTCGGTGCATCCGTAACATCACTGTGCTTAACACCAAAAATACCCCCTAAATTATCTTGAACGATTTCATCCGAGTACTTTTCTAATTCAGAACGCATGAACGCACGTACTGCGTGTTCATTACCCGGAGCGCCTGGTAATTCTGTTAATGTTTTAAATAATTGTAATGTTTCCTCATTCATGATGACTCTCTCCCCACGAAGTAGAATTTTCTTCCTTGCCTATTGTAACACAATTATTTCCGAATTCGAAATATTGATACATTTCCTAAATCCGCTTAATTGTGAACGTGCATTCACTCTATAGGCTATGCTAAAATAAAGGTATAGAAAAAGGAGGAAAAAAGTATGAAATTACGTGATTTTTTAATTGGTGTCGCAACTGGCTTAGCTGCCGCAGTCATTATTAAAGAAGCTAGTGAAAAAGTTTCTCCGTTCGTACCTGCAGGACAAGTACTTGAAAACATAAAAAGAGAATTTAAAAAGGATTCACCGATTGATGGTTCTTGGATTTTCATGAAAACTGAAGATTTCACAAATGGTATTATTACCATCCCAGTATATCGTGGGGGGATCTCGCGTATGCATGAAGGTGAGATGCAGACATTCGAATTTGCTGCTGATGCACGCTCTGGTGTTGTCGTGGAACTAACAGAAGTTTAATTATGTATATACGAGAGAAGCCATCTCATAAATTGGAGATGGCTTCTTATAATGTTGAAAAACAAAACATTTTTGCGAAAGGTGAAAAGAGATTTCCACTGCGCTGGCGGAACGGAAATCACCCCCTCACCTTGCTAAAAGGGCTTTGCTGCTTCTCATCATATCTAATTCAATAACATAAGAAGCCATCTCATAAAATGAAGATGGCTTCTCTATGTTATTCGGATAAACCTTTATTATTAAAGTACTTTTTATACTTTCGGTAATAATTTAAATTATTAAGTGTTAGTTTCACCCAACGCTTCGCATTCATATCCTCGTTAAAGTAAAGAGAATTTGTGTATTTACCCTCACTAATTAATTTTTTTGCTTCTAGTTTGAGCTTTTCATTCGATGCATATTTGAATAATACACCTTTAGGAATAATCATCCATAAATGCTTGTCCTGCACATATGTGACTTCTTGCTCGATATTTAACATATGGTCATCCGCAACATACTTCATTAAATTATGCCCACTTGCTGTTACATAATAGCTAGAACGCCCATTACGTAAATTGATTTCAAAAAGTTTATATTGCTTGTCTCGAATATCATATTTCATATCAAAATTCGCAAAACCTGTATAGCCAATGTCCTCTAGGAAGAAACGTACTTGATCCATTAATTCTTTATCATAGGTTGTCACGATGGCTGCATAACTTCCGATTCCTTCAGGAGAATGTTCTTCTAGAATAGGGTTACCTAGACACATCAGCTTCACTTTTCCATCCTTCCCTACATAGGCATTTAATACACGCATATAGGAATCGTCCCCAGGAATAAATTCTTGAATAATCATTGTATCCTGATAAGTAGAGCTATAAATAGCTTTTAATATAGCCGTTTTTTCCGCGTCATCATGTGCAACAAATACTTTTTTCTTCCCAGGGAATTTACAAGCCCAATATTCTACAGAGTTTGAAGCCTTTAAAATAATAGGGTAAGCAAATGGTGGTGTAAAGTTTTCATAGTTGTCAGCTGTCACCGTTGTTGTACCTGGATATTTAAAATTATATTGATCACACATTTTATAGAAATTTTCTTTCAATAAAATTTCATCCATCAACGATTCATCGATATAAGGTACGGTAAAATGCTCTTGTAATGCTGGCTTATTTTTGATGATCAGCTTGGCATAATCGTCCCCACATGCTAAAAGTAATAGTTTTTTATCAGCATATTTTTTTGCAACTTCTGCAAGGGCAGGTGCAAAAACATCTTGTTCATTTAAACGGTCTATTTCTTGAAAGTGTAGGATATGGCTATCTTGTGTTGCTGTTAGATGAGAACGTCCTAAGACAAGTGGTTTAATACCATATGCTTCATAAAACGCACGTGCCATACCATATGCATTCATATCTGATCCAAGTAAAACGGGTAAAAATGGTTGTTCAGTTGCCATGTTTATTTCAACTCTCTTTTGTATTTTAGTATCGTGTTAAGTGTATCATATTTTCTATCCTGTTCACGAACAAAAACGCGAGGTATTGACATTTTATATGCCAAATACCTCGCCTTTGCTTGCTCGATTAAAATGTAATAACAGCTTGTCTACTACGCTCTAGTTTATCCACAATCTCTTTGCCTGACTCATCCCATCGAATCATACGGTAATAAGCATCGTGATAGAAAATAAAGCCATAGTTATTTGCAAGGGCTTCCTTCATCAGTCGCTCTTTTGCAAATACACTTGTCATTGGATAATCGTCATAGGCTAATACCCATAATGGATTTTGATGAGCATGAGTCGGCATAATATCTGCCATATGCAATAACACTTCATCATTTTGTGTTAGCTTGATGACAGCATGTCCCTCACTATGACCACCAGTATGAAGCATTTCGATTCCAGGTACTACTTCCAATGACTCTTCGTAGGTTTCAACTAAATGCTGAACTGGCTCCCAATTTTCTTTCCAATACGTATTTTTAGAACGGATATTGGGGTTACGCATTTCATCCCATTCAATTTTCGTTACAAAAATCTTGGCATTTGGGAAAGTTGGTACAAGTACATCCCCTTCCCACTGCGTTAACCCCCCAGCGTGATCAAAATGTAAATGCGTCATTAACACTGCATCAATATCTGCTGTCGTTAATCCTAGCTCTTGTAAGCTATCAGCTAACGAAGATTCTTCTGTTACTCCAAAGTTTCGTAGCTGCTTTTCATTTAATTTGTTAAAGCCAACACCCGTATCAATAAGGTAGTTCTTGCCCCCAAATTGAATAAGAATAGGTTCTGTTGGTAATTCAATTTGGTTTTTTTCATTGACTGGATATTTGCGGGACCAAAGAGGCTTTGGTACAACACCAAACATCGCACCACCATCTAGGCACGTAACACCCCCGTTTAGCCATGATAATGACATATTGTGAAACTGTAACTGATCCATCCATATTCCCCCTACAATTTAGTGATAAATTGCGATTCTAAGCGATAAATCGGCTGCCCCTTCGCAGAAAACTTCTCTTCATATTCTGTCATCACATTATCCTCTGGCATATTTGCATGCAGGTCGAGAGATACATACTTTAATAACATCCCATATTCAGACATACTGATTAAAGAATACTCGAAAAGACCTCGGTTATCCGTTTTAAAATGGACTTCCCCATTATCCACTAAAATCGACTCATATAATTTCAAAAAATCCCCGTGCGTTAAACGTCTTTTTGCATGTCGTGTTTTTGGCCAAGGATCTGAGAAATTCAGGTATACACGTGATACATCGTTTTTGTCAAAGAATTTATATAAATCTGCGCCATTTACTTTTAGTAAACGTAAATTCGCTGGAGATTTTGCCTCTAACACTTTTTCTAGTGCACAAACAATCACACTATCGTAAAGTTCAATGCCAATATAATTGATTGTTGGATTTTGCAAAGCCATACCGGTTACAAATTGTCCTTTTCCAGACCCTACTTCAATATGAATAGGGTTGTCATTGCCGAAAACAGCCTGCCAATTTCCTTTAAAGTCTTCAGGATTTGGAATAATCACCTCTGGGTGATCTGTAATCATTTCCTCTGCCCAAGGCTTATTTCTTAATCTCAATGTTGTTCCTCATTTCTTTCTTGTGAAATTATTGATTTTTTTATAGTATAACGTATTCCCCTATAATTCGCATGATATTATTGCACAATGATATTTTAGGAATATTTAGCAATCACTTGCCATGCATTTTGCTGCACTGTGCAATGGATAGGTGTCTCTTGATCAACAACGCCGATATAATTACCATCTGTATGACCATCAACTTGATGTGTGCCTACGCTCATTTCAAAGTATTGTCCCTGTAAAAAAGTAATCTCCTTAAATTTTGTATGCTTTTCAAAAAAAACAGTGACAAAAATAAGTAATAATTTGATCCGCGATATACCATGTACAATCGTTATATCAACTTGACCATCATCCGCTTTTGCAGCTGGTGATATTTTCATACCTCCCCCAAAATAAGGCTGATTACTCATAGCGACAAACCATGCCTGTTTGAACTGCCACTCTTGTTCACCTGAACGTATCGTTACATCAAAACGCTCAAAGCGAAATAACCCTCTCATAACAGCGACAGCATAGGAGAGCTTTCCTAGTCCTATTTTATTGAGATAAAATTTTAGACGAGATGCATTAATTGATTTTGTCACATAGGCATCAAAGCCTATGCCCGCATTATTGACGAAAATTTCATTCCATCTATCGCCGAGCTGAATGACCCCTGCATCCATCTTTTCATTGGCCATAGTGGTTCTGGCATAATCCTCTATTTGCCTAGCATGATGAAAGGTTGGGAAAAAACGAGCAAAATCATTACCAGAGCCGGCTCGAACGACACCTATGATGACGAACTTATTATGTACTACACCGCTAACTACCTCATGGATAGTGCCATCACCACCAACAACGACAATTAACATGTGTTCTTGCTGTTGTTGTGCCCATCGTTTGGCTATTTCCTGTCCATGTCCTTCATATTCTGTAAAAGCCACTTGATAGGAGATCGTTAGTTGCTGTTGAAGCTGAAGCCAAACCTTCTTCCCTTTCCCATTTCCTGCTGCCTCATTGACAATAAATAGAACCTGCATCTATCAATCCTCTGTTGGTTGTGGTGCTTGTTGCCAAATGTCTCGATTAAAGGAGGTTGTTTGGACCGTATTTAAAATGGTTTGCGCAGCCCGTATTTGCATATGTTTCATAGGAGAGGAAACTTTTTTCAACTGCTCTATCCATTCGTGGTAATTTCGACGATCAACAAAGCGAACCCCAAATGGTGAACCAGGATAATCAAAATAACCATTCCGAGTTAGCACAACTTTACGGATTGGCATATCAATATTCTCTTGTTTAAATAATTGCGACAGCACCGATTCCATCCGCCCTAAATTAATTGTCGGGTTCAATACTTTAGCATCTCTTGTTCCAACCTTCTTCATCCAAAAGCGATCACTACTACCTACATAAACAGCTTGGTTTTCTGCTTCTAACACCTTAATGCAAATACATTCTGTCGGTGACATGAGCACGACATCAAGCTCAATTGGTGCTTTTCTTATTTGTAGAATCGGATAATAAAACAACAAATAGTTATCAGGTAACGTTTGCAATAACGTACGTAATAAAGAGTCACGCATGAACCGAGGATCCACATATGATTTTTCACGTAAAGTTGAACTCGCCCATTTCATTTGAAAATGAAAAAATTGATCGATAAACATTCGTTTCAGCTCATGGATGGATTGTGGTGCAAACACAATATTAGGTTCAAATGTGAGCGTTGTTTCTTCTTCTGGGATGGAATCTTCATCACTGACAAGCTCATTGGATATTTCTATTTCCTCAACATCCTCTGTAGCTTCCTTTTGGCGACTAGTAAACATTTTTTTCAAGAAAGCAAAACGTTCCTTTTCCTCAAAGGCTTCCGACTCGACCTCATTATCAACATGTTTCCATTCACTAATGTCCTCTCCCAATTCCCACTGACGCTTAATACGCTCCCACTGGCTTTTCTTCAAACGCACAAATTGAGTTGGGTATCTCGCTAAATCAATTTGATAGCGTGAAATATAATCTTGTATTTTTACTAATTGTGCCAATGTGTTATCACTCCTATCTTACGAGCATGCATAATTATATATATGTAAAACTTGTTATCCTTTCTATTTTACATGACACGTCATAAGATTACATCCATTTTTATCCCTATAAATGTTGTCATAATGCAACTGTTCGATAAGAGTTTATGAGAATAGTAGTAGAATCCCTGTTATAAATCTTAAGAATATGTATGATTGATTTTAGCTTTACGACATATAGAAAAATAGATCGATTATGTATCCTTTATGTTATCTGTAAATACAGGAACCCAACAAACAATTTTCAATTGCCTGTTGGGTTCTTGATTTCTTCTATTTCCTTATATACCTAAACCAAATGAGAATAAGATTACAGCTAATATAACCCCTATTGCCGGCACTATTACTGTCAATGCTCCAAATGCAGGGTACGCATCTTTATGTGTTTCTCCACAGATTGATCGAATGGTCGTTACAACATATCCACCTTGTGGAAGTGAATCAAGTGAGCCTGAAGCAATGGCAACAGTTCGATGTAATGCTTCAGGATTGACACCTAAATCCAAATAATGCGGAGCTAATAATGGTAATGCAATGGCTTGTCCACCAGAAGAAGAACCCGTTAAACCAGCAATTACTGCTACAGCAAGTGCACCACCTACTAATGGGCTTCCTGGAATATCAGTCATAAATGCCACAGCAGATTCAAAAGCAGGCGTTACTTTTACAACACCACCAAAGCCAACCACTGCAGCTGTATTAGCAATAGCTATAATCGCTCCCATTGCCCCTTCTCCAACTGCGCCGCCAAAATTTTGGAAGTATTTTCTGTTGATGAGATAGCTAGCTAATATACCGCCTGTTAACGCGATGATTAATGCTGACGTTCCTAATGAATTATGGAATGTAAAAGAAATAATCAATACTACTAATAGCGGCACTACACTTAAAATCGGGTTTGGTAAATCTGTTCGTGATGATGTAAATACATCCGTCTCTCTACTAACAAATCGTTCTCCATTCGCTAATGCTTTGTTGATCATCTTTTTTAGCCACCAATAACCAAACACAAGCATAAATATTGCAACGATAAAGCTAACTTCCCACCCTGCATATGGTGAGGTACCTAAAAATTCAATTGGAATCCAGTTTTGAATTTCAGGAGAACCCGCAGAAGTCATTGTAAACGTTGTTGAACCAAAGCCAAGGGCCGCGGGAATAAAACGTCTTGGTAAATTTGCCTGTTTAAATAGGCTAAGTGCCATTGGATAAACAGAGAAGGCTACAACAAACAAGCTTACGCCACCATAAGTTAAAACCGCACATGCAACCACAATAGCTAAAGCAGCTTGCTTCATTCCAATTTTATTGACAATCCATTGTGAAACACTATCTGCAGCTCCGCTATCCTCCATTACCTTACCGAATATAGCTCCAGTTAAGAACATTAAATACCAGGATGCAATAAAGCCTGTGAAGCCTGACATGTAATTTGTTAAAAAGTTTGCAGCATCTTTTTCTGCAAGCTGTGGGAAAAGCGGAAGTCCATTTAGTAATCCTACAAGCAACGCTGTTAAAGGTGCAGCAATGAGTAGGTTCATCCCCCTCATTGTTAAATATATTAATAATGCTAATCCGCCAAATAACCCAATCATACCTAACATAATCTTTCCCCCAATTCCCCATTTGTGCTTATATGATCTTCACTTACTTTCCGTCAGATTAATTATTCTTTTTGCCGTATCTTCTTACACGTAGAAGGGCTTGCTCTGCATGACCTGCAAAGTTTTCTAGTTGACAAAGGCGTGCAGCATATTCCCCAATGTAAGCACTTGCCTCTGGTGTTACCTTTTGATAAGTTACAGTCTTAATGAACTTACCAACCCATAATCCACCTGTATAACGAGCAGCACCCTTAGTTGGTAACGTATGATTTGTGCCAATGACCTTGTCACCATAAGCAACATTTGTCTCTGGGCCTAAGAATAAGCAACCATAGTTTGTCATATTGTCCAGGAAGTAATTTGGATCTTCCGTTAAAATTTCTACATGTTCAAAGGCAAGTCGATCTGCTTCGATTCTAGCTTCCTCGATAGAATCCACTAGCAGTATTTGGCCATAATCTTCCCAAGAAACGCGTGCAACATCTGCTGTTGGTAACGTTTGCAATTGACGTTCAATTTCTTTAACAGTTTCTTCTGCAAGTTTTTCAGATGTTGTAATAAGGGCACCAGGTGAAGTTGGTCCATGCTCGCCTTGTCCAAGAAGGTCTGTAGCGATCATTTCAGCATCTGCTGTATGGTCAGCAACCACTAAAGTTTCCGTTGGACCTGCAAACAAGTCAATTCCTACACGACCATATAATTGTCTTTTTGCTTCAGCAACGAAAGCATTCCCTGGTCCAACAATCATGTCTACAGATTCGATTGTTTCTGTACCTATTGCCATTGCTGCCATTGCTTGAATTCCGCCTAAAAGATAAATTTCATCAGCACCTGCTAATGACATTGCCGCAATTGTGGCATGTGGAATCTCCCCGTTAATAGGAGGTGTACATGCAATAACTCGTTTTACACCTGCTACTTTAGCTGTTAATACACTCATATGTGCCGATGCCACCATTGGATAGCGTCCACCTGGTATGTAACATCCAACACTGTTTACTGGAATATTCTTGTGACCTAAAATTACACCAGGAATATTTTCTACTTCCACATCGTGTAACGAAGCTAGTTGCGCCTCTGCAAATTCACGGATATTTTTTTGAGCAAATTTAATATCCTCAATCACATCATTAGGGACTTTAGATACAATGTCATTAATTTGTTCTTGCGTTAAGCGGAACGATTCTGGAGACCATTTATCGAATTTTTCCGATAGTTCACGTACCGCTTGATCTCCTCGTGCCTCTATATCCTTAATAGCTTCCGAAACAATGATAGAAACTTTTGAATCGTTTGCATTTACTTCTTCTTTTGACTTTCCAAATTTTAATACTTTAACCATAATTATTTCCCCTTTATGTTCATTTTTTATTTCTGCATACGTATGCAAAAATTATATAAGTAAGATTATTCTAAATATAAAAGGTTGTCAATAAAAAATTAATTTCGTTATTTTTATTATTTATTTCAAAACAACTTATGAAAAAAATGAAAGCATCATACTATTATTCTCATAAGATGCCATACAAATTACTGTATGTATCCTATTTTGATATAGCATGATGCTTATTTAATAATCATAATTTAATTTTGCACTATGTTGTTTTTCGTAAAATAAGTGAACCGTCAATTTCTAGATTTTTTGCTTCACCGGAGTATTCCTCAATTTCACTAAGCAAGTATTTGACAGTCTCTTCAACCATCTCTGTAATTGGTTGTTCCCATGTTGTGAGATTATATGTTGGCCAAGCTGCCATCTCAATATTATCAAAACCGATCACTTTCGTCTCATCTGGAATAGCAATTGCGTGCTCCTTTAATGCATCCACTACACCTAACGCCATGATATCATTTGCCACAAAAAACGCATGTGGTAATTGTTTTTTTTCTATAATTTGCTGGGTGGTATTGTACCCACCTTCATAAGTGTAGTCAGCATTATATTTTTTATAATTTACTTTATTCCCCTGCAAAATAGCACTAAATCCCGTTTCTCGTTCTCTACTTGTAGATGTATTTTCATTCCCTGAAATATAGATCATCTTGGTACAACCAATACTTAAAAGATATTCAGCAATTTGCTTACTTGCTTCAAGATTGTTACAACATACGGAATAAAATTTATTATTATCTATTTTTCGATTAAACAGTACTAATGGTATACGATAATTAATAAAATCTTCTGTAACTGACAAAGAAAGTGATGCATCCGTAATAACTACACCAGCCACATTATAATTCAATAATGTCTCGATATCTTCCTTTTGGATTTCATCATTATTGGTATAAACGAATAGTACACTGTAACCATGTTTTTTAAAAGAAGTGGTAAATTGCTTTAATACTTGTGGGTAGAATGGGTTTTGAACGCCCTTCATTACCAATCCAATTATTTTTGTTTGGTTAGTAATCAAACTTCGTGCAAATTCATTCGGGCGATAGCCCAGCTCCTTAGCTGCAGCTAAAACCTTTTCTCTTGTTTTCGCAGATACCGACGCACCTTCAAAATAAACTCTTGATACTGAAGATTGTGAAACACCAGCCAATTTTGCTACATCCTTGGCAGTAATTCCTTGTTTCATGATGTACATAACCTCTTTCGATCCATATTTCATCTCAACAAATTTGTTGTATGAACTGAAAACTTCTTTTTCTCTATAAAAAAACTACCTTAGAACTTGTCTGAAAGCAAGTCCTAGGTAGTCTTTTAGTTCGTTTACTTAGGCATCCACAGAAAGTGGTAATTTCGCCTCAAAAGCTTGTTGTAATTGACGCGTCCATCCACCTGGAACACCTGCACCAATTTGGTTTCCATCAACATCAATAACAGGCGTCACCTCAGAAGATACAGACGATACAATGATTTCATCCATCGTTAATAAATCAGCTTTTGTCATTGGCTCTTCCACAACAGGTAACTTTATTTCCTCTGCACATTTTAAAATGACCTGACGAGTAATACCGTTTAAAATGAAGTTATTTGCTGGGTGTGTATAAAGCTTACCGTCTTTAATCCCATAAACATTTGCTGATGAACATTCTGTTACGATATCCCCGCGATGTAAAATTGCTTCGTAGCAGCCCTTTTCAGCTGCCTCTTGTTTTGCTAATACTGCACCAAGTAAATTTAACGATTTGATATCACAGCGCAACCAACGAATATCCTCTACAAACGTAGCCTTAACCCCTTTTTCAAAGTTTTCATATGCACGTTCACCAGCTTTCACATTACCCGTTAATACAGCTGGAACACTTGCATCTGGGAAAACGTGATTACGTGAATTGGCACCACGTGTAATTTGGAAATAAACATGCCCTGTATCAAGATTATTTTTTTCAATCAGCTCATGTAATAATTTGTGTAAAACGTCTTTTGTATAAGGAATAACAAGACGAATTTTTTCGGCGCTTGCATAGAAACGATCAATATGCTCTTGTGCTGTAAACATATTTCCGTTATAAACTTTGATTACTTCATAAATACCGTCACCAAATTGATAGCCTCTATCTTCTGGTGATACTACAATGGATCCTTCTTCAACAATTTGATCATTCCATAATGAATATGCCATGCTTTGTTCATCCTTTTCGTCTTTGAGTTATTTTTTTCCTGCAAGTTCAACAATTGCTTCAGCATAAATTGCCGCTGCTTTTACAAGGTTTTCAACGACAACAAACTCATCCGCTCGATGCGCTACATCTGGCTCCCCTGGGAAGAGCATGCCAAATGCCACGCCTTTTTTCATCACACGTGCATACGTCCCACCACCAGTTGATAATAAAGGTGTTTCTGTATCTCCTGTTTGACGTCTATAGATAGCTGCTAATGTCTGGATGAATGGATCATCTTCGCTGACATAATGTGGCTTGGAGTCGTCTTGTATGTCTAGAGAAAACCCTTTTTCTACCGTTAAGCGTTGTGCTGCTGTTATTTTTTCATCGAATGGATAGGAAACTGAATAGCGCATACTAATTACTAAACTGCCGCCTTTATGGACATTATAGCTTACGATCCCTGGATTTAATGTTGTTTGTCCTGACATTGTATCCTCAAACTGCAGATCGAGCTGACTACCATAATGATCCTGATAAAAAACATCTGCAATAAAGTCGACAAATTGTTTACTTGCTTCTGTCGTCAACTCTTGTTGTAAAAATGCTGCAAGATAAACAGCTGCATTGATACCTTTATCTGGTTCCATTGCATGGGCTGCTTTACCTTTGATAGTTATTATATAGCGAGAGTCCTCCATTAATAAAGAGCCTTCTAGCTGATTTTTACTTAAAAATGTTTGAAAATTCTGTTCGAATGATACTGTTACGTGCTGAATCGTCGCTTTTGCAAAATCAGGTACCATATTTGGGCGCTTTCCTGCATTAAATAGTAGTAGTTGTTCTTTCGTTGCATCACCCACTTTATTTTGAGAGAACACAAGCTCTGCAATGCCCTTTTCTGCATTGATGAGCGGGAAATCCGCATCTGGTGCAAAACCAATTGTCGGCATTTCCTCCTGTTTAAAATAGTGGTCGACACAGCGGAATCCTGTTTCTTCGTCTGTACCAATAATCATTCGTACTCTTTTTTCTAACGGAATACCTGCATCTTTCACAAGCTTCATGGCCATCCATGCCGCAATCGTAGGCCCTTTATCGTCAATCGCACCACGTGCAAATAATTTACCATCAGCTACTGTGCCGCTGAAAGGAGGGTAAGTCCAATCTGCTTCTTCTCCAATTGGGACAACATCAACATGACATAAAATACCAAGTAAATCTTCACCAGTTCCCATTTCAATATGTCCAGCATAATTATTAACATTTTTCGTGAGCAGGCCTTCATTTTGACCTTTTGCTAGTAACCATTCAAGCGCTTGAAGTGGACCATCTCCAAAAGGTACTTCAGTAGTTATTGTATCCTCATCGAGCACACTATTTATTTGCACAAGCTCCTGTAACTCTTGTATTAATTCGTCTTGCCTTTCTTTTGCAGCTTGTAACCAATCCATACCATGTACCTCCTTCAAAGTATTAACATTATTCTACACCTTACAACATATATGACAATCAGCTTTCTGACAACTATTTTCAGTAACTTCTACTGTCACTACCATATATAGCACGTTTTTCACGTATTCCCACAAAATACAGTATAAATTTTATATATTAATTGTAAATTTCTCTTGCATTCACTAGAAAATTAAGTAGTTTTTCTATATAATAAAGTTATCAGAATAATTGTTCTGACTATAAAATTAGAAAAGGGGATGTCTAAGGCAGCTACTTATTAGCCTAAGTGCACTCCGCACATATTGTCGTCCGCTAGTCTTTGCCAAGAGAATTAAGATGAAGGAGTGGTTCATTTAATGAAACCAACTACTGATCGAATGCTTAATCGTATTAAAGACGTGTACATGTTTATTTTAGACAAAGGAACCGTGTCTACACAGGATTTAGTCGAAGAGTTTAGTATCACTCCTCGCACCGTTCAAAGAGATTTGAACGTGTTAGCCTTTAACGATTTGGTGACGAGTCCAAGTCGAGGCAGATGGACAACGACGAAGAAAAAAGTAAAATTAACGTCTTAGTTTTACGTTTTGTACGTAAAGCATTATGTATGGAAAAAGAATGACCTTTCGTCGGGGTCATTCTTTTTTGTCGTTAGAAGATTATTAGATTTTTCACCCAGTTTGCTGACTGACTTTTCCAGCTTGCTTTCTGTGTAAAGTCATTATTATCATCACTTTTTCAATCTTCGATCTATGTAAAGCGATGATTTTTATCTCACTTCTATTCATCTATATAAAGCAATTATTTATATTGCTCCTTTACCCTTCAATCTGCGCTTCACATCTTAGCATAGCAACATAAATCCACGCGCCATTATCTGCTCTGTGCTCTTTCAAGATTATTTTAACTATTTACAGTTGCTTAACAATCCGTTAAACTCGAAACATTCTAAATGTTGAGAGGAGGATTTTATATGACTTTGTCAAAGCTGTTTCATCCATTAGTTTGGATTATTTTAGGTGGAACAATTTTCACACGTATTGCAAGCTTTATGGCAATGCCTTTTTTAGCTATTTATTTACATAATGAAATTCAAGCCTCTCCCTTACAAATTGGATTGACCATTGGTATCGCGCCGCTCATTTCCACAGTAGGTGGATTTTTCGGGGGTTATTTAACAGATCGCTTTGGTAGAAAAAGCGTTATTCTATTAACAATTATCGTTTGGAGTCTTGTGTTCTTTGGCTTCGCAACGGTTCATGCTGTTTGGCTTTTTATTCTATTCAATGCTTTGAATGGTCTTTGTCGATCATTTTTTGAACCTTCCACACAGGCATTGATGATTGACTTTACACCTGCCGATAAGCGAAAAAGACTATTTTCCTTACGTTATACGGCCATTAATATTGCGGCGGTTATTGGTCCTATTATTGGCGTGTATATCTCACAGCTCTCCAGTCCCAGTATCCCTTTTATGCTGACAGGGATGATGTATATTATTTACGCAGTCTTTTTATTTTTTGTCTTAAATCGCTATCAAATGCAGCAACCCAAAGCGGTTACACAAACAAAAATACTCAGTACATTCACAATTCTTTTGACAAATCGTGTGCTACTTAGCTTCATATTGGGAGCCATTTTAATCAATATTGGTTACTCGCAATTTGACTCAACGCTACCACAAATTATCGAATTAAAGATTGATGAAGGCGCAAAACTTTATTCGTTATTAATCTCTCTTAATGCAGCAGTGGTGTTATTACTACAATTACCTATTAGTATAGTATCAGAGCGTTTTTCATCTACAGCAACATTATTAGTAGGTGTACTGTTCTTTGCTATTGGATTATGTATGTTTGGATTCTCCAATAATTATACACTCTATATCATTGCCATGATTATTTTTACCATAGGTGAAATCTTTGCCTTCCCTACAATGAATGTCATGATTGATGAAATTGCGCCAGATACTCAAAAGGCAACCTATTTAGGTGCTGCACAATTTAAAAATTTAGGTGGCTTTATTGGCCCAATAATAGGCGGTTGGCTCTTGACGCATTATATGAACGCTATGTTTCCAGTCATCGCTGTTCTTGTTTTATGTAGTTGTATCTTTTATAGAACAAAAATAGCTGCTCATTAATAAACGCCCCATTGCTATCAAAATAGCTAATTATGCTATCGATAGAATGGGGCGTTTTTTAACTATTATAACCCTCGTCAGCAGCGACCTCTGCAAAACTAGAATATTGATCCTTACCAGCATTTTTGGATTGATAAAGCGCTTTATCGGCCCGTTCAAATAAGCTCATTTCTGTATCCTCAGCATGGTTATAAATGGCTCCGCCCATACTCACAGACAACACAGACCATTTCTCGCTAGCATGGCCATCATATCTAACTGACCTTATTTGAGTCAAAATGGCCTCTGCCATGTGTTGCATCTGTTCCTCTGTTGTATCGTATAAAACAATGGCAAATTCATCCCCACCGAAGCGTACGACAAAGCCACTTTGTTTCACAACATGCTTTAAAATCTTTGCTGTTTGAATGAGGATATGATCTCCTTCTACATGACCAAATTGATCGTTTACTTGTTTAAAGTTATCTAAATCAATTAACAATAAACCTGGCACATTCAATTTTCTTTTTCTTAATAAATTATCAATTTTCCTAATATATGTAGCACGGTTATAGACACCAGTTAACGGATCGAAGGTAGCTAGGTGTATTGTTTTAGATAAAATTTTATTAATAACTAACAGCATAATAAAGGATGTTAGTAGGGCGATAAACAGTAGAATCCAAAATTGTTTCGTATTTTTTTGGAGAGCTTCCATTTTAGTGAAATTGATAAATTTCACATAGACAATTCTTTTGGATGACTCCCCTCTGACTGTCTCTGCTTCATAGGGCAGAAAACGATGTGTTTCTATATAACCATTGTCTAATGCCTTTTCATACTCAACTGGCTCCATTGTTTTCTTTGCTAGCTCGAAGTATTCTTGAAATTTCTTAGATTGCTCCTGTACAGTGATTTTCTTTGATCTCGAATCATTAAAGAAAACGCCACCTGCATTAATGGCTTGCACATCCACTAAATCAATATACTTACCAATTAAGTACTGTGCAGTTTTCTCAAAATTAAAGGTTTGGAAGACAGGATCATTTAGTAGGTCTATACCTAACTCAAACAAATATTTCTTATCATGTGTTGCTAGATAGCCAAATTTTCGATATTCGCCTGTTGATGTTGAAATATCAATTCCATCTGTAAAAAATTCGCCGCTAGCGCGCCTTTCATCCAATAAAGTAGAAAAACGTTGACAGCAAAGCGAGAAATCCAAGCCAATATCTTTGGCAAAAGTCGTGTAAACCACTGTATTGGATTGATCCACTATGTAAATATCCATGCCATGCTTCTTTTTCATTTGCTGCAAATCCCAAGTAGCTACATTAGGGTTTTCATGGTAATAGTTTTTTAACTGTCTAAGCTCCTGTTCCATTTTGTCTGACATATTATTATCAAAATAAAAATGGGCGTTATCAACAGTTTGCATATCTGTCAAAATATGATTTTCAATTAATATTTTATTCATGCTCACTTGTTTCTCTATCTCTGTTACCAGTATTTGCCGGTTCACATATGAAATAACAGCAACAAGTATGACTGCAAATGCTATTAAAGATAGTAATAATTTAATACGCAGGTTCTTCATTTAATTGTCCTCTACTTATTTATACCATCGTCTTTTGGGGAACATTTCAAATATGATACATTCTATGACTATATCACAATAACTCATTTCATATTATACAGTTACAGTCATATTACTGTATATTAAAATCCCCGATGCTATGTGAGACATCGGGGAATAATATGTTTAATGATTGTTTTGTAAACCGTTTAGCTCTTCAGTAGTGAGTTCACGATATTCACCTAACGCTAGATTTTCATCTAATATCAGGCTTCCCATAGAAATACGCTTTAAATATGTTACACGTTTTCCTACAGCCTCAAACATTCGCTTTACCTGATGAAATTTGCCTTCTTGAATCGTTAGCTCTATTTCAGATTGCTGTGCAGACTTTAAGATCACAAGCTTTCCAGGCTTTGTAACATAGCCATCATCTAGCTCAACACCATTTGCAAATTTCTCGGCATCTTCTTCTGTCACAACGCCTTCAATCTGTGCGTAATAAACTTTCGGCACATGCTTTTTGGGAGACAATAAATTATGAGCTAATTGACCATCGTTTGTTAATAAGAGCAACCCTTCTGTGTCTTTATCTAATCGACCCACAGGAAACGGTTGAAAATGCTGATGTAATGGCTCTAATAAATCAATGACTGTTTCATCTCTTAAATCTTCAGTGGCAGAAATAACACCAGGTGGTTTATTCATTATAAAATAAACAAATTCTGTATAAACAACGCGCTCTCCAAACACTGATACAATTTGCTTTTCTGGATCTACGTGTAAAGCTGCGTCCTTGACATAAGCACCGTCTACTGTGACTGCTTTTTGCTTTAATAGCTGCTTCACTTCCTTACGAGAGCCGTACCCCATATTTGCTAGTAATTTATCTAAACGCATCGTTCCACTCCTATTTCAATCCCAGTTTACTCATAATACGGGTTAATCGTTCACCTAATAGCTTTTGGGCTAAACCTAGGCGTAATGATAAAAAGCCATAAACAGCCGCACCAACACCCGCACAAATAATTGAGAATAATAAAGCTGAGAATTTACTATCAACTGGTCCCATTAGTAATTCCAATAATTTATGCACAATCAGCACGCTAATGGCCATCGCCATTGTCAATAAAGCAATTAGCATGACACGACGCACAACCATTTCTGATCGATAATTCAATGTTTTTCGTAACACAAGCATATTAATGATAATCGAAACACTATAGCCAATAGCTGTAGCTACTATAGCACCATCTGCCTCTAACCAGCGAATTAAAGGAATATTTAATGCTAGTTTTACGAAAATTCCAGATAATAAGCTGAAAACAATCCACTTTTGAAAATCAATGCCTTGAAGTAAGGCTGCTGTGACTTGGAATAACGCAAATAAAATCGCAACAGGTGCATAATGCGCTAAAATGGTTGCCCCCATTTCGCTTTCTGAATAAAGCATAAAATAAATTTCATTGGCTAATAGAGAAATACCAACCACAGCTGGCAATGTAATAAAGATTAAAATTTGATAGGTTTTATCCATTGCATGGCGGAGGGCTAAATACTCCCCCTGTGTAAAATACTTTGTAATTGTTGGTACAAGCGCCATCGAAAATCCAGTCGCTAGCATAACAGGGATGATAACAACTTTATGTGTCATAAAGTTAATCATTGATAAATAAGTATCTGTTACTTCTGCTAAACCAATGGACGTCATTGCTCCATTAAACGTAAGCATGTCGACTAATTGGAATAACGGATTTGCCACCCCTACAAACACCATTGGGATGGAATAGGTAATCACTTCTTTATAAATATTGGACATTGGTAGCTGTGTGGAAGTCACACTTTGGCTACGTAATAAGTTAAATTCAGGCTGATATTTTTTCCAGTAATAATAAAGAACACCTAATCCACCGATTGCCCCGATAAATGCAGCAAACACAGCAAAGGAGATGGCTGTCTCTGGTTTTCCTTTAAACACAATCACCACTAGGAACGACCCACCAAGTAACACAACAATCCGCACAATTTGTTCTACCAATTGTGAAACGGCAGTAGGCTCCATTTTGTCGTAGCCTTGGAAGAAGCCACGCCATAGACTCATAAATGGTACTACGATTAAGGCAAAACTAACCCATCGTATTACTGAAGCAATTTGTTCAACTGTAAAGACCTGTTCCTCACTCTTAATAACTAGCCCTGCAATTGGCGTAGCAAGTAAAAAGAGGGCAATAAATGCTGCAAAGCCAGTCATCATCATAATAAGAATGCCCGATTTCATCAGCTTGCGACCAGATTGATAATCTCCCATGGCATTATATTTGGATACAAATTTAGAGACGGCTATTGGCGCACCTGAAATGGCGATTGCCAGCATAATTGAATAGGGAATATATGCATATTGGTAAAGCGCAATGTTCTTCTCGCCAACAATTGCATAAAACGGAAAAATATAAATTAATCCGAGTACCTTCGATAAAAACATCCCCATTGTTAATATCGCAGTACCTTTCATTAAATTGGACATCATACCCATCCATTCATTGTAAAATAAATATTATTATCGTAACACTTCAAAGGATACTTATAAAACTTTTTCGTTTTAAAACAAACGATATGCAAGCGCTGTCACCCTAAGAGCAATAAAGTAAACCAACTGTAATCTTAACATATTTATAGGAAATGAGACGCATAAAAACACCAAAAAGTTCATTCATAAAGAAACTTGATGAAAAAAGGCCTTAAAATAATCGGTGAGGAATTGAACATCCCCACCGATTTAGGTATTTCTTATACCATGTCCACAAAGAACTTTTTATACCATACTAGGAATACATAAACTGTCCAAATATAACGACCGCGATTTGCTTTCCCTTCGTAGTGCTCATCTAGATAGCCAACTAATTGTTTTGTATCAAAAAATTCATTTGCAAAGTCAGTTGTAAACATTTCTTTTACCATACTGTAATACTTTTCTTCACGTAACCAGTGACGAATTGGCACTGGGAATCCAAGCTTCGGACGCTTTGCCCATTCTTCTGGCAATTCCTGATGCGCAGCTTGACGTAGAACATATTTTGTATCGATATCATTCACACGGTATCGTGATGGAATATTTTTCGCTAACTCCATTACTTCTTTATCTAAAAATGGTACACGTAATTCAATTGAGTGTGCCATACTCATTTTATCTGCCTTTAATAAAATATCACCAGGCATCCAAAGATTTAGATCTAGATACTGCATTTTTGTCACATCATCATCGCCAGGTACTTCATCATAAATACGTTTTGTAATCGATTTTACAGATGGCGCATTTTTATAAGCTGGCTTTAAAACATTAATAGCATCCACTTCATCCCAAACTACCGCTTCCCCAATAAAGCGCTCTTCTACTGTTTGAGCACCTTTGATAAGGAAATTCGTGTATTGATTTTTCGGTAGGGCTTCTGCCATTCCACGTAATGTTTTACGAAGACCTAATGGTAATTTTTCATATTTTTGCATTCTTCCAGAGTTTTGATACCAAGCATACCCACCAAAAATTTCATCAGCACCTTCACCTGATAGGACAACCGTTACATCTTTTGAAGCAAGCTCCGAAAGGAAGTAAAGTGGCACTGAGGATGGATTGGATTGTGGTTCATCCATATGCCATTGAATTTTAGGTAGCGCTTCAAAGCACTCATCTGCGGTAATGTATCTACGTTCATTTTGAATATTCAACGTATCTGATAAATCTTTTGCAAGATTTGTCTCATTGAACATATCTTCATAGTCCGCAAACCCGACTGAGAAGGATTTATCTGGGCGTAATAAAGACGTAATATAACTAGAGTCAATACCACCCGATAAGAATGAACCTACTTTTACATCACTGATTTGATGGGCCTCTACAGATTCTTTAACAGTTGAACGAATTTCTTCAATATATTTTTCGATTGGTGCTTCTTTTGCATGGAATTTTTTATCCCAATATTGCACGATTTGCTTTTGTCCATTTTGAATCAGCATATAGTGTGCTGGTGGTAATTTAAAGACACCTTTAAAGAATGTTTCATCCATAGATGAATACTGGAATGTTAAATATGGGCGAAGTGCCTGTTTATTTAACTCTTTAATAAATGATGGGTGTGGTAAAAACGATTTAATCTCAGAGCCAAAGATAAACGTACCGTCTGTTGTATGCTCAGAATAATACAATGGTTTGATCCCAAAGCCATCGCGCGCAATGAATTGTAAATCATTCTTTTTATCCCAAATACAGAAGGCGAACATCCCACGCAGTTTCTTCACAAAATCTACGCCATATTCTACATAGCCATAAATAATGACTTCACTATCCGACTGCGTTTTAAACGTATGACCTTTTTCAATAAGATCTGCACGCAGCTCTTGGAAGTTAAAAATTTCTCCATTAAATACAAGCACAATATTACCATCTGCACTATATAATGGTTGATTTGCTACGTCTGATAAGTCAATAATACTTAATCGACGGAAACCTAACGTTACTTTATCGTCACTATGAATACCACCGCTATCTGGTCCACGGTGAATAATTGTATTCATCATATTTTCTATCGTCTGATGATGATCAATCACATTTGTTCCATTAATATAACCTATAAATCCGCACATTCTATTTTTCACCTCATAATTTAGTGCATAACCTTTACCATAATAGCACGAAAAGACATTCATTTCATGCTGACAATGCTAATAAAGGAAAACTTTCATTCATCCAATTGTATAACAAAGAATATTGTGTTTCATTCTACTGTATAAGCTCTTCATCCCAAAAGAAGAGATAAAGAATTATAAAACACTTTTCTATTATTTTCAATGTCAAAGAAAGTCCCTCTCTATATAGACTTCATGTATAATAGGAAAGATTCCTAATTTGAACAGAAAGTGAGTTTCTAACTATGTATGATGTAATCGTGATTGGTGGTGGCCCATCTGGTTTAATGGCGGCGATTGCTGCTGGAGAGCGCAAAAAGAAGGTGTTATTGTTAGAAAAAGGCACAAAACTAGGCAAGAAATTGGCCATTTCTGGCGGAGGACGCTGTAATGTTACAAATCGTTTGCCTGTTGAAGAAATTGTGAAGCATATACCCGGTAATGGCCGTTTTCTCTATAGTCCATTTACCGTTTATAATAATGAAGATATAATTGCATTTTTTGAAGGGCTTGGTGTCGCCCTAAAGGAAGAGGACCACGGTAGAATGTTCCCTGTATCCAATCGCGCACAAGATGTCGTTGATGCGCTGATTAGACAGCTACAACGTCTTCATATTGAAGTTCGTTTACACACAGCTGTCAGTAAGCTTCTAATGGATGAAGATAAAATTTTGGGTGTACGTCTTGCTGATGGCACCGAAGTCCGTAGTCAAGCAGTCGTTGTAGCCGTTGGGGGCAAGGCGGTTCCACAAACAGGCTCAACAGGTGATGGCTATCCTTGGGCTGAACGTGCGGGTCATACAATCACTACCTTATTCCCAACAGAAGTTCCTGTTATTTCAAAAGAAGATTTTATTCAAGCACGTGAGCTACAAGGACTAGCATTGCGTGATGTTGCTGTCTCCGTGCTAAATAAAAAAGGCAAGGCACTCGTCACCCATCAAATGGATATGCTCTTTACCCATTTTGGTTTAAGTGGTCCTGCTATTTTGCGTTGTAGTCAATTCGTTGTGAAAGAATTAATGAAAACAGGCTATGAGCCCGTGACAATGCGTATTCAAACACTGGTACATTATAATGAAGAAACATGTCTACAATATTTAAATAAATTAATAAAAGAAGATCCGAAAAAGGCTGTGAAAAATGTTTGGAAAGGCATAGCACCTGAACGATGGCTCTTGTTCTTATGTGAGCGAGCACATATTGATGTTCAATTGACGGGCGTTGAATTATCCCAAGAGAAAATTCGTCAGCTAGCACGTTTACTAGTAAACTTCACGTTAACAGTGAGTGGCACACAGTCACTTGATAAGGCGTTTGTAACAGGTGGCGGTGTCTCTGTAAAAGAAATCGAGCCAAAAACAATGGCCTCAAAGAAAAAAGAAGGACTGTTCTTTTGTGGAGAAATTCTTGATATTCATGGCTATACAGGCGGCTATAACATCACTTCAGCCCTCGTAACGGGACGTATTGCAGGAATGCATGCGGCATTATAATAGGAGAAAAAGCGTGTCCGTGGAACAACGGACACGCTTTTTTAGCTTTCACTAGACATATAAACTTCTTCAAATGGTTGGATAATGACAAAGCCCTCACCAGAAAACGCCATCTGGATGGATTCTCCACTGCCTCGGCCGATAAATGTACGGAAGCTAATATCTGTTTTAAATTCAGGTGTTAAGTTGCCTGACCAGGCGACAGTAGCATGCGGATCAGTATATACTGTTTCACCTGGTTTCACTAATAATGTCAGTGGTTCAAAATGAGTTGTAATCGCAACCTTCCCTGTTCCTTGAAGGGTTACATTAAATAAGCCACCTGACATGATGCCAGCCATTTTACGCATCAAACGTATATCCCATTCGATGCTAGGCTCAAAGGCAAGTAAATCATTGCCATTGACACAAATACTGTCGTTTTTCAAATCAAAAACAGTTACTTTCTTTCCTTGATCCGCTAAGTAGAGTCTGCCCTTTCCGCTAGCTTTCATCAATTGCGTACCTTCACCCGTTAAAGCCTTTTTAAACATTTTGCCAAGACCATGCTCCAAGACGCGCTCACGTTCAAATTTAATATCACCTGTATAGGAAATCATAGCGCCCATTTTTGACCACACTTCACCGTTTAGATTAACCTCTAATACGCGTTCAGTTTCCAATTCAAAATAATCATTCTCATTATCGTCCTGCTGTGTTTTATGAACAAATTCATCTAAAGAAAATTTCCCCATGATTGATCCCTCCCTAATTACTTTATATACGTTGTTCTTTGAGAAAAGATTCAATTTTTAATGGATTGTTCCTCATCGTGCATTTCGTTACAAAATTTCTCTTTTAATTACGAAATCACTTTATTTCCAGTAATGTTATTGACTTCAGACATGTGCTGTTATACATTAAACAAAGAAATTACAATTGTTATATAACAAGCACTTCAAAAAAATAACTATATAAGTGCCATCCACGAAATGACACCTATATAGTAATTGAAAGTTCATATTATTGTGTAGCAGATACATCTCCAACATTTTGCGCTGCTTTTAAAGCTGTTTGCTTACGTACATCTGCACGTAACGTTAAGGAAATAATCAACGAAGCTGCGATTAAACCTGCGAATACATAGAATACAGGAATGTAGCTTCCATACGCATTTTTGATTGCACTTACTAACAATGGTCCAAAAACTCCACCCAATGACCACGTTGTTAATAAATAGCCATGAATCACACCAAGTTGCTTTGTGCCAAATAAATCACTTGCAAATGCAGGTAGATTTGAGAACCCACCACCATAGCAACTAACAACTAAGAAGATAAGTGCTTGGAAAATAATTACGTTAGTTGTATGTGGTAAAACGATAAATGTGATTAGCTGTGCAGTAAAGAAAATAACGAAAACGTTAGAACGACCGATATAATCAGACACAGCGGCCCAGATTAAACGACCACCACCATTAAATAACCCCATAATTCCTACCATTGCGGCAGCACCTGCTACTGATAGACCGACAATTTCCTGTGCCATTGGTGAAGCAACAGAAATCATCATAATCCCTGCTGTTACATTAACTAAGTGCATGGACCAAAGCATCCAGAAGTGCTTTGTTTTAACAGCTTCTCGTGCTGACATAACAGCTAAATCTTTCTTCACTACGTCCTTACCATTATTGGCAGCTGCTTTCATATTAGCAGGCATATAACCTGGCTTAGGTGGTGCTATATATGAAGCCCCTAAAATCATTAACGTGAAGTAACTTGCCCCTAGAATAAAGTATGTTGTAGAAATGCCAACTGCCTCCATTAAGTTGGCTGCGACTGGTGCTGTAATAAGTGCACCCGATCCAAAACCAAGTACGGCCATACCTGTTGCTAGACCACGACGGTCTGGGAACCATTTTACAAGTGTTGATACAGGTGCAATATAGCCAATCCCCATTCCTAATCCACTAAGAACACCATATGTTAACCAATACATAACAACAGAATCCATTGAAATGGCTACACCAGCACCAGCTTGTCCTGCTCCAAATAAGACAGCTGCTACCATCGCCGATTTACGTGGTCCCATTTTTTCTACTAAACTACCAAATAATGCAGCTGAGAAACCAGCTAATCCCATCATAATGGTAAAGGCAATCGTTACCTTTGTTTCACTCCATCCCATTTCTGTGACAATCGGTAGCTTGTATACACTGTATGCATAGGCTCCACCGATTGAAAGGTGAATAGCGATTGCAGATAATGCAATTAACCATCTATTTTTATTCATAAATTCTCATTTCTCCCCTCTTTTGCTACCTGTGAAAATTCTATGAACGTCCATGTAAAACAATTTACCACTTAGAATTATTCAAATGCAAGATGTTTTTCTAAAAAATATTATTTCTCCAAAAAGTTTTTTATTCTTTTCTTAAAAATTAAAATCAAACAAACCTTACAGCCTCTAAGAAAAATAAAGTTTTACAAACTAAAAAATCTACATATACTAGATTTTATTATTTTTCTACTCTACTTTATCGTTATATATTAATTATTCTTGAATAATTAATTTTGTGTATATATTCACATACTGTTTATGAATAAAATCTTAATTAGAATATTAATTCTATTATTTATCTACAGAAAGAACGTTTTCTTTAGTTTATTTACGCTAGAATTTTTAAGAACAGAAGAGAAATTCGGAACTATTTTCTACAAGATTTTCACTTTTATATGTATGAATGAAACACTGATTCCCGTCTTTTATTTCCATATTTTTTATCTTATTCAAAAAATCAACAATACAATCAATGTATATTTCAAATTATTTATTGAAAGTGAACTATTTTTTATTATTCAAATATATATATTAGAGTGCAATTTTCTGGCATATATACGCCACTACAACAATATAAATCATATTTATCATTCGTTTTGTTATACTACACAATAATAAAAATGCTCTTCAACAAATCTTGTATTACAACAGCTATGTTATTTATGGTAATTTAGTATAAACTAAGAATTTTTAGTATGTTTTAAGGTAAACATGCTTATTTTGTAGAATAGGGGTGATGAATGTATAAAAGAAAGCTAATAGCTATCGCTCTTTTATATGTCTATGAAAAATATATCTTTACGTCTAAAAATGTTTATTTTTTCATTTATTATTGTCCTTTTTTCTATAGCAACAAGTGGTGCTATCATGATCCATAACCTTTCGGGTGCATTTGAGAAAGAATTTGGAGCACGAGCCATTGCTATCGCGAGAACCGTTTCACAACTGACAGAGGTACAAAATAATGTTGGGAAGCCGAATGGATTTGAAGTTATTCAACCCATTGCAGAGAGAATTCGTTTAACAACTGATGTTGATTATATCGTGATTATTGATATGAAGAAAATCCGCTATTCTCACCCTTCTGAGAGCAAACTTGGCACAGTTTTTGAGGGTGGAGACGAAATAGAAGCTTTTTCACAGCATGAATACATATCAAAAGCTCAGGGAGTGCTTGGCTATTCCATCCGTGCATTCGTTCCTATCATGAATGAAGAAGGTACACAACAAGTTGGTGTTATTACAGTTGGGTTACTTACCCCAAAATGGTACAACCTACTAGATGAATATCAATTTGATATATTGATTTCTCTTTTTTGGGGACTAGCTATTGGATTAGGTGGTTCAGTCTGGGTAGCTAATCACCTAAAGCGTCAAACATTTAATTTAGAGCCATACGAAATCGCTCGCTTAGTGGAAGAGCGATCTGGCATTATACAGGCAATGGATATTGGTATATTAGCAACCGACGAAAGCGGTAATGTATCATTTATTAACCGCCTCGCAAGGCAATATACTCATTTCTTTGAACAGAGAATTTCTCGCAAAGAATTATTTAATGGGACATGGCTTGCGGAAGACATTTTACAGCAGCATGAAATATATAGACCTTTACTTATACATGACCAGATGTATTTAGTACGCACCTTCCCTATTCGAATTTTAGATCAAAATGCCGGATACCTTATAATGTTAACGGATCGTAAAGAGGCAAATATGTTAGCTGAAGAATTAACAGGGATTAAAATGCTTGTGGATTCCTTACGAGCTCAACAGCATGAATATATGAACCGTTTACATAGTATTGCAGGATTAATTCAACTAGACCGTAATGATGAAGCTCTGAGTCTTATTATTGATGAAATTACGGATGAAGAGGAAATTATACAAATTTTACATGATAAAATACTTGATTACTCGATTCAAGGTTTACTACTTGGGAAGTACTCGCGAGCAAAAGAACTCGGCGTGGAACTGACCATTGATGATGATTCAAAGCTAGACGATATTATGAGCGGTTTTTCTAGTGGTGATTTGGTAACTATAATTGGGAATTTGCTTGATAACGCGATGGAAGCATGCTTTGAGTGTACGTATAAAGATGTACGATTAACGTTAATTGGCGATAAGCATTATCTATATATAGAAGTACAGGATAGTGGCATGGGGATAATAGGTTTACCGAAACGAATTTTCGAATATGGTTTTACTACCAAACAAAAGGAAGGACATGGTATTGGCCTTGCACTTGTTAAACAAATTGTAGAATCTAATAACGGAAATATACAAGTTGAATCAACGTTCAATATTGGTACAAATATTACTATTGAGGTAGGGGTGATAGAAGAACAATGAGTAAACTTTCAGTTTTTATTGTAGAAGATGATCCAATGGTGCTTGAAATAAATAAAGGTTTTTTAAATAAAATGGTTGGTTTTCAGCTTGTAGGCGAATCTATCACTGGTCGTGATGCTTACGAAAAAATTAAAGTAAAAAAACCAGATTTAATTTTACTAGACATGTTTTTACCAGATATGACCGGTATGGATTTATTTTTAAAACTCCGTTCAGAAAGAATTCCTTCAGATATTATTCTGATAACTGCTGCGCGAGATGCACCGACTGTTCAAGAGGCTTTACGATTTGGTGCAAGCGATTATCTCATTAAGCCCTTTCGCTTCGAACGTTTTGAAAAAGCTTTACAGCAATATAAAAATAGCTCTAAATTGTTTACTAATTGCACAGCCTTAAATCAAGAGGATATTGATAGTTGGCTAGGTATACAACAAGAGTCAAATGAATTACCTAAAGGCTTAAACAATTTAACGATGAAACAAATATTAGATTATTTAACAACATATCGAGTAGCTATAACCTCCGAGCAGCTGGCCCAAAATGTTGGAATGGCAAGGGTTACAGTTAGGAAATATTTAGATTTTTTAGCAACTAAAGGAACCGTTAGCATTGAACTACAATATGGAACAGTTGGACGACCAACGAAATATTATTCCATAAAATAATTGAGCATAAATAGTTATTAAAATAAAAACTCATATAGAATCTGCTATTTTTCTTATTATGCATAGCTTTATGATGCTTTACTATGCACATTAATAAAAGAAAAGTAAGCAGATTCTTTTTTCTCTAGCAATTATCTTGTATTATAACAATTTATCAATATAACTAATTGTTATATACCATAAATACCAAAATGTTCATTAAAACCATAATATTGAATATTTATTCGTATAAAATACAATAGAAAGCGTTCACATCTTATACAGTTAGGAGTGAATAGACATGTGGCGTAGTCCTATAAAAGTACTTTTCTTAAACTTATGTTTTTTAACCATCCTCATAGGTTGTCAACAGCAGACCTATCCAACTGACAATGAGCAATTAAGTCATGAAGAACAAATTGTCATTCGCTTTTCACATGTTGTAGGTGAAAACACACCTAAAGGAATGGCAGCAATTAAATTTGCAGAGCTTATTAAGGAACGAAGTAATGGTCATGTAGAAATTCAAGTTTTCCCGAATGGCGTACTGTACAAGGATGGCGAGGAGATGAATGCTCTTTTAAGAGGAGATATTCAGATGATTGCCCCTGCCATTTCAAAAATAACTACGTTTGTACCCGAATGGTCTGTCATGGATTTACCTTATGCATTTAAAAATGCAAAAGAAGTTCATACATATGTTGAAAGCGAAGTTGGACAATCATTAATGAAGAGATTAAATAAACACAATCTAATCTCGATGGGCGTATGGGATAGTGGCTTTAAACAGTTAAGTAATAGTATTCGTCCCATCCAAAACTTAACTGATCTACAAGGCTTACGCATGAGAATAATGCCAAGTGATATTTTAGCTGAGCAATTTTCCATTGCCGGTGCCTATCCTAGACGAATTGATTTTAATACGGTCTTCCATCAACTACAAAAAGGCAATGTTGATGGGCAAGAAAATACGCTAACTAATATTACAAGCAAAAATCTACATTCACTTCAAGATTACTTAACTATTAGTAATCATGGTTATCTAGGCTATTTGTTATTAATGAATAATGAATTTTGGAATTCCCTCCCTAAAAATGTACAGGAGCTTTTGATTGATACTCTTGAGGAAGTACAAAAATGGGAGTGGCAACAAGCAGAGAATTTAAGTACGGAAAGACTTCAGGAAATGGAAGCATGTCAATGCATACAAATTCATTATTTAACGGAGGAAGAAATAGAGGATTGGGAGAACGCCTTTAAACCTGTATACGACTATTATGCAGAAAATTATGGTTTTAAATATATTGAGGCACTTCCTAAAAATCAATTTCATTAACTAAGGTTTAAAAGGTTGCCCTTTTAACTATAAATATAAATTTTAGGGGGATATAGAATGAAAAAATGGCTTTTCATGTCATTCATGGCTTTGCTTTTAGTCGTACTTGCGGCTTGTGGTGGCGAAAAAAAAGAAGCAGCTTCTGCTCCAGCAGCTGAGGGAGATGGTGGCTACACCAAAGAAAAACCTCTTGTTATTAAATTCTCTCATGTAACTTCAATTGATAGTGTTAAAGGTAAAGCAGCTGAGGCATTTGCAAAACTAGTGGATGAAAAAACAGAAGGTAAAGTGAAAGTTGAGGTTTATCCATCCTCACAACTATATGGAGATAATGATGAATTAGATGCCTTAGTATCAGGAAATGTGCATATGATTGCTCCTTCTGTAACGAAAATGGTAAAAATCGATCCTCGTTGGCAATATGTTGATATGCCTTACCTTTTTGAAAATCAAGAGCATGCTCGTAAGTTCTTTAATTCAGATGTTGCAAAGCTGATTCTAGAATCTGACCAACTAGCAGCTAACGATATTAAAGGTCTCGTTTTCTGGGAAAATGGCTTTAAACACTTTTCCAATAACAAACACCCACTTGTGACAGTGGACGATTTTAAAGGACTAAAATTCAGAGCACAAGCAGGTAAAGTTTTAGAATCGCAGTTTAAAGCTTTGAATGCTGGTTCTGCGACAATTGCATTTGGTGAAACATACGCTGCCTTACAACAAGGAACAGTAGATGGACAAGAAAACACATTTAATAACTTTGATACTCAAAAATATCAAGAAGTTCAAAAATACTTCTCCGTATCTGAACATGGTCGTCTAGACTATGCCATCTTTGTAAACAAAACATTCTGGGAAAAAATACCTTCAGAGCTATTGACAGCAGTTGAAGAATCATTGAATGAGGCAACAACGTTAGCTTGGGATTTAGCTGCGGAAGAAAACGGAAAATCATTCGAAAACATTAAAAACTCTGGTATTGAGGTCATTGAGCTATCAGATGCTGAAAAAGAAGCCATCAAAAAACAACTGGAACCAGTCTATGAAGAGTTTACTGATGTTATCACAGAAGAACTAATTAATGGTATTCGTGATTTAAAATAAACAGAGTTCTTAAAAAAACTTACTATTCCAACAATTAGTTGATGTAAGGAATAGGAAATTGCAACAATTTCTTGGGTATTCTTTGTTAGGAAGTTGCCCGTAGTAGTGAGTTATCGTCAATATCAATAATTTTATTAGTATATCGCTTACTTACAAACGGGTGCTAAGAAGCTCACTTCAAACTGCAACATTTACAGTGGGAATAAAAGCATCCGTTTTTAACTTTAAATAAAGGAGGCATCAACATGAAGGCCGTTTATAAAATATGGGGCTACTTAGAAGAAATTCTTGCTGGAATTTTTTTCGTAGCAGGTGTTGTACTCATTTTTTATGGGGTTATTATGCGCTACATATTCAATGAACCACAAGCATGGGTAGAGGAATTAGCACGCTATTCTATAATTTGGGGTACATTTTTGGGATTTGGCTTAGCTCTTCGCCACAATCAGCATATACAGGTGGATATTCTATATGACAAATTAAAGCCATCGAAAAAACGTCTATTAGATTTAGTAGCAACAGGCTTGAGCATCGCCTTTTGCTTAATTTACACGTACTATGGTTTTGTTTTAGTGGAAAATCGCTATACATCTGGTATGGTTTCACTTGATATCGGGATTCCAATGTGGATTGTATATTTAGTCCTACCTCTTTCAGGTATTTTATTTTTACTAAGATTCGTAGAACGATTAGTTAATATTCTACGAGGAAAGGATGAAGAATATGCTAATCCTCTTACTTAGTTTCTTTTTGCTATTATTTCTACGAGTACCTGTTGCTATTAGCTTAGCACTATCAACAATTCTAGTGTTCTTCCAAATAGATTTTAATATGAATATGATTCCACAGCGCATTTTTACTGCATTAGATTCCTTCCCTATGATGGCCATCCCAGGATTCGTGCTGGCTGGCGTATTAATGGCGCGGGGTGGGATATCCAAATATTTAATTGAAGCTTTACGTGCATGGATTGGTCACCTGCCAGGTGGTCTTGCAGTTGTTACAATTGTTGCCTGTGCTATTTTTGCCGCTATTTCAGGCTCTTCACCTGCCACAGCAGCAGCAATCGGCTCTATTATGATCCCAGCAATGATTTCAGCAGGCTATAAAAAACGTTATTCGATGGGACTTGTGGCAGCAGGTGGTACATTAGGCATTTTAATTCCACCGAGTGTTCCATTAATTATTTATGGTATCACCTCAGAGCAATCAATTGGTGAATTATTTATGGCTGGGGTTCTTCCTGGATTAGCTTTAACAGGAATCTTAATTATTGCTGCTATCGTTTATGCGAAACGCAATGGATTTAATGGAGATCAACCAGCTTCTTGGGAAGAACGTGGGCGTAAATCTTTAAAAGCCATTTGGGGAGCATTTTTACCTTTTTTAATTTTAGGAACAATCTATTCAGGAGTTGTGACACCAACTGAATCAGCGGTGATAGCTGTTTTCTATGGTCTTATTGTATCCTTGTTTATCTATCGTGAAATGAAGCTAAAGGATTTCCGCGAAGTATTAGTAGAATCTATTAATATTACCGCTATGATTTTCTTAATAATAGGTGCCGCTTCGTTATTTGGACTCTATTTAACAAATGCACAAGTACCACAGCAAGTGGGTGCATGGATTGCAGAAAGTGATTTAAATAAGTGGATTTTTATGATAGTTGTCAATATTTTGTTCTTTATCATGGGTATGTTCTTAGAAGCCGTCTCCATTATTCTAATTACTTTACCAATTTTATTACCAATCCTTGCACACTTCGATATAAATTTAATCCACTTTGCCATTATTATGACGATTAATATGGAATTAGGAATGATCACTCCACCAGTTGGATTGAATCTCTTCGTGGTTAGCGGTATTGCAAAAGAAAAACTTGGGGAAGTGGTAAAAGGCGTTATACCGTTTATCATTTTAATGATTATCTTCTTAGCACTTGTTGTCTTAATCCCACAACTTTCTCTCTGGTTACCAGAGCAAATGAAATAAGGTTTTAAGATGGGTATAAATACAAAGGGTTATTCAATAAGAGATCGCTCTTTTTGGACAATTGTCATTAGTTTGGGCGGGGCTTCTGTTTTTGTATTTGCAGCAATGTATTCTGTTCAGCCCCTGCTCCCCTTCTTTACAGAGCAATTTCATATTTCTGTATCCGTTGCAAGTCTATCCGTATCTATGACTACTCTATCAGTAATTCTTGGATTAATCGTGCTAGGTTTTTTATCAGATCGTTATGGAAGAGTTTTGTTCATTCATTTATCCATAGTTTTTACTGTCATACCTTTTTTTTTCATGCCACTAACTGATTCTTTTTCTACTATTATTTTATTACGCTTTATTCAGGGCTTTGCTATTGCAGGTGTACCTGCAGCAGCACTTGCCTATCTTAGCGAAGAAATTGATCAACAATCAATGGGCTTTGCCACTGCATTGTATATTTCTTGTAATGCACTAGGCGGAACAATTGGTAGACTCATGATGGGGTATGTCACTGAATATTTTTCATGGAAAATGGCATTTATTTCATTAGCCATTATGGGATGCATCGTTATGGTAATTGTCTGGTGGATGCTACCTAAATCCAAAAATTTTTCGGTACAACAGCGTACGATTCAACAGGATTTACAAGGCTTTTGGTTTCATTTGAAAAACCCTCATTTATTGATGCTTTTTGGATTAGGAGTTATTTTACAATTATCCTTTACTGGAGTTTGGTCATTTATTCCCTATTACTTAACAGCCCCTCCTTTTCTATTATCTTTACAAAGCATTTCTTTTATTTTTTTAGCGTATGGTTTAGGTATTATTGGTTCGCCTCTTGCTAATGCACTCGCAGGAAAAGTTGGATTACATACCATTCGAACATTTGGTGTTTGTTTATTAACTGTGGGAATACTTTTTACATTAAGCAAGTCACTTTTCATTATTGTCATGGGACTTTGTCTAGCATGTTTAGGTTTTTTTACTGCTCATGCATTAACTTCCTCATTGGTAAGTCGGCTAGCTCTTTACCAAAAAGGAAGCGCCTCTAGTCTATATCTGGTCGCTTATTACCTTGGGGTGGCCTCTGGAAGTACAATACTAAGCCCTGTTTGGTCATTATTTCAATGGCATGGTATCGTGACCATTACTGCTTTTCTGCCAATAACATACCTATTTATTTTAAATTCGCTACAGAAACAGCAAAAAAGAGATGTACTCAAAAAATGAGCATCTCTTTTTTTGCTAATTCATTGTTTTTTTTCAAGGACAATTGCTTTAATTTCTTTATAATATATGCACAGTAAAATTCCTACTAAGATTAATAAAGAGCCATATAATTGAACACTTGTAGGGAATTGTTTTAAAAATACCGCACTCAATAGCATAGCTATAGCTGGCTCAAAGTTTAACAACAGCGACGCATTTGTTGAGCCGACCTCCTTCATTTTTTGATTCCACATTAAATTGCTTACTCCGTGAATAATAATCGCTGATAAAATGAGCAAAAACCAGTAGGGCATTGCAACTTGCCAATTCGTCTGTGGCAAAATAGTAAATGAAAACGGTACGAGCACTAGTAAACCTATTAAATTTGTATAGAACGTAATCGACTGGGCTGACATTTTCTGACTAAGATGATTGACAATAATGAGAAACAAAGCAAAGCTTAGCATTGTAATTAAGCTCAACACTTCACCCACACCGATTGAAATGGTGATAAGTGCCCCTTTTGTAATGATGAGGCCAACACCAACAAATGAAAGTACCGCACCTAGCCAAAATATGCCGTTACGTGATTCATGATAGATCATTTTATTCAGTAGAGATGTAACAATCGGTGCACAGGCTAATATTAAAGCCGCAGTGATAGGAGAAGTGTGCTGGAGACTAGCATAAAAGCTATAGTGATTAATGGAAACGCCCAGTATTCCTGCCAGAATCAATAACAATAGATCCTTTCTTGTAAATGTTGTTCGGCAAATTGCTTTCCAACTAATCCCCCCTAAAAAGAGAACAATGACAATTAACCTAAAAATGGCGACCGTTAAAGGATCCCAATGGTCAATTAAAATAGAGCCAATAATGAAGTTACTGGCCCAAAAAAATACACAGCTAAATAAAATCATATAGATCGTTAGTTGTTTCATATTTTATCGCACCCGCAAATAAAGAGATTTCTACATAAGTAATGGCAAATCTACTTTCCTTTCCTTTATTCATCTTTTCTATTAAAACATAAGTATAGCAAACTAGAAAATTTCTAGTTTGCTATGTTATCTAAATAAGGGGGATTTAGATTTATGCTTAGTTGATAAACTTTCCTTTAGACATAACCACTCGGTTGGATGGTTTACGTGCAATAACTTCCGCGCTTGATACTGCGTCAAAAAATACAAAACTTGCTTCGTCCTTCACATTCGGCCAAACCTTCTGACCATTTGCATCTAATGGCGTGACACCACCTGTAATATATTTTAATGTTCGTCGAATAGAGCGTTCGTCAAGTTTACGAGAAATATCTGCAAAAGTAGTCGCTTTTTCTAAAATATCTCCTGAGCCATTAGGACTCCAAGAATCATAAAAGCCGTCACAACCAAAATGGACATCCACGCCGTGCTCTGTTAGTAATTCAATCGGTGGAATTAATCGTCGCAAATCAAATGGCACCGTTGACATTATTTTTACTTGTTGTTGTGCTAAACGATCTGCAATTTTATGCTGTTCCATGATCGATACATCACCAAGTGAAAACGCATGACTTATTGCCGTTCTACCCTGATATTTGGCATCCTCCACGATATCTATCCATTTATCGATTGTATAATACCCAACATGGCCACCATCATGTAAATGAATATCGACATCAACATTAAATTCCTGTGCAATATCCATCACTTCATAAAGAGAAGGCTCGATTGAGTTATCGATGCCTGCTGGATCTAGGCCACCAATCATCGTCGCTCCATTGCGTAAAGCTTCACGCAATAATTTAGGGACATCATCTCTTAATAGACCATGCTGTGGAAAGGCAATGACGTCGGATGTCACGACATCTTTATAATCGTCCAATGCCGCTAGAACACCTTCTAAATTTTTTAATCCAATGTATGGATCAATATTGACATGTGTACGAATATGATTCGCACCATTCTTAAGGATTTTTTCAATCATTGCAGCCGCACGTTGTTTTCCTGTTGTAGCAAGAACGGATAACTCTTGTGCTTCACGTTCAAGTCGTTCCTTTAAATTCTTTACGGGCACACAAGCCTTCCACGGTAAAGATAAGTATGTTTTATCTAAATGATTATGCATTTCCTTAAAGGCAGGTAATAGCAGCTTCCCTTTCATATCTGTGACTTCGTTTGGAGAATCAATTGCGTCTGTTGCGGGTACAATTTGCGAAATGAAGCCATCTGTAATTTCAAGGTGAAAAAGCTCCACTTTCGTTCCAACTGTATCATTTTCCTTTAGATATTCTCCTGTTTCAAGTAGAACATTTGTAAGCCAGTGCTTCATCTGAATTCTCCTTTCAACTCTCCTACATCCTGTTGGTGAATCATTTTGCCTTGTGAAATGACCGTAGTAATTGGGCATCTTCTTGCTATCACATGAGCAGTGCTCACGCCATCCACTAACAGCATATTCGCTTTATCACCAACTTGTGGCCAAACACGTTCTCCAGCATCATTTAAGGGTGTGATACCACCAGAAGCGTATTTCCAAGCTCGACTTAATGAGTATTCATCAATAAAACGGAATCTCTCCGCCATGACATTTAATTTCATAATCGTATTACCAGTACCATATGGTGACCAATGATCTGTTAAGCTATCATGTCCGACTGATACCTTTACACCATTGTTATAAAGATAAGGGATTGGAATTGTCGAACGGTTCAAATCAATTGGTACAGTTGTTGTTACATCCATTTGTACCTCAGCCATTGCTTGAACTAAATTTTCTAAACGTGACTGTTCTAAATCAGCAAGTGCCATCGCATGGCTAATTGTGACTTGTCCTTCTTTTTTCGCTTGTTTCGTTAACTCTATCAGTTTATAAAATTCAAATTCGCCTAGGGTGTTCGCTGTGTGAATATGAATATCGATCCCTGCATTATAGTCTTGTGCAATACCCATTGTTGCTTGCAATGACTTTTCGATATTGCGATCTACAATGGATGGGTCAACGCCTCCAACAAGCGTTGCTCCCATTGCCATTGCCTCACGGACGAGTCCCTCTACATTGGAGCGTAATAAGCCATGCTGTGGAAAGGCTACAATATCATAGGTGATTTGATCTTGATAGTTTGCTAAAACCTGCTTTGTAATTTCAATATGCTTTGTCCCAATTTGTGGGTCAACATTACAATGTGAACGAATATGTGTGTGTCCTTGGGAAATGAGCCACTTCACCATTTCCTCAGCTCGATAAGCAGCTGTCGGCAATTGTTTAGGTAGTAGTGTTCTTTCCTCTTCAATGCGTGTTAAAATCCCTTTAGTAATGGGTCTTGGTGCCTGCCATTCTCCGCCGAAATACGTTTTATCAATATGAATATGCATCTCTCGGAATGAAGGGACTAATAGTTGCTGTTGTGCATCTATTACTTCTACATCTTTATCAGCCACTATATCCTTATCTACTTGTTGAACATGCCCATCTTCGATTAGAACATCATAAATACCTGTACGAGTAGCAACAATGTGTTCATTTTCGCGCTCATATGCTTCTTCTAATCTCACATTTTTCAGCAATAGTTTACTCATAGTTTCCTCCCAATTGGTATTTTCCGTCTATCCCCAAATTTATTTACTCTACAATTTCAACGCCACTGATCATCGTGTAGTTAGATGCATCTAACCAAAAACCTTTTACAGCATTGCTGTAGACTGCTAAATGCTCATAGTTACGCACTGGAATATAGACAGCTTCGTCTAACTCGATTTGCATTGCTTTTTTGTAGATTTCATTACGTGCCTCTTGGTTTGCTTCAGAACGCCCTTGCTCAATTAGCTTGTCTACTTCTGGATTTGAATAGTAGAAATGGTTTCCTGGAGGTCCCATAGAAGCAGTGTGGAATAGATTGTATTGGTTATAATCAGCATCCCCCGTTGCATTACCCCAGCCACTAATAAAGATTTGGTGCTGTTCTTTCGTAATTTCAGAAATAAATGCACCATACTCCATTACTTGAATATCAACATCTAATCCGATTCCTTTTAATTGAGATTGAATAACCTCCGCCATATTAATACGCTCTTTACGATCACTTGTCAGTAATTTAACTTTTGTTCCCTCTTGAACGCCAGCTTCTTTTAACAATTCTTTTGCCTTCACTACATCATAGTCATACGGTTTCGTTTCACTAGAATATCCAATAATTTTTGGACTCATTGCAGAATTTGCAAGTGTCCCTACATTATCATAAATACCGCTAATAATTGCTTCACGGTCAACAGCATAGCTAATAGCTTGACGTACTTTTACATCCGATAATAATGTATCTTTTACGTTGAATCCGATAAATTCTACTGCTAGTCCTTCTGCACGGAATAAATTCATCGTTGAAGAATTTTCAATTCGATCAATCTCTGTCACAGGTACTTGTTCAGCAATATGTGCTTCTCCACTTTCAATCATTGCTAGACGAGTAGAATCCTCTGGTACAACTTTAAATGTTACTTTATCTACTTTTGGTACAGTTCCCCAATAGTCTTTATTGGAAATTAAAGTAATTTCTTGACCAGATTTCCAAGTTTCAAATACAAATGGGCCTGTCCCTACTGGATGAGTTGCTAATTCGTCCGCTGCTTCAGCTATCGCTTTCGGGCTCATCATACTACCCTCTTGACTTGCTAAAATAGATAGAAGCGGAGCATATGGTTCTTTTAATTTCAACGTTACAACATATTCATCATCTACCACTACTTCACTAATCATAGATAATTTATCACGCTGTGGTGATCCAGTTGCAGGATCTAGAATTCGGTCAAATGTCGCTTTTACAGCCTCTGCATTAAAATCTGCACCATCATGGAATTTAATGCCTTCATTCAATGTAAATGTCCAAGTGATTTCATCTTTTTGCTCCCACTCTTTTGCAAGTAATGGAACAATTTTACGATCTCTATCGAAAGCGACAAGTGTTTCATATACCTTGCCATGAATAATATTTGCTGATGGAATATCTGTAATAAAGTGAGGATCAAGACTTGTCGCATCTGCTGCTCTTAGAACAACTAATTCTCCTCCTACGCTTTTTGATCCCTCTTTGGAACCTTCTGTACTATTATTGCTAGCAGTAGAGCATGCTTGCAGAATAAGTACAGTCATTAGTGCCATGAATAAAAACAACTTCATTTTCTTCATCAACATTTCCTCCTTATGTGATTTGTTCCTTACATTTCGAATTATAAAGAAATAAAATTCACTTGTTTTTTAATATTTTTACGTGTTTTTTAAATTTTCTGACTAATAGACCATAAAATATTTACATTCTTTACGCTTTTCACTAAATTGAAATCAAATCAAATAGAAAAGGAGTTTCGATATGAATAAAGTAACAACTACTATCGATCGTTCTGTTTTAGTGAATGCACGCAAGGCATCTAGAAAAAAGAATCTTGTTTCTTTCCTAAACAAAATCAAAAAAAATAAAGCAGCTGTCGTAGGAGGCATCATCATACTTCTATATATATTGATGTTTCTTATCGGGCCCATTTTAGCCCCTTACGATCCCTACGACGTACAATTAGATCAAAAATTACAAGGACCAAGCGTTGAACATCTAATGGGAACAGATGACAAAGGGCGAGATATTTTAAGTCGAATTTTATATGGATCACGTTTATCAATTGGTGTTGGTATTTCAGCTGTTTTATTCGGTGGTACAATCGGCACTTTCTTAGGTCTTATTGCTGGCTATTATGGCAGATGGGTTGATTCTATTATTAGTCGAATGTTAGATATCATGCTTGCCTTCCCAGGTATTTTGCTAGCTTTAGCGATTGTCAGTGCATTGGGGCCAAGCCTTATCAATGTCACAATTGCTGTTGGGTTTTTCTCTATTCCTATGTTTGCTCGTATTGTACGTGGCTCCACAATGGAAGTTAAAAAATTAGAATATATCGATGCTGTCAAAACACTTGGAGCAAATGATATGACAATTTTAATTAAGCATATTTTCCCAAATATTTTATCTCCCATTATTGTACAAGCATCTATGCGCTTAGCAACTGCTATTCTATCTGCAGCAGGTCTATCATTCTTAGGTTTAGGTGCTCAGCCACCATCGCCTGAATGGGGTGCCATGCTTTCTAATGGACGAGATTTCCTATTTACTGCTCCTTATATGGCGCTATTCCCAGGTATTATGATTTCTATACTTGTATTAGGCTTTAACTTATTTGGCGACGGTTTACGTGATGCACTTGATCCAAGAATGAAAAATTAAAGGAGAGAAGACACATGACATTATTTATCTTAAAACGACTAGCTCAAATTATTCCTGTAACACTTGGTGTAACGCTTGTTGTTTTTCTCATTATGCAGATGATTCCTGGAGACCCAGCGATTATTTTAGCAGGGGAAGGGGCTTCTCAAGAAACAGTTGCAGAATTACGTGAAAATTTAGGGCTCAATAAACCATTAGCAGTTCAATATACAGACTATATTAAAAACCTTCTTCAAGGAGATATGGGTCACTCTTTAAAAAATAATCAACCAGTATTCGAGGAAATTACCTCCCGATTACCAATTACCATCGAGCTAGCCTTTTATAGTATTTTAATCACCATCGTTCTGGGGCTTATTGCGGGTATTATCTCCGCTATCCGTCCTTATTCGTTGATGGATGTAGGATTAATGGTTGTCGCTTTATTAGGGATTTCCCTTCCAAGCTTCTGGTTAGGAATTTTATTAATGTATGTATTCTCTGTACAGTTACACTGGCTTCCTGTAGCAGGCTGGGATAGTGCCAAACATATTATTCTACCAGCTGTCACACTTGGTGCTGGTGGAGCTGCCATCGTCGCTCGTATGACTCGCTCTAGTATGTTAGAGGTTGTAAACCAAGACTATATACGAACAGCGAAAGCAAAAGGCTTAAAGGGATACATCATCATTTTAAAGCACGCATTACGTAATGCCTTGATTCCAGTTATTACAGTAGTAGGCTTACAGTTTGGTAGTTTACTTGGCGGAACAGTTTTAGTTGAATCTGTTTTCGCTGTAAACGGATTAGGACGAATGATTGTAGATGCCATTCGAACACGGGATATACCAGTCGTACAAGGTGGCGTTCTTGTTGCCTCATTAATATTTGTTTTCATAAATCTTTTTGTAGACATAATGTACCGATTCTTTAATAAACGAATGGATTTAAACTAAGGAGGGGAAAAACGGATGAAACAAGAAACCGTGTTGGAAGTCAAAAATTTACAAACCTATTTTTATTCGAGTGAAGGGGTTGCCAAAGCTGTCGATGGGGTATCCTTTACTCTTCAAAAAGGAGAAACACTGGGCATTGTTGGTGAATCTGGTTGTGGGAAATCCATGACTTCCCTGTCATTACTTCGTTTAGTACCATCGCCCCCAGGTAAAATCATCAATGGCGAAATTTTATTAAATAATACAGACATTTTGAAGCTCTCAGATGAAGAGCTACGTAAAATTCGGGGCAATAAAATCTCGATGATTTTCCAAGAGCCTATGACAAGCTTAAATCCTGTATTATCCGTTGGAGAGCAAATTGCTGAATCCATTCGATTGCACCAAGGCTTATCACGTAAAGAAGCATGGCAAAAGGCTGTCGATATGATTCGCCTAGTTGGGATTCCTGCACCCGAAAAAAGAGCGAAGCAGGAACCTTATCAGTTAAGTGGTGGGATGCGACAGCGTATTATGATTGCCATGGCACTAGCGTGTACACCAGATGTGTTAATTGCTGACGAACCAACGACTGCTCTAGATGTAACCATTCAAGCTCAAATTATTGATATTATTCAAAACCTGCAAAAACAGCTAGGCATGAGCATTATCTTCATTACCCATGACCTTGGTGTTGTAGCAGAAATCTGCGATAAAATTGCTGTTATGTATGCGGGGCAGGTTGTAGAAGAAGGCACAACAGAAAGTCTTTTTGAAAACCCGCTACACCCTTATACAAATGGATTAATTCAATCATTACCTAAGCTATACGAAGATCAAGAAGAATTATCTACTATTCATGGAACTGTTCCAAGTCCCTATAATTACCCAATTGGCTGCCGTTATGCAGAACGCTGCCCATTTGCTACAGATTTATGTCGTGAACAACAGCCTGAGCTTTTGACTGTTGAGCAAGGAAAAAAGGTAAGGTGCTGGATGTACAGTAATGAATGGCAAGGAGAAACACTTTTGAAGGAGCTGACAGTATGACAACAGCACAACACACACAACCACTATTACAAGTAAATGATTTAAAGCAGCATTTTTTCTTAAAAAAAGAAAAGCTCTTCGGTCCACAGCAGGTTGTAAAAGCTGTGGATGGGGTGTCTTTCGATATCATGCCTGGTGAGACGCTCAGTATTGTCGGAGAATCTGGCTGTGGAAAATCAACAACTGGTCGTTCTATTTTAAGATTAGATGAGCCTACTGCTGGAGAGGTATTGTTATTCGGTAAAAATTTAGTGAATATGAACAAAAAAGAGCTTCGTGCTGCACGCAAGGACATTCAAATTATTTTCCAAGATCCCTATGCATCCCTTAACCCACGAAGAACGATTCGTAAAATGTTAACAGAGGCCATGTCTATTCAAAAAATTGTACCACCTGAGCAACAAGAAGCACGCATGATTGAATTAATGTCCCTTGTTGGGTTACGTCCTGAATACTTAGAGCGTTATCCACATGAATTTTCTGGTGGTCAGCGTCAACGGATTGGTATTGCCAGAGCCCTTGCTGTTAATCCTAAAATTATTATTTGTGATGAGTCTGTTTCTGCCCTAGACGTTTCCATTCAAGCTCAAATACTAAATTTACTAAAACAACTACAAAGAGATTTAGATTTAACCTTTTTATTTATCTCACACGATTTAAGTGTTGTTCGACATATTTCAGACCGTATTATGGTGATGTATCTTGGAAAGGTCGTAGAAATTGCTGATAAGCATTCCCTTTTTACTCAGCCACATCATCCTTATACAAAAGCACTGTTTTCTTCTATACCTGTCATTGATAAGCAGCATCGGAAGGAGCGTATAATTTTAAAAGGTGACTTACCATCACCTCTTAGTCCCCCTACTGGCTGTAGCTTTCACACACGTTGCCCATTCGCAACAGATAAATGTAAAGCAGAAGTACCAGCACTACGAGCGATCACTGCAACTCATAAGGTAGCTTGCCATTTCGCAGAAAATTTAGTTTAATGTATCTTACACTTATAAAATAAACGGAGAGGTCATTATGTTACAACCAGAAACCTTCAACATATATATTCTCCTATGTGTAATTGCTCCAATTATTGGAGCTTTTCTGCTTACTTTTATATTTATTTTCGAAAAGCAAATCGATAGCCTTGAGGAGGAAAAAAGAAATTTAGAGCTTGAGCAGGATTTACAAAGAGCAAATATTCTCCAGTTGAATCAGCAAATACAGCCACATTTCTTTTTTAATGCATTAAATTCATTATTAAGCCTAGCTCGCATCAATCGGAAGGAAGATTTGGTTGCGGGCATTGAGGCTTTGGCAACATTTTTTAAATTTAAATACAATAATCATGAGGTGTTAATTGCGTTAAAGAACGAGGTACAATTTGTCGATAGTTATTTAAATATTCAACAATTACGATTTGGCCATCGTTTGACTGTAAATAAATATGTTGATGATGAAGCACTATCCGTCCAAATACCACCTTTTATTCTGCAGACCATTATTGAAAATGCCTATAAACATAGCTTTGAAAAGCATATAGGACCTGCAGAGCTATCCATTACAATCAAAAAAATGGCTAATAGCTTATTAATTGAAATTAAAAATACACAGCCTTTAGAAAAAATAGAAATGACTACTGAACAGGTAGTAGACGAACTGCAGCAAGGTTATGGGCTCGAAAATATTAGAAAACGGCTTGAGCTCATTTATGGGCTCGAAAATATTTTATTCTCGATTCAAAACAATGAACAGCATTACACTGTTACCATCCATGTTCCCGCTTAGGCTTTCTATCAACTGGAAGGAGAAAGGAGAAACTCACCATGAATATTTTAATCGCAGATGATGAGCCATTAGAGCTTGAGCAAATGATTTATTTATTAAAGCCACATTTTCCAAATTGGACCTTCCATACTGCCCAAGATGCCTCACAAGCTCTGCAATTAGCTAAGAAGCACCGTATGACTATCGCCTTTTTGGATATTCAAATGCCTGGGAAAGATGGAATCACGTTGAGCAAGGAATTAAAAGCGCTTTATGAGGTAGACATCATCATGGTAACAGCTTATCAAACCTTTGAATATGCCCAACAAGCATTGCGTATCGGGGTAAAGGATTATCTTACAAAACCAGTCATTGCAAGTGAATTAGATGCTATTGTGGAGAAATATAAGGTGTGGAGTTCTAACCATGATGCGATTCAAAGCGCACTTTCCTATATTCATGAAAACTATTATGAAAAACTGAGTCTCAATATTATTGCTGAAAAAATTCATTTAAATCCGAGCTATTTAAGTCGTAAATTTTTGGAGGAGCAGTCTATTGGCATTAATGAATACATTAATAATTATCGCCTAGAAATGGCTGTAAAGAAAATCAATGAAAATCTAGACACAAGTATGTCTGCAATTGCTGAGAGCTGTGGTTTTAATAGTCAGCACTATTTTAGCGTTGCGTTTAAGAAAAAATATAATCAATCACCAAGACAATATAAATCCTCTAAAATGAGTAAAGGTCTTTACTAGTATGCTAAGGAAGTTTTCATTGCTTGTTCCATTTGCAAGTTTAAGCACAGCAGCAGGAGTCATTATTCTTTTAGCGAGATGGATTAATGGTAATTTATTATTATCCTCTCCTTCAGCCCTTATTTCTTTTGGTTTTATGGCGGGCATTTGTTATACATTAGCAACAGCTATTTCATTTATCATACTTGGTTCATTGCTGAAGAAGAGCGATTACACACAAAATCAGCATACACAAAGCTTTTTGCTCTTTACCATACAGCGTAAATTGTCTGGAATGAATTTAAAGGTTATACGTCTATTTTACCTGCTAACAGGTATTGAACTTTGGCTTATTCAATTAATAAGCATTAGTGTATTGTCTGAAATTATGTTAAATATTCCAGTCCCTATTACACTTTTTTTCTTTTTAATCGGCATCTTACTTCTTGACCGCATCATGTCAGTGAAAAGTATACTATGGTTGGAAATTTTATTTATTATTGCTCTTTTTTCATTACTTATTTTTATCCCTATTTATTACTTTGTACTAAATGGGGCAAGCACCGTATATGAGGGTATTCGCTTATATCACCCTTATTTATTTTATTTTAAAAATAGTGAAATTCTGCTGTTCTATGTCATTATTCAACTAGCCGTTTTAGGACAAGTATTTTTTGATAAATCAACATGGTATTTAATTGCCTTTATAAAACCTAAAAAAGTACGTAGCAGTCTGTTTTCCTCAGGTGTAATTTTAGCGTTATTAACGCTATCATTTACGGCAATTTTAATGATTGCCCTATACAGCGGATCATTTGGCCAATTCCAAGTACTGATTTTTACGTTTTTATATGAAGTACAACCAGGCTTTCTGACATTTGCTTTTCTCGTCATTGTCCTATTAGCCATTGTCACAACTTTGCTTGTAGACATGCGGGCAACGAAACGTTTTTTTGTGACGAAAAGACCCTATTATTTCTATTTGATTGGCCTGATGATTATTTTATTCACCTGTTTCTTATCTATCGATTTAACGATTTTAGGTGTTATTTATTCTTTTGCCTTTCTGCACATTACCATGCTACCGTTTTTGTTAATCCTTTTATTTACGAATCGCCATATTCATAAGCATAGCTGGCTTGTCATCCTACTATCCATCATCATTGGAATTGGTGTTGGTTTAAGCTTTAATACGCTTTACGGATTAGCTACCAGCTTTATGATCTCAAGTATTTATCAATTAATGCTTCAGACTGAAACAATTGAAAAAAATACCTGAACTCGATATTATTCGGGTTCAGGTTTATAAGTTATTTAACTGATATAAAATAAGAATAGGATTAGTACTAGCAAGCCAACAATGGCCGAACTAATGGAAACATAATGTCTTTTTTCCTCTCGACCATAGTAATAGTCAATAAAAATAGAGCTGAAAAGGATGACAGCCAAATATCCTCCAATGATAACAGTAAATAAAATCCACCCTTTAATTACGAGCACCATGATCATAATGATATTCAAAATTTTAATAGCCCAAACAGCACGTCTATGATGACTATTGACATACTCCTTTGGTATAGTAAATTTTTTCCTCATTAGTTTATCGACAAGCATTTGGATAGCTATGAGAAAAACTAGCATAACGATTAAACCTGACATTCCAAATTTAGCATCTTCTTTGAGAGCAAGATCTAAATAAGCCTTGGCCAACTCTTTATTATCTACTTTATAAAATGAATTGCTGTCATAATCAACAATTCCGATATCCTCCTCGTTTATGAACATTTTCAGCTTCATAACCTGACCTTTTTCAAACTCTACCCAGACATCACGTTGTAATCTAAAAAAAATACGCTCATTCATTTGTGTCACTGTAGCTTGCTGTAATAGTTGTTGTAATAACTCTTTTTCTGAACTTTGCTCCATTACTCGTTGTCCAATGACCCACCCAGGTCTACCAGCCTTAAAGATCTCCTCATCTGAATTGTAAATCATTGTATATTTTTTTATAGATTGCTGCTGTGCTAATTGAACAATTGAAGCATGCTGCGTTTGCTCTATCTGCCCCAATGGACCGATTTCTATTATCAATAGAAACATGAAAATCGTGCCTATGATGATCAATGGGTAAGACCAGCGTCTTGTTTTTTTTGTTTGCCGCACTTGCCGTAAAATATCCTCCTGTAAGGATTTCGTAAATCGTGGTGCTTCGCCAAGTTCTTGATCCAATTTCTCTTTAAAAGTTGTCATTCATTAACACCTCCCACTTACTATTCGCTAATTTTTCCTGTAACATTTTCCTTGCTCGATGCAATCTGGTTTTAACTGTATTTTCTGCACATGTAAGAATATCTGCAATTTCTCTAATCTTTAATTCCTGATAATAATAAAGGATGACGACTTCTCTATAAGTAATAGGTAATTCAAATAAAGCATTTGTTAATGTTGTCCGTTCATCCTGTGCTAATAGCATCGTTTCAGGTGTTCGTTTACTTGCACCAATATGCAATTTTTCCAACAGTTGATGGCGTTTATTTTTCCAGCTTCGCAAATAATCATGACTTTTATGTACAGTTATTTTAACTAAATAGGTCTTTAGAGATGCTCTTTGTTCGAAGCGATCCTGCTGCCGATAATAAGAAAAAAAGACATCCTGGACTATTTCTTCTGCCATCGCCCAATCCTTTACATAAAGATAAGCCACTCGTAAACAATATTCTCCGTGTTCTTCCATAATGGCCACCAAATGCTCACTCATCTAAACACCTCCTCTAAACATTCACCCTATAGTCGTAATCGGAACTTAGTTGGTTTCAAAAAAATCGAAAAAGTTTCGTTAACATGAAGGTCATAAAAAGAAAAAATCCTCACACAATAAGAGGGTATTTTTATGAATAGTAACTCCTAAAGAAATAGCCTACATTTTTAGAATGAATTTGTTTGTATGCCATGTTGCATACTTTTTTTCTATTATCTATTGAATAACTAGCAAAAAAACTGTTATAGTGAGATTGTTTGTCTGACGTCTGACTAATTAAGATCTTTAGCTGTTCTTCTGAAATTGGAACATCAGGACAAAATATCACAGATACTTATGGAGGAACTTATGAGATACTTAATATCCTTTTGTGGATTGTTACTTGTTTTTGCCTTAGCTTTATTAATGAGTAAAAACAAAAAAGAAATAAAATATAAATATATAGTGATTATGTTGATCATCCAATTTTTATTGGCAGCTTTACTACTTAATACAACGGTCGGCTATGTCCTAATCAAAGGAATCACCAAAGTGTTTGATCACTTATTGTCCTATGCAAATGCAGGTATATCATTTGTTTTTGGTGGCTTAGCAAATGAAGGAGAATCACCCTTCTTTTTAGCCGTTTTATTACCAATCGTCTTTATATCTGTTCTGATTGGGATCTTGCAGCATTTCAAAATTCTTCCTTTTCTAATGAGATGGGTAGGTTTATTTTTAAGTAAAGTAAGTGGTATGGGGAAATTGGAATCCTATAATGCTGTTGCCTCTGCTATGGTAGGCCAATCCGAAGTGTTCATAACTGTTAAAAAGCAATTAGATAAGATTGCACCACAACGTATGTATACATTATGCGCTTCTGCTATGTCGACTGTTTCGATGTCAGTAGTTGGCGCTTATATGACGATGATTGAGCCAAAGTATGTTGTTACGGCCATTGTATTAAACCTGTTTGGTGGATTTATTATTGTTTCCATTATTAATCCATATACTGTAGATGAAAAAGAAGATATCTTAACAATTGAAGATGAACATAAGCAAGCGTTCTTTCAAATGATTGGTGAATATATTATGGATGGCTTTAAAGTAGCCATCATTGTTGGGGCGATGCTTATTGGTTTCGTAGCATTAATGGATTTAATCAATTCATTATTCGATATAATTATCGGCATCTCTTTCCAAGAAATATTAGGCTATATCTTTGCGCCAATCGCTTTCCTAATGGGTATCCCATGGGCAGATGCTGTGGCAGCTGGCGGTATTATGGCAACCAAATTAGTAACAAACGAATTTGTTGCTATGATTAACCTTGGCGATGTTGCTGAGTCCATGAGTGAACGTACATTAGGTATTATTTCTGTATTCCTCGTATCTTTTGCCAACTTTTCATCAATCGGGATTATTTCGGGTGCTGTAAAAGGTTTGAATGAAAGGCAAGGGAATGTCGTTGCTCGATTTGGTTTAAAGTTGTTGTACGGCGCTACGCTCGTAAGTATCCTAACAGCTATTATTGTGGGGTTGATTATTTAAATTGTATCAGGAACTATTTATTGAACTGCACTCAGTTAGATGGGTGCAGTCCTTATTTTATCGCTTAAGATTACTCCAAATTAAAAAATGTACATTACTAAAATTGAATTTAGTAATGTACATTTTTACTTTATATCTCTTTATTTTACGACAATATTGACAAGTTTGCCTGGAATAACGATGATTTTCACTAAGCTCTTTCCTGCCATGTATTCTTGAACCTTTTCATCGGCAAGTGCTACTTTTTCAATATCCTCTTTTGAAGCATCTTTTGCTACGACGATCTTAGCACGTACTTTACCAGCAACTTGTACAGCAATTTCTACTTCATCATCCACAAGCTTTGCTTCATCATATGTTGGCCATTGCTCATATGAAAGAGTGGAATCGTGTCCTAATAGTTGCCATAATTCTTCTGCAATATGCGGAGCGATTGGAGCTAGCATTTTCACAAAGCCTTCAGCATAAGTCGTTGGTATCACATCAGCTTTATAGCAATCATTAATAAAGACCATCATTTGTGAAATAGCTGTGTTAAAGCGGATGCCTTCATAATCCTCTGTCACTTTTTTCACTGTTTGGTGGTATGATTTTTCAAGTGATTGATCGTTAGACACTTGAATTTTTGCTGAAATTGCGCCATCTTCTTCACTGACAAATAGACGCCAGATACGGTCTAAGAAGCGACGTGCTCCATCTAAACCATTTGTAGACCATGCAACAGAAGCCTCTAGTGGGCCCATGAACATTTCATATAAACGTAATGTATCGGCACCATGTGACGTAATGATTTCATCTGGATTGACAACATTGCCCTTAGATTTAGACATTTTTTCATTACCTTCACCTAGAATCATTCCCTGGTTAAATAACTTTTGGAATGGTTCTTTTGTATGGACAACGCCTAAATCATAGAGAACTTTATGCCAGAAGCGAGCGTATAGTAAATGTAATACAGCATGCTCCGCACCACCAATATAAATATCAACAGGTAACCAACGTTTTAGTAACTCTGGGTCTGCAATCGCCTCTGTATTTGTAGGGTCGATATAGCGTAGGAAGTACCAGCTCGAACCTGCCCACTGCGGCATTGTATTTGTTTCACGACGCCCTTTTTTACCTGTTTCTGGATCGACAACATTTACCCATTCTTCAATATTTGCTAATGGTGATTCACCAGTACCTGATGGACGGATATTATCTGTTTTTGGTAGCATTAAAGGTAATTCTGATTCTGGAACTGGCGTAATCGTGCCATCTTCCCAATGAATCATTGGAATTGGTTCACCCCAATAACGCTGGCGGGAGAATAACCAGTCACGTAGACGATAAGAAATTTTCTTCTCCCCTACACCTTTTTCCGCTAACCATTCAATGGCTTTCGCAATGCCATCTGCTTTATTTAAGCCATTCAGGAATTCAGAGTTAATATGTTGACCATCACCTGTAAATGCTTCTTTACTGATGTCTCCACCTTCAAGTACAGGAACGATGTCTAGGCCAAATTCAGTCGCGAATTCATAGTCACGCTCATCATGTGCTGGCACCGCCATAATAGCACCTGTACCATAAGACACTAACACATAGTCAGCAATCCAAATTGGCACTTTTTTACCGTTAATCGGATTCACTGCATAAGCGCCTGTAAATACGCCTGTTTTTTCTTTCGCTAAATCTGTACGCTCTAGGTCAGATTTCATTTTAACTTTCTCTAAATAAGTCTCAACAGCTTGGCGTTGGTCAGCTGTTGTTATTTGTTCCACTAATTTATGCTCTGGCGCAAGCACACAGTATGTAGCACCAAATAATGTATCAGGGCGCGTTGTGAAAACTGTGAAGTTTTGATCTGAACCGTCAATGGCAAATGTCACTTCTGCCCCTTCTGAACGGCCAATCCAATTGCGTTGCATATCTTTAATAGATTCAGGCCAATCAACTTCTTCTAGGTCATCGATTAAACGATCAGCATAGGCTGTAATTTTAAGCATCCATTGCTTCATTGGTCTGCGTTCTACTGGATGACCACCACGCTCTGATTTCCCATCAATTACTTCTTCGTTAGCTAATACCGTGCCAAGTGCTGGACACCAGTTAACAGCTACTTCATCCACATAGGCTAAACCTTTCTTATAAAGCTGGATAAAAATCCATTGTGTCCATTTATAATATTCTGGATCAGTTGTGTTAATTTCGCGATCCCAATCATAGCTGAAGCCTAGCTCTTGAATTTGACGTTTAAATGTTGCAATATTTTTAGCTGTAAATTCAGCTGGATCATTCCCTGTATCAAGTGCATATTGTTCTGCTGGTAAACCAAAAGCATCCCAGCCCATTGGATGAAGTACATTATAGCCTTGCATACGTTTAAAGCGCGATAGAATATCAGTTGCCGTATAACCCTCTGGATGGCCTACATGAAGTCCTGCGCCTGATGGATATGGGAACATATCTAATGCATAAAATTTAGGCTTTGCTGTTTCATTTTCAGTTTTAAATGTTTTGTTATCAGCCCAGTATTGCTGCCACTTTTTTTCAATTTGTTCATGATTAAAACTCATTTTTTTTCCTCCTTCGATTGATCGTGCTGCTCTCCATTATAATTGACAAAATATTTAAAAAATAAAAAAACTCGCCCCTATCTTATAGAAGGGACGAGAGAATTTGTACTCCCGCGGTACCACCCAAATTAGTGATTACACTCGGCTCAAGCTTCCTTAACGCGGAAGAAACGACACACGCTGTTTCACGCGGGCAGACTCAGAAGGCGAGTTCAACTTGCATTCTTACTAGCTTCCACCAACCGCTAGCTCTCTAAAAAGAACCACAAATTTACTATTCCTCATCACAGTCTTTACATGATATTGCATTTATTCTAATGGAAAGTATTGAAAAGCACAAGCCTTTGTTTACAGCTTACCCATTACTGAACAATTAAATCCTTTTCTTCCTTAGACTTTGATAAATCCTTACATTCATGAAAAGCAAAATGCTGACAACCAATGCATTGATTGGCGTTCAAATAATGGAAAGCTTTTGTAATCGCTTCTCCTGTATGCTGAAAAAAATGTTGCGCGCCTATTTTATCGTAAAGACCATTGTGCTGAAGAGCACCCTTTAAATCACCTTGCACACCCGTTACCAAAATAGTACCGCCCTGTGCTTTATAATTTTCTATGATATTACTAAAATATGCTTCTCCAGTAGAATCCATAAAGGGCACTTTCCCCATCCGTAATATCAAAACTCTTGGTTGCTGATGCAGAGTACTTTCAATCGTTTGCTCAAACATTTGTGCAGCACCAAAAAACAACGGCCCTTCAATGGTGTACATACTAATTTGCGGGCAATCATGCTGCTGATGCACTACATGTGGCTGTACCTTTTCACTTTTATTTGAATGATCTGGAAGTACTTTTGTAACAACAAGCTTTTCACTCATGCGTTTCGCAAATAATAGCACAGCCAGCACAAGCCCAACCTCAACTGCTAACGTAAGACTAGTGAATACCGTTAATAAAAAGGTAATCAATAATACCAGTGAGTCGCCTGATTTTAATTTTGCGATATGTGAGAAATGATGTCGTTCACTCATATTCCAAGCTACGACCATCAGTACCGGAGCCATGCTTGCTAACGGAATATGAGATGCATATGGAGCTAATAACAATAATGTGATTAAAACAAACACACCATGAATGATACCCGACATAGGGGATACTGCTCCTGTTTTGATATTGGTCGCTGTGCGTGCAATAGCACCTGTTGCTGGAATACCACCGAATAAAGGCGTCACAATATTAGCAATTCCCTGACCAATTAACTCACGATTACTGTTATGCTTACTATTTGTCATCCCATCCGCCACAACTGCCGATAATAGAGACTCAATACCACCTAGCATTGCAATGACAAACGCTGGACCAATAAGTTGTTGTAATCGTTCGAGCGTGATGTTCGGTAAGGCGAAATGAGGTAATGTATTAGGAATTTGCCCATAGGCCGTTGCAATGGTAGCAACTTGTCCTGAAAAGAAGAAGGTTGCTATAAGTGTAGAGACAACGATACCCGCTAATGCTCCAGGAACCTTTGGAAAAAACTTTGGTGTTATCACGATTGTCACCAAGCATACCGCGGCAGTAAGAATACTATACGTATTTGTCGTATCAAGCTGCTTAATAATTTCCTGTATGTTGGCGATAAAATATTCATGCCTTTTAACATTTGTGAGCCCTAGAAAGTTAGCGATTTGACCTGTAAAAATAATCACTGCTATCCCTGCTGTAAAACCAACTGTTACAGGACGTGGAATAAACTTAATTAAAGTCCCTAACTTAAAAAAGCCCATGACACAAAGCAATACCCCTGCCATTAAACCCGCTAGTAATAAATCTTCATAGCCATAGGTAAGAACAATCCCCAATAGAATTGGCACAAACGCCCCCGTAGGCCCACCTATTTGATATTTGGAACCTCCAAAGAGAGAAATAAGAATACCTGCAATGCAAGCTGTATAAATCCCATATTCAGGTTTCACACCCGATGCTATGGCAAAGGACATGGCAAGTGGAATAGCAACGATTCCCACAATAATCCCTGACAATAAATCCTTCTTTACATGTTGAACTGAATATCCTTCAAAGCGTCCTGTAAACAGTGACTTCATAGATAAATCTTCCCTTCGAAATAATAAGCAAAGCTCAATTTGTCATCATCATTGATTTACTTATTCTCTTCGTCACCTTCATTACTCGTCATTTCCTCTAATCTAGAAATGGTATTAACCAAATGGTTATTAAAAATATCCTTTGCCACCCCAAGTAATGCACCAATCATTGGGTCACTTAAAGAATAGTAAACTTTTTTCCCTTCCTTCACGCCATAAACAATATTTTTAGCACGCAATACACTTAATTGCTGAGAAACAGCAGAACCCTCTTTCTCCAAGCAATCTTGAATCTCATTGACACTTTTCTGTCCATCTACAAGGAGTTCAAGTATTCGGATGCGTAACGGATGTGCTAATGCTTTGAAAAAATCCGCTTTAAACTGTTGTAAGCCCTCTTCCATAAAAAAACCCCTCCATATAACTACATATTCAAATATTTGAATATGTATGATTGTAATCCTGTCACAACATTTTTTCAATATCTGCTATAAAAAAAGAACAAAAACAAGTACTTAATACTCGTTTTTGCTCTTTTCAGTGCGACATTATTAATCTGCTACTATTTTGTTCTTCTTTAAAGGATAATCGTATGTTAAACATGGAATAATCGCCAATAGTACAATAACTACTAATGTTAAAACAAGAGGAATCATGCCAAATTGATCCACCATAATACCGCCAAATAGTGGACCAATCATCCGTCCTCCAGTGGCAGCACTATTGATAATGCCTTGATAGAACCCTTGTCGACCTTTTGGTGCCAGTTGATTAGCAATCGTTGGTAACGCTGGCGTATAAAACATTTCGCCAAATGTTAAGACAAGCATCGCTGCTCCAAACATTTTAAAATCGTTTGCAAAGGCAATAATACCAAAGGAAAGTGCAATCAGCGTTACACCAAATACTAACTGACGTTTTAAATTGTGTTCCCACCGCTTTACGAGCGGTGCAATGAGCGGTTGCCCAATGACAATTAGAAGACCGTTGATTGTCCAAAGTAAGCTATATTGCTTTAATCCCAATCCTAAATCTTGTGTATAAGATGAAATGGTTGCACTCCATTGAGAATATGCTAGCCAGCATAAAACGGAGGATGCACTAATTATTAACAAAGCATAGAAAGGTGCCTTGTTTACGATTCGCTTACTTTCGCTCAAGACATTTTTAGGTGCAATACTGCCCGCCTCCAAACGCTTAAATGTAAATAAGGCAATGAAAAAGAATAAAATATACATACCTAAATTCACTTTAAACACATAGTCAAATTGATAATCTGCCACTATACCGGCAAGGGCAGGACCTACGGCAACACCGACATTTTGTGCTAAATAGATAGTATTAAAAGCCTTACGTCCACCTTCTGGCCAGGCAGCCCCAGCTAAGGCAAACATACCTGGGAAAACAATACCCCCACTAAAGCCTAGTATCGTTAAAAACCACACATAATGTGGCCAACCGTGCCAAATTGTTAAGCCAATTAATGAAGCAATCGTTAACAGGATACCAAGCATAATAGCTTTATAGCCACCAATTCTATCAAATAAGTAACCACCTAATAGATTACCTAATACTCCAGCAGCAGAATTCAGCATTAAGACAAAACCAGCCATAGCTAAAGATTTGCCTAAATAATCATGCATATAAATGGCATTCAAAGGCCATAAAAAAGAGTTGCCTGTTGTGTTCACAAGCATTCCGATAATTAAAAACCAAACACGTTTTGGCATAGGATGACCTCCATTATTTCGCTTCTCTAAATAGTTAGTGTATGCTGAAATACTTAAAAGTACAAGGAAAATAATTTTACCTTTTTTACAAGACTTCTATCCTATTTTCAATCGTATTTAGTTTTGTTCCTTTCCATTTTTCTTTATCCAAATCATGATATTACCCTTACCCCATGACGGAACGAAATGCACATGATAGAATAGAGCGTTAGAGGAGTGAAATAAATGACAGAGACGAATTTTCCTTTTCCTTCAGAGGGGAAAAGATACTATACATGGAATCGCTATTTACGTGACCAATTTGGTCATAAAGTTTTTAAAGTGGCATTAGATGCAGGATTTGATTGCCCTAACCGCGACGGCACAGTTGCTTTCGGTGGCTGTACATTTTGCAGTGCTGCAGGTTCTGGTGATTTTGCTGGTAATAAGGTAGATCCAATTGATGTTCAATTTGCTGAAATCCGAGACAAAATGCACCAGAAATGGAAGGATGGCAAATACATGGCCTATTTCCAAGCCTACACAAATACACATGCCCCTTTGCCAGTTTTAAAAGAAAAATTTGAAGCAGCTTTAGCGCAAGAAGGTGTAGTAGGTCTTTCTATTGCTACTCGTCCTGACTGTTTACCTGATGATGTTGTCGAATATTTAGCAGAGCTAAATGAGCGGACGTATTTATGGATTGAGCTCGGTCTACAAACGGTGCATGAGAAAACGGCTAATCTTATTAATCGTGCCCATGATTATGCAACATATGTGGAAGGCGTTGAAAAATTGCGTAAGCATGGCATTCGTGTTTGCTCACATATCATTAACGGATTGCCTCTCGAAGACTATGACATGATGATGGAAACGGCACGAGCAGTTGCACAATTAGATGTCCAAGGCATTAAAATCCACTTACTTCATCTATTAAAAGGAACGCCTATGGTGAAGCAATATGAAAAAGGTATGTTAGAATTTTTAGATCAAGATGTGTATACAAAACTAGTAGCAGACCAATTAGAAATTTTACCACCAGAGATGGTCATTCATCGTATTACAGGTGATGGACCGATTGATTTAATGATTGGACCCATGTGGAGTGTTAATAAATGGGAAGTACTGAATGGCATTGATGCTGAGCTTGAACGTCGTGGTAGTTGGCAAGGGAAGTTGTATAAGGCAGAGGTTATGAAATGATACTACAACGCGTTTTACAATATGCCCAGCAGTTATTAAAAGATAATATAAAAGAGGGAGATACAGTTGTGGATGCAACTGCTGGAAACGGCCATGACACATTGTTTCTGGCACAGCTTGTTGGGGATGAAGGGCAAGTTTATGCCTTTGATGTCCAAAAAGAGGCGGTTGACGCGACACTCCTCCGACTTTTAGATCATGGTTTAGAACACCGAGCACTCGTTTTAAATAAAGGGCATGAAGAAGTTACACAGTTTGTTCACAAGCCAGTAACTGCGGCAATCTTCAATCTCGGCTATTTACCTGGTAGCAACCATGATATTATTACAAGACCTAATACAACAATCCAAGCCATTGAGAATATATTAAAGCTCTTAAAAGTGGGCGGTTTGATTGTTCTTGTTATTTATCATGGTCATCCAGGTGGAAAAGAAGAGCGTGATAAGGTCATTGATTATGTAAGCCAACTGCCACAAAAATATGTTCATGTCTTAAAATATGCATTTCTGAATCAACAAAATGATCCACCCTTCGTCATTGCATTAGAGAAAATGAAAGAATATCCTATTCAATAATGACATGCTAAAAGGCGATCAGCTAGTTTCTATCAAACTAGCTGATCGCCTTGCTCTTTATCTACTTGTTATTGCGTTTTTCATTATAGTCAACCCAGAAATCTGCACCTTTAATTCCTAGTTTACGAGGATCAAAGACTGGGTCTTTTCCTTCTTTTTTCTGTTTCTCGTAATCTTTTAATGCGATAATAGCTGGTTTCATGATAATTAAAATAGCTATAACGTTAATCCAAACCATCAAACCAAGACCTACATCTCCCATTGCCCATGCTAGACCAGACGTACGGATTGTACCATAAAAGGCTGCAACTAAAATGGCAATTTTCGCAATCCAAATGAATATCTTTTCTGTGCTACCTCTAAATAAATAAGCGACATTTGTCTCTGCAATATAGTAGTAAGCCATGATTGTTGTAAAGGCAAAGAAGAATAACGCAATGGCTACAAATGGAGCACCAAAGCCAGGTAATGATGAGTCAACTGCATATTGTGTATAGGCTGCACCTGCTTCAATACTTTTCGCAAAAGTCATTTGCTCATCACCAGCTAATCCACCACTATTGAATTCTCCAACATGAATAAATGGATCTGCTCCCTCAGCTGCCTTTTCATCTTGTACATTGTACATCCCCGTAAATAAAATCATAAATGCGGTAGCAGAACAAATTAATAATGTATCAATATACACAGATGCTGCTTGAACAATTCCTTGCTTAGCAGGATGTGATACTTCCGCAGCTGCCGCAGGGTGGGCCCCAGTTCCTTGACCAGCTTCATTGGAGTAAATTCCACGTTTAACACCCCAAGCAATCGCTGAACCAATAACCCCGCCAAAAATTTCTTGAGCACCAAATGCACTAGAAAAAATTAATCCGATAACCGTTGGTACTTGTGAAATATTCATAAAAATAATGATAATGGCCATAATGATATAGGCTAATGCCATAAACGGTACAATAATCTGGGCAGCGTTTGCAATTGATTTAATACCACCAATGATAATAGCACCTAGTAACACAACAATTATAAGTCCTGTGATCCATGTATCCAAACCGAAAGCGTTTTCAACAGCACCTGCGATGGCATTCGACTGCACACCAGGCATCAAAATTAACATTGCTATTAAAGCCGCCACAGCAAAAATAACTGCAAACCATTTTTGGCCCATTCCTTTTTCTATGTAAAAGGCCGGTCCACCACGATATTCTGTATCTTTCTCTTCTTTATAGATTTGAGCTAATGTTGACTCTACATACGCGGTAGCCGCACCTATGAAAGCGATTGCCCACATCCAAAAGACAGCACCAGGTCCTCCCATTCCAATCGCTGTCGCAGTACCAGCAATATTACCTGTACCTACACGTCCTGATAATGCGATAGACATTGCTTGGAATGAAGATATTCCCTTTTCTGACTTCTCCCCTTTAAACATTAAAACAAACATATCTTTAATGTGCCTTACTTGTAGGAACCTTGTAATAATTGAGAAAAATAACCCAATTAATAAGATGCCATAAATAAACCATGGTCCCCATAAAATACCATTCAACTTCTCTACAATTACATCCATTTTACCCCTCCAATTTGAATTACCTTACTTTAAGTCATTATAGTATTACACTTTTCTGAAAATTACAATATTATTTTTAAGTAACAATATTTAAGTAAGTAACCTAGTAAATGGAAGGGTATAAACCTATTTAATTATATAACCAATTCTTCGAAGAGCATTATTAATAAAATCTCGTATATACATAAAAATCTCTTCGCGCTCTCCCTCATGAAATAAATTATGATAACAATTTGCCCATTCTTTAAACTGAAATTCCGTGAATTCCTGTTGATGAAGCCAATTTCGAGTTTGGCGAGTGTCCGTAATTTTATCCTTCTCAGCTGTCATAATTAGCATTGGCATATTAGGCATTTCACCTTTAGGCAGCATCACTAAATTTTTCATCATCTGCTGAAGTTCTCGATACCATTTCACAGAAACAACAGACATGAGCGGTACATCATCTTTCATTTCTTCTCTGCCTTCAACACTACGCGTTAATTTCGCTAATGTAATATCATGTGTCAATTTAACATTGGCCGTTAACGCACTTAGACTTGTTAAAGCATTTGTTAATTTACCTGGTAATAGCTTTAGTTGCAACCAAGGTGATGTTAAAATAATGCCTGCACATTCATATTGTCTCTTTTGCAGTGTATGGAGGATTAATGTTGCACCTAGTCCATGCCCTATTACAAAGGTTGGTAAATTATATGAAAAAGCATTTTCAATCAGGTTTCTTGTATACTTATTGTACAATTTGAAGTCTTCATCATGGACTCGAGCAAACCTTGCATTACCCCCATGATTCGGTAAATCTCCCATGACTATGTGGAAGCCTTCTAATCTTAATTTCTCTATCAGCCATGCATACCAACGGTGATTTTCATAAGCACCATGAAGAATAGCAATCACAGCTTTTGCTTGTCCATCAGCTTCCCATTTCCACATTACATAGTCCTCCTAAAAAATAATTACACTTTGATTATATCGAAATAAATAGCACATTTTAATTTTATATTTCCATAAAGTTGCGTATTTGATACGATAATACTACATTATAGAAAGAAAAGAGGCGATTTTCATGATTTATCCATTTAAAGATAAAACGCCAAAGATCGATCCGTCTGTTTTCATTGCTGATTACGCAACTGTTACGGGCGACGTAACAATTGGCGCCGAAACAACTATTTGGTTTAATACGGTTATTCGTGGTGATGTTTCCCCAACGATTATTGGTAAACGTGTCAGTATCCAGGATCTTTGCTGTTTACACCAAAGCCCAAAATATCCGCTCATTATTGAAGATGAGGTAACAGTTGGACACCAAGTCACTTTACATAGTTGTACAATTCGCAAAAATGCCTTAATTGGTATGGGATCCATTATTTTAGACGGAGCTGAGATTGGAGAAGGTGCATTTATTGGAGCTGGAAGCCTAGTACCTCCTGGTAAAGTCATTCCTCCAAATAGTTTAGCATTAGGTCGTCCAGCAAAAGTTGTCCGAGAATTAAATGCTGAAGATAAAGAGGATATGGAACGTATCGTACGAGAATACGCAGAAAAAGGTCAATATTATAAATCACTTCAGAAATAAATAACCTACACAAAAAATCAATACTAACGAAAAAATCCCTCGCGTTTTCGTGTACCGAATATGTTCACGAATCCTAGCGAGGTATTTTTGTAAAAAAAACAAAAGGAGCAATGTTGCCCCTTTGCTTATTAATACATCAGAATAATTTTCTAATGACTTCATTACTTTAGTTCAATAGTTTATAAACGTGCTTTTTCTCGTAGCGCGTCTGCTTTATCAATTTGCTCCCATGGTACATTTAAATCTGTACGACCAAAATGTCCATACGCAGCAGTTTGTTTATAAATTGGACGACGAAGATCAAGCATTTTAATGATACCTGCTGGGCGTAGATCGAATAGCTCGCGTACCCATTCAACGATTTCGCTTTCTTTCACTCTACCTGTGCCAAATGTATCGACAGCAATGGAAACAGGCTGAGCAACGCCAATCGCATAGGCAAGTTGCACTTCAGCACGCTCTGCTAAGCCAGCTGCTACGATGTTTTTCGCTACATAACGTGCTGCATATGCCGCCGAACGGTCTACCTTGGTTGCATCCTTACCTGAGAAGGCACCACCACCGTGACGTGCATAACCACCGTATGTATCAACAATGATTTTACGCCCTGTTAATCCAGCATCACCTTTTGGCCCACCAATTACAAAACGGCCAGTTGGATTGATGAAGTATTTCGTATTAGCATCTAATAATTCACTCGGTACAACTGGTGCAATAACAAATTCTTTTAAATCTGCTTGAATTTGTTCAAGTGTTGCTTCTTCATCATGCTGTGTTGAAATAACAATTGTATCCACGCGAACCGGTACATTATTGTCATCATATTCAATCGTTACTTGCGTTTTACCATCAGGACGCAAATAGGCAAGTTCCCCTGATTTACGTACTTCTGTTAAACGGCGTGCTAATTTGTGTGCCAAGCTAATTGGTAATGGCATTAGCTCTGGTGTTTCATTACATGCATAGCCAAACATTAAGCCTTGGTCACCAGCACCAATTGCTTCTATGTCAGCATCTGTCATAGAGCCTTCACGTGCCTCTAATGCCTGATCAACACCTTGGGCAATATCAGGTGATTGTTCGCCAATTGCCACAAGCACCGCTAAGTTCTCTGCATCAAAGCCATATTTACCTCGTGTATAGCCAATTTCAGCTACAGTGTCACGAACAATACCTTTAATATCCACATAAGTAGAAGTAGTAATTTCTCCTGCTACTAATACTAATCCTGTTGTTACAGTTGTTTCACACGCTACACGTGCATTTGGATCTTCTGCTAAAATAGCATCTAAAATGGCATCCGAGATTTGGTCACAAATCTTATCTGGATGTCCTTCTGTTACACTCTCTGATGTAAACAGTCGACGGTTTGTCATTTGGTTTTCCTCCTAAATACTCTTACAATAAGTAGTTGTGTATGAATACGGTACTCATTACCCATGTCAAGTCCGCTCCTAAGGATTGAACTCTCAAGCCGTTACTGCTGCTTTTAACACGAGGATTTCGAAAGATTCGTCATTATAATAAGGAAAGAACTACATATACTTACCTTTACATTGATTTTTAACAATAAAAAAATCCTTTTCTCACGTTACTTTACATGAGGAAAGGAATAATGACTGCGTAACCTTTCACTCTTATCGTTCAAGGGATGTTCCCTTGCATCAGGTTGGCACCAACGCATGTCGTGAAATAGTTCATGCAGGTTGCCGGGTTTCACAGGGCCTGACCCTCCACCAGCTCGGGATAAGAGTATCCGTTCAATCTCATGTTACTGAAAAGGTCGAACGTTGTCAAATATTTTCTTATGTATTACTGTATAGAAAGGAAAGAACTTATTACACAAAAACTTTTCATACTTGGATGATGATGTAAATAGAAGCAAATTAATCCCTACAACATACCTAGCTACTTGTGGTAACATATGTGTGGCTCAATTTTCGTGCCTAATTACAGTAGGATTGATGGTATTCTACTCGAAAAACATTATTTTTTGTCAGTTTATTGAAAAGTGGTAAAAACTCTAAAATAATTTCTTAATTAGTATAGATTATTTAAGCAATTGTGTTATACTATTTTTGAAATTAAGAAAAAATCCCTCTAAATCAAGGGAATACTATAAAAAAGGATGGTATTTAATCGATGAATTCAGTAGAAATTGCAAACGAACTGAAGGAATTATTAAACGGCGGTAACATTAATGTTCAACTTTCAGTACCACAATTAGCAGAAAAAGCTACATCTCGTGGTGAAGCAATGTTAACAGTAGATGGCGCAGTTCGTGCAGAAACTGGCAAATACACTGGTCGTTCACCTAAAGATAAATATACGGTAGAAGAAGAAAGCACAAAAGATCAAATTGACTGGGGTAAAGTCAACCAACCGATTTCTTCTGAAGTGTTCGATAACCTATATGTAAAAGTAATAAAATATTTAAAAGAACGTGACGAGTTATTCGTATTCAAAGGCTTTGCAGGTGCTGACAAAGATTCACAATTAAGCATTCAAGTTATTAATGAATACGCATGGCACAATCTTTTTGCTCATCAATTATTTATCCGTCCAACAGCAGATGAATTAGCTTCTCATGTTGCTGACTTCACTGTCATCTCAGCTCCTAACTTTAAAGCAGATCCTGCGGTTGATGGTACTGCTTCTGAAACATTCATCATCGTATCACTTGAAAAGAAAATTATTTTAATTGGTGGTACAGAATATGCTGGTGAAATGAAAAAATCTATCTTTGGTATCATGAACTACTTATTACCACAACAAGGTATTCTTTCAATGCACTGCTCAGCAAACGTTGGTGAAGCTGGCGATGTAGCGTTATTCTTCGGTCTATCTGGTACTGGTAAAACGACGTTATCAGCTGATCCTGATCGTAAGCTAATCGGTGACGATGAACACGGTTGGTCTGATAATGGTGTATTCAATATTGAGGGTGGCTGCTATGCAAAAACAATCAACCTTTCTGCTGAAAAAGAACCAGAAATCTACAATGCGATTCGCTTCGGCTCTGTATTAGAAAACGTAGCTGTTGATCCAGAAACGCGTATTTGTGACTATGATGACGGATCACTAACAGAAAATACTCGTGTAGCTTATCCAATCCAATACATCGAAAATATCGTTGATCCTTCTGTTGCAGGTCATCCAAAAACAATCATCTTCCTAACAGCTGATGCATTTGGTGTATTACCTCCAATCAGTAAATTAACTAAAGAACAAGCAATGTATCACTTCCTAAGCGGGTTCACTTCTAAACTTGCTGGAACTGAACGTGGTGTGACTGAGCCAGAACCAGTATTCTCTACTTGCTTCGGGTCTCCATTCCTTCCACTTCCTGCAACAGTATACGCAGAAATGTTAGGACAAAAAATTGACGAGCATGGGGCACAGGTATACTTAGTAAACACTGGTTGGACTGGTGGCGAATATGGCACAGGTAGCCGTATGAAACTTTCTTATACACGTACAATGGTCCGTGCAGCAATCGATGGTAAATTAGCAGATGTTGAAACAACACAAGATGCTGTGTTTGGTTTACACATTCCAACAGCAGTTGAAGGCGTACCTTCAGAAGTGTTAAATCCTCGTGAAGCTTGGGCAGATAAAGCTGCATACGATGCAAAAGCTGCTGAGCTTGCAGGCTTATTCAACGAAAACTTCAAGAAATTCTCAAACGTTTCTGAAGCCATCACTACACTTGGTGGTCCATTAAAATAACATCTATTTAAAAGACAAAGGGAACAATTAATTCGTTCCCTTTGTCTTTTTGTTTTCTCTATGCTTTATTGCTGTTTCATCCACTTGCAAAGAGCACGAACAGTTTCACGATTTTTTGCTGGTGGATATTGATGTGCATAGGTAAGATCATACCAAGTTTCGAATGATTTATTTGCTTCCTCTAAAAAAAATGCCAATTGTCTGGCATGTTCAATATCCACATTTTCATCACGATAGCCATGAATGATAAGAACGGGAGCTGTTATACGCTCTATCTCAAAAAGAGGTGTCCTTGCATCATACGCTTCTGGTACACGATTAGGTGTTCCTCCGATAACGCGCTTCATCATCCTGCGCATATCTGTACGTTCCCAATAAGTGGCTGTTGCATCAGAAACACCTGCCCATGTTACAACAGAAGTAATATCCCTCCTTAAAATAGCTGTCCACAGAGCCATAATACCACCTCGTGAAAAACCAAAAACATGAATATTGTCATTGCAGAATTGTTTGAGTACATCTACGGCATAGACCGCATCGTAACGGTCTGCCCCTGCAAACTCGTCACGACCCTCTCCCCCACGATTCCCACGATAATATGGGGCAAATACGATAAAGCCCTGCGCCGCAAATTGTGCAATACGAGAGGGTCTTACCATCCCAATGCTTTGCATGCCGCCCCTTAAATATAAAAAGCCATCATATGTACCTTCTGTCTTTGGCTCTGCTAATAGTCCTTTTATACGTAAGCCCATTGAAAGATAGGTTATTTCCGTTAAACGTATAGCTGGATTTGGTGAAGGATAGGGGCGTTTTTCGATAATATCACCATTGTGTGTCACGATGTTTCAGCTCCTCCAGCATTTTCTTCATCCCCTCATCCTTCATGTGAAAACTCAAGTTAGGATGCTGAGCAAATTCTTCATCGGTTAACCAAAGCATGCCTGACGTTTCTAAATCAAATTCTATATCCTCTTGCGCTAAAAATTGTGCAGTGAAAACGGATTTACAAAAAACGATTTCATCATACACTGCATACTCTGCAAACCATTGAAGGTTCTTCACATGAACACCCGTCTCTTCAAAAACTTCTCGAATCGCCGCCTCCTCTAAGGTTTCGCCTTCTTCTAATTTCCCTCCTGGCACTTCTACACCACGTCGTTTATGGACAGTACATAACCATTTATTTTCATGCTTTAATAGGACGAGGACGTGTTTAGGTTCTACTTTAAATTCGCCTCTTGTAAAACTCAAATCTACTTGTAGGCCATGTAAATCTGTAAATGTTAACATCTCTTCAACCTCACGTTCTTTCTTGTTGCAAAACAAAAGTTACTTGCTTCATCATACTTCTATTTTATGGACAGAATTTAAACATCATTCCTATTCATCTATATTAACTATATTGTAAACCTACAATGACAAGCAACCCTAAGCTACAGTCTTGTAAAGCATGAAAAAAGCGTGCTTCATAGGAAGACACGCTTTTCTTTAGATTACTTGCTGACCATCAAAATAGACGATAGGACTTTTCACAACACAATCAATATGAACATCTGATGCATTGGCTCCACCGAATGGCGCATTACTGCCAAATGCGATATGGATGGTCCCATACACCTTCTCATCCTCTAATACATTGCCGCATAGGATGGCACTTTTATTGGCTCCGATGCCAAACTCTGCAATGACTCTACCATTGCCTTCACCAAGTAATGCCAGTAGTCGTGGACCATCAGGACCGACTGCTTCTTCTAAGCGACCATTCTTTATTTTTAATAATAATGGCTCCTTTAAAACACCAATATTAGCAATAGAGCCATCTACTAAAATCTCTCCATTCGCAGATGTTTCTATTGGTGCAATATATGATTCTCCTGAAGGAATATTTCCATACTCACCAGGTTGACGAATAACCCCTGTGGAACGTATTCCGAAACGGCCTTCTACACTAAACATCAGCTCATGGCCATCCTTGACAATACGAATATCTTTAGCCGTATCAAGTAAAAGGGCATATTTTTCTACCGTAGCTTCGATCTCCTGTGCATCTGCATGAAGGGCACCTTGCTCCAGCATCTCCAATGTTACCCCTGGCATTGTTGCTACACGTCCACCCTTTTCACAGGCATGTTTACGAGCCAGTGTATGTGTTAGGGAGTGGGAGGTAATACACAGTGCAACATCGGCATTAGCCATAAGCTCAGAAACTGCATGGATTGGCTCCTGCCCGGATTTCTCTAACAGGGGCATCACCATGAACATTGTATTTGCAGTAATTGACAGTCCAGCTTCATAAAAAATTTTCGCGATGTCTTGTTTGTGGCTATCCGTCAAAATTAATAGTGACTCTGAAGAATGAACATTTAGATTGCCTTTTAAAACATTTAGTGCAATATCATGTAAATGATGCATAATAGGACTCCTTAATTAAAATTCAAATGATATCTACGAATAATTCCTTCTATTTCATTTCTAGCTTCTGTTAAAGGTCCCAAAAACTCCGGAACACGTTGCTCTGTAAAACGATAAATTGGTCCAGAAACGGTAATAGACGCTACGACCTGCTCCTCACTATTAAATATAGGCATAGCTAGCGCCAATACATCGACCGAATACTCACTATTACTAAGTGCATAGCCACATGTTCTAATTTTTTCTAGCTCTGCCCTTATTTCTGTGGCATCTGTCATCGTATTATTTGTATAAGCTGTTAATGGTTCATCTATGACCTTTGCAACTTGCTCTTCATTTAAAAAAGCAAGCATCGAACGATAAGATGCTCCTACATACAGTGGGGATCTACTTCCTCTTGAAACTGTAAATTTTACCTTATTTACAGGTTCTGCTTTTAGTAATGTTAACGCTTCCAGTCCATTCAGTACGGTAAAAATGGCTGTTTCTCCAGTGACATCCTTTAATTTATCAAGAACTGGCATACATAGCTGATCTATGTTTAATGAATCATACATATTCATACCTATTTCCCATAATGCAATACCAAGAGAATATTTTTTTGTTATAGGATCTTTTGTTATAAACCCATTATTTTCGAAGGTTTCAAGAATGCGATATAAATTTGTATGATTCATGTTCATCGCCAGTGCTAACTCTCGACCACCCCATGTGGGCTTTTCCTTTGTAAACATTTTTAAAACCGCAATTGATAAATTTAATGTCTTTAGCATATCTCTCATCCTTCTGAACTATTTATCTGTACAAACGGCTGCAAATCTCTCTCTTAAGGGGGAAATAATCGACAGATTTAGCAGCCGTCAGCACCTGATATCACTTTATCAAAAGTAAGAGAGTAGCTAATCTCTTACTTTTGATATAGGAAATCAACAGCAGCAGTTATATAAACTTTTGCACAGCGTACGATATCCTCAACACGTACTTTTTCATTATAACCATGAATACTTGGTAAATAAGCTGGGCCGTATTGCAATACAGGAATATCATATTGTCTGAAATGACGAGCGTCACTGCTTGCCCATTGCATGACACCATATGCCTCTTGCCCTGTAACATACGATATATTTTCCACTATCGATTGGCAAACAGGATTTTCAGCAGGCGTATAATTGGCTACGCTTTTGAAGCCAAAACGTTGGATTGAATAATCGATAGCCAAGCCATCTAGTTTAGTTGTCAAGATTTCTGTTACTTCTTCTTGTGTAATACCAAATGGTAAACGACAATCGACCTGGACCTTACAGTAATCCGGGATTACGTTTGACTTCGTACCTCCCTCAATTGTACCAATATTTACAGTAATTTTCTCTAAAACTTCTTGATATTTCAAGCGATCTTTCTCCACTTCACGCATGTATTTTTTTGATACCTCGATAAGTGGCTGTACCTCTTCAGGTATTGTGATTTCTACATCCCATAGTGTACGAATCTCTTGTATAGCTCGAATTGCATCGACAATGGCATTTCGTCCAGCCAATGGTGACAGGCTTCCATGACCAGGTTCCCCACGCACCTCTAATTCAAACCAGTAAGAGCCCTTTTGTCCAATAGTTGGGTTTAAAGGTGAAGAGGGCTCAGCGATTAAACAACCATCTCCCTGCACATAGCCTCGCTCTAACAGCCATGGAACACCAAATTCACCGCCAGTTTCTTCATCTGGTACGATCGCCAAAGTTAATTTCCCTGGTAGTTCAATGTTCAGTTTCTTTAATAGCTTTGTTGCAAAAATAACACCTGCTAAACCAGCTTTCATATCACTCGCCCCACGGCCAAGCATCCAGCCATCCTTCACTTCTCCTGAAAACGGATCAAAATCCCATTTTGATAGATCACCGACAGGAACAACATCGGTATGGCCACAATAAACGAGTTCTTTTCCTTCCCCATTTCCAATAGAAGCTACTAAATTAAACATTTTATCTGCAGCTTCATATTTTTGATAAGTAATGCCTACATCATTTAAATAGTTTTCGATAAAAGCTGTTATTTCAGTCGTATCCCCCGGAGGATTGACACTTGGAATTTGAATGAGCTTTGAACAAAACGCTATCAATTCATCTTGATGATTTTCAACTGCATCTACTAATTGAGCTTTAAGTGCTTGTAAATCATTCATGTGTGTGTACCTCGTTTCCTTTCGTTTGTAAATGACGCATGCTACCATATAAGCCTTTCATATGTGTAAATTGTGTTTCATCAAAGAAAGAGCATTTATTAGCACCATAAGTTTTTGCTACCTCCAACACAAATCGCACAACATTCTCTACATCTGTAACATGGGTTGCACCTGTTGCGCAGCCTGCCACAACAGATTCGGTTGTAATCGCTACACCTACAACAGGGCTAGATGTTGCAACTGCTGGTTGTAAAATACTATTGATATGGAATAAACCATTCCCATAGGGTGTAATGTCTTGCATCGTAATCGGCAGCACAATTGGAGAAATGCCAGCAGATTGTGTATATACGTGCAATAAATCATCACTTATTTTTAATATGTAACCTTCTTTGACAGTTGGCGTTATCGCAAATCCTTTATGGTTACATACTTGATTGCCTTTTGTTGTATCAATTGATAGAATAGCATCCATTGTGTCTTCTACTTCATTTTCGTTCATGACACTAATATCCACTGGCGAGTTCATAAATGGCACTGGCTCATGTGGTAAGGTTGGAGCTGTTGGACAAATATGTGTGGAGAATATAACGTCACCCTCTAATTGATCACCCTTTAAGGCCATATCAATAGCTTTTGCTGCTCCTGCCAGACATGCCAGTGCGCCGTCTCCATCTGATACAAAGCCTGTCATTTCAGGGCGTGCTCCGATACCACCTAATCGTCCAATAATTCCTAATGTAGGTGCATTTCCGCCAGAGGATTTGCCATTCTTTCCTTTCACGAGGACGCGAACAAAATCTGTTGAGCCGCTTTCGCCTTGAATAGTTTTTACCTTGACATCTGCTGTGGAATCAATATTGTGTAAATACTTCTTAATCGTGTCTCCGTTTACATAAATACTATCCATTACCTCGTATAATTCAATAACATGCTTCAATGACATAATCAGTCCGCTCCTTTTTCTGCTTCAATAAATTTTATCTTTCGTTAATTGATGATACTTCTTGCTGTATCGACTTATATAAATGACACGATACTTGATGTGTAGCTGATACTGTATCAAGTGTCGGTTGGACCTCTGCACATTTTTCTGTAGCAAAACGACAACGCTTATGGAATGCACAGCCACTCGGGGGATTAACCGGGCTTGGAACATCGCCAGATAAAATAATACGGTCCTTTTTATCAAAAGGATTTTCCTTAGGTATGGCCGATAACAAGGCTTGTGTGTAAGGATGCTGAGGGTTCTTATAAATTTCCTTGTATGTGCCAATTTCTACTATTTTCCCTAAATACATGACAGCAATACGATCACACATGTAGTTCACCACATTCAAATCATGTGAAATAAAAATATAGGTTAAACCGAATTCTTTCTGTAAATCTTTTAATAGATTGATAACCTGAGCCTGTACAGAGACATCTAATGCTGAAACAGGTTCATCACACACCACAATATCTGGATTCAGTGCAAGAGCCCGAGCAATATTTATACGTTGTCTTTGTCCACCAGAAAATTCATGTGGATGGCGTTTTGCATGGTATGCACTTAATCCGACTGTTTCAAGTAATTCAACCACTCGCTTTTTACGGGATGCCTCATCACCAATCCCATGGATCACTAATGGCTCAGCAATAAGATATTCAATCGTTTTACGAGGATCGAGTGATGCATAAGGATTTTGGAAAACCATTTGGATGGATTTTCGAGCAGAGCGGATATCTTTTGAATTTAAGCTTGCTAAATCCGTTCCCTTAAATTCAACTACTCCCTCTGTTGGTGAAATTAGCTGGTTGATTAAACGGGCAACCGTTGATTTACCACACCCCGACTCTCCCACAATCCCCAGTGTCTCACCTTTATATAACTCAAAACTTACACCATCTACCGCCTTCACAAATTGTGTTGGTTTTTTAAAAGGAATTGAACTTTTAATGGGAAAATGCTTTTTTAAATTACTTACCTTTAAGACAAGTTCATTGTACTGTTGCATTAAAAATTCCCTCCTTCCTAGGGACAATTTGATCTTTTGCTTGTAAATGGCAGGCTACAAAATGGTTATCCTGTACTTCCACTAAATCAGGCACAGTACTACGACAAATATCTGTCGCTAAAGGACATCGTGCTGAGAAGTGACAGCCACTATGTGGCATTGTTAAATCTGGTGGACTACCAGGAATAGCCGGCAGCCTTTGTTGCTCTTGAGTCCCCATTGTAATTTGAGACTCTAATAATCCCCACGTATAGGGATGTAAAGATTTTTCATAGAGCTGTCTTGTTGTAGTAGACTCTACTGTACGACCTGCATACATAACATTTACTTTGTCACATAGCTCCCAAACTACACCTAAATCGTGCGTAATCATAATGATGGCTGTATCATGTTCTTGTTGTAATTTTTTCATTAAATCAAGAATTTGAGCTTGTACAGTTACATCTAGTGCAGTTGTTGGCTCATCAGCAATGAGTAGTTTCGGGTTACAAGCTAGGGCAATAGCAATCATGACACGCTGACGCATTCCACCTGAAAATTCGTGAGGATACATTTTTAATCGTTTCTCTGGCTCAGGAATCCCAACCATTTTTAACATATCGACTGCTTTGATAGCGGCATCTTTCTTCGATATTGTTTCATGTGCTTGGATGACTTCAATAATTTGATTGCCCACTGTTAAGACAGGATTCAAACTTGTAATTGGATCTTGGAAAATCATTGAGATGTCATTGCCTCGCACATTGCGCATTTCTTTTTCAGAAATTTCGATTAAATCGCGGCCATTAAATAGAATTTTTCCATTCGTTATTTTTCCTGGCGGAGATGGAATTAAACGCATGAGAGCAGTGGCTGTAACACTTTTTCCTGATCCTGACTCTCCCACAATACCTAGTGTTTCCTTCTTATTTAATTGTAAATTTACTCCATTAACAGCTTTCATTGTAGAGCCGCCACTTTTAAATTCTACTGTTAAGTTTTCTACATCTAGTAAACGTTCAGTCATGACTCCACCCCCTTCCATTAAACTTTCATTTTCGGATCTAATGCATCGCGTAATCCATCCCCTAATAGGTTAATTCCAAGAACTGTTAATAAAATACAAATGCCTGAAAATGTCGCCATTTGGGGATTTAATACTAAAAAGTCTTTGCCATCTTTTAAAATACTGCCCCATGAAGCTGTTGGTGGTTGAACGCCTAATCCTAAAAAGCTAAGGGCAGCTTCTGAAATAATAGCGCCAGCTGTACTCATCGTTCCATAGACAATTAAAGGGGCTAAACAGTTCGGTAATATATGGCTAAAAATGATCCTCGTATGTGTAGCACCTAAAGAATGCGTTACTTCAACGAATTCCTCCTCTTTTACACTTAACACCTGTCCTCGAACAAGTCGTGCGAAACCTGGAATATTAGCAATACCAATCGCAACAATGACATTGACAAGTCCTTGCCCTAATACCGTCATTAATGTAATAGCTAGTAATATAAATGGGAATGCGAAAAGACCATCCATTGTGCGCATAATAATGGAATCAATGCGTCCACCAAAATACCCTGCCACTAAGCCTAGCAGTGTGCCAAACACAGCACCAAATAGCACCGCCGCAATCCCAACAATCATTGAGATTCGTGTACCGTAAACTAAGCGACTAAACAGATCACGGCCATAGTTATCTGTTCCTAATAAATGTCCTTCTGTATTCATCGGTAAAAACGATTTACCGACAATCATTTCATTCGGTGGATGGGTAGCAATCAATGGGGCAAAAATAGCAACAATACCCATTAAAGTGACAATGATTAACCCAATTGTCGCTAATTTATTTTTTAGCAACTTGCGCAATAACGTATTTCTTTTTTTCGTTTCTTGGACGATTGCTTGAGTCATTGTTATTTTTTCCCCCCATCCGATTCTAAATTGACCTTAGGATTGACCACTTTATAAAGTACATCGACTACTAAGTTAACAAGCACAAAGATAAACGCAATGAAAATAACAGTACCTTGGACGACTACAAAGTCACGTTTATCAATGGCATCTACAATTAATCGACCCATCCCAGGCCAACTAAAAATTGTTTCTGTTAAAACCGCTCCGCCCAGTAAATTAGAAATTTGCATTCCTAACACGGTTAAAATCGGTGTTAGCGCATTCTTAAATGCATGTTTACCAATTACTAAATATTCTTTAATACCTTTAGAACGAGCTGTTTTAATATAATCTTGCGAAATAACCTCTAACATACTTGAACGGGTAATCCGTGCAAATGTCGCCATTGGAATCGTTGCTAAAGCAAATGCTGGCAAAATTAAATGTTTCAAATAGGTCCATAGGCCATCACTGATATTCCCCATCCCAGTCGCTGGGAACCAACCAAGGTTAACACTAAAGAATAAGACAAGCATGATGCCCAACCAGAAAATTGGCATAGATACACCAACTAATGACACAAGCATTACAACATAATCAATGATGGTATTTTGCTTTCTCGCTGCAAATATTCCTGCTGGGATGCCAATCACGACGGCTATTAACAGCGCTGCCAATGCCAATATCACTGTATTAGGGAACCTTTCGAGAATAAGTCCGATGACAGACTCACTATAAGAATAGGAATATCCTAAATTTAACTGTGCTAGATCTCCTACATATGAAATAAATTGCGAAGGCATGGATTTATTTAATCCTAGCTCTTCTCTTAAATTCTCTACATCTTCTACACTTGCTTGTGGTCCAAGCATGACTGAAGCCGGGTCACCAGGAATCATTCGCGTAATAATAAAGACGATAATTCCTACTACTAGCAGTGTCGGGATGAGGTTAACTAATCTTTTTAAAATAAATGAGCCCATCTTAGCAAGACCTCCTTTTCATTATTAGAATCAGTGGTTCATATTGTGAATAACCACATAGTACACCACTCAATAATTGTTTGTAAATATATTTTTTTCTGAATCTTTGTAATTTTATATTTACTTTCTATTTACAAGTGTGCTAATTTTAATCTCGAACCTACCATTTTTGAATCAACGGTTCATATTGTGAAACAAAAACTAAGGAGGCTAGTGCATATGAAGAAATTAAACGTAAGAAAGTCTTTACTACTACTCTTTTTAACTTTACTAATTGGTGTTTTAGCTGCTTGTGGTGGAAACAATGAGAAAAGTACTTCAACGGATAAAAAAGAGGGAGAAGCTACTTCTGGAGGCACATTAAATATTGGTCTGTCAGCCAATGCAAAAACATTTGATCCGATCAAATATACTGGGGTTTATGAATCACAGGTGATGCGCCAAATGGCTGATACGTTAGTTGTTTATAACAAAGATCTATCTGATATCATCCCTTCGTTAGCAACTGAATGGAATGTATCAGAGGATATGTTAGTCTACACATTCAAATTACGCGAAGGTGTTAAATTCCAAAAAGGTCAGTATCAGGATGGCCGTGAAATGACAGCTGAAGATGTCAAATACTCTTTAGAACGATCTGCTAAAGAATCTGCTATGAATCGTTTAAGTGGTGTGACAGAAGTGAAAGTGTTATCGGATTATGAAGTAGAGATTCACTTAGCTACACCAAATGCTGCCCTACTTGCTATGCTAACGGATGCAGGGAATATTATTATTCCAAAAGAAGAAGTTGAAGGATGGGGCGATAATTTTTCTGAACACTTTGTTGGTACAGGTCCATTCCAACTAACAGAATGGAAAAAAGACCAAGAAGTAAAATTAGTTCGTCACGATAATTATTGGGGCGATAAGCCAAATGTCGATAACTTAACAATGAAGTTTATCTCCGATCAAAATATGATGACCAACGCATTACGTTCTGGTGATATTGATATTGCCATGGACGTTAAAGGTCAAAACCGAGAAATCATCAACCAAGATAGTAACCTTGAGCTTTTAACAAATCCAGGTCTATCCATTGTTTATCTTGATCTTAATAACAAAGTAGGTCCTACTGCTGACAAACGCGTTCGTGAAGCGATTTATATGGCAACAAATGTAGAGGAAATTATTTCTGGCGTTAACCAATGGGGTGGCGGCGATGTTTCTTATTTACCATTACCACCTGGTTCATGGGGATATGATCAATCGTTAGTTGATATGGTACCAAAATATAATCCAGAAGAAGCAAAAAAATTACTAGCAGAGGCTGGTTATGCTGATGGCTTCAAGACAGAGATTTTCGTATCAGAAGCACGTGTTCCTTACGCAACGATTTTCCAAAGTCAGTTAAAGAAGAACTTAAATATCGATGTGGAAATAAAAGTGCTTGAATGGGGTACTTACAGTGATACTGTGGCAAAGGGTAATGCGCCAATGAATATTGGTGGCTGGACTTGGTATCCAGATCCTTATTTCTTCCTTTATCAATTATTCCACACAAATCAAATTGGTGCGTTAGGAAATGGTAAAGGCTACAGCAATCCAGAAGTGGATAAATTATTAGAACGTGCCGTATCAGAAACAGTGGTGCAAGAAGAACGTGCAAAATTATACCAAGAAGCATTAAAGCTAATTTTAGCGGATGTTCCACGTATTGAATTAGAGGCAACACAAACAGTTGCAGGTGTAAACAAAAAAGTACAGGGCTTTGAGGTTTCTGCTGATAACTCCGTACAAATTGTGCATCCAAATGGCACAAACGTTTCCATTACTAAATAATTAAACTTGAAAAGTGGAGATACTAGTCTCCGCTTTTCTCTTCATAAGGAGAGATTAGATCCGATGACTCGCTATATAAATGGACTTGTTTTTAATTCTGAGACACGTAGCTTTCATAAGCAATCTTTTCAAGTGCAAGGGCAATACTTTGAGCCCGCTACTCATTCACCTGAAACAGAGTTGGATTTAGATGGCTACTATATTACACCAGGTTTTATCGATAGCTGCTCACAAATCGGTCTAGCTGAAATAGGGATTCGTTGGGAAGGTGATGATAGCTATGAATTTGACTCCCATCTGCAATATTCTGTCGTTGATGGCATATACCCATTTGATACTGCTTTTCAAAAAGCTGTTTCTCATGGGGTGACCGCATCTCACATTGTTCCCTCTCCTAAAAGCTTGATTGGTGCAAAAACGGCTATTATTCACCATACACATACAACGGTTGATGAAATGGTTATTTCTAAAGATGTGGCTTATTCCTTCTCTATTGGACATCAGGCAAAAAGTACATTTTTCGCTGAAAAGAAAAAACCACTCACTCGTATGGGCATCGCCAAAATTTTAAGAGAAACATTACAACAAATTCAGCAACAGGAGCCGTCCATTACGAAAATCGTTATTCGAGCGCACAAAGCCGTTGATCTTGAATTCATTAGCCGCCTTCAACAAGAATTTGGGTCAATTTTTGATTTTCATATTATCCATGGCACTGAAATTACATTCCTTCATGAAACATCCTTTAATACGGTTATAGCTGGTCCTACATTTCGATATATTGAGCACAATGAGATGATGGCACTATCACCCAAACTGTATCATCAACTGTATAAGCACAGTATTCCATTCGTTTTTTGTACGGATCATCCTGTTAGTAGCACCTCGCATCTAACATTAGAAGGATGCTTAGCTGTAAGAGAAGGTATGGCACGCCAGGACGTACTATATGCTCTGACAACCGGGGCTGCAAATTTTCTAGGGATTGCCCATCTAACAGGTGCTATTCGTGATGGTCTTCTTGCTGATTTTGTTATTTGGGATAAGCATCCATTAAATTTAGATGCCCAGGTTGTCGCAACCTATATTAAAGGAACAAAAGTTTATGCACGGGAAGAAGGGTTTACACAATGATTATTTATCATCATGCAAAGTTTCATACAGTCAATGAGCAGAACGATACTTGTGAACAGTTATGGATCGAAAATGGGCGTATTGTCTATATTGGACCAGCCAAAGAATTCCCCCCACAAGCAGAGCTAGTTGATCTACAGGGAGCTTATGTTACACCAGGATTAATTGATATTCATGCACATGTCGGAACATGGGCTGAAGTCACTGAAGACATTAATGATGCCAATGAATATAGCGAACCCTTTACACCTCTTATGCACGCTTTAGACAGTGTAGATATCCGACACTTTTCCTTTCAACATGCGTTAGAAGGGGGCGTAACCACTGTGCAAACTGGGCCAGGTAGTGCCAATGTCATTGGTGGTATTTGGAGCATTCTTAAAACAGCAGGACCTACCCTTTCCTCTCGTGTTTTAGTAGAGCGGAGCGGTTTAAAGGGGGCCCTAGGGGAAAATCCGAAAAACGTCTTTGGCAATCAGTATAAGCGCAAGCCGATGACTCGTATGGCCATTGCACAGCTTTTACGAGATGGTTTCCAACGTGCAAGTCAACTCAATGAACAACAACAAACTGAGCAAATTAAAGAAAATGCTGAGTTACGCCCGTTTATTGAGGTACTTCGAGGCGACATGCCACTTCGCCTTCACTGCCATAGAGCAGATGACATTATGACAGCAATTAGAATTGCCAAAGAATTTAATGTGAAGCTTCATTTAGAGCACTGCACAGAAGGCTATCTCATTGTGGATGCCGTTAAAGAAAGTGGATTCCATGCAACGCTTGGGCCCTATATGTTAACGCCATCTAAATACGAAACGCGTCATTCTACACCCGCAATTGCTGCCGTTTTTAAAGAACATAATATTCCATTTGCTATCATGACAGATCATCCATTTGTACCAATTCAATACTTAAAGTATTGTGCCACAGAAGCGATTCGTTATGGTTTAGATGAAGTCACAGCCCTCAAAAGTATTACGATCAATGCAGCTAAGCTTGTACAGCTTGATCACCGCATTGGCAGCCTTGAGGAAGGCAAAGATGCTGATTTTGTGGTTTGGTCGCACCCTATTTTTGAAACAGAAGCAAAGGTTTTACAAACTTATGTAAATGGACAAAAATATTACGAAGCGGAGTGAACGCAATGCAACATTCGAAAATTGCCGTTGTAACAATTGGTCAGGCACCTCGTAAAGATATGGCAGAGGATATACAGCAATTAAGAGAAGCAGGTTTACATGTTCATGAATTCGGTGTACTGGATTCACTATCCTCAGAGGAAATTGCTACACTTTCGCCTTCTCTTGAGGACCCAGATGTTTTAGTGACACTTCTTACCAATGGTCGACAAGTAAAGCTCAGTAAACAAAAGCTCATGCCTTATATTCAAAGCTGCATTGATGATCTACATGAATTCACTTGGATACTACTTATGTGTACAGGAGATTTTACGAATAAATTATCCTATAAAAATCTTTTACTACCTGATCGTATGATGACTAATTTAGTGAAGGGCTTACATACAGAATTAGCCATTGGTTTGATAGGCCCCGAACCCGAACAACATCGAACGGTTGCAGAGAAATGGCAAAAAGCACAGTTCGATGTAACTTTTTCAGCAAGCTCCCCATACCACTTTGATAACCAACATTTATTGTCAAAAGCACAACAATTAGAAGAGCAAGGAGCCGATTTGCTTATACTTGATTGTATGGGCTATTCCACAACGATGAAAAACATGATTAAAGATCAACTCACTATCCCCATCATTGTCCCTCGAGAAGCGGTTTTTACAATTTTAAAAGCCATTTGCTAATAGAAGAAAAGGTCACTTCTGATTCAGTGACCTTTTCCCCTATTCGCTAGACACGTTTGTTGAAATAAGGAAGCTGCTCAACGAATGCCTTCGTATCATCATCTCCATATTCATGAACAAGTGCATAGATTTTCATTAATCTTTTATCTATTTCATCATTTTCTCTATCTTGGTGATACTGTATATACGGTAACTGTGCACGCCATGCATTCGAAATTTCTAACAGTTGCATTTGCTGAAAGATTCTCTCAAATACATCTAATGCCTGTCGATCTACATTGAGTTCGAAATTCCATGGTCCTGCATATGGGTTGGTATAATACGTTCTATTGGCAAGTGAAAAATATACGCGCTGACGATCCATCTTTACGATTCACTCCTTTTTCCATAGTATGGAGTGATAGGTGTTGTTTTATTCGCATTTATGTCAAACTTCCTTCACAATTAATAGGACCAGATAATTTATAATAGGTATGATGAATAAAGAACGGAGTGAATACTATGAGTTTAACTACGCTCTTAATAGTCGCAGTTATCATCGTTATTTTAATCACCATTGCGACAATTATCAGTGTCAACCGTGCCTATGCCTTTAAACATACTGTTGATGAAAAACCGAAACAAAACTATCATCAAGAGGAAAATTAAATACCATTACTGAATTTGGAGTGAAATAAATGGGCGTACCTTTACCAATTATCATTATGATTGCGATGATGATGCTAATGTTTGGTGTTTCTGTCATTATCATTATGAAGAAGAAAAATAATATTTTTACACAAACAATTGATCCAAAGCCTGAACAACTTACGTCTCAGCAAAAGGAAGAGCAACGATGAAATACCCCTTTATTTGGCTCATCCAGTTTTATAGAAAGTTTATTTCACCTATGACGCCACCTACTTGTCGTTTTCATCCTACCTGTTCTTCTTATGGGCTCGAAGCTTTTCAAAAGCACGGTGCATTCAAAGGCTTTCTCTTAACTATTACACGTATATCCAAATGTCATCCATTTCATCCTGGTGGCTTTGATCCTGTGCCTGAAAAATGGCCTTCGAAAAAGAATTAATTTCGGAGGGCATTTTTTTCTTGTACTTTTTTAAGTTGTGCGTTATCATAATAACTGTTCTAAAAAACAAATCGTAATGATTACTATTTAAGAGAGGTATCTTACTTATATGAAAAAACTATCTGTATTATTGTTAGTCGCAGTTCTTGCTTTATTTACTGCCGCTTGTGGAGACAAATCGTCCACATCCCAAAAGACTGAGGAAAAAAATAAATTAAGTGTTTATACAACGGTTTATCCGTTAAGCTATTTTGCGCAGCGCATTGGTGGCGATTATGTTGAAGTAGCTTCTATTTACCCAGCTGGTGCGAATGAACATACCTTCGAGCCAACTCAAAAAGATATGATGAAATTAGCAGATGCTGATATCTTTTTCTATATTGGCTTAGGACTTGAAGGCTTTGTAGAAAACGCTAAAAAAACTTTAGCAAACGAAGATGTCACAATGGTGGCAACTGCTGATGACGTTTCAGATGAAAAATTAGCTGTAAGCACAGGACATGTTCATGCAGAAGATGAAAAACATGAAGCAGACGCACATGATGAGCATGAGCACGGTACAACCGAGGAAGAGCATGAACATGAAGCTGAAGAACATGGACATGATGAGCATGAACATGGCGATATCGATCCGCATGTTTGGTTATCTCCTACAATTAGTCAAGACTTAGCACTGGCTATCAAAAACACACTAGTTGAAAAAATGCCAGCTCAGGAGGCAACTTTTAACACAAATTATGATGCATTAGTAAAAGAATTACAGGATTTAGATCAAGATTTCAAAGCAATGACTGACAAAGCACAAAATAAAACATTCTTTGTATCCCATGCTGCATTTGGCTATATTGCTGGTCAATACGGCTTAACTCAAGTGCCGATTGCTGGCTTGAATTCACAAAATGAGCCATCTCAAAAGGAATTAACAAAGATTGTAGACAAAGCAAATGAATTGCACATTCACTATATTTTATTTGAACAAAATGTCTCTTCCAAATTAGCAGAGATTATTCAAAAAGAAGTTGGTGCAGAATCTCTTGTCTTGCATAATTTAAGCGTATTAACAGCTGATGATGAAAAAAATAAGGAAACCTATTTCACATTGATGCAAAAAAATATTCAAACATTAGAAAAAGCTTTAAGCGTTCAATAATATGAGTAAGGAGGTGCCCCTCTATTGGGACACCTCCTTTATTATGACGTATTTTTCTTGTGGCATCCGTTTTTCCGTTCGATAAAAAGACCCTAGCCACTTCATTGTTTTTTGCTTAGTCACATGCTTAGCTTTTGGCTGAAGGACAACAAAAGCCATTATACTACTTTCTACTAGCATCGGTGGCCACTCAGTAAAGTTAAACTGAACTAAATGGTCTTGTTTATTTGTTTTTTGAGTAACAAGCTTCATCGGCTGTTCCACTAATTGTTGTACGGCTAACCGATTTTCTCCGATGATTGATAACCCCATAATTTGATTCAATTGATGTTGTATAGGTGTTGCTAAACTTTGTCTTTTTGTTTCTTCCTGTAAATCTATATATTTTTCGCTTGTTGCAGCGGGGAAACTTGCATAATCCCATGTATGATCTTGTGCTAATTGGCGATCCGACACTAAAAAATATTGATAGCGAACTTCTCCTTTACGATCAGGCAAAGGGTCATCCCATGTCACATCAATATGATACCAAGCATGATCAAGTTTCACTAATACCCAGGCATGTAGCTGTTCTCCTACTTTTCCTGGTACATATTGTACCTCAAAACCCAGCATTTCTAACATTCGATATAGCACTAAAGCATATGCCTGACAGACGCCCTTATTCTCCGTTAATAATGTATATGGAGAATATTGACTTCCTTCTGTTTCCTTAGAGTATTCCGCGGACAATACAATAAAATCATGTGCAGCCTGTAGTTTTTCTATGTCACTTAATCCATGCATAGGTGCAATAATATTTTCCAAAGTTTGCTCGACAAATAACGCCTCTGTTTGTGATAGATGGTACGTAAATGCAAAGGCAATGACAATATTATTGCTATAACCCTCGTACTTCCATTGGAAACTTGAAATATTAGTATAAATATAAGAGTTTTCAATTGCATTTTTAGTAATTTCTGTTAGTTCATCTTTTATCTCGGCTAAGTCACCAGTATAACGAATCGAGAATTCGGATGATAGATGCATAACTTCTTTATTAATGAGAGATTGTAGTGTTTCAATTGAATGAGCTGTTGCTACATCTTCTTTTTCATAGTTTGCAAATACTTGCACATGACTCATTTGTAGAACAAATAATATAATGACAACATTATATATATATTTCCTCATATGAGTCATTCTCCTTTACTAAATAGTTTATGCCTCTCTTTTTTTATTATGTTAATAAATGATTAATTTCATGCTAAAAGTTCAAATAAAAAAGAAGCCTTCCTTTTAAGAAGACTTCTTTCACAAAGTTTTTATTGTAATAATTTCCGTCTCAACAATTTGTCCGCACCATTGCGCGGAAGACTGTCTGTAATAATCATTTCTTTAGGCACTTTATATTTAGCAAGTTTCTGTAAACAAAAGACTTTTAGTTGCTCAACAGATACCTGCTCATTTAATACGATAAATGCAATAGGTACCTGCCCCCATTGTTCATCAGGTATACCACATACACCCGCCTCTTTGACAGCTGGGTGTGTGAGTAGTACGTTTTCTATTTCTGCAGGATAAATATTTTCTCCTCCTGAAATAATTAAATCTGCCCTTCGATCAATGACGAATAAATACCCCTCTTCATCCACATAACCAATATCACCTGTATGAAGCCAGCCAGCCTTTGTTGCATTTTTTTGTGCAAAACGTCCAATATAGCCTGGTGTGACATGAGGACCTCGAATGCAAATTTCCCCTTCACCTTTAGCATTTGGCTCAGCAATCATTATTTGATTAAAAAATAAAGGCTTTCCTGCAGAACCAATTTTCCGCATAGCATCTTCACTTGCCAATGTGGCTGTTTGTGAGGAGGTTTCTGTCATCCCATACGTTTGTGCGACAGCTAAATTTAACGCATGTGCTCTCGCTAAATAATCAACGGGAACAGGTCCACCTCCAGCTAACATTAACTTAAAATAAGATGACGCTTTCACATTGCGTTGCTCTAGCGTATGTAGAATTCGTTCCAAGGTCACCGCTACAACAGACATATGGGTGACATCCCCATCCATAATATTTTGTGCGATAGCTTCCACATCAAATTGCTCATATAAAAAGATTTGATTTCCATATAGCAGTGAACGCACTAAAATGGAGAACCCACTAATATGGAATAAAGGGACCGCGCATAGCCAAACGTCCTGAGCCTGTAGCCCAATATTTAAAACGGAGGCAGTGGCACTAGCCTGATGATTGCCAACTGTTTGGCGAACCCCTTTTGGGAAGCCGGTTGTACCAGACGTATACATAATAGTTGTTGTTTGATGAAGAGGCCATTCCTTGACAATATCTACTGCACCCTCTGCACTCTTTTCAATTGCTGAAAATAAATGATAGGTTGTTTCAGATGGTAGCTTTTCTACATCCTCATCGGCAACTAATACCGCTACAGCCTCTGAATCCTCTAGCTGATAAGCCAGCTCATCCTGTGATAGTCTACGATTAAGCATCACCATTTCACATTGCAGATGCATGCAGGCATACATCATGATTACAAGTTCAGGCTTACTTGGCCCCATAATAGCAATTCGATCACCCTGTTGAATACCAAGTGTTACTAATTGTCGAGCACGTTTTATCGATTCATCATTCAATTCTTGAAAAGTCCAGCTTTGCTTTTTAAAGGTAAGTGCCTTGCGCAATGGTGTTAAATAAGCTCTTTGTAAAATCCAGTTAGGATACATCTTTGTCACTCCAATCACCCTACATCTTAACGCTTTCCCATCTAGTTTGTCTATTATCCATGTAGTATCTAGCTTTTTAGTGAATATCTCTAGCCTTCACCTCTTGAGTTCTATCCGCTACTTTGAGAGTTTTATCCACCGCTTAGCCGCTTCTATCCCCTATTTTTATCTTCAATCTTGTTCAAGACATATAAAAAGCTCGTATCTCCAAAAGATACGAGCTTTAAACCCTATACTAATCAAGGGAATCTTGGGAATTGACCGAAATCTGGTTGACGTTTTTCTTTGAATGCATCGCGGCCTTCTTTTGCTTCATCAGTTGTGTAGTAAAGAAGTGTAGCGTCTCCTGCCATTTGTTGAAGACCTGCTAAACCATCTGTATCTGCATTCATCGCTGCTTTTAAGAAGCGTAGTGCAGTTGGTGACATTTGAAGCATTTCTTCACACCATTGAACTGTCTCATCTTCCAATTGCGCATAAGGCACAACTGTATTGACTAAGCCCATATCAAGTGCTTGTTGTGCATCGTATTGACGGCATAGGTACCAAATTTCACGTGCCTTTTTATGACCAATAATACGAGCAAGATAGCCTGAGCCATAACCAGCATCGAATGAACCCACTTTTGGTCCAGTTTGTCCAAAGCGAGCATTGTCAGCTGCAATTGTTAAGTCACAGACAACATGTAAAACGTGACCTCCACCAATTGCGTAGCCAGCTACCATTGCTACTACAGGTTTTGGAATTACACGGATTAAACGTTGTAAATCAAGAACGTTTAGACGTGGAATTTCATCTTCTCCTACGTAGCCACCGTGACCGCGAACTTTTTGGTCTCCGCCTGAGCAGAAAGCATGTTCACCTTCACCAGTTAGAATAATAACACCGATATTTTTATCATCGCGTGCACGTGAGAATGCGTCAATCATTTCCATTACCGTTTTTGGGCGGAATGCATTACGCACTTCTGGACGGTTAATCGTAATTTTTGCGATACCGTTATAGAACTCATACTTAATGTCTTCATAAGTATGTAATGTTGTCCATTGACGTGTCATTGAATTGCCTCCTATATCATTAAATTCGTCTCGTTTCTAGCGAGGCGCTAACGTAATCGTTTATTACGTTAAATACTCCTCTACTATTGTAGCAAACTCAGCGGGATTTTCCACATGAATTGCATGTCCAGCGTCATTTACTGTTAAATGCTTAACAGTATTTAATAGCGCTTTCATTTCTAGTGCAATTTTACAAAATTTCTCATCCAATGAACCTGTAATTAACAGGACAGGTATTTCTAGTTGCGACAATCTATCCCAATTTGAAGGTTGAACGCCTGTCCCGATACCTCTCAAGCTACCAGCAAGTCCCTCTTCTTTCTGTGATAGTCGCTCTTCTCGAATAGTTTCTCTTACAGTTTTAGGTAGACGTTGCTGTGAAGCAAAAAGCGGTATACTTTCCCAAGCATTGACAAAGGACAGTACACCATTCGTCATTATTTTTTGCGCTAGTGCTTCATCTCGCTTACAACGTTCATTTTGCTCTTCCATTGTTCGCAAGCCAGGAGATGCACTTTCTAAAATGAGCTGATGGATACGAGTTGGATACGAAATGGCATAGGATAAAGCGATTCTTCCACCCATTGAATAGCCCAACAGCGTAAATTTCTCTAAATGAAGCTGACAAAATAGTTCTTCTAAATCCTGTAATTGCTCCTCCATAGAAAAACGCTGTACGTGCTGTGGAATAGCTGTTTGACCATGTCCGATTAAATCAACGGCAATAACACGCACATGAGGTAGAGCTTGTGCTAGATTATGCCATGTTGCTGAGCTACCAGTAAATCCATGTAAGGCAACGACTGTATATTCACCGTTTTCATTCCATATATCGACATGGGTTTCAAGACCACGAATCATCCACTTTGTCATGCTTTTAACTCCGCATTAATTCGATTCCATAGACCTCGATGTGCATTTACATTCTCGGTTCTATCTGTAAATATTTCAACTAATCGTAAAGAATGGTTTTTACATGTTGAAAATTTCTCAGAAAGCTCAGAAATTGTTTCCACACGTACATAGTCCATATCATACATATGTGCAATGTCACGGAATTCAAGAGCTGTTGGTGTGCCAAATAAATCCTCATAGTGATCTTCAACAGTTGACTGTGGTAAATAAGAAAAAATACCACCACCATCATTATTCATCACAATAATCGTTAAGTTACATTCCTGATATCTGGAAGCAATGAGTCCATTCACATCATGTAAAAAGGCTAAATCACCAATCAGTAAATAACTTTCTCGATTATTTCCCTGACTGAAACCGATTGCTGTTGATACGACACCATCAATCCCGTTTGTTCCTCGATTGGCAAAAACACGTAAATCTTTCGGTGTAGCCAATAAAAATGTATCAATATCTCGCACTGGCATACTACTGCTAACGAAAATATCACTACCGTCAGGAATCATTTTGAGTAAACGACTGACTATAGCCCCTTCATCTTTTTCTACCTCTGCGTATTGTTCAATAAACATAGAAGCAAGCTGATTTGCTTTTTGCCATTCGGCTAAGTAGGTTTCCTCGATAGCCGTTTCAGTGATAGCCAATTCTGTTAGCCATTGATCGACATTCGCATGAATAAAATGCGTAGAAACGCCTGTAGCATCTCTAAACATAGGGTCTTCATCGATAATCACATACGCATTTGGACGTGACTTTGTAATAAATTGCATCATAAACTTCGAAACTGGTTGTGCCCCTATTCGGATTACTGTATCTGGTTGCACCAGTGCTTTGAAGTCATCACTCTTCATAATGGCATCATAGGTTGACACGATATATGGTAAACAATCCTCTGGTACGGATGTACGCATATTCGATAAACTTTCAACAATGACAGGCCACTTCAGCTGACGTACAAATTCCCAAACAATGGATAATTCTGTACCAAGAGCTAACTCACCAATGATCATAAAGCCTCTTTTAGTTGATTGTATAATAGAGGTTAGTTCCTGTTGATCCACGCGTGTTGGGGTTAATTGTCCCATACTGCTGTGCTTAAATGTCACTGCTGGTAGCTCCTGCTGTAAATCAATTAATAGTGGTTCACGGAAAGGTACATTAATATGGACTGGTCCAAAAGGTGCGCTCGTGGCAATGGCTACCGCACGAGCAAGATGACGCTCAATAAAGGGCAATGTTGGTTCAGCACCATCTGCTAACGGAAAATCAACACTCCACTTCACATGTGAACCATATAAATTGGGTTGGTTGATAGCCTGTGGAGCGCCTACCTCACGCAATTCATGTGGGCGATCAGCTGTTATAATGATTAATGGTACACGTGCATAGCTTGCCTCCACAATCGCAGGAAAATAGTTAGCTGCTGCTGTACCAGATGTACATAAAAGAACCACAGGCTTAGTAGTTGCCTTAGCAAGCCCTAGCGCAAAGAATGCTGCTGAGCGCTCGTCTACCTGCCGATACATTTTTACTTGTTTAGTAGAAGCAACCGCATAAGCAAGCGGTGTTGAACGTGAGCCTGGACTAACGACAACATTCTCTACACCAGCTTGCACTAGCGATGCGACCATTTTATAAACATAATCTGTTAGTATTTTTCGTTCACTCATGTAATTGTCCCCCTAGCGCACGAAGCATTGGACGGAATTTTACTAATGTTTCTTCATATTCAGATTGCGGTTCTGAATCTGCGACGATTCCACCGCCTGCATATAAATAAGCTTTATCATTTAGTAAGGCTGCTGAACGTATGGCAACTGCAAATTCACCGTTACCCTCTGCATCTAACCAGCCTATTGGCGCTGCATACAGTCCCCGATTCATCGGCTCATATTTACGGATGGCTGCCAATGCTTCTTTGCGTGGTACACCACCTAAAGCGGGTGTTGGATGTAATGATTTAGTCAATTGTAAGATTGTTGCATCCTGATTTAACTGACCTTCAACAGGCGTATACAGATGTTGAATATCTCGTATTTTTAACAAGCGTGGTCTATCTGGCACCGTCATGTCCACACAATTTTTACGGAATGTTTCCGCAATCATATCCACAACATACTGATGTTCTCCGCCATTTTTAGGGTCATTTAATAAACTTTGTCCAAAAGCCTCATCTTCCTCTGCAGTCTTACCTCGTTTAATTGAGCCAGCAACACAAGAAGAAAAGGCTCGACCATCTTCTACCTTCACAAGTCGTTCAGGTGATGCTCCGAAAAATAATAAATGTCTATGCTCTAAACCAAATAAATAGCTTTCTGGTTGTTCATGAATAATTTGAGAAAGTACTTGTGGTGCGGATACATACTCTTTAAATTGCAAAGCAAGTGATCGTGCAATGACCACTTTATCTGCCTTTTTCTGTTTAATTAATGCTGTCACTTGATCGATTGAGGCTAAATAAGGCTCTTTATATGGTTCAAAATAACTTGTGATTTCAGGTTTTGTATACGTTTTCACTTCTTTAACCTGAGCTGCATGGATTAAATGATCGCGCTCTTTTCTTAGCGCTTCGAACTGATCCTCAGCCTGTTGGTCTTGTGTCAAAAGGTGAATACTTACGTATGCTTTATCATCGCGTATCACCAGTTGAAACGTTGCTAATGCAAAATAAGCCTCTGGGAAATCCGTCCATTCCCCATCTACATTATTTTGAGGATCAAATGTAAAACCGCCAAACAAAATTGGTTGTAACGCTTGTTGACCTTTTGGACAGTTTTTCGTTATGTTTTTCCATTCCGCTTCAACTGCATCAAAGCGGTTTTCTTTAGCGTTGTTTTGAATAGTATGAGCATGTCCTAGCCCAACTAATGTCATTGTTTTTTCTCTATTTCGCCAATAAAATCGTTCACCTTTATAACATTCCTCGCCAGCTGCATAGAACGCCAGTGCAGATAGGCGACTTACTTCAATTGTTTCCATATAAAAATGAAGGCTTTGGCCCAAAGAGTCCACTTCTACTTCTGTGGCTTGGTACCACTTCTGTTGCATGAAAATTACCTCCGTTGTTGCAATGTACATAATGAATGATGGTTAAATAACACATCATATTTTAGTTGGCAACACGTTATTCGTACTGTTGCTAATTGTTCTTTTTTATTTTCAGTTCATAAATGCATGTTCTATTGTATCACTTTTTTTCATTAAACAGTATGTAATAAGCTGTGAACCTACCCATTTTCTCAATCTTCGTTTAAAATAAGAAGAGTCGACAACATTTGAAGGAGAGAAAGACCTTATGACCAAAGTCATTGAAGCTGATAGGGGTTTTAAAGTGTGGTGGCATTTAACACGTCCACATACTTTAACCGCTTCATTTGTTCCTGTATTCCTAGGAACAGCAATTGCCTTAGCAATTGAAAAAGAAACAATTGATTTTGGACTATTTTTTGCTATGCTCATTGCAAGTATGCTTATACAAGCAGCAACGAATATGTTCAATGAATATTATGATTACAAATTAGGATTAGATAACGAGCATTCCGTCGGGATTGGCGGAACGATTGTCCGTCATGGTGTACAGCCAAAAACAATTATGATGATTGCATTAAGCTTTTATGCTATTGCCATGCTTCTTGGCATTTACATATGTGCCTCAACATCTTGGTGGTTAGCTGTTGTCGGACTTGTTTGTATGCTTATTGGCTTTTTATATACAGGTGGACCATACCCAATCGCCTATTCGCCATTTGGTGAAATTGTTTCTGGCGCAGTAATGGGGATGGGCATTGTATTAATTGCCTTCTATATTCAAGCGCTTACAGTAACATTAGATGCTGTCTTGCTCTCTGTACCAAGCATGATTTTAGTCGGTGCCATTATGCTATCGAACAATATACGTGATATTGTTGGTGATACAGAGGGCGGACGAAAAACCTTAGCTATTTTGGTAGGACGTGATAATGCCATTTCCGTGTTATCAGGCTTTTTTATCGTCTCTTATTTATGGGTGATTGCTCTTGTAGCAGTTGATGGTATTACGTTTTGGGCATTAATCATCTTCCTAAGTATTCCAAAACCATTACGTGCCATTCAAATTTTCCGAGACAAAAAAGAAGCCAAAGAGGTAATGCCTGCGATGAAATATACAGCGCAAACAAATACATTCTTCGGCTTCCTATTAGGAATCGGTTTATTAATTCATTATTTCTTTTATTAAGATGCGGCAGCCTTAACGGGTTGCTTCTTTTTTTACATAGCATCGGAAATTTTGGCTTGCAATACCATACACTTCTTCATCTGAAAAGCGTGTACGTAATGCCTCTAGTAAATTTTGCGCCTCTCCTGCATGGGCTAAGCCACTGACAGTCCTATCAATCCCATCAAAATCAGAGCCTAATCCAATATGCTCCACACCTACCAGTTTTGCTAAATGCTCCACATGCCCCACTAAATGGTCTAGTGTTGCACCCTCGCCAATAAAGAGTGGGAAATAAACTACATGGATATGTCCTCCCACCTCAACAAGTGCCTTTGCCTGGGCATCAGTTAAATTACGCGGGTGATCACATAGTGCACGTGCATTACTATGGCTTGCAATAATATGCTTTGCAAGCGGCAAGACATCCCAAAAGCTTTGCTCATTTAGATGGGACACATCAATAATAATATCGCGTTCATTTAATAATTGTATAACTTCTTTACCAAATGGCTTTAAACCAAGAGTTGCATCCTGTTCAGCACCATGGGCCACAGCATTTTCTTCATTCCACGTTAAACCTACTAATTTCACCCCTGCATCCAGGACAGCTGTTAGTTTTGTTAAATCTTCGCCAATGGCACTACAGCCCTCTAAGCTTAAAATGGCTCCTATTTCGTGGGGAGCTAATTGATCTAACTGTGCCCAATCTGTAATATGCACCATGCCCTCTGTTTGTAATACGTGAGTATGGAATGCTTCGATTTGGCGCATGACCTCAAGAAATTGTAGACTTTGTGGGATTGTTGGGTCAATAAAGATAGCGAACACTTGCGCCTCTACTTGCCCTAATTGCAATCTTTTTTGATTAGCATGTATTCGTACATCCTCAGCAAAATTAGCCGTTTCAAGAGTAGTTAATTTTAAAAGCGCATCACAATGTAAATCAATAATCTTCATATCCTCACCTCTACAGTTATTATACTGCTTCTGCGAGGAAAAACTTACTAAATTTTATCCTGTGGTGTATCAGAAGAGCCGAATTCCTCCAGCTCAATAAAATCATCTGATTTTGGTGTCGAAGAAAGAACATCTTCTTCCACTGGTCGTAAATTGTCTTCTTTCTTTTCTGCATGTTCCACACATGTCAGAGCTTGCGGCATTGCCTCTAAGCGACCAATTGGAATTTCTTTACCACAGACGGTACAATTGCCATATGTACCGTCTGCCATTGCTTGAAGAGCTTCTTTTATTTCTTCAGCATTATCACCACGATGCTCATCAATAGCCATTTCTGTAAGCTGATCCGTTAAATCACTTGCATTATCAGCTGGATGATTATCATAATTCGATAATTCTGTCGCTTGAGGTCGCTCTGATTCTTCTATTCGTTGTTCTATTTCTTGTAATTCTTGCTCTAGTTGTCTTTTTAATTGTTGCATTACTTGTTGATCCACAATAATCTCCTCCTCATGCTTTCATTTTTTCCTATTTTACGATTTCTAAAACATGTCAGCATAAGGAAGACCTATTTACTTACTTGTATAAGCTATAATGGCGTCATGCAAAAATTTTGCTGCTCCTGTTTCACCACGTTCATCATAATAAGCTGTAAAGCGTTCATCAGCAATATACATTTGTGCCAGCCCTGCATGTGCCTCTTTGGAATACTCTTTCCACGTAAAGTTGAGCCAGCGTTTATGCAACTCTGCCACTTCCATCGCAATGTCACTTGTAGTATCTCCAAGTTTCATTGCCTCTGCTAAACGTTCAAACATTTGCTGTTCTAGCTGTTGCATCGCTTGATATTGTTGCTCCGTCATGTTCATAAGCTTAGCATTGGATGCATCTACTGTTTCATTCCCATATTTCTCACGGATTTCTTTGCCGTACTGCTTTTCGTTATTCTCAATTAACTTTTCTTTAAAGCCTTTAAATTTTTCTTCATTTGACATTGGTTGTTCCTCCTCAATGGATTGTATTGTTTTTTCTACTGTCTGTAAGATCGTTTCCAGCTGCTCTTTGCGTTGAAGCAAAGCAGCTCTATGTGTTTTGAGCGCCTCAGCATGCTGAAAATTTGGTGCTTGAATAATAGCCTGAATTGTCGCTAATTTCATATCTAATGCACGGTAAAATAAAATCTGCTGCAACATATCGACCTCCCATTGGCCATAAAATCGATAACCTGCCTCATTGGTCCTTGCTGGTTTCAGCAATCCAATTTCATCATAATAACGCAATGTTCTTGTACTAACACCCGATAGTTGAGCAAGCTCCTGAATGGTATATTCCATCTCATCACCTCCACTAATGCTACTGTAAGCTTTGACGCAACGTTAAGGTCAAGAGTTAAAGTAAAAAAATTTAATTAAACTTAATTATACTTTCAAATCCTTTTACAAAAGTAAAAATAGCAAACTAGTAAATCACTAGTTTGCTATTGATTCGCATATTTCCCATGCCATACTATTTCTCGATAACTCTCTTTATCTGTATCACCCTCTGTATTAATAAACAGCACCTTCGCCTGTTCATTTAGGTGCAAGGCATGTTTTAATTCCTTATATTGTTCATTCGTCATTATTTCATAAAAGCAACCAAATGGCGCCGCTCCTGATTCACCAGCTATAATGCGAGTGTCTGTAGCTAAAGGATTTCCTAGAACGCGCATACCTGTTGCTGCTATTTCTTCCTCACACGAGATACTTATTTTTATGAAGGCTTTTAAGATTTGCCAAGCCTGTGGATTCGGTTCACCACAAGCAAGACCTGCCATTATAGTTTGCATCTCCCCACCAACAGTGACAAATTGATCTGTATTTTTCTTAAAGCTTTCATAATAGCAATTAGCGACATGTGGCTCAACCAAGACAAATGTAATATCCTGCTCATAGTATTGCTGTAAAAATGCTACTACTGCTCCGGCAAAGGACCCCACACCAGCTTGCAAAAATACATGTGTTGGGGGGCTTGCTGAATCTGTTCATCAATCTCCTGTACAAGGGTTGTATACCCCTGCATAATCCATAATGGAATTTCTTCATAGCCTTCCCACATCGTATCCTGAATCAAGACCCAGCCATTTTCTTGTGCAAGCTGTGAGGTATAACGAACAGTATCGTCATAATTCATTGTCGTAATTTCAGCAAAAGCCCCTTCACTTTTAATATGCAGTAACCGCTCAGCGGCGCTACCAGCTGGCATATATATTCTTGCTTGAAAACCCAGTTCTCTTGCAGCCCATGCCACACCACGACCATGATTTCCATCTGTCGTTGAAATAAATGTTAGATTGCCTACTTGCGCTCTTACTTCTGGAGTTTTTAACTGTTCAAACGATAGCTCCTCTATATTCCTTCCAAGCTTATTGGCAACATATTGCGCAATTGCATAAATACCGCCTAAAACTTTAAAGGCATTTAAACCAAATCGATAAGATTCATCTTTAATCATAATTTTTTCTACATCTATATATGAAGATAGTGCCTCAAGATGATGGAGTGGTGTCTTCTCAAATTGCTTATATGTACGCTGAAATTGACCAACCTTCCTCACTTGATCTAGTGAAAAATATGGAAGTATTGCTGTTGCTTGTTTTATATGATCTTGCTCTAAATAATGCTGATTATAAACCCACCTTAATTTTTCCTTCATCGCCATCCCCCTCAATTTATGATCACTCTCTACATCATAGTCTATCTAACTTTAAAGTACCAGGAGAGTATATATTAGGAAATAAAAAAACTATACATGTATCGAACATCGATACATGTATAGTTTATAAGAAAATTATTTAACAAAGATTTCTTGCACTTGATCTAGCATAATATTCGCAGCTAAAATGCCTCCAGCCGTATTCCAAATGACATCATCCACCTTATGTGCTTTGCCTTTTTGGACTGCTGTTAAGTTTTTCCAAAGCGGGTCTTGTGTCCATTCTTGTTCAGTTGCTAGTGCTGAATCATCGCCTGTTGGCATGTACGTGAAGTAGAAAATAACATCCCCATCCATTTGAGGGATCGCTTCTTTCCCTACTTCAATCGCTAAGTTTCCTAGTTTAGCATTATCTTTAAATAAATCTGCTTGCGCTGCAACACGTTTAAATCCTAAAGCATCAAAAATCACACCTGAGAATGAATCTGTGTAATAGATACGAGATTTATCGGCCATAAAGCGTACAAATGAAACTTCTTGGTTGGTTTGTTCTCCAAGTTCTTCTTTCAGAGCTTGTAACTTATCTTCGTAAGCTTTTAGAACTTCTTCACCTTTTGTTTCTTGATTTACTGCTTTAGCGTATAATTTAAAATTCTCTTTCCAGTCACCACGTAATGTATCAGAAAACACAGTTGGAGCAATTTTGCTAAGTTTAGCATAATCTTTTTCTTGTCGTAATTTATTGCCAATGATTAAATCTGGCTTTAAAGAAGCAATTTTTTCGATATTTATTTCATGTTCAATACCGACAACCTCTACACCTTCCATTTGATCCTTGATGTGATCATACCATGGATCGCCTGTCCAAGATTGAACAGCACCTACTGGTTTAATACCTAGAGCTAATAATGCTTCTGTTCCTTCATTAGTTAAAACAACGATACGTTTTGGTGTGTCTTTTACTTCAGTTGTCCCCATTGCATGGTCAACACTGTAAGCATTGCTTTCTTTTGTACTTTCTTCTTTGGCATTATCTTTAGAAGTACCGCATGCTGCCAGAACAAAAATAGCAACCACAGCTAGTAAAACTAATAGTTTTGGAAAAGCTTTTTGCACCTTTTCTTCCTCCAATGTATATGATAAAATGTTTAAGCATATTTGACGAGAATGAAAATCACTTTCATCTGTCTAAGAACGATATTAATCGTATTGTATGTAACTATCAATGTCAATAACTAATTTATTAATTTTCCAAGAAAAGAGTACACGTTAAATATGATATTAAAAAATAATTATTCTAAAATGATTGCTTTACTAGTAGGAGTCATACTATTACTTCTTTCTATGGGGATCAGTATTGTGTATGGTTATGCAAATACTTCTATTCAAACTACGTATGAATCTTTTAGACAATTTAACCATTCAAATGAGCATCTTATTATTCAAAATGTTCGAATTCCAAGAGCTCTTATAGCCAGTTGCGTTGGTGCTTCATTAGCTATTACAGGCGTGCTTATGCAGACCTTAACGAAAAATCCATTAGCCTCTCCTGGAATTTTGGGCATTAATGCAGGAGCAGGCTTTGCTGTTGTCTTTGCCATGATTTTTTTCCACATTTCAAGCTTGCAATCTTTTGCGTGGATTGCATTTCTTGGTGCAGCAATCGCTGCTTTATCCGTTTATGGGATTAGTTTCTCAGGTAGAGATGCTGTTACTCCAGTGAAAATAACTTTAGCTGGTGCTGCCATCAGTGCCCTATTTGCATCATTTACGCAAGGTTTACTCGCTACAAATGAAGCAGAGCTTGATCAAGTTTTGTTTTGGTTAGCAGGTTCTGTACAAGGTAGAAAACTTGAAATTCTACTATCTGTTCTACCATATCTAGTAATTGGGTGGATTGCTGCCCTCATCATTTCCCCCAAAATGAATATTCTCGCTCTTGGCGATGATGTAGCAAGAGGTCTTGGTTTACGTTTAGGACTTATGAAGATATTGGTCGGTCTTATTGTTATTTTTTTAGCAGGGGGAGCAGTTGCAATTGCTGGCCCCATTGGTTTTATAGGGATTGTCGTTCCCCATTTTGCGCGCAAGTTTGTCGGCACTGATCATCGATGGCTTATTCCTATGGCTGCTTTACTTGGGGGGATACTTTTATTGCTGGCTGATGTTGCGGCTCGTTATATTATCATGCCACAAGAAGTTCCAGTAGGCGTCATGACTGCTATGATTGGCACACCATTCTTTATTTACCTTGCGCGAAAAGGTGGAAAAAAATAATGAAACATGTAAAAACAATTCGTTTACTTCAACAAAAAATTTCATTTTTAATAGATGTACAAGCTATAAAAAAATTAACAGTGATTTGCATACTAACTCTTGCCGTGTTCTTTCTTAGTGCATCATTTGGTGATTCATTCATCAATCCATTTAAAGTTTTACAAGCTTTTTTTGGTTACGGCTCAGATTTTGATCAACTGATTATTATTGATTTTCGAATGCCTCGAATTTTCATGGCCTTGTTTGCTGGAATGGCGTTAGCCGTCGCAGGTGCAGTTTTACAAGGAATCATTAAAAATCCACTTGCCTCACCTGATATAATCGGCATATCTGCTGGTGGTGGGGCAGCGGTTGTTGGTTTCTTAGCCATTTTCAGTGATTCTAATCACTCTTTAACAGTTAGTATAGAGTGGTTGCCATTAGCAGGATTCATAGGTGCTACTATCGTCGGATGTATAGTCTACCTATTTGCTTGGAAAGATGGTGTCACACCAAATCGTCTTGTCTTAATCGGTATTAGCGTGTCGGCATTCATGCAAGCAATTACTACAATGTTAATGATTATCGGCCCAATTTATCAAGCAAGTGAAGCGAATAAATGGATTACGGGTAGTGTCAAAAGTTCGGATTGGGATCAAGTACAAATCGTTGTTCCATTGATTATTGTACTTCTACTTATAACCTTTTTTATTACTCGGCAGTTAAATGTTCAAGAATTAGGTGATGATACAGCATCAAGCCTAGGGCAGCCTGTTCAAAAAACACGCCTTTACTTAATTCTATTATGTTCCAGTTTAGTAGCGAGTGCCATAGCATTTGCTGGTGCTATTGGGTTTGTAGGATTAATGGCTCCTCATATTGCACGACGCATTGTTGGTTCATCGTTCGGTGTACTTATTCCAGCATCCGCTGCAATTGGTGCATTGCTTGTAATGGTTGCAGATATTATAGGTCGTACAGCATTTAGCCCATTAGAAGTACCCGCAGGCGTCTTTACTGCTGCTATCGGTGCTCCTTACTTTATCTATTTATTATTTAGAAACCCTAAAAAATAAAGGAGTCTATACTACATGACTGAATCTTTATTAACCAAATCCCTAACATTAAGTTATGGTGATTTTAATATTATCGAAGATCTCAATTTATCTATTCCTTTGAATGAAATTACTGTATTAATCGGAGCGAATGGCTGTGGAAAATCCACACTCTTACGCTCCATTGCTCGATTATTAAAACCTAAAAAAGGCTCCGTTTTATTAGACGGTGAGGATATTTTTAAATTATCAACAAAACAAGTGGCTAAAAACCTCTCTATTCTTCCTCAATCTCCTGTTGCACCAGAAGGGTTAACTGTCCTACAACTTGTGAAACAAGGTCGCTATCCTTACCAGAGTTGGCGACAACAGTGGACTGAAAAGGATGAAGAAATCGTTTTAAACGCTTTAAAAGCTACAGGCACTGAGCATTTACAAGATAGACCAGTAGATGAGCTATCAGGAGGACAACGTCAACGTGCTTGGATAGCTATGACGCTTGCTCAAGATACAGATATCATTCTTTTAGACGAGCCTACGACATACTTAGATTTAACTCATCAAATAGACGTTTTAGATTTACTATACGAATTGAACCAACAGCAAAAGCGAACTATTATTATGGTCCTACATGATATTAATCTTGCTTGTCGCTATGCCGATCATATTATTACAGTGCGTGACCGTGGTGTCTATCGTCAAGGGAAACCAGAAGAAATTATGACCACTGATTTAGTTAATCATGTGTTTGACCTTGATTGCCAAATGACGACAGATCCAATCTTTGGTACACCTCTTTGCATCCCATATGGAAAAGGACGAAAAATTTAATCACTATTTTAAAAAAAAACAAGCCTACACAGTTTAATCATTCTGTGTAGGCTTTCATTTATTATAGCTAAGTTATAAATCTAAATATCAAGTAAATTAAAAAGTGCAGTAGATGTAAATTCATCTACTGCACTTAGTATGACCCGTACGGGATTCGAACCCGTGTTACCGCCGTGAAAGGGCGGTGTCTTAACCACTTGACCAACGGGCCCATGGCGGAGAAGGAGGGATTTGAACCCTCGCGCCGGTTACCCGACCTACACCCTTAGCAGGGGCGCCTCTTCAGCCTCTTGAGTACTTCCCCAAAATAAAAAATGGCTCCGAAGGCAGGACTCGAACCTGCGACAACCTGATTAACAGTCAGGTGCTACTACCAACTGAGCTAC